>JACQYF010000124.1 GCA_016208315.1 Chloroflexota bacterium | reverse complement strand
GGAGACTGCCGCGTGCTTGAACAAGATCACCGGCCTCACTTTCCAAATCAATGTTCAGACCAGCTACGCGGGCGCGATCGAAGCCCTGGGCGCGAACAAGGCCAATTTCTCGTTCCTGGCTACCTTTGCCGCGATTCTTGCCAAGCAAAAGTACGGCGTCGAACCGGTCCTGGTTGCCACGCGCGCCTACCAGACGGTTGATCTCGATCCGGACAAAGCCCTCAAGGGTCAGCAACAGCCCTACTACAAGGGTCAGTTCATCACAAAAAAGGGCTCGCCGATCAAGACTCTGGCCGATCTCAAGGGCAAGACCTTTTGCTTCACCGATCCCCTCTCGACCTCCGGCACGATCATTCCCCAGGTCATCTTGAAAGCCAACGGGATCAATCCTGACAAGGACCTCAAAGCCAGCCAGTTCGCCGGGTCGCACCCCAATGTGGTGTCGGCCGTTTACAAGGGCGACTGCGATGCCGGCGCGACGTTCATTGACGCCCGCACCGACGCATCGGTTCTCAAGACGTATCCTGACGTGAACGACAAGGTTGACATCTTTTACGTCACCGACAAGATTCCGAACGACGGTATGCAGGTCTCCAAGGATACTCCCGCCGCGATTCGCGACGCGACCGTGAACGGGTTGCTCGGGATGATGGCCGATCCGGGCGGCAAGGCCGTGGTGAGGCGAGCGTACACCTACGACAACCTGGTCAAAGTACCGACTACGCACTATGACGAGTTCGCCGAACTTTTGAAGAAAGCCGGCGTTGATCCCGCTTCGCTCTTCAAGTAAACCGATTGTAGCAGTGGGCAGAGGGGCGAAATGCTCCTCTGCCCAATTTTCATTTGGTACAGATGCCCATGCTTCAAGTCAAACACCTCTATAAAAACTACCCCAATGGCACGCAGGCACTGAAAGATGTTAGTTTCGAGGTCAAGGATGGCGAATTCCTCGCCGTCATCGGACTGAGCGGCTCGGGCAAGTCCACGCTGCTCCGCTGCATCAATCGCCTCATCGAGCCGACCTCCGGCAAGGTGATTTGGAACGGCATTGACGTCACCGGCGCTCCGACCTCCGAGTTGCGCAACATCCGCCGCCAGATCGGCATGATTTTCCAGCAGTTTAATCTAGTCAGGCGTTCGTCGGTGCTGATCAATGTCCTCTCGGGCCGGCTCGGCTATATCAACCCCTGGCAAAGTCTGGGAAACTATTTTTCCCCGGCCGATAAGAAACGCGCCCTCGCGAATCTGGAGCAGATGGGTCTATCCGAAAAGGCCTACGTCCGCGCCGATTCACTCTCCGGCGGGCAGCAGCAGCGCGTGGGCATTGCGCGCGCGCTCATGCAAGAGCCAAAGCTGATGCTTGCCGACGAGCCGGTCGCCTCGCTCGATCCCGTCCTCGCGCATTCGATTCTAAGATACCTCGAGCAGTTGAACAAGGAACGCGGCATTACCGTTTTGTGCTCGCTCCACTTTCTCGACCTCGTCCATCGCTATGCGACCAAAGCCATCGCGCTCAAGGACGGCGAGGTGGTCTTTCAAGGCCTGCCCAAGCAGATTGACGACGAGCAATTCAAGGCGATCTACGGTCAGGAAGCCGAACGCGTGAGCATCGTCTGACATGGAAACATCTACGACTTTGCGTGTACCGGCCAAGAATGCCTCGTTTGTCCCGATCCTCTCGCTCGTTATCCCGGGCGCGGGTCAGATTTATCTAAAGCAGACGTGGCGCGGCATCTCGATCTTGCTCACCACGATCATCCTCGCCGCGCTGGTCAATTGGGGACTAGACAATGGCAAGATCGGGCTGATCACGCTTGGCACTTTCGAGACCTCGTGGCTCTGGATTCCGCTGGCCCTGTTCGTGCTCTGGAATGTCCTCGACGCGCAGCGGCTCGCCACGGGCAAACAATCGCCCACCTGGCTCGGTCTCTTGCTGGCCGCGTTCGTCCTCTACTATCTCGCGTGGACCGTCACCGACATCAAGCCCGACCGTTTGATCACGCGCTTTCAGGATGCGCGCGCGATCATGAACGAACTCATCCATCCCGACCTCTTTGTGCAGGACGAAACGACCGGCGCGATTTCCCCCAGCGAAAACTTTGGCGATATTTTCGGCCGGGTCGCGGATACACCCGCGCCGGGCTGGATGGTGACTCTGCGGCTTGCGACCGAGGGGCAAGCGATTCCGACCTACAAGCCCGGCTCGCTGATCGAAACGATTGCGATTGGCCTGCTCGCCACTATCTTCTCGACCATACTCGCCATCCCGGTGAGTTTCTTCGCGGCGCACAATATCATGTCCCGCGTGCCCGGCGGCACGATCGTCTATTACGTCGCGCGCGGTCTCCTCAATATCGTCCGCGCGGTGGACACGCTGATTTGGGGCGTGCTCGTGATCGTCTGGGTCGGGTTGGGCGATTTCGCCGGCATCCTCGCGCTGACGATTCACTCGATTGCCGCGCTCGCCAAATTGTATTCGGAGGAGATCGAGCACATTGACATGGGCCCGGTCGAAGCGATTACGGCGACCGGCGCCAACCTGCTTCAAACGGTTCGCTACGCGGTGATTCCGCAGATTATCCCGCCGTTTCTCTCGTACACGCTTTTGCGCTGGGACATCAACATGCGCTCGGCCACGGTGGTCGGTTTTGTGGCCGGCGGCGGCATCGGCTTTTTCGTGCTTGAAACGGTTCGCAAAGGGGCGTACAACCAATACGCCGCCGCCCTGTGGGCGATTGCCATCGTCATCATTCTGGTGGACTATATCAGCAGCACGCTGAGCGAACGCATCCGCGCCGGCGATACCCATGTCCAAGATGTTAGCCCGCGCCCCTTTTGGCGGTCGCCGCGCAATCTCATGCTGCTCGTCCTGGGTTTGGCGATATTCTACTACTCCTGGTACATTACGCGGATTGACATCCGCACGCTGCTCGAACCCGCGCCGACGTTCATCCGGCTCGTCCAGGATTTCCTCTCGATTGACACTTCGTCCAACATCGCGGACATCGTGATGAAGCAAATGATCATCACGGTCTTCCAAGCCCTGCTGGCGACGACGCTGGGCGCGTTCGCCGCGATCCCATTCAGTTTCCTCGCCGCGCGCAACTTGACGGGACGCAACCGGTTATCCATCTGGATCTATTATCTCGCCCGCGGCATCTTCGACGTGCTGCGTTCCATCGAAGCTCTGTTATACGTGGCGATCTTCGTCTTTTGGGTCGGCATCGGTCCCTTTGCGGGCACGCTGGCGCTGGCGGTAACCTCATTCGCGCTCGTGGGCAAACTTTACGCCGACGCGATTGAAAACATTGATATGGGGCCGATGGAAGCGATCACGGCGACCGGCGCGAACCGGCTGCAAGCGATCGTGTATGCGATTCTCCCGCAAATCGTCCCGCCCTTTGTCTCCTACTCGATCTATCAATGGGACATCAACGTCCGCATGGCGACGATCATCGGGTTTGCGGGCGGCGGCGGCATCGGCCTGCTGCTGAACACGTACTTTGGGCAGTTGCAATACCACCGCGCCGGCACCATCGTCGCGGTCATCGTCCTCGTCGTCGCGCTCTTGGACTTTGCGAGCGCGAAGATACGGGAGCGGATGGTCTAACACGGATGTCGGACACGGATATGGAACGGATAAACGGGTAAGCGGATGGCAGACGAACATGTCCTGAATTTGCTATTTTGACCGCATCCAGGTATACTGAAATTGTAAGTTAGCTTGACTTTGCCCCGCAGGTGCGCCATTACAGATGGCGCAGAAACTTGGCTCATATGTCATTCTGGTGCTGATTGCCCGGTCGCGAGGAGGGCTGGTGGTCGGCTATTGCCTGCGAGACAATTTCCCGAAGAACCCAAACACCTGCTATCTACACGCGCTAGTCAAGCGTGTATTTAGCGGGTGTTTCTTTTGGGAGCGCATCGCGCGGCGGGGAAAGGGGCCATAGGAATGTCGGCGCGAGAAAAGCTCATTTTTCTAGTTGGACGTTTCCTTGTCGTCGCGGCCCTCGGCCTGTGGCTGTGGCTCATCTTGCCATTTGCGGCATGGTACGTCAAGAACATTCCCGACAAGAAGAAGAACCTGCCGTTCACGAGCTGGCTGCGTGTTAACCTAGTGCAAAAGGACGGCAAGTATGTCTTTTTTGATTGGCTGAGCGGGTTTTTGATTAGTTGGTGGCTCTACTCGCTGGGCTGGACTGTCGGATTTGGGCTAATCCTCGGATTTGGGGCATTCCTACCTGTTCTCGCACCCATATATGACGCCGTGGGCAATCTAACCTTGGGCTATGTAGCCATAATTCTGGGGACCGGATACTTTGGTTTTAACCAGGCCAAGTCCTACAATTGGGACTATCTACTTATTCAGGCAGAGCCGACGGCTCGTGCCTTGCTCGGACCAGAGTTTGAAAAACTCACCGAAGACGAAAAGAAGCAGCTTTATCGCCATTGCGCGGATGTGGAAGCGGGCATCAACAAGGGCACCTGGCTTGTGGCTGGTGGCAGGTCGGAACTCAAGCATGTACCGGCCGATTCCTTTGCCAAATTTGGCGGACCAGGCGTTTTGGTTGTCCAAGAGGGCCATGCCGTCGTCTTGGAGAGGAGCGGACGGATTTCTCGGATTGAGGGAGCAGGGTTTTACCAACTTGCCCAATACGAGCGGCCGCACTTTGTCGTCTATCTGCCGGTGCGGACGGAGAAAGTCCAAATTGGCGCTGCTCTGACGCGCGATAAGATGGTGATCAAGAATTTTAATTTGATGGTTTTCCATCGCGCCGATCGCGGCAACCAGAGCGCGTCGAGCGGGCAATATCGGTACGATCCGGAATTGATTCGAACGTTGATTTGGAGTCCCAAGGGCCAGGACTGGCCCGAAACGGTTAAATCCGTCGCCGATTCCGCTGGGCGCGACGTCATTGGACGTTATCATTTCGAAGACCTTGTGTCCATTTCGGATGAGTCGCGACGGCGTCTCACAGTCGAGTTTACCGAGTGCATCAACAAGGTGACGAAAGCGCTGTTGGGAATCGAAGTCGTCGCGACTAACATTGGGGCTATTACGCTTTCCGATGACGCCACGAACGCCCTGGAAGCAAAGAACATCAGCGAGATCAGACGGCAGACGATGGTTACCGACGCAGAGGCGGAAAAGGAAGCGATTGCTCGGAAAGGAGAAGGGCAGGCGTTGGCGATCCGCCACTTGGAGCAAGAGAAAGCGGCCATCCGCCGCGAGTTGCTCCAGCAGCTTATGGAGCCACTGCGCGCTGCTGCCGGCGGGCAGCCGCTCAGCAATGCAGACATCGCCAAGCGGTATCTGGACGCCGTCGAGCATCTGCTTGAAAAGCTGGAAACTTCGATGATCAAGGACGACTTGGATGCGATCCGGTATATCGAAGCGCTGGACAAGATCGCATCGGCAACAGGACAAAAGACATTCATTGTGGGCGATCCTAGAGGAGCGTTCCCGCGGCGGCATGACGCCGAGCCACAGTAACGTGTTTCAGTTTTGAAAGAGTGTAACATGGCGGTTGACCCAGATCACCTTGCATTTGCGCTAAATCCTCTTGGGCAATTGAATACGCCTTCTGTGGGCTGCGAGTTGTGCGACACGGCAATTCGACTTGCGCGTGAGGGCCGTTTGGACGAAAGTGTTCGCTGTTGCCGTGAACTGTACCACTTGGGCTTGCAGCGGAGCGATACGTATCTTCAGGGCTTGGCGCGTTTTTGTCTTGGCTCGGTACTCTTTGCGTTGGGCAATCGGAATGGGGATTGGGAGACGGCGATTGACTATCTGAAAGACAGCACTCGCAAGTTTCATACCTACTTGAACTCGGAATGCGATCATAATGAGGGCGTGGCGTGGTGGGCGCTAGGGAGACTCTACGAGACTCAATGTATTCTAGCGAACAAGCCGCGTTGGGAACAGGCCATCGAAGCTTACCGCAAAGCACTTGATCTGTTTCAATGCAATGAGGACCTGCTCATTGCCGACGCCGAACAAGCTCTACACCGCATCACCCAGGCATTCGGTGAATGGCTGGCTCGCGACAAGCAGCCGGAACCCGAACCTGTGATCGCGGAGCAACCCGCGGTTCCACCGCCGCTTCCACCTCCACCCTCTCCGCCATCTCAACCCGAACCCCCGGCGGCGCCTGCTACTCCTACTCCTCCCCCAACCTCTCCGCCGACACCTTCTCCGCCGACACCTTCTCCGTCTCCGGCCACTCCACGGCAGAGCAGGTGGCATTCTGTTCGCGAACATGCGGCCGAGCAGGTTACCGCGCTAGGGCGCAAACTCGTCAAAGACCTGGAGTATAACTCGGTCGAGATTTACGTTCTTCTGGGCATTCTGAGTCTATTATTTGCCGCGATTCTATTCGCTTATCGGGCCGCGAGGGACGTCTGGATCGGGTCCGACGAATGGATTTTGATACTGCTTTCGGTACTAACAAGCACGGCATTTTTTCTAATCTCGATTGTCATGTTACTGCTTTGGAAATCGGGCCAACTGATCTGTAACCCGCGACAGGATGCCAAGGCGGTGGTTCGTTATCGCAATCATTTCCTGCCGCTGGAATCCGGTCGGATGCATTTCATTCGGCCCTTTGCCGAACACCTATGGGCAGTTGTCTCATGCCGAGATCGTTGCCATGATTTTACGTTCAATCGAATCACCACGTCTGATCGGCAGCGCGCGGCCGCAAGAGTTATCCTCAAATGCCAAGTGGTCCAGGCAAGCAATCTGGTTTCGGCCTTACCCGACAACCAGGCGAGCAATCACTGGTTTCTGCAACCATACTCGGAACGTCAATTGGAGCCGATGATTCAAGCATGGCTCCAGGAGAATACTGAGGAATGCATTCGCGGTCTCGCGGACGGCATGTCTACGAGTGACCTACGAATGCGCCGCCGCGATTTCGATGCGCAAGTCGAATCGAATTTGAGCAAGGTCACCTCAAGCTGGGGAGTGGAAATTCATAACGTTCACGTCATCATGTATTTCCAATAACGAGCAAAACAGAATCACCCAACCCCACCCCTTTGAGCGAAAGGAGTACTACCTTGAGTGGATTGCTCGCCCTCGAATCAACTGTTATCGCCCACGGACTGCCATACCCCGACAACCTCCACACCGCCCGCGAATTGGAAGCCATCGCCCGCGCGCACGGCGTGGAGCCGCGGACGATTGCCGTCGTCGGCGGCGAAATCAAAGTTGGGCTGAACGACGCGGAGTTGCAGCGCCTCGCCGATCCTTCGTCACACTCAGGACCCGGCGTGATGAAGCTGGCGCGGCGGGACATTGCCGTTGCGCTCGCGGCCAAGCGTGATGGCGCGACGACGGTCAGCGCAACGATGTTTCTCGCGCACCGCGCCGGGATCCGCGTGTTCGCGACGGGGGGGATTGGGGGCGTACATAGGCCAGTGAGCAGTGAACAGACAACAGTGAACAGTGAACAGTCAACAGTGAACAGTCAACAGACAACAGTGAACAGTCAGCCACTGTTTACTGTTAGCCGTTTACTGTTTACTGATATTAGCGCCGACTTGCAGGAACTCGCCTCAACGCCGGTTGCCGTGGTGTGCGCGGGGGCGAAGGCGATTCTGGATTTGCCCGCGACGCTCGAATATTTGGAGACGCATGGCGTGCCGGTGCTGGTATACGAGACCGACGAGTTTCCGGCATTTTATTCGCGGTCGTCGGGATTGCGCATGCAGGCGCGGGTAGAGTCGGTGGAAGAGGCGGCGAAGATCATTCGCACGCATTGGCGATTGGGGAATTCGAGCGGGGTGCTCGTTTGCGTGCCGATTCCGCAAGAGGACGAGATTCCGCGCGAGGTGATTGAGCCGTTCATCGAGCAGGCGCTGCGGGAGGCAGGCGAGCAGAAGATCACGGGGAGCGCGGTTACACCGTTCTTGCTGCGGCGGCTTGCCGAATTGACGCAAGGGGACAGCGTGCGCGCGAATGTCGCGTTGCTGAAGAACAACGTCGCGGTCGCAGCAGAAATCGCCAAAGCGCTCGCTCTGCTTGACATTCCGGTCGTTTGAATGTCCGCTTTGCTTGTTGCAGGCAGAACGGGATAAGGGGACGCGGACTAGCGCGGATGGACGCGGAGAATAAGAACGCCAGCAGGAGTCCTGCTGGCGTTTCTATCTGGTTGCTAGGTTATGGATCACGCATCTCGAATTGCCGATTCTTGCCATCAAGCTTGATTTCGAATGCGTTCAGAACGTCACGACCGAGTAGAATTTCATCAGCGCACCAATCGTGGTGATGGGATTCGATAAACGCGTGGCTCTTCGCGCACCTCGTCCATGTAGATGGCCTGATAACCGAAGCGCGCATAGACTTGCTTCGCCAGTTCCCCTGGGTTGTTCGCTCTTTCCACTACTTGGCCCTTGAAAACTGCAATCCATTGCCCTCTGTGCGTTTTCAACAAGTCGGGCAACATGCGTCGAAATGCGGCGCGATCTTGCAGGAATTGGGGTGGTAGCTGACTCAGAGTGAGTTGTTCTTTCCATGCCGAGTACAGCCGAAAGTCGGCGATGGAGATTACCGCGCCCACTGGCTCTCCGTTTTGTTCAAGGATGACCGGTTCGCGCGCTAGTTGCGCCGGGGCGATCCCCGCGGAATACGCGTCGCGAATCTCTTTCAATTCAATCACTCGGGACATTAGTTTCTCACCCCGCCGTCACCGGCGTTTGCGGCGCTTCCATCATCGTCACCGCTTCGGCGGCGAGCGGCTCTTTCTTGCGAAATACCAGTCCCTCATTTTCGCCCGCGTCTACGACGACCGTGTCGCCGGCTTTGAACTCGCCTGCCAGAAGCTTGCGCGAGAGCGGCGACTCGACTTTGCGCTGCAACGTGCGCCGCAGCGGGCGCGCGCCGAATTGCGGGTCGAACCCTTCCCGTGCCAGCCACTCGCGCGCGACCTCCGTCAGCTCGATCTGAATGCCCTGTTCTTTCAACCGGCCCGCGATCTCTTTCAACTGCAACTCGACGATGCTCTTGATCTGGTCGCGGCTCAAGACGTGGAAGATGATGACCTCGTCAATGCGGTTGAGGAATTCGGGCCGAAACGTGCGCTTGAGCGATTCTTCGATCTGGCTGTAACCCTTTTCCAGCTCGGCGTCTTCCTTCTTGTCGCGGCGCGTGTTGAAACCGAGCGTGCCGCCGCGCTGCGCGAATTCGGTGCCGATGTTCGAGGTCATGATGATGACGGTGTTGCGGAAATCAACCGTGTGTCCCTGCCCATCGGTCAAGCGGCCGTCTTCCAAAACTTGGAGCAGAGTATTCCATACTTCGGGATGCGCTTTTTCGATTTCGTCGAACAAAATCACTTGATAGGGCCGCCGCCGCACCGATTCGGTCAATTGCCCGCCCTCTTCGTAGCCGACGTAACCCGGCGGCGCGCCGATCAAGCGCGAGACCGTGTGACGCTCGCGATATTCGCTCATGTCCACGCGAAACAGCGCGTCCGGATCGTCAAACAGGAATTCGGCGAGGGCTTGGGCCAGCGCGGTCTTGCCGACGCCGGTCGGACCGAGAAAGACGAACGAACCGATCGGCCGTTTGGGATCGGCGAGGCCGGAGCGCGTGCGCCGGATCGCATCGCTGATCGCGCGGATCGCTTCGTCCTGCCCGACGATGCGCTCGTGCAGCCGGTCTTCCATGCCCAGCAGTTTTTCCGACTCGGTTTGCAGCATCTTGCTGACCGGGATTCCCGTCCACTTGGCGATGACTTGGGCAATGTCTTCTTCGTCCACGACTTCGTCCAGCCCCGATTCCTTCTGCCACTGGTCGCGCCGGGCCGCAAAATCGCTTTCCAGGGCGAGGCGTTCGGCGCGCGATTTGGCTGCGATCTCATAGTTGCGCGCGCTCCAGGCCGTCTCTTCTTCTTTTTGCAGCTCGCGCAAGCGCAGACGCTTTTCCTTTAATTCCGCCGGCATCGAAAAAATGGCGACGCGGAGTTTGGCCGAGGCCTCGTCAATCAGGTCAATCGCCTTATCGGGCAGGAAACGGTCCGTCACGTAGCGGTGCGAAAGCTTGGCCGCCGCGTCAATCGCCTTATCGTCAATTTTGACTTGATGGTGGTGCTCGTAGCGATCGCGCAAACCGCGCAGCATTTGAATCGTCGCGTCCACGTCCGGCTCGTCTACAAAGATCGGCGAAAAGCGGCGCTCGAGCGCGGCGTCTTTTTCGATGTGATTCCGATATTCGTCGAGCGTCGTCGCGCCGACGCATTGCAATTCGCCGCGGGCCAGGGCGGGCTTCATCATGTTCGACGCGTCAATCGCGCCCATCGCCGCGCCCGCGCCGACGACCGTGTGCAATTCGTCAATAAACAGGATAATTTCGCCTTTAGCCGCCTGAATCTCGTCCAGCGCGGCTTTTAGCCGTTCCTCGAACTCGCCGCGAAACCGCGAACCGGCGACCATCGCGCCGAGGTCGAGCGCGACCACGCGCTTGGTCAACAGCGGTTCGGGCACGTCGCTCGCAATGATTTTCTGCGCCAATCCCTCGACGATCGCGGTCTTGCCCACGCCCGGCTCGCCGATGAGGACCGGATTGTTCTTGGTGCGGCGGGAGAGGATCTGGATCACCCGCAAAATCTCTTCGTCGCGCCCGATCACCGGATCGAGCTTGCCCTCGCGCGCAAAGTGGGTGAGATCGCGCGAGTAGCGTTCGAGCATCCGGTACTTGCCTTCGGCCCCGGGGTCGGTGACGCGCGCGCCGCCGCGAATCTCGGGCAGGACTTGGAGGATGCGGTCGCGCGTCAAGCCAAAGTCGTTCAGCACGCGGCCCGCCGACCCTTCGCGATCGCCGGCCAGCGCCAGCAGCAGGTGCTCGGTCGAAACATAGTCGTCCTTCAGGCGGTTGGCTTCCTCGTTGGCTACGTCTACAATTCGCTTGACGCGCGGCGTCACGTAAACCTGCGCCTGTCCGCCCGCGCTGCCGCTATAGGGATAATACATTTTAGGGCCGGTCTGCAAAAGATCGTCGAGCCGCTGCCGCAGCAGCTCGGCGTCCACGCCGGTGCGGTCGAGAATGTTGGAAACCGCGCCTCCGGTCTGTTCGGCCAACGCGAGCAGGAGGTGTTCGACGTCAAGCTGAGAGTGACGATAGCGCTGGATGATTTCGTGGGCGCGCGCGAACGCGTCTTGGGCGCGTTCGGTGAATCGGTCAAATCGCATCATAGGGCTATCTCCTCTTGTTGGCAACAATTATAACCTGAAGAGGGCCGGGCGTCAATGAGAAGGTGTTTACTTGCCTTGCATTTCCTTTCCGCTTATAATGCGCCCCAATGCAAAACGAACCTCTCGAAGTCGCCGTCGGTCGTCTGCTCACGGCGCAAAAGCAAACGCTCGCCGTGGCCGAATCGTGTACCGGCGGCTTGCTGACCCACCGCTTGACCAACGTCCCCGGCAGTTCCGCATATCTGATCGCAGCCGTGATCGCGTATGCCTACGAAGCCAAGGTGGCCGCGCTTGGCGTGACGTGGGAGACGCTCAACCAGTTCGGCGCGGTGAGCGAGGAGACGGCCCGCGCGATGGCGCGCGGCGCGCGTGCCAAGTTCTCCACGACGATTGGCTTGTCCATCACCGGAATCGCGGGGCCGGGCGGCGGCATGCCCGGCAAGCCGGTCGGACTGACGTACATTGCGCTTGCCGCCGAAAACGACGAGCTGATCGAGCGGCACGTTTGGACGGGTAATCGAGTCGAAAACAAGGAACAGAGCGCGCACGCCGCGCTGGCGCTGTTGCAGCGATACTTAAGCCGGTAAACAGGTAAATAAGTATACAGGTAGACAGGGTTCTTCCTTTGTTTACGCGTTTACGTGTTTACGTGTTTCCCTGGGTACCTGTTTCCCTGTGTACCTGTCTACCTTTGTACCGTCCCTTTCAGGAGTTTCCTTGGACACTATCCTTCAAGCCATCTTCCTCGGCATCGTACAGGGGTTGGGGGAATTTATTCCGATTTCGAGTTCGGCGCATTTGATTATCGTGCCATGGCTCTTGCAGTGGAACAATCCGGTTTTGGAGAGTTTGACTTTCGACGTTGCCCTGCACATTGGCACGCTCGTCGCGCTGCTGTGGTTCTTCGCGCCCGAATGGGTGCGCTTGATTCGCGCGATGGTCGCCAGCATTGTCGAACGGGGCATTTGGGTGGATGCCGAGCGTCGCCTGGCGTGGTATATCGTCATTGGCACGATTCCGGGCGGCATTGTGGGTGTTTTGGCGGAGAGCATGATCGAGGAATTGTTTCACCAACCGAACGCGCCGATTCAGCCCACGGCCATGGCGGTGATGGGGTTTATTTTGGCATTCCTGGGTTTGCTGCTGTTTGTCGCCGAACGCATGGCGCGCCACACGCGCGGCTTGGAACACGTGTCCCTCAAAGACGCCATTCTGATCGGCGTGGCGCAGGCGTTTGCGATTTTTCCCGGTGTCTCGCGATCCGGCAGTACTATTACGGCCGGCTTGGCGCTCGGCTTGCAACGCGAGACCGCGGCGCGCTTTTCCTTTCTGCTTTCGGCGCCGATC
>JACQYF010000039.1 GCA_016208315.1 Chloroflexota bacterium | reverse complement strand
GCCCGAGTCGGCATCGCCCCACAAAGGCGAATTGGGCGGCGGGGGATTTTCGTCGAGGGTTTCAGGATTGACGAGGACGAGGACTTGGAGACCGAGGTCCCGGTAACGCTCGAGCACGAGGTCGAGTTCCGAGTTTTGGCCGGTCGCGAAATCTTGGAAGGAATGCGTGACGAGATAGCGAATCCATCGTGGCGATAGCGCACGCATTTCATCCACGCTCGGCAAGACAATGTCGCGCACGCCGGGATTGATGGCGAGACCGACGAGGGGATCAGAGTTCATAGTGATGGCTCCTTTGCCTCAGGGGGTGCGGCAACGATTATATCACGAAAGACGCTATTTTTGCCAAAACGCACTCTGGTGTGATATTATGGGAGAGATGACAATTTCGCTTGGGGAGTAGAGTTTTGACAAAGACGTCCCGCGGTCTATTACTTATCTTGGTGCTCGTCATCGCCTTTCTTATCGTGGATGTGGTGGGAGGAGCGAACCGAGATATCGAAAACCGTTTCGAACCAATTCCGCTGATACCCATCACAATGCCGGCGGCGGAACCTGTTGCTGATTCGACGCCCGAACCCGTCGTGGTCACGATCCTCGCCTCGGAAGTGACGCCGACCAGCACACCAGTCGCCGTTCCAACCGTGGTCCCGGCTCCGACTCAGGTCCAGATCGCGAGTGTGCCGCGGACGACCAAGCCCGACGCGGAGAACATCAGCTCGGCGCCAATCGTGCCGGGGCAGGAATCGCTCTTCGACGCGCTCATGCTGCCCTTTGCGAACGAAGCCCAAAAGCGGCGCGCCGAATTGACCAAGCAGGACCCGGAATTCGGCAAACGGGTTGACCCGCAACTGAACGAAGGGCGCGTCAATTTTCTGCTCTTCGGCTATGGCGAGTCGCACGAGCCGCCCGCGACCGAAAAAGCCATTGTCGGCTCACACACGATCGTTTCGTACCACATCCCGTCGCGGCGCATAGACATTATCTCGCTGACCCACGACATCCGCGCGCCGGAGATCGAGCGCGAGTTTCTGAAACGCGGCTTCAAATCGCCCGCGGTGCGGATTGACCAAGCGTACAGCGTTGGCGGATTCAAGTTGATGCGCCAGACTCTCGAAAATGCGACGGGCCTCTCGATTGATTTCCAAGTGACGTTCAAGGACAGCATCATGCAAGGACTGGTGGACAGTGTCTTTGACGGCGTCATGGTAGACGTGCCGATGGCTTTCGACGTACACCCGTTTTATCTCGAAGGCAAGAAATACGACAAGGGCCATTTCCCCAAGGGCTTGCAGCGCTTGAACGGTCGCCAAGTCATCCAATTTATAAAGACCGTGCCCATCGCCGAAGGCGCGTATGACAAATCGCTAGAGCACAACGTCCGCAAGTCACTCATCTTCGATGGGCTGCTCGCCGCGATCAACAAGAACTATACCGACCGGCTGTTTTGGTTGCGCGGGTCGGCGTTCGTCACGCGCGAGTTGGTGAGCGGAGGGATCACTTACGATTTCGATCCGGTCTCGCTGGTGGTGAACAATATCGGCAGCACGACGGCGAGCATCCAGCGTTCGCTGACCAAAAATAAATCGGACGGCGCGCTCTTGCCCAAGATCATGCAGAGCAAGTACATTGTGGATCCCGCGCACGGCGACGGCGGAGTCCAGTGGGTGAGCGCCAACGCGGCGGTCAATCCATTTACGAAAAAGGATATCGAAAACGGCGTCTATCCTTCACTGGATGTCGAGGTTCCATACACGGCGAATCCGTACGGCGACCTCGTAACCGAATACTGGACCTCGGTCCGGCAAATCGTCAAGACGACGCTCACAAGCAAGTAAAACGTGCGACGCACCTGCAGAGGTGCGTCGCACGTTTTAGGCCGATTGACCGCGCGTCGGAATCGTGCTACATTTGGGCCGTAACGTTTCCTCTCTTCAGGGGTTGTTATGGCAATAACCGGTTTCGACCATTTCATCATTCTCGTCAACGACCTCAATGCGGCGATGGACGCGTATCGCCGCATCGGCTTTGCGGCCCAAGTGGGCGGCGAGCACGTCGCGTTCGGCAGCCGGAATGCGCTCGTCGCCTTGAGCGATGGCAGCTACCTCGAACTTGTCGCCTATCACGACCCCGCGCTCGCGATGAAAACCTTTTGGGGCGATGCCGTTCGCAAGTTGCAGGTACGCGAAGGATTCGGCGCTTTCGTCCTCGCGTCCAACGATATCGAAAACGACGTGCGGCAAATTCGCCAACGCGGGTTGGAGATTGCCGATCCCACTGCCGGTTCGCGCCAGCGGCCCGATGGGCTTCAAGTCGCGTGGCATACGGCCATCGCCGGCGGAACCCCGAGCGGCATTCTGCCGTTTCTTATTCAGGACGACACTCCGCGCGACCGTCGCATCGAACCGGCGCGCGAGGGGCTGGGCCGTCAGGCCCGCGTGAAACAAGTGATCGTCGCGGTCAAGAATGTCGAGACGGCGCGCCAATCCTTTCGCGAAATGCTCGACCTCGAGCCGCGCTTCGTGCAGAACACTACTGGCGATCTATCGGGTTATCGCGTTTCGGCGCGCTGGGGCTCGCTCATCCTCGCGCATCCCGAGCGCGGCGTCAACGCGATGAGCGATCAACTCGCGCAGCGCGGCGAAGGGTTGTACGCGCTGACACTGGCGGTCGAGGATGTCAATCGGGCGAGGAGTGAAATCACGGGGCGCGGCATTCGAGTCGAGGATGACGCCAGCGGGTTTTTGATCGCGCCGGAAGCCGCGTGCGGCGCAAGGATCCGGCTCGCGCAAGTGTGATGCGCAGGAAACCTATATGACCGAGAAACAAAAACTGCCGACGAGTCTTTCCATCGGCGTCATAATCATCTTTGTTGCGACAGTGCTGGGCGTGTGCTCGCTCGTAGTGTTTCTGTATAACCTGCCTCTAATCTTTCCGCCGCCGGGGGGAAATCGTCAGGTCGCCGGTCTATCAACGCTCTTGCCGACCGAAACGCTGACTCTGGAAACTCCCACGCTGCTGCCCTCGCCTTCCGAAACACCGAACGCACCGACCCTCGAAGCAACTCCGCCGCCACCAACGGTCGCGCCTAGTACGGGCGGGGTGACCCCGCCCCTACCACCGCCCTCTGCCACGCCATTGCCGCCGCCACCGACCGTCGCGCCCAGTGCGGGCGGGGTGACCCCGCCCCTACCGCCGACCGCCGCGCCGAGCAGTGGGCGCATCGTCTTTGTAACCGAACGGAACGGCTCCAGCATCTACGTCATGAATTTCGACGGGAGCGGGCAACGGCTGCTCGTGCCGCACAAGGGCAATTCCCGCGATTTCGCGCCGGCCGTCTCGCCCGATGGTCGCCGCTTGGCATTTGCGTCTAGCCGCGATGACGGCGCGGATATTTTCGTGATGAATATGGATGGCACGCGGCTGGCGCAGCTTACGAATACTCGCAAAGTCAGAAACGTTTCCCCTTCCTGGTTTCCGGATAGCAATCGCGTCGCTTTCACTTCGAATCGGAGTGGGAGCTGGAAGATGTACACGATGAACGCCGATGGCAGCGGCGCCGAACAATTCCTTGAGAACAGCCAGGACGTGCTCGAGGTTGCCGTGTCGCCGGACGGAAACAGAATCGCGTACACGTGCGGCAAAGAGATTTGTCTCGCCAATGCCGACCGATCTGATCGCCGCGTGTTGCTCAGGAACGGCTTGCCCAAAGAACATCTCGCGTGGTCGCCCGATTCGCGTCTGCTCGCGTTCACGCAATCCGATCCGAAAGCCGATCGGACGAGTGTGTACGCGGTGGACCTTCAGGGGCGAACGCGGCCTATCGTTCACAATGCGGGCATGGCGTCCTGGTCGCCCGAAGGTGATCGCATTGTTTTTTCTTCCGACATCGAGGGCGTCGCGAATCTGTATTCGTATGATCTCGATTCGGGCCAGGTTCGCCGATTGACCACCGGAGCGCCGAATTACGCCTCGGTGTGGATGCCATAATTACGATGAATCAACAATCATTGCCGCTAGGTCTCTCGCTCGGAGTCATTTTGATTTTCATGACGATGGTGCTGGGAGTATGCCTCCTCGTCGTCTTTTTGTACAACCTGCCGGTCATTTTCCCGCCACCCGGCGCAAATAATCAAGTGGCCGGCCTCGCGACCGTCGTGCCGACCGCCACGCCGAGCGCCACCCCGCCAACGCCTCTGCCGCCGCCGACGGCCACGCGCACGCCGACGCCGCCACCGGTTCCGCCATCCGTTACGCCAACACGTCCGGCGGTTGCTCCACCGGTCGCCGCGCCGAGTCCGCGGCAGATCGTTTTTGTTACCGAGCGCAATGGTTTCAACAGCATCTTTATCATGAATCCCGATGGCAGCGAACAGCGGCCGCTGGTGCCGCGCAACGGCAATTACTATGACTATGCGCCCGCCGTTTCACCCGATAGCCGCCGCCTCGCTTTCTCATCCAATCGAGAAAAGCCGGGGACCGACAACATCTATCTGATGAATCTGGATGGCTCAGGGTTGACGCAGATCACGAATACGCCGAACGCGAAAAACGCCTCGTCCTCCTGGTTCCCGGATGGAAGACGATTGGCGTTTACTTCGACGCGCGATGGGTTGTGGCAAGCGTATACGATGAATGATGACGGCAGCAACGTCCGGCGCATCATCGTAAGCGATCAGCACATTCTGAACGTGGCCTTGTCGCCCGACGGCAGCAAATTGGCCTACACCTGCGGAAAAGAAATCTGCCTGGCGAATCCTGATAGCAGCGGCCAGCGTGTGTTGCTGCAAAATGGACTTGCCAAAGACCATCTCACCTGGTCGCCCGATTCGAATCTGCTGGGACTCACGCAGGCAAACCCAAATTCGAACAAGACCAGTTTGTACGTGCTGGACATGCAAGGCAACAGCCGCCAAGTTGTTTCCAACGGCGGCTGGTCGGCGTGGTCGCCCGACGGCGCGACCCTCGTGTTCTCTTCGGACATTGGCGGCGTGGCGAATTTGTATCTTTACACGTTGGAGACGGGCCAAGTCCGGCAACTCACCAAGACCGGCAAGGCGGACTATACCCCCGTCTGGGTGCGATGAAATGTTTGCGAAAGAAGCGAAGATTTTTTATCCGCGAATCTGCGCAAATCTCTGCTAATTTTTTTGTTTATTCGTGTAGATTCGCGTGGATTCGCGGATAACTGGTTTCGGCTTGTCTGAGTTACGATCATCGCAAGGTATTCACAAAATCCAGAATCTTTTCCGCTAGTTCCTCTTTCGGCATCGGCGGCAGTTCGGTCACCGCGCCTCCCCGCTCGATTAACGTCGCTTGATCCAGATCGTTGCCAAAGCTTTGCGGCACCGGGTTCGCGACGATCAAGTCCAGATTCTTGGCTTCCAACTTGGCGCGCGCGTTCGCCAGCAAATCGTTCGTCTCCGCCGCAAAACCAATTACCACCAAATTTCGGCCATTTCCCCCGCTGACCCTAGCACCGCCCGCTAGGGCCGGTGAGATCGCGGGGTCTTCGACCTTATTTCCCTTTTTTCTCCGCTCGGCAACTTTTGCTAGGATGTCCGGATTCCTCACCAGCTCCAACGCGATCGTCTCCGCTTGCCCTTTCTTGATCTTGTGCTCTGCCTGCTGCGCCGGGCGAAAATCGGCGACCGCGGCCGCCATGATGAGCGCGTCGGCGTCGGCGATTTCGCGCAGCACCGCGTCGCGCATTTCGCACGCGCTCGTCGCCTCGACGAGTTCGATGCCGCGCGGCACGCGCTGCGAATGGACGCCTGCGATCAAGGTCACCCGCGCGCCGCGGTCGCGCGCGCCCTCCGCCAGCGCAAACCCCATCTTGCCCGACGAATGATTTGCGATCACGCGCACCGGGTCAATCGGCTCTTGCGTCCCGCCCGCCGTGACGACAATTTTTCGATTGGCAAGATCGCCGCCACGGCCCAGCACCGCGCGGATCGTGTCCACGATGTCGTCTACATCCGCCATGCGTCCTTTACCGCTCGCGCCCGAAGCAAGGCGTCCGATTCCCGGCTCGACCACGACCGCGCCGCGCGCCACGAGCTTTGCCACATTCTCTTGTGTAACCGCGTTCTCCCACATGCCCGTTTCCATCGCGGGCGCGATGACGAGCGGCGCGCGCGTATCGAGCGCGGTCGCGCTGACCGCGTCATCCGCCAGCCCGTGGGCGATCTTGGCGATGGTGTGCGCGGTCGCGGGCGCGATCACGAAAATGTGCGCGCGTTTCGCCATCGCCACGTGCCCGATGGTCGAATCCGGCAAGAGCGCCATCACGTCGGTGACGACGTGGCGATGCGTCAGCGACTCGAACGTGAGCGGCCCGACGAACTGCGTGGCCTCGCGCGTCATCACAACATCCACCGCCGCGCCCGCTTGCGTCAACTGGCTCGCCAGCCCCGCGGCCTTGAACGCCGCGATGCTGCCGGTGATGCCGAGGAGAAGTGTCTTGTTTTTCAGGATGCGTATCATAGTTGCCCTGGCTACTCTTTGTTCATCTCATAAATCACGCGCAGGCCGTGCAACACCAAATCTGCATCCACCTCGTCAATTACGCTCGTCTGCGGCGCGAGCATTTGCGCAAGCCCGCCGGTCGCGACGACGCGCGCGTTCGGCTCGCCGAATTCCGCGCGGATGCGCGTGACCATCCCTTCGATCAAGCCGAGATAGCCGAGCAGAATGCCGGACTGGATTGCTTGCGTCGTATTCGTGGCGATGGCTTGCGGCGGCATGGCGAGGTCAATGCGCGGCAACTGCGCGGTCGAATGGTAGAGCGAATCGGCGGCGAGATTCAATCCAGGCGCGATCGCGCCGCCGATGAATTCACCCGCGCGGTTGACGACATTGAAAGTCGTCGCCGTGCCAAAATCAATCACGATGACCGGCACACCGAATTTCGCTTTGGCGGCCACCGCGGCGACGAGCCGGTCGGCCCCCAGCGCGCGCGGATTCTCATACCGTATCGGCATCCCCGTTTTGACCTTGGGGCCGACGATCACGGGATCAATCTCAAGATGATGGCGGCAGAGTTCCTGAAAAGTCGTCGTCAGCGGCGGAACGACGGAAACGATAATGGCTGCCGATACCTGCCCCTCCCCGAAACCGGGGGGAGAAGCGAGAAAGTCGTCCAGCAAGAGCGAGTATTCGTCCGCGGTCTTGTTCGTTTCCGTGTGCGCGCGCCAACGCGCCAGCAAGCGCGCGTCTTGAAAGACGCCGATTTTGACATTCGAGTTGCCAATCGCAATCGCGAGCAGCCGTGATTTCACACGGGTATTATACCACGCTCACGGCCCCACGCTCAATCCTTCCCAACCCCAGAAGATCGGATCGGGCGCGACGTCGGGGATCAGCCGGCGCGCATTCGTCCCATCGGCGTTCATCACCATGATCGCCCAGCTTGTGCCGTTCTGATCGCTGCGCCAATAGATCGAGCCGCCATCGCGCGACCAAGTTGGCTGACCGTCGTTGCTCTTGCCATTCGTCAGTTGCTTCTTCCCCGACCCATCGGGGTTGACGACGAAGACTTGGTTGTTGTTCGCGCCGTCCCGCGCTTGATAGACTAGCTTGTCGCCGCGCGGCGACCATTGCGCGTTGCCGCCGTTATCGCGCGTGACGATGCGGGTGGCACCGGTGCCGTCGGCTGAAGCGACCAGCAAGCCGCAGGTACTCGTTCCGGGCACACAGCCGGAGAAGACGATTTGTTTACTGTCGGCTGAGAAGGACGGGCCACTGCCGATCACTTTCAGGTCCACGATGGTCCTGAACGCGCCGTCGTTTTTCACCATTGAAATCGGACCGCCCGGCTGGTTCGGCCGTCCCGAAACCACGAAGACGATCCAAACGCTGTCGCGTGACCAGTTGATGCAGCAGACGCCGGGATTGACAAAGCCGGCGAGGGGCTTGCCGCCGAAGGCATCGCCGACGTAGAGACCTTCGTTAAAGCCACTGCCGGGCAGATAGAAAAAGGCCAAGTACTTGCCGTCGGGCGACAGCGCCGGCCAGGACGCCCCATCAATCAACTTGGTCGCGCCGGTCCCGTCGCCCTTCGCCGCCCAAATCGTGTGTAAGCGGGGCGCGGGATCGGTTACGACGCTGTAGGCAATTCGGCCGCTCAGCGCCCCGGGCCGCGGCGTTGCCGGACTTGGACTGGCCGCGGGCCGGGTCGCGGTGCGGACGACCGTTCGCGTCGCGGTCGCCGCGACGGTGGGCGTGATCGCCGGCGTGGGCGCGCCGACCGTGGGCAATGGCGCGATCGTAGGCGGCAGCGCGGTCGCGATCGGTCGCACGGCGGTCGGCTGAGTGACGATCGGCAGCGTGGGCGATACGGGCGTGGGCAGCGGCGTGGGCGTCGCGGCGCCGCACGCCGTTGCGTTCAAGAGCATCGAAACGAGAACGATCAGAAGCAGAGCAAGGGTCATCGCATTGGATTTTCGCATCGTCTCATTCTCCTCAGCGGCGATGAGGAGTGAGCGCTCTCTTGCGCGACTCGTACAGCTGAACGGCGTTAGAGAACGCCTTTCTCCTCTGGTCCGAAAAAAGGCCCGCGTGGAATCGCGAGCCTTGCATCAACTACTTGCTGACGGCGAGCCGTTCGTAAGCCCAATCTACCGGCGGCACGTTCTCGAGCAACCGGATGGGATTGGTTCCATCCGCGTTCATTCGCCAAATGCCCCACGTGCCTCCCTCCGGCGAACGATAAAAGATAAAGTTGCCATCGGGCGACCAGGTCGCGGCGACGTGCATCACGGGTCCCGAGGTCAATTGTTTCTTGCCTGAGCCATCTGGGTTGATTAAGAACAACTGCTTCTGACCGTCGGCTTCTTTCTGATAGAGAATCTTTTTGCCATCGGGCGACCAGTCCGGCAAGCCACCGTCGTCGGTAATGATGGGTATCGCGTCGCCGCCGGAAGAATTGCCCTTGAAGATTCCACAACCGCCGCGGCAGGTTGCGAACACAACCTGCATGTCGTCCGGTGACCAGGCCGGGCTTAGGCCGATGGCGACATTGCGACGCGCGCCCGCGTCCTTGACGGCCGCGCCATCGGGAGGCGCGACGTCAATGACCACGTTGCCGCTGCCGCCGGGCTGCGCGGTAAACGCGATCCAGCGCCCGTCGTGTGACCAATCCAGAAAACGGGTGAACGTATCACCCACGATCTTTTTGCCGGGCGCCTCGGTTCCATCGGCATTCGCGACAAAAATCCCATCAACCCAACGAAAGTAGGCCAGCTTGGTTCCGTCGGGGGAAAAGGACGGCGAGGAGGCGCGGTCGAGGAGCTTTCTCGCGCCGCTGCCATCCATGTTCATAATCCAGACGGTTTTCTGCCCGTCCTGATCGCAAGTGCCCTCGCACCGGCTAAAGGCGATCTTGCCTTTGGGCGCGGCCGGTGTGGGCGACGCCGCGGGCCGCGTCGCGGTGGCCGTGACGAGGGGTGCTGTGGTGGGCGCGGTCGTAGGCGGCACTCCGAGCACGTCGCCGGGCAAGGTCGGGCCGACCGTGCGCGTGGGCGACGCGGATGCTTTGGTCGGTTCGGCCGCAGTGGGCGTGCGCGCAACTAACGTAGGGGTGGAACTAGGGAGACCGAACGGGACGCGCGTCGGGCTGGGTAGACTCACGGCAACAGGCGTGAGTTGGGGCAGTAGGACAAAATAACCCGCCGCGGCGACAAGGGCAATCAAGAGGCACACCACGAGGCATCCCAAGACGCCGACCACGATCCACGGCCGCCGATTGGGCTTGGAAGATTCCGGCGCGGTAGTCATTCTTCCTCCTTGGGCATAGTTTTGGTCGAGCTATCGCGCAGAGCTGTGCTGATTATACATGTAAGTCAGTCAACTAGTCAATTGGTCGAATGGTCAATCAGTCAATCCGCCGACCCGGCGGATTGACTGATTGACCAATTGACTAATTGACCACCACCTGTATAATGCGATTGCAAGTTTCTGCTTTAACATCTTCGTCCACGGAGTGAATAGCGATGCGAAACCACTTGCGCGTAGCACGCGAGTCCGTTTGGGTCCAGATCGGCGGCGTGCTGCTTTTTGTTGCCGCCGTCGCCGCCGTCAGTAATTTCGCTCGTCCTCAGTTGAGCGGCACGGCGCTCGTCGCCGCCGGCATCGTCCTCGCCGTCGTGCCCGCCGCGCTGTGGCTCTGGATGTTTTATCGCGAAGACCGTTTCGAGCCGGAGCCGCGGCAGTACGTGGTGGGCGTGTTCTTCCTCGGCGCGCTCCTCGCCTACGCCATCGGCCAACCGGTCATCCGCGAACTTTACCGCGTGCAGGATTGGCTCGGCACGAATCTCGTCACCGCCGTGCTCGGCTCGATCCTCGTCGGCGGCTTGGTGACACAGTTCATCCTCTATGCGGTCGTGCGTTATACGGTTTTCAATTCGGCGGAATTCGACCAGCGCATTGACGGCATCGTCTACGGCGCGGCCGCAGGTTTAGGTTACGCGACGATGACGAATATTCAGTACGTCGTCGGCAACAACGGCGTAGACCTCGGCATCGGCGCGATGCGCGTCGCGGTCGAAGCGCTATCGCTCGCGAGTTTGGGCGCGGTCTCCGGCTACTTTCTCGCGCGCGCGAAATTCGACAAGATGGGCCCGACCTGGCTGCCGCTGGGGTTGATCATCGCCGCGGTTCTCAACGGCGTGATTGATTTAACGCTGAGCCGCATTCCGATGCTCGGCAGCGGGTTTGGCTTCAACCCGTGGTACGGCGTCGCGGCCGCGGTCGTGATCGCGGGCGCGATCTTTGCGGTCTTGTTCCAGTTGATTCAGCGGCTCAACGTGGCCGGCGCGGCGACGAGCCAAAAGGGTTCGGCGCTCGACGCGGTACTCGTCGGCGAAGGGAAATCCGAAGAGCCGGAATGGATCGTGTGGCTCGTCGTCGCCGTGGGCTTGATCGCGGCGTGGGTGTTGGGTTCGGCGGTGATGGGCCAAACGCGCACCGCCACATCCGGCAAGATGACGCTGACGTATCCCGCAAGTTGGGCGCAGACGACCGAGCAAGGCGCGGCGTTTGCCGCGTACGATTTCGAGCGCGGCGGCATTTTCGGAACGCGCGTCAGCATGCGGCAAAAACCAATAGGCGACTATTTGCCCGCGCAAGGCACGCTCGACGATGCGGCCGCGAACTGGGCGCTCGAACGACAGGATCAACTGTTGAGCTTTCACTTGCTCAATATCATCCCCACTCAAATCCAGGGACGCGCGGGCGCGAAACTCGAATACGCGTACCTCCTCGATCCGCCGCAAGGAAGTTCGATGCCCGCGTTGATGCGCGCGGTGGATACGCTCGTCGTCAGCGGCGACCAACTCTTGGCGCTCTCGTTCGCGGCGGAGAGCCACCAATTCGCTTCGCTCGACGGTTTATACGATCAATTGCTCGCCGGTTGGCGCGTCCAATAAGAGAGCAGGAGCAGATACAATGAAACTGAAAATCACGCGCACGCATCTCTGGCTCGTTCTGATCGCTTCGATACTGCTCGCGGGAATGATGGGGCAGCCGGTCGCCACGGCCGCCGATCCGACGGCCGACATGATCGAGAACGGCATGTTGGCGACGATGAAACTCTGGATTCTCGGCCCCGATAATAAATCCATCGGCGGCTGCTCGGGCACGGCGGTGGACGCCAGCGGTCTGATTCTAACGAACTTTCACTGCGTCGGCCAGACCGACCTGTATGGCAAAGACTCGTCGGCGCGCAAGATGAAGGACGGCGAACTCTTTCACCCGCAAGGTCTCTTGCTCGTCGGCCCCACGTTGAGTCCGAAGCAAACACCCAAGCCGACCTACGTCGCGCAGTTCGTCGTCGGCAACACGCACTTGGATGTCGCGGTGATCAAGATCGTCTCGATGTTTACCCAAGGCCAAAAACTCCCCGATCCCTTGCCGCTGGTTCTCATCACGCGCGGCGATTCCGACAAGGTCAACGTCGGCGATTTCGTCGCGACGGTCGGGTATCCCGGAGTGGGCGGGCCTTTGGTCAGTTACCTGACCGGACAAATATCCGGCTTTGACGATCAGGACGGCGACGGCGAGTTGGATTCGCTCAAGACGACCGCGAACATCGCCGCGGGCAACAGCGGCGGCCTCGGCATGAACGGACAAGGCGAGCAGATCGGTATTTCCACTTGGGGCATTAGCAAGAATGGAGAAAAGATTGACCGGTTCAAGATGATCAACATCGCCGAACCGTACATCCAACGCGCGCTGCAAATCAAAACGGTGAGCGGCGATTCCGGCGTTCCAACCGGCCCAACCCCGAAACCGCCGTCCACGACGACCACGACCAAGCCGACCTTTGGGGCGCTTCAATTTGGGAGCGATTTTCAAGATGGCAAACTCGTCGGCGCAGGTCAGACGCTGCCGACCGGCATCAAGAAAATCGTCGGCGCGTTCGAATTCGCGGCCATGCGTCAGGGCCAGGACTGGGGCTACGTGTGGACGCTCGATGGGCAAGAGGTCGCGGGCAAATCGTCGGGCAACGCGTGGAAGGACGATGCGAGCGGCTTGTTTACGGTTTCGCTCACGAACGGCGGCAAAGCGCTGCCCGACGGCGCGTACCAGGTCACGCTGTACATCGGCGGCGCGGTCGCTTCGCAAGGCGCGGTAACGGTCGGCAAGACGACGACCCCGCCTGTCAAGCAGACTCCGCCGCCACAAACGGGCGGGGCCGGCTCGGTCATCAAAGGTCAGATCGTGGATGCCGATACGCAGCGCGGGATTTTTGACGCGCTGGTGTTGTTGCTCAAACCAGGCGTCACCATCGCCGAATTCGACGAGGCGCTCGACAGCGGCGATCCCGATTCGCTCGTCGCGGCGCAGGCCACGACCGATCAGGACGGCAATTACCAGACCGCGCCCGCCCTCGCGCGCGGCAAAGCGTACAGCGTCATCATCGTCGCCAAGGGCTACCAGTTCCGCGCGTTCGAGAACGGGCTGGAGATCAAGAGCGACGATGCGGCCGTCATCAAGATGAATCCCGTCGCGCTGCAAAAGCGATAAAGCAATTCTTTTCCGGTATTGCGACCTGCGACCTGGAGCTTACGCTTTGAAAGTATTGTTGACCCTGCGTTTTAACGCGCAACAACTCGACTGGCTGCGCGCCGTATCGCCCGAACTGGAGATTGTCCAAAAGTCGGTGAAGGAAGATTGGGACCGGATGGATACCGGCGCGTTTTTCGACGGCGACGAGCAAGTCCTCTACTGCTTTATGCCGCCGCGCGATCTGTCCGTCTGCCCCAAATTGCGTTGGGTGCAATTACACAGCGCCGGAACGAACCACTTGACGGACCACCCCATTCTACAGAGCGGCATTCCGATCACAACATCCAGCGGCATCCACGCCGTGCCCATCGGCGAGTTTGCGATCACGATGATGCTGGCCCTCGCGCGCCGTGTGCCGCGCATGGTGCGAACGCAGGATGGCGGCGCATGGCCGAAGGAACGCTGGCGGACGTTTCTCGGCGCGGAGATGCGGGGCAAGACGCTGGGCGTCGTCGGTTACGGCAGCATCGGGCGCGAGGTGGCGCGCATTGCCAAGCAGGGATTTGCCATGCGCGTGCTCGCCATGACGCGCAGCGGCGACAAGGCGGACCGCGGCTACGCCGAGCCGGGCGTGGGCGATCCCGAGGGTAAATTGCCGGACGCGTGGTTCACTCCCGGCCAATTGCGCGACCTGCTCGCCCAATCCGATTTTGTGTTGATCGCGCTGCCGCTCACGCAAGCGACGCGGCAACTGATCGGCGAAGCCGAGCTGCGCGCGATCAAGCCAACCGCGTTCATCGTGAATATCGCGCGGGGCGAGATTATGGACCAAGCGGCGCTAGTGCGCGCGCTGAAGGAGAATTGGATCGCGGGCGCGGGGCTGGACGTGTTCGCGCAAGAGCCGCTGCCGTCCGATAGCGAATTGTGGAAACTGGAGAATGCCCTGATCGCGCCGCACGTTTCGTCCGCGACGCCGCATTACGACGATCGCGCGGTCGCGTTGTTCGCGGAGAATTTGCGGCGATTTTTGCGCGGGGACGAGTTGTTGAATCGGATGGACGCTGAGCGAGGATACTGATTACGAATCCGACGGCTTGTTGTGGCGCAGCAAGCGGCGGCGATGGAAACGGCTGATGACCTGGTCGAGCGATTTGCGATAACGCGCGCTGCGCCGGATGCCGGCGCGGTCGAGCACAAATTCCAGTAGCGCTTTGAGGGTGGCGAGTCCGTAGATCACGCTGCGCTTAAAGTTGACCGACGACGCCTCTTTAAAGTAGCGCGTCGGCACGGCGATTTCCGAAATCTTGAAACCGAACGCCGCCGCCTGGACGATGATCTGGGTATCGAAAACGAAATCGTTGGAGTTGAGCACAAAGGGCACGGTCTCGAGAAAGCGACGGCTGTAGGCGCGGAATCCGGTGTGGCACTCGGACAAGTGTTGGCGCAACACCAGGTTCTCCATCGTCGTCAGAAAGCGGTTCGAGATGTATTTGTAGAGCGGCATCCCGCCCGCGAGAGTTCCCTTGCCGAGAAAACGCGAACCAAGCACCAAGTCGGCTCGCCCCTCGACAATCGGGCGAATGAGTTCGGGGATGAGGCGGGAATCGTATTGATAGTCGGCGTGCAGCATGACAAAGATCTCGGCATCCGTTTCCAGACCGTGGACGTAGCACGTTTTCTGATTGCCCCCGTAGCCGAGGTTTTGAATGTGGACGACGACGTCCAGGCCCAGCCGTTGCGCGATCTCTACGGTGTCGTCCTGGCTGAGGTCGTCCACGACGAGGATTTGGCTGATCGTGTCCTTGGGAATATCCGCATAGGTTTTCTCGATGGTCTTGGCCGCGTTATAAGCCGGCATCACCACCATCACCTTCGGTTTCGCTTCTAGCGCCAAGCCGCACCTCGAAGACATTTCGTGCCGTGCATTCTCCCACACTCCTGCGTGCAATCCGATCGTTCTGAAGGAAATTATACCATCAAGCATTGGAATCAACAAAAGACAACATCCTTGTACTGGCTCGTCGCTATTCTACTGCCGATTTTTGCGGTGTATCAGGCGCTCGCCGTTCCGATCGAGGAGTACGGATACGATACGGCGGAGTTTCATATTTATCGCGCCGTCGTGTACTCGGACGCGCACGCCGACGGCTGGCTGTATCCGCGTTGGGCGCAGCCGATCAACGCCGGGTTGGGCGGGCCGTTTTTCTCGCTCTATCCGCCGCTGGCGTATTCGCTCATGGATGCCTTCCACCTGACGGGAATCTCCATCCCCATGAGTTGGCGCGTGCTCGTGGCGCTCGGCCTGGTGGCAGGTTCGGCGGGCATGTTTGGTCTCGCGCTGGCGCTCGTCAAGCGCGCGGACATCGCGCTCGCCGGCGCGGCGGTCTTTATCTATTCCGGCTATCTTTTGCGCGACTTATTCGAGCGCGGCGCGCCATCGGGCATTGCGCTCGCGCTGTTCCCGATGATGCTGTGGCTGCTCATTCGCTTTGTCGAGCGTCCTTCGGGCTTGCGCTTGCTGCTCGCCGCGCTTTGTCTTGCCGCCATCATCCTGATTCACAGCCAGACCGCGTTTCTGTTAGCGCCGTTGGCGGGCCTCGTGATTCTCTTTCTGTGGCTGCGCGGCGGGATCAAGGATGCGGCTCAAGCGCTCGTCCCACTGTTTGGCGGAGTGCTGCTTGCGGCGTTCTACATGCTGCCTTTTCCCATACAAGTCAAGAACGTCCAGTTCGACAACGCGCTCCAGATTGATTACGCCAATCCCGTGCTCAATCCTTTTCGCCTGCAAGACATTCTCGCGCTGCCGCAGAACCTCGACATCGGGCTGGGCAACAATCGCATGGGCGAATCGCCGGACGGGTTGCTGCACGCGCTCGCGCTGGTCTTGGGCATCGCCGTCGTCGCAATGCTGGTTCGAAAAAAGCAAACCGCCGCGGCGCTTTTGATCGCCGGTCTCGTGCTTTTCGGTTTCGCCGTACTCTGGATGCAGCTTGATGCTGCAACTCCCGTGTGGTCGGCGTTGCCCGGATTGAGCGTCTTTCTGTTTCGGTGGAAACTGCTCGGCATTCTCGGAATTAGCAGCGCGATTATCGTCTGTTATGCGTTAAAACAATTGCCGGAGCGATTCACCGGAATTGCGGCGGGTGCGCTGATCGTCGTTTATGTGACGATGCACCTGAATTTGCTCTACCCGCAGTTGTTCTACCACTACGCCGAATTCGCGCCGTCGCCCACGATTGCCGACGTACACAAATCGGCGATACAACATCGCGCGTTCGGGCTGTCGTCGTTCGACGAATTCTTGCCGATCACGCGCGCTGCGCCGCTGAATGCGGCCGAGCTGCAAAAGGTGACGGCCTCGCCCATCGAGAATATTCCGGCGGGCGCGCGGCTCGTCGAGCAGCGGCAGCGCACCGGCTTGCTGGAATTGACGATTGAATCGCCCGTTCCCTTCGTGGCGGCCCTTCACACGCTTTATTACCCCGGATGGGTCGGATACGTGGACGACCAAGCGCAAGCACTCACGCCGCAGGATACGACCGGCTACACGTTAATCAACGTGCCTGCCGGGACTCGCAGAATTGTGCTAAAATACGAGGGGACGCTGGTCCAGCACATCGGCGAAGCGATCACCGTTGTTACGTTTGTGGTGTTGCTGGGGTTGGCGGTGGTGTGGCGCGGGCCCAAGCGGACGATGCAATCGTCCGCCTCAATAGGCGGAAACCCGATGAATCGGGTTGCGCGCCAATCCGATTTGAATGCCTACGGCTGGAGCATCCTGCCACTCATTCTTCTCGCCGTCGCGGTCAAAGCCGCCTGGGTTGATCCGCAGACCACATTGTTCCGCGACCACTCGACGTGCGCGGCAGTTCGGGGCGCTCAGGTTCAGACGGACGTTCGCTTTGGCGATCAAGTGCGGCTGTGCGCGTACTCGCTTGAGAGCGCGAACTTGAAGCCGGGCGATTGGGTGAGCATGACACTCTATTGGCAATTGGAGCAGCCCGCGCGAGAATCGGCGGACGCGTTCGTTCACCTGCTGGGCAGCGCGTTCAATCCAGAGACCAACAATCCCCTCTGGGGACAACAGGACAAGCAGAATCCCGGCGAGCACGAACTGGCGCACTGGACGACGGGCAAGCTATTTCGTGACCGGTACGATTTTCGCGTGCCGCTCGATACGCCCCCGGGCGAATATCAACTCGAGATTGGCTGGCGACGGCCAGCGGACGATCAACGGCTCAAGCCGCGCATTGCTCGCGCGGCAAATGGATTAAGCGTTTCATCGCTGGATGCGCTGTTGGTGTCCAGCGTGACGGTTCGGTAATATTCAAGCAAAGGCAAGGAGTTTATGATTCGCGGAGTTATTTTCGATCTTGGAAGCACGTTAATGTATTGGGACGGCGATGGCAAGGAGATTGACGCTCAAGCCAATGCCGCGCTCTCGGCGTTCTTGAGGACGCACGGAATTTCGGTCGGCGCTGATTTTCCGGCGCTCTTTCATGCCGCGCGCGCGGACGGCTGGAAACTGGCCGAGGAAACCAATATCGAGCACACAATCGCCGAGGCACTGGGCACGGCGCTCGCGCAGCTTGGACACCGCTCGCTCGACGGTTTGCTGCCGCGCGCGGTCGAGCAATTCGTAACGGTCGGTGAAAAGTATCAACATGTATATCCCGAATCGGTCGAGGCGCTGGCGCGGCTCAAAGAGCGCGGCTTGCGCGTCGGGCTGATCTCGAATGCGGACGACGACGAGCTGGTGCAGCGCGCCGTCGTCCGGCTGGGATTCGCGCCGTACCTCGATCCGGTCACGAGCAGCGCGGGCCTCCGATGGCGTAAACCCAATCCCGACATTTTTCATTACGTGGCAAACCTGTGGCAGCTCGCGCCACGCGAAATCGCGATGGTCGGCGATGCGCCGCGCTACGACGTTCTCGGCGCGCACAACGCGGGCATGCGCGGCATCCTCATTGATCGCAACGAGAACCACTGGTGGCAAAAGATTCCCGAAGAATCTGCGAACGATCCGGCCATGCAACCGGACGCGACGGTACGCGACCTTCTGGAAATACTCGACATTATCGAGAGACTATGAGAATCCTCATCCTCTCCGCCGAAATTACGCCGTTCGCCAAAACCGGCGGCGTCGCCGATGTCGTCGGCGAGCTGCCCAAGCATCTGCGCGCGCTCGGCCACGACGTGCGCGTGGCGATGCCGCGCTATGGGCGCATTGACCCCGCGCGTTTCGGCTTGCGCCAAGTGGTCGAGCCGTTCCCCGTGCCGCTCGACAGCGCGAGCAAGCCGGCGGCCATTCTCGAAGGCAAGCTGGGCGATACAGACGTGTCCGTCTATTTTGTCGAGAACAGGGAACTGTTCGACCGCGAAGGGATATACATGTATCCCGACGACGCCGAGCGTTTCATTTTCTTTGCGCGCGCCGCGCTCGAAATGCTCAAGCGTCTCGACTGGCAGCCGGACGTGATCCACTGCAACGACTGGCACACGGCCCTCATCCCCAACTGGCTCCGCACGATCTATGCGCCCGATCCCTTTTTCGCGCGCACCGCGACGGTCTATACGATTCACAATCTTGCGTACCAGGGCATCTTTGGCTATCGCGTCCTCGAGATCGCCGGGCTGGCGGCGTATGGCTTTATCGCGCATCCCGACGCCGCGCCCGAGATCAACCAGGTGCTCGATTTCATGGCGCGCGGCGTTTTGTTCGCGGACGAGATCAACACCGTCAGCGAAACCTACGCGCGCGAGATCCAGACGCCCGAGTTCGGCGAAAAGCTCGACCCCATCCTGCGCGAGCGTCAAGACCACCTCTCGGGCATCATCAACGGCATAGACGTCAACCACTTTGACCCGGCGCGCGACGATTCCATCGCGCAGCCGTTCGATGCCGATTCGCTCGACGCGCGCGCGGCGAACAAGTTCGCGCTTCAAAGCGAAGCCGGGCTGCCCACGCGCGCCGAAATACCGCTGGTCGCAATGGTGACGCGGCTCAACGATCAAAAAGGGATTGACCTCGTTAGCCAGACCATTGACCATCTGCTCGATACGGTGGACGCGCAATTCATCCTGATGGGTACGGGCGACCAGCACTATCATGATTTCTTCACGCGATTACACCGGCAATATCCCGACCGCGTGGCCGTCTTTCTGACCTTCAACCAAACCCTCGCGCGCAAGATCGTCGCGGGCAGCGACATGCTTTTGATGCCCTCGCGCAGCGAGCCGAGCGGGACCAACCAGATGATCGCGATGCGCTACGGCTGCGTGCCCGTCGTCCGCGCGACCGGCGGCCTCGCGGATACGGTCCAGGATTTCGATGCGCGCTATGATCGCGGGACCGGGTTTGTTTTCAGCGCGTACGATCGCTGGGCGATGTTCGCGGCGATCGTGCGCGCCGTGCAGACGTTTCACCTGCCGGACGTTTGGCGGCGATTGCAGCAGCGCGCGATGGCCCATGATTTTTCGTGGACCGCCTCCGCCGCGGGCTATGTCGAACTCTATCAAAAGGCCATCGCCGACAAAGAGCGCGTGATCCAAGCGGCCCGCGCGCTCGCCGAGGACATCCAGCGCACCGCGGACAAGATCGCCGCGCTGCCGCCGCGCCTCGCGCGGCTGGGCGAATTGGCGTACAACCTGTGGTGGACTTGTCATCCGTTCGGGCGCAAAGTTTTCCAGGACATTGATCCGGCGGTTTGGCAGCGCGTGCGCTACAATGCCGTCAAATTCCTGCGCGAGGTCGGCCCGGAAAAACTCGACGCCGCGAGCGTGAACCCGGAATATTTGAAACGCTACGACTCGGCGCTCGCCGCGTTCGACCAATATCGCCAAGCCAAGGCGACGTGGTTCAATACGACCTATCCCTACTTTGGCGACCAGCCCATTGCGTATTTTTGCGCCGAGTTCGGTCTGCACGAATCGCTGCCGATTTACGGCGGCGGCCTCGGCATCCTCGCGGGCGATCACACCAAAGAGGCGAGCGATCTGGGCCTGCCGTTCGTCGGCATCGGCTTTTTGTATCCGCAGGGATATTTCACACAGCGGCTAACGGCGGACGGCTGGCAAGAGGCGCTGTATGAGAAATTGAACTTTGCGCTTGCGCCGGCCGTTCCGGCCAAAGGGGCCGATGGGAACGAGATCGTGATCAGCGTCGAACTGCCGGGGCGCACGATCTATGCCAAGGTCTGGCGCATTCAAGCCGGACGCGTGCCGCTCTTTCTCATGGACACGGATGTGGACGCGAACGCGCCCGCCGACCGCGAACTGGCCGCGCGGCTTTACGGCGGCGACCATGAGATTCGCATCTCGCAAGAAATCGTTCTGGGCATCGGCGGCGTGCGCGCGCTGCGCGCGTTGGGCTTCGAGCCGAGCGTGTACCATTTGAACGAAGGCCACTCGGCCTTTTCGGTGTTGGAACGCGCCCGCGAATTAGTCGCGCGCGGGTTGACGTTCGACGCGGCGCGCGAAACCATCCGCGCGAGCACCGTCTTTACAACGCACACCCCGGTCCCGGCCGGCAACGACGCGTTCAGCTTCGACTTGATGGAAAAGTATTTTGCGAATTTCTGGAAGCAGCTCGGGTTGACGCGCGAGCAGTTCCTCGACCTCGCGTGGCAGGACCTGCCGGGCGGCCCCAGGTTCAGTCTCACGGTGCTGGCCTTGCGCTTTTCGGATGCGGCGAACGGCGTGAGCGAACTGCACGGCGCGGTCTCGCGCGGCATGTGGCATTTTCTCTGGCCCGATCGCGCGGAGAACGAGACACCCATTGGTCATATCACCAACGGGGTGCATCTCGGCACGTGGCTCGCGCCGGAGTATCAAGCCCTTTACGATGAATACTTGGGGCGCGATTGGCGCGAGCGCATGGACGATCCGGGGTTGTGGAGCGCAGTCGCCAATGTCCCCGACGAAAAACTCTGGAACGTCCACCTCGGCCTAAAGCGGCATCTCGCGAACTATATTCGCAACTTGACGCAAACGCGCGGTGGCGAAATCAAACCCGACGCGTTGACGCTCGGCTTTGCGCGGCGCTTTGCCACGTACAAGCGCGCCGTCCTGATGTTCCGCAACGTCGAGCGGCTGAAACGCATTCTCAATTCGACCGACTGCCCGGTGCAGATCATTTTTTCCGGCAAGGCGCATCCCGCCGATAATCCCGGCAAGGAATTTATCCGCGAGGTCGTGCAACTCGTCGAAACGCCGGGATTGAAAGGTCGCCTTTTCTTCGTCGAGGATTATGACCTTGCGATTGCGCGGCACCTCGTTCAAGGCGTGGACGTGTGGACCAACACGCCGCGACGCCCGCTCGAAGCGAGCGGCACGAGCGGACAAAAAGCCGCGCTCAATGGCGTCCCCAATTTCAGCGTCCTCGACGGCTGGTGGCGCGAGGGCTATATTAGCGGACTGAACGGCTGGCCTATCGGCGCGGACCAGGCGTGGGACGACGTCAACGCGCAAGATGCCGCCGACGCCGAATCGTTCTACGCCACGCTCGAAAATGACATCGTGCCGCTCTATTACAACCGCGACGCCGACGGCATTCCGCACGCCTGGGTACAGTTGATGAAGCACACGATGCGCACGCTTGCGCCCAAGTTCATCACCCGCCGCATGGTGAAAGAGTACGTGACGAAATATTACATACCGGCGGCAACTCGGTAGAGATTGGAGAAATGGCTTATTCCGATTCCTATTTCACCGCCCGCGAATCGTGGCGCGATTGGCGCATCGAAGCGCGGCAATTGATGGACCTGGCACGCGTGTCGAATGGCACGCGTGTTTTGGAAGTGGGCTGCGGCGGCGGTGGACTGTTGCGGCTGTTGAGCGCGCGCGGCGCGATGGCGGTGGGCGTGGACACGTTGGAAACGGCGTTGGAGTTGGCGCGCGGGCGAGACCGGTCAGGTTATGCGGCTGCGAAGCAGCCGAGGAAACCTGACAGGTCTGCCCTCGTCCGCATCGGCGCGGACGGCGCGCTGCCGATTCGCGCCGGCGCGTTCGATGCGATTGTCGCACAGCATGTGATCGAGCATTTGCCGGACGCAGGCGCGGCGTTGTGCGAATGGAATCGCGTGCTCAAGGCGGGCGGGCGGATCGCGCTCGCCACGCCCAACGCGGGATATCCCGACCCCGCGCACTTTGCCGATGGCGATCACGCGCGCGTCTACTCGGTGGGCGAGGTGTGCCGCGTCGTCGAGAAGGCCGGCTTGGTCGTCGAATCCGTCAGCACCATCTTTCCATTTCTCTCACGGTTCCGCGTCCTGCGCGCCGCGGGCGTCATCGCCTACCGCGTCTTTGAAAACCTGCCCTACTTTGCCGCCCGCGGCCGAACGATCCTCCTGTCCGCCCGCAAACCCTGAAACTTGCGACCCTTCGACAAGCTCAGGGCAGGCCCTGCGACTTGAGACATGAAACAGCACCTCTGCCGCGTCGCCGACAATCGAATACTCTGGCACGAGACCCAAATCCTCACCTTCGACGCGCCCGAACTCGCGCCGCAGATGCGCCCCGGTCAATTCGCGCTCGTGCGCGATCCCGCGACGTTCGATCCGTATTTGCGCCGCACGGCATGGTTCTATCAGACGACCGGCGAGCGCGTCGCGTTCACGCTGCCTGCGTGCGATCCACTTGTCACGCGGACGCGCGTGGGCGACACGCTCGATGTGCTCGCGCCGCTCGGCCGCGCGGTCGAATTCGACGCGCGCGCGCGGCACATTTTGCTGGTCGGCGAAGGCGCGCGGACCGCGCCGCTGATCGCCATCGCACAGCATGCAATTGAGCGGGGTCGCGCGGTGGTCCTTGCCGGGCAATCTGTTTCCGCGGAGCAAGCGTTTCCGGCGCATCTGCTATCGCCCGAAATCGAATACCACGGCGGGCGCGATGTGCTGGATACGGAACTGCTGGCGTGGGCGGATGCCATCGTCGCGAGCGGCTCGGACGATTTGTACCGCGCGTTAGCGGAAAGCGTGCGCGCGGCGCGATATCGGCTTGAGACGGGATTTGCTCGCGTGCTGATGGACATCGCGATGCCGTGTGGCACCGGCGCGTGCTACGCGTGCGCGGTCGAAACCGCGCGCGGCGTCCGGCTGGCGTGCGCCGACGGCCCCGCGTTCGATCTGGCCGAATTCGTCATGGCGAGGGCGCGACGATGACGACAACCGCAATTGAGCTTGCGCCAAATTGGAAACGCAGTCTTGCGCTGGCGAGTCCGCTGATCCTCGGCACGCTGCCGCTCACCATGCATCCGCGTGGCGGGGGACGCCACCCGCGCGTGATCGAGGTTCCCGGCGGTGTGATGCTGCGCACTGGAGCGGCGAATCCGGGACTGCCGCGCGTGCTGCGCGATAACGAGCGCGTTTGGGCGAGCAGTCCGGTTCCAATCATCGTCGCGCTCGCCGCGCAGGGAGCACGCGATTGGCCCGCGATGGCCGCGCGGCTCGAACGCGTTCCCGGCGTTGGCGCGGTCGAACTCCACCTGAATCCCACCATTGCGGCAGCCGACGCGGTCCGCGCCACTCGCGCGGCAACGGAACTGCCGATTCTCGCCAAACTCGACCTCGACCAGGCAGTGGAAATCGCGGCCGAATGTCTGGCCGCGGGCGCGAACACGCTGGTGATCGGACGCGCGCCGCGCGGCATGGTGATGCGCGACGGGCATCCGTGGTACGGGCGCTTGTATTCGCCGATGGTCAAACCGCTCGTGATGCGAGCCGTGGCGGAGGTCGCGGCGCGGCGTTTGGACGCGCCGCTGGTCGCGTGCGGAGGCGTGCATTCCGCAGATGACGTGCGCGAGTTCCTCGCCGCGGGCGCGGTGGCGGTGGAGATTGACAGCGCAATGTGGGTGGACCCGCAAGTGGTGGCGCGGATTGCGGGGGAGGTGGAGACAGGTTGAAGACCCAAACATGAATTACCGATTACTCATCGTTTCCGCGCTGTTGGCGCTGGTTGCGCTTGGCTGCGTCGGCGGGCCGCTCGTTTCTGCCGCGCTCACACCGACGCCGCTAACTCAACCCGCGACCACCGTCTCGCCGCGTCCTACGCCTACAATCCGCGCGGCGGGCAAAGCCGCCGTACCGGCATGGTGGCCCGCCGACCTTGCGATGCCGCCAGGCGCGGAGATGACGAGCAGTACGAAGAATCAGGCCATCTGGACTACGCGCGATGTGAACGTAGATTCGCTCAAGGATTTGTTTGTCCGGCAAGCGCAAGCTGCAGGGTACCGGGTCTATGACATCGCGGTATCGAAAGGTTCGATCTACGACCTGCTGTTTGTCAAAGGCAGCACGGCGTTCTTTCTGAATATCACGCACGGGACCGACTCGACGGTAATGACCGGGCAGCCCGTGGGGACGATGCATATCGAGATCACCGGCGCGGTGAATCTGACGCTTGATCTGCCGTTGCGCGAACGGCTGAACCTGTCGCCGGGCAGTGAGGTCGTGATCGGCACGTCCATTCCTAACGCTCAATGCGCCAACTGTGAATACTTGGTGTACGTGCGCGTCGCGCCGTTCAACGGGCCAGGCATTTACCAATCCAAACCGGCAGGCATTGCGATCATTGATGCGCAGGTTGTACCCGGGGGGAATTCGGAAAAAGAGGATTATCGCTGGGCGCAGCAATGTACCGTTATCGTACAAGACGCGCAAAGGGGCAATTTGGCTTGCGCGGGGCTGGAGAACGTGAACGACAATACCCGGCGCATCAACGTGATCGGGTCGTGGCAGCAGCCGCCGTGAAGGAAGCAGGAGAGTCTACAATAACGGTGACGGGGCCGTCGTTGAGAATCTTGACCAACATGCGGGCGCGGAATTGGCCGGTCTCGACGTTTAGCCCTTGCTCGCGCAGCAAAGCGACAAAGCGCTCGATCAGCGGCTCGGCGACCTCGGGCCGCGCGGCGTCAATGAAATCGGGGCGGCGGCCGCGGCGCGTATCCGCGTAGAGCGTGAACTGGGAAACGACCAGTGCGCTGGCCTTTATGTCGAGGGCGGACAGATCGAACTTGCCGTCCGCGTTCTCAAAAATCCGCAAGGTCGCAATCTTTTGAGCAAGAAATCGAGCGTCGCTTTCCTTATCGTCGTGCGAGACGCCGAGCAAGATCACCAGCCCGGCCCCAATCTCGCCGATAACCGTTTCATCTACGCTGACTGACGCTTCGCGAACTCGCTGGACCACCGCGCGCATATTCGCCCCCGCTTGCCTAAATAGGAAATCTCTGCTATCATTTGCCCAATTGCGATGGGGAGTCAAGTATGATCAAATTGCTGATGACGTGGGATATCCGTCCCGGCAAAGAATCAGAATACTTTGAGTTTGTCGTGCAAGAATTCGCGCCAAAACTTGTGCGGCTAGGGATTCAACCCACCGAAGCGTGGTATACCGTCTATGGGAACGCGCCGCAGATTCTGACGGGCGGCGTGACGGAGGACCGCCCGACTCTGGACAATATTCTCGAAGGGGACGAGTGGCAGGCGTTGCAGAAAAAACTAATGACATTTGTGACGAACTTTAACTACAAGATCGTCGCCGCGGCAGGCAATTTTCAGTTGTAAAGCAAGCTGTTTTTGGCTGGTAAGAGACTGGGGACATCACAGAGCCGATGTCCCCAGTTTTCATTTGCTTTTGACTTGTGCTTCGGCCTTGGCCGGCTCGGCTTTGGCGGTTTCCGTTTTTGACTCAGCTGGCGCGGCCGTTTTGGTTTCGGTCGAAGCCGTCTTCTGATCGTCTTTCGACTCGGCGCCGTTCGTCTTTTTCTCCGCCGTCACCGTGCTGGAGGATGACTTGCGGCTATCGGTGATGTACCAACCGGACCCTTTGAAGATGATCCCGGCCGGATGAAATACTTTGTGGACTGACCCGGAGCATTCGGGGCACTGGCGAACCGGTTCCTCCGTAAACGACTGAAGCCGCTCAAAGTGCGTGCCGCAGTGTTCGCATTCATAATCATAAACGGGCATCGGAATTAACCTCGCGTACAATATCATCGGCGTGGGAGACGCCCCCACGCCGACGATATTATACTCTCACTTGCGCCGCCGGTCAAACGCGTACTGGCTGCCCGGCAGGGATTTCACATAGCGCTTGATCTCGGCCGCGGCGTCGGCCACTTGAGAGGGATGCTTCAATTCTCGCCGGTCGTTGGCGATGATGGCGATCGCCACGCTGATGATCGGGGCCTGAAAGTGATTCCCCTGCCGATCCGACACCTCCAAATAGCCCCGCGCGCGATCGGTCTCGTTGTAATACTGCGGGATTTGGGCATCGAACGCGCGGATGATTTCTTGCGCCAGCGCTTCGGCATGGTCGGGCGTGGAAATGACGATAAAATCATCGCCGCCCACGTGGCCGATGAAATCATCCTTGCCGCCCAAAGTCAGGACGATGCTCAAGATTTGGTGGCTGAGCAGCTTGATGACCTCGTCGCCTTGCAGCCATCCGTAAATGTCGTTGTAGGACTTGAAATTGGTCAGATCAATGTACAGCACCGCCAGCGGCTCGCGGGCCGCCAATCGCGCGCGCATGACTTGTTCGATTATGGGATTGCCGGGCAAAGTCGTCAGAGGGCTGGCGCTGAGATCGCGGATGCTTCGCCGCAGGTGGGCCTCCACCCGCGACCGTAACTCGCGGGGATCGAAGGGCTTGGTAATGTAATCGTCGGCGCCCATTTGCATGCCGCGCACTTTGTCGCCGATCTCGCCCAGGGCCGTGAGCATAATAATCGGAATATTGACGGTGGTGGGGCTGGAGCGCAGGCGATGGCAGACCTCGTAGCCGTCCAAATCGGGCATCATGATGTCGAGCAGGATTAGATGGGGACGATTGGTTTTGGCCTGCTCTAGTCCGTTAGCGCCGGAATCCGCCTCGGCCACCTCATAGTTGTCTTTGGCGAGCGCCATTTTGACGATGTGCCGCATCAGCGGGTCGTCGTCAATCACAAGGATCCGTTGCCTGGTTGAATCCATCGTAATGATTTTACACCTGCTCGCGTCGCGCGGCAATAGGATTACCCACCCATGCCCGATAGAGCACGCCCCATTCGTCGAGCGAAAGCGTTTCGGCGCGCCGCGTAGCGTCAATCTGGGCGCGCGCGAGTAGATTCGCCGCCTGCTGCGGTTCGAGATCCAGACCCCGCGCCAGCGCATTGCGGAGCTGTTTGCGCCGCTCGCCAAAGCCCGCGCGCACGAGTTCGAAAAAATCGGACGGATCGGCAACGTGCAGCGGCGGAGTGTCGTATACGTCGAGCCGCACCACCGCGGATTCGACTTTGGGCTTGGGGTAGAATGCGCCGGGCGCGATCGTTCGAACGAGGCGGACGCGCGCGTAAAATTGGACACTGACGGCGAGCAGGTTCATGTCGGGCGGCTTGGCCATCATGCGCTGCGCCACTTGGCGCTGAACCATGACGACGACGACGGAGGGTTTGCGATCGGCTTCCAGAAGGTGTCTGAGGATGGCCGAGGTGATATAGTAGGGCAGATTGGCGACGACCTTAAAACGAGGGGCGGGGATGTTCCCCGCCCAAATCCATTCCGCCGGTTCGCGTTGCAGAATATCGCCGTGGTAGATTATTATATTCAACTCGCCCAGGAATTGATTCTGTAGTCTGTCCGCGAGGTCGGCGTCCACTTCGACGGCGACCACGTGCGCCGCACGAGTGGCCAGCACGCGCGTGAGGTGTCCCAAACCGGGCCCAATTTCCAAAACCGTGTCCCTCGCATTCACATCGGCGGCATCGGCAATACTGGTCAGAATCCGGCGGTCGGTCAGGAAATTCTGTCCCCATTTTTTGCGCGGGCGCAGCCCGCTCTGTTCGAGAGAAGATTTTGCGCCCATGGGTATCCTGTCGTGAGACTCCTAATGGTCGCGCGGCGCAGCGGGAATGACGTAGGGAATTTGGTCGGCGGGCGGGACCGGGTCGAGCAGATAAACCTCCACCCACTTGTACCAGAGGACCAGGTCGGCTTCGTTATAGCCCAGGTCAATCCGGCGTCCTTTGATCTTGCCGCCGGTGTCGCCGGCCTGCGCCAAACCATAACCGGGAACATACAGGACCGAGCGCAGGTTGATGAGGCGCGGGTCTACGGCGATGATGCCCGTGCCGGCCTGCCATCCCAATTTGGTGATGCCATAGAGTGGATTCGTGCGCGCCTTGCCTGAAGTGGCTGCTGTGTATGACGTAGCCAAGACGGAGATCTTGCGCCAGTATTTCACCACCGTTCCATCCGGCAGAGTCAAATCACGCTTGACGATTTTGGTCCCATAGTTGATCAATTGCGTGATCGGCGCGGCGTCAATCCACTCGCGGTCCAACGCGCGGCGCACTTCGCGGCCGTTCTCATAGCGCGTGCGAATCTGACGTTTCTTGACGCCCTGCACGCCGACTTGGACGGTCTTCTGCTCGTCTATCTCGATGGTGGGATCGGCTTGCCAAACCGTTTCGTAGGCAATGGGTTCGGATTCGGTGATGATGTCTTCCCGGACGCGCATGACTTGGACGGTCATGCCGTCATTAACCGGCTTGGCCGCAGCCGGGATCGAATAGTCCAGATTGACTAGCTGAATGCCCTCCTGCGCGAGCAGCCCACCGACCGTCTCGTTGCGCGTGCGCGTTTGGATCGTGCGGCCGTCCACCGCAATCGTCGCCGGCCGTGAGCGGCGAATGTAGACTTGCCAACCCGGCGTTACGAGTGTGCCCAGGTCGGGGCTGACGTAATCGCCCAGGTAAACGACCAGTCCCGCTTGGCGCAACGCTTCGCCGAGCGTCGGCGCGGTCGTGTAAAAAGTGGTTTGCGCTCCGTTATCGTCCACTTGGAGCGGAACCGCGCGGCGGATCGTAATCGGCAATACGGGTTGAATGTCGAATGGGTTGGTGGATTCGGCGCGCACCAGAGCCGTTCGAGGTCCGACCAAGCCACCATCCACGACAATTTGATCGCCCGGTTTGATCGTAATGCCGGCCTCGCTTAGCGCCTCGCCGACGGTTTTGCTCAGAGTGCGGCGCGTGATCGTATCGCCGTCCACTTGAATTTGAATCGGATAGGCGCGGCGGATCGCGATCGGTTGATTATCGGGGAGCGGCGCATTGAGGGCCGGGAATACCACGTCCTCGGGCATGAGTGGAATCGCGGCGTCGTCGAGCACGCCGGCGACGGTCGTTTGGTTCGAAAAGATCGTAAGATTGTATTGGTTCACGACGAGGGCGACGGGTTTGAGGGTCGTGATATAGCCCCACGCCATAGCGGAGAGTCCGATCAAGGTCAGCGCGAGCAGGACGGCGTGCGCGTCGACGCGCACTCGTCGGAAGAAAGATGAGCGAAAGGGTCGCCGGTCGTCGTACAGCAGCTTGGAGAATGTTGAATCGTCAGTCGCCAAAGAGTTGCGCCCTGCGAGGATGAATTGGTCGTGCACCCTTCTGTCGAAACGTGCGCCCCGGCTTGAACGGAACAGCCGGCTCCAGCCAGGTAACCCGACGGCACCCAGAAGTGACGACTTACCGTTGCTGCCTTCCGGCCCTAGCGGGTTTTATCGGCTTCCGCCGCGTCGGACCCAACCTTCATCGCCACTTGGACCGTCCAGTCCCGAAACGCGCGTGCCTCGAGAAGGGAGTTGGACCCCGCTAGAGCGGATTGCGGGTTGCCCGCCGAAAGGCGGGGTCAGGGCACCGCTAGCTCCCCATCTAGCACGACCGACGATAGTGTAGTCGAGAAAGGGGAAAAAGTCAAAGATGGAAATTAGAAGTTAGAGGTTAGAAGTTGGAAATGCGCCGTCCAATTTCCAATTTCTAACCTCCAACTTCCAGTTCCGAGCGGAGAGGGCGGGATTCGAACCCGCGAGGCTCATCGCCTACACGCTTTCCAAGCGTGCGCACTAGGCCAAACTATGCGACCTCTCCATTTTGGAAATTGGAAACTAGAGGTTGGAGGTTGGATCATCGGTCCAACTTCCAATTTCTAACTTCTAACTTCCAGATGTGGCGGAGAGGGAGGGATTTGAACCCCCGGTGGACTTGCGCCCACACGCGATTTCGAGTCGCGCGCACTAGACCGGGCTATGCGACCTCTCCAGCGAGCGTCATTATAGCACAACGCGCAGAAAGAGGCAAAGTGCCTGCGCCCCGCTCCCATACTTTTTGCCGTGCAACGCACCTGCGTTATAATGTCCCCGAAAGGAGACGACCATGCCCTGTTACACGATCAATCTCGATCCGTTGTTTGAGGAGATCGGAGTCTCGATCACGAAATCGGCGCGCGTGCGCCTCGACCAATACATTCAGGAAATCTTGGGGACGATTGACGCGGACTGCGATACGGTGTGGCCGCTGCTGAACAACAAGTTGAAGAACCCGCAATGGGCCGCCGAGTTTAAGGAGCAACTGAAGACGAAATGGGCTGCGCGCGATTGGCGGGAGGGGTTGCTCAGTTGAGCGACGATCGCATGAATCGGAGAGTGGGAGAGTGGGAGAGTGGGAGCGCGGGAGAAATCTTCTCCCCCTCTCCTGCTCTCAAACGTGATGTGGCCGTCTTGGCGCTCTTCGCCGCGCTGACCATCGTGATGACCAATCCGCTCGTCCTGCATCTCGCGACCGCGGTCGAGGACAAGCAGGATGCGCTGCTCAACACGTGGATTATCGCGTGGGTCGGACACGCGCTCATCACCGATCCGGTGCGCCTTTTCGATACGAATATCTTTTACCCCTACCCCAACACGCTCGCGTTCTCCGAAGTGCTGCTGCCGCAAGGGCTGCTCGCGCTGCCGCTCAATCTCGCGTTCGATAATACCGTTCTTGGCTACAACTTCGTGCTGCTTTTCTCGCTCTTCCTCGCCGCGTACGCGATGTACCTTTTCGTGTTTGACCTGACGCGCCATCGCGGCGCGGCCCTCGTCGCCGGAACGATCTTTGCTTTCAATCCATTTAACCTCGGCAATCTGGCGCAGGTGCAGTTGCTGTCGTTTGGCTGGCTGCCGCTGGCATTACTGTTTCTTAGAAAAACAATTCTAAATTCTGCATTCGTAATTCGTAATTCCTTTCTGTTCGCATTGTTCTTTTCAATCCAATCGCTCGCCTCTATCTATTACGCTTTTCTATCTGGCATCGCCGCTGCGTTCTACGTCATTTGGTTCTTTGTAGTTAATCGTCCGCGTCCATCCGCGTTCATCCGCGTCCTAACCAACTTTGCGCTCTCTGGAATTATCATCGTCGTTCTGGTCGTACCGATACTCTTGCCCTATTTGCAAGCGCAGCGCGATTTGGGATTCCAACGCAGCGTTGCGGACAACGAACAATTCAGCGCGAGTCTGAAGCTGTACAGCGAAGTCTCGCCGCAGAACGTGCTTTACGGGAACCTGCTCGCGCCGCGCCCACCCATCATGCTGGGCGGCTATCCGCTCGATACTCTGTTCCCCGGCCTCGTCGCAGTTGCGCTCGCCGTTGTCGCCGTGGCCTCAACTAACCGCGAGAAATGGTTCTACTTTATGCTCTTGGCTTTTGCCTTTTTGCTTTCCCTCGGCCCCCGCCTCTTCATCGCGCCATCCCTCGGCACCGACATCGCGCTGCCCTACCGCTGGCTGTACGACGCCGTGCCACTCACCCACGCCCTACGCGCGCCCGTCCGCTTTGACGCGCTGGTCATGTTCGCGCTCGCGGTCTTGGCGGGCATGGGCATGAGCGCACCAGTAATTAGTATTTGGCGATTGGTAATTACGAATCCCACAGGGACGCTTCGCAGTTACGAATTGCGAATTGCGATTTTTCTCATCCCGCTCATCGCCCTCGAATACCTCGCCCTCCCCGCCGCCAATATCACGCCCGTGCCGACCGGCGACGCGATTCCGCAGTACGTGCGCTGGCTTGCCAAGCAGCCGCGCGGTACGGTGCTCGAACTGCCGATGATCGCGAGTGATCCGAACAAGCCGCTCGACCTGACGACGCAATACCTTTCGACGTATCACTGGCAGAATACGCCGGATGGGTACAGCGGGTTCATTCCGCCGCGTCGCGGCGAGATCGCGTACGAGATGCAATTCTTTCCCGACGAACGCTCGATCGCGCTCTTGCGCGTGCTGGATGTCGAGTACGTCATCTCGCAGGGCGACCCGCCGCGCAATTGGGATTCGCCGCCGGTGGATTTTCAGGTCGCGCAGCAATTCGGCACAGACCGGGTGCACCGCATATTGCCTGCCGCGGGCGAAGCGGCGGCATTAAGCCCGCGGGTCTATCTGCCACAACCCGCCGCGCCGAATCAGACTTACACGGCATACGTGATCGTTCAAAACGACGGAAAGCGCAGTTTCGCAATCAAACCGACAGACCTGCTGCAAGTCGAAGCACGCTGGAGCGATGGAACAACCCAGAACGTCGAGGTGATTCTGCCGCTCGTCACATCCACGATTTCTGTCGTGCCGGTTCGATTGTTTGCGCCGCGGAGCGAGGGAACCCACCAATTGCGGTTACGCGCGCGTGGCGACAATATCGGAGAATGGAACTTGACCGGCGACGTCGCCGTGCGCGCGGGCGATGCGCTGAGTCAAGTTGTGCTTCCGGTGCGAGTGGAGTTGGGCGGACAATTGAAGGCGTCCTATGTTGCGGGGGAAAACGTTTCGGTCAAACTGCTCTGGCAGGCGCTCAACAAGATTGACGCGTACTACAGCGTGTCGGTCCGTATCGTGGATGGGCGCGGCCAAAAGATCGTGGCAGATGACCGTCAGCCCGTAACGCCGACTTTTTCGTGGACGCCGAAATTGTCCATCTTGGACGAATTCAATCTAGCTCTGCCGCGCGATCTCGCTCCCGGCGAATATTCCGTGCAGGTCTTGATGTACCAAGCCGATCAAGGCGTAGAGGCGGTGCTGCTGGATCGCGAGCTTGTGCCGCGGGAAACGATCACGCTCGGAACATTTACTGTGAAATGAAATGGGCGACCACAAGGGATCGCTGTGAAATGAAATGGGCGACCACAAGGGATCGCTGTGAAATGAAATGGGCGACCACAAGGGATCGCCCCTACCTCCACACTCTCATTCGCCCGCACTCAAACGTGCATCTCGCTCACACGTCGCACTGACACCCGCACTCGAACTGAATGTTCATTGGCGATGTAGCGTGCTTTCTGCCATCCCGCCGCGCGTGGAGCACGAACAGCGTAAAAGGATCGAAGATGACCACATCCTTGACGCCTTGCGCCAGATAAAAATACGGCGCGAGTTCGAGGTCTTTGACTTCCGATCCTTTGCTGATTATCTCGACCACGGCTTCGGGAATAAGCGTGATCGCTTCGTCCTGTTCGTCAGGACGCCGGCAGAAAATCGCAATGTCGGGGCGCTTGAGGGACCCATCGGGAAATCGAATGAGGACATCGGCGAGGTGAAAGCACCCACAGTCTTTCCTGCTCGCAGACTCGGACGGTTTAATAGACGCTTGAATACGAAATACGGCTTCCTGATGCCGCGCGGCGGGAGACAATTCCCACACGTACTCTCCGGCGATAATTTCCAGGCGCACGCCGATTTGGTCGGCCTGTTGTATTATGCGCTGCAATTCATCCTGCGTCATGTTTCCCCCTACACTTGCCCCACCTGCGATTTCAGATACGATTCGATGAACGCATCCAACTCGCCGTCGAGGACGAGATCGGTACGCGAGGTCTCGTAGTCGGTGCGATGGTCTTTGACCATTTGATAGGGGTGCAGGACATACGAACGAATCTGATTGCCCCAGCCGGCCTCGACGTGCTTGCCCTTGAGCCGCGCTTTCTCCTGCTCTTTCTTTTCGATCTCCAACTCGACGAGCCGCGAGCGCAGCACCTTGAAGGCGTTTTCCTTATTCTGCAACTGCGACCGCTCGTTCTGGCACGTCACGATGATACCGGTCGGGACATGCGTCAACCGCACGGCGGTCGAGACCTTTTGCACGTTTTGTCCGCCGTGCCCCGAGGCGTGGAAGATGTCAATCTTGACCTCATCGGGCTTGATTTCCACCTCGACCGCGTTTTCGATCTCGGGCATCACCTCGATGAGCGCGAACGACGTGTGCCGCCGGTGGTTCGCGTCGAACGGCGAGAGGCGCACCAGCCGGTGGACGCCGCGTTCGGCTTTGAGGCGACCGTAGGCGTACTGGCCGGCAAACCGAATCGTCGTGGATTTGATGCCCGCTTCGTCTCCCGGCATGTCCTCCAAGATTTCGGTTTGATAGCCCTTGACATCGCCATAGCGCAGGAACATCCGCATCAGCATCTGCGCCCAATCCTGCGATTCGGTCCCGCCTGCGCCGGAGTGAATCGAGAGGATCGCGTTGTTGTGGTCGTGATCGCCGGAAAAGAGCAAATTGAACTCGAGCGCGGACAGCGTCTGCTCGATCTCGGGAACCTCGCGCGCGACCTCGGCCGCGATTTCAGTATGGTTCTCCTCGATGGCTAGATCGAGCAAGCCCGCCGCGTCGCGCGCCTTGCGTTCCAGATCGCGCCAGGTCGTGGTCTCCGCTTTCAATTCGGTCAGCTCGCGCATTGCCTTTTGCGCGGCGACGTTATCGTTCCAGAAATCAGATTGCGCGGAGGCGTGCTCCAAATTCGCGGCGCGTTTCTCCTTGCCCGCGATGTCAAAGACGCTCCAAGAGGGTGCGAATGCGCGTGTTCAACTCTTCAAGTTTTGATTTCAGGTCTTCCAAAGTACTTACTCCCTCGTTTCGAGTATCGTCATCAGTCTGCTTTTATCGAAACAAACATGAAACAAGTCAAAGAATACCTGACGTCCCATCACGAATGGAACGTCGCCATTCACAAAACATTTCGGCAAAGTCAGCCAATGGTATGTATCTGAGATGATCGCAAGTTCCTCGTGGACGCGTCCGACCACTTGGCTTCCGCGTTTGCGTGCGACCCCTTTTATCACCTGTAACTTGCCTCGGCTCCACGGTATACCTATGTCGGGGAAGGCATAGCGTGGCGCCATCGCAGAATCTGCGCCGCTATCCAGCAAGAAATGGTGTCGTTCCAATCCTTCAGCAGTGCGCAGTTGCACGGTAACGAAAGGACGATGCTCGATCCGACCATTGCGATCACGGATTCCGCGCCATGGAATTTCATAGAGCATAGACAACCACCGCCGACGGATCCTCGATGAATGAGATGGTCACAAAGCGAATGCGCTGCGCTCCCAATGTTCTCCGCAACGTCTGCATAGATTTGCTGTGCGCAATCACTTGCTGAAAACGTACAGCCACGTATTGCTCCGCGTACTTTTCCCAAAAGGCGGGGGGTCTGCTGTTCAGCCACGCGTCATCCGCCTTCGCCTCTCGTAAGTATGCCCTTTCTTCCGCCGAGAGACCAAGCTCTGAAATCTTGCCCGTCCGTTTTGCCTGACCGCCATTCGGTCTACTGAGGCGCTCTTTTCGGCGCATGAGCACTCCTTTCGTTCACTCAAACAACCCATCCACAAACTCTTGCGCGTCAAACTCGGCGAAATCGTCAATCGCTTCGCCGGTCCCGATGTACGTGATGGGAACCTGCAATTCTTTCGCGATGGCAAAGACGATACCGCCCTTGGCCGTGCCGTCGAGTTTGGTGAGAATCAGGCCGGTGAGCGGCGTCGCCTCTTTGAAGGCGCGCGCCTGCTGCAAACCGTTCTGCCCCGTCACCGCGTCGAGGACGAGGTACGTTTCGTGCGGCGCGGTCGGATCGTTCTTCTTGAGCACGCGCGCGATTTTTTCCAATTCCTTCATCAGATTGACTTTGGTTTGCAGACGGCCGGCGGTGTCTACGATCAAGTAATCCATGCGCCGCGCGTTGGCCCTTTGCCACGCGTCGAACGCGACTGCGCCGGGGTCGGCGCCGGGCTGGTGCGCGACCACGTCCACCCCCACGCGCTGGCCCCAGATGTTCAGTTGGTCAATCGCCGCCGCGCGAAAAGTGTCCGCCGCCGCGAGGATGACCTTTTTGCCCTGCGATTTGTAGTATTGCGTCAATTTACCGATGCTCGTCGTCTTGCCCGAACCGTTCACGCCGACGATGAGGATGACGGTTGGAAGTTGGAAGTTGGAAGTTGGAAGTTGGAGGTTGGAAGTTGGAGGTTGGAGGTTGGAGGTTGGAAGTTGGATGGTTGCGCTTTCGAGTATGGCGACCAATTCGGCGCGCAGCAACTCTTCGACGCGGGTTGTTTCCCGGACGTGGTCTTTTTCCACGCGCTGACGCAAGTGGTCTACCAGTTCCATCGTCGTTTCGACGCCGACGTCCGCGGCGATCAGCGTCTCCTCGAGGCCGCTCCAGAAATCCTCGTTCAGTTCATTCTTGGCGACCAGCGCGGTCAGCTTCGACAAGAACGACTGGCGCGTTTTCGTCAGACTCTCTTTTACTTGCTTCGGGCGACGCAAAAAATCGAACAAAGGGAACTCCGTCAACTAGTCAATTGGTCAACCAGGCAATCGGGTAATCAGGCAATCAGGCCGTTGCGGCGTTGACTGTTCGTCATTATACACGATGGGAATAAAAAAACAAAGGGCGGAAACTTTCTCCGCCCCACGCCCACACGCCCACACGCCCAAACTCACTGGATTTCTAACGATCCCCACTCGCTCACCAACTGGCTGAGCGGTTCTTCCACCACCGCAAAAGTCGTCGTGAAATTCGGGAAATCAAGCTGCACGATGCCTTGCGGGTTGGGCACGAAAAACGTAAACCGGTCGCGACCGGGCACGCTGCGTAGCAACGCCAGCAGCTCGCGCATCCGCCGCACTTCTTCCTCGTGATCGTCCGCCCGCTCGAAATAGATGCGTAGATGCCGCGGCGACTCAATTCGTCGAACGCCGGCGTACGCCACCGCGTCGCCCGTGCCGTGGATTGGCGGCAGCGCATAATCCTGTTTGCTCTCGGCAATTTGCGTTTTGGCATCAGCAGGTCGTTCACCGTTAACGGTCGTCTGCGGTCTGTCGTCGGTTGTCTGTTGTCTTACGGCGCCTCGTCCACTGTTGACTGCTCGGTGTTCACTGTTCACTGTTAACGCGCCACCTTTGGTGGCGAGGTCGCTGTCTTTCTTCTGTTCACTGTTGACTGTTAACGCGCCACCTTTGGTGGCGAGTTGACTGTCCTCCGGCGGCTCTTCCGGCGGCGGCGGCAGATTCGTCAAGTCAGCATCCATTTCGGCGACCAGCGCGGCCTCGTCTTCATTCGCTATCGCGATCTGAACGGCATTCACTTCATTCGTTGGCATTCGCTCGGCATCCGACGTCTCGGCCAATTTTAACTCGCTGGCATTCTCGCACAACACTTGGATCTTGCCCTCGCGCAATTCGACTTTGCCCCTGTCGGTGACCATTTGCTCGACTTGCCACAATTCTTTGGTTCGCTTGTACGTCTTGGGGAAAACCGTGATCTCGACATGGCCCGACGGTTCTTCGATCTGCACGAACGCCATCGGGTCGCCCTTTTTCGTCGTGATTACGCGCGCCGAGGTCACGACGCCGGCCAACGAAATCATCTGCCCCGCGAGCGATTCGTCGAGTTGGTTGGCAAAATGCGAAACGCCCTTTTGCGTTTGGCGGGTCAACCGCTGCAACGGATTGTCGGAGAAATACGCGCCCGTCAATTCCTTTTCGTCCTCGAGTTTCTGGCGATTTGGATTTTCCGGCTCGTCCGGCAGGGTGCCAAAAGTATCGGCGCTCACACCCGCCGCCGCGCTGATACTGCCGAACATCGAGAGCTGCCCTCGGTCGCTCGCCTGATGCGCCGACTGGCTGGCCGCCATCATGCGGTCGAGGACCTTGAGCAACTGCGCGCGGCGGCCAAAGCGGTCCAGCGCGCCGGCCTTAATGAGCGATTCTAGCACGCGGCGATTGATCACGCGCAAGTCCACGCGGCGGCAAAAGTCGTCCAGCGATTTAAAGCCGCCGCCTCCTGAGCGTGCCGAAGGATTGCGCGCGGCGACGATCGCGTCCACCGCGCCTGAGCCGACGTTTTTGATCGCGTTGAGCGAGAAGTGAATCCGCTTGCCGGACGCGTCTATCGTAAAGACGCCTTCGCTCGCGTTCACATCCGGCGGTACGATTTCGAAACCCATGCGCCGCGCTTCGTTCGTCAACTGCCCGATCTTTTCGACATTGCCCGTTTCCGTCGTGAGCAGCGCGGTCATGTATTCGATGGCATAATGCGCTTTGAGGAAAGCAGTCTGGCACGTGAGCACGGCGTAATCTGCTGCATGCGCCTTATTAAAGCCGTAACGCGCAAAGTATTCGACGTCGTCAAAGATCTCGCCCGCGATTTCACGCGTGATGACGCCGTGCTTGCCCGCGTGCTCGACGAACTTGTCGCGCTCTTTGAGCAATTTCTCTTTGTCTTTTTTGCCGACGGCCTTACGGAGCACGTCGCCTTCGGAAGCCGAATAACCCGCTAGCTTGACCGCGATCTCAATGATCTGTTCTTGATAGACCATGATGGCGAAAGTGTCAGCCAAAATTGGTTCCAGACTCGGATGACGGTATGTGACCTTTTGGACCCCGTGCATTCGATCAATGTAATCGGGGATGTACTCCATCGGCCCCGGACGATAGAGACTGATCGCCGCGACGATGTGATCGAACTTGCTCGGCTTCATCTGCTGAAGCACTTTGCGCAGCCCCGCGCCTTCCACCTGGAATACGCCGGTTACGTCACCGCGCGCCAGCAGATCGAATGCTTTGGGATCGTCGGTCGGAATGTTGCCAAGATCGAAGCGCTGGCCGTGTCGTTGGGCAATCAGCTCGCACGCGCGGCGCATGATCGTCAGGGTCGCCAGCCCAAGATAGTCCATCTTGAGCAGGCCGACGCGTTCGAGATAATTCATCTCGAACTGAACGACCGGAAAGCCCGTCGTCTCGTCGCCTTTGGTCGGACGATGAAGCGGCGCGTACTCGACCAGCGGCTTGTCGGCGACGACGACGCCCGCGGCGTGCGTGCCCGCGTGCCGCGCGACGCCTTCCAGCAACCGCGCCGTATCAATCAGATTGCGGAGATAGTCGTTATTCTCGTAAACCTCTTTTAGCTCCGCGACTTTTTCCAGCGAATCGTCGAGCTTGATGTTGGGGCCGCCGGGGACGAGCTTTGCGACGCGGTCCACTTCGTTCAAGGGATAATCGAGCGCGCGCCCCACGTCGCGGATCGCGGCTTTTGCGCCGAGCGTTCCAAAGGTGACGATTTGCGCGACGTTCGACCGGCCGTATTTGCGCACGGTGTATTCGATCAATTCGGCGCGGCGGTCGTCGGGAAAGTCCAAGTCAATATCGGGCATTGAAATGCGCCCGGGGTTGAGAAAGCGTTCAAAGATCAGGCGGTGCTGGATGGGGTCGAGGTTCGTGATGTCGGCGCAGTACGCGGCCATCGAGCCGGCAGCGGAACCGCGCACGTTGTACCAGATGTCCATCTCGCGCGCCGCGCGGCACAAATCCCACACGATGAGAAAATACGTATCGAATCCCATCTTGTGGATCACGTCGAGTTCGTATTCCAAGCGCTCGCGCGCCGCCGGATTGCCCTGCGGATAATGGCGATTAAAGCCCTCTTCGCAGATCTTACGCAAGTACGCCTCGGATGTGATTCCATCCGGCACGGGGAAAATGGGCAGATGATACCCCTTGAAATCGAGGTCCACGTTGCAGCGCTCGGCGATGAGGAGCGTATTGGCGAGCGCTTCGGGAAACTCGCGCCACACCTGCGCCATCTCTTCCGACGATTTCAAATAATAGTCGCTGCCGTCCATCCGCATGCGCTTGGGATCGGTCACGACCGTGTTGGTCTGGATGCAGAGCAAAATATCTTGCGCGTTCGCGTCCTCGGGGCGTAGATAGTGCGCGTCGTTTGTCGCGACGAGCGGGAGATTGAACTCGCGCGCCAGCGCGATCAACTCTTTGTCCAGGCCCGCGAATTCCGCGATGCCATGTTCTTGCAGCTCGACAAAAAAGCGGTCATTGAAAACATCGCGATACCACGCCGCTGCCTTGCGCGCTTCGTCTTTGCGACCATCGTGCAGCAGGCGCGGGACTTGTGACGATGGGCAGCCGGTCGTGCAAATAATTCCGGCGCTGTGCTTGGCGAGCAGTTCGTGGTCAATGCGGGGATAGTAATAATATCCTTCGAGCTGCGCGGCTGAGACGAGTTTCAGGAGATTTTGATAGCCCTCGTTATTTTCCGCCAGCAGCAGAAGGTGGTACGACGAACGATCTTCCTTCGCATCGCGATCCTTCATCGAGCGCCGGGCGAGATACGCCTCGACGCCGATGATCGGCTTGACGCCTTTGGCTTTGCAGGCATCGTAGAACTCGATCGCCGCGAACATCGAGCCGTGATCGGTGAGCGCCAGCGCGTGCTGCTGCAATTCGCTCGCGCGCGTGGCGAGGTCGTGAGGGTGCGGCAGTCCGTCGAGCAGACTGTATTCGCTGTGAACGTGGAGGTGGACAAAGTTGGACATAGGGACCACGAAAATGAGCCAATTAACCAATGAGCCAATTAACCAAATGATTTGAATTGGCGCATGAGTTCATTGACGGTCTGGTTCATTTTGGTTGATCGGTTGATTGGTTCATTGGCTCATTGGACAATTGGCTCATTGAACCTGATTCGATTATAGCACAGATTTTCTTCTCTGGCGCACTCAATTTGGTCGTTGACGAAAATTTTAAGGGTGACGCGCCGATTGACACGCGTGGTCTTTGGCATTAGAATTGCGACACCTTATCGGTCGCCTCGTCATTGATTGTGCCAACAAAGGAGCATCGCAATGTCGCCGCTTCCCGCGTTCATCTTTGGAATGCACGATCCCGGCGCGGAACAAATCTTCCTCACCGCGAACAAGCCCGGCTGGATTGTCGTCACGGTCAAGGTCAACCCGCCCGATTCCAACGGCGATTTCACCTCGCTCGCGGCCGCGGGCTTTGGCGTGATCGTCCGCCTCAACAACGGCTACGGTTCCGACGGCACGCTTCCCGTTTCGAACAGGTACGACTCGTTCGCGCAGCAGTGCGCGACGTTCGTCTCCGCCTCGCACGGCGCGAGCATTTGGCTCATCGGCAACGAGACCAACCTCGCGTTCGAGCGCCCCGGCAACGTCAACGGCAGCGGCGGCGAGGTCATCACACCCACGCTGTACGGGCAATGCTTTAGCAAATGCCGCGCGGCCATCAAGAATGTTCCAGGCCACGCGACCGATTGGGTGATCCCCGCGCCGGTCGCGCCGTGGAACACTCAGACGCAATATCCGGCCAACCCCAGCGGCGATTGGATCAAATATTTCCAAGACATTCTCGCCGCGTGCGCCAACCTCAACGCGTCCCCGGATGCGCTGGCGCTCCACACGTACACCCACGGCTTTAACGCGGGCCTCATCGCGAGCGAAAGGAAAATGTCCCCGCCCTTCGACAACCGGCGCGCCGAGTTCCGCGCCTATCGCGATTTTCTCGCGGCCGTTCCTTCCGCGCTGAAATCGCTGCCCGTGTTTATTACCGAGACGCAAGCCGCGGATCCCGACTGGTGGCAGAACTCGAACATCGGCTGGATTCAACAAGCGTATAGCGAGATCAATAACTGGAACGCGGTCCAGGCAAACCAGCCGATTCAAGCCCTGTGCCTATTCCGCTGGATCACCGGCGAGCCGCGCTGGAGCATCTCGGACAAGCCCGCGCTGCAAAACGATTTTCGCGCCGCGCTGCAAAACAACTTTCGCGTGCGCTGGCCCGGGCCGGCGGCGCCCGATCCCGTCGCGGCCGCGGCGGTCGCCGCCGCGCTCAAATTGCGCTGGATGCCGATCAACACCGGCGCGGCGCTCTACAAATTCGCGCAGCAAAACAATCTGGGGTATCCGCAAACCGACGAATTCGAATTCACGTTCAACAATGCAACCTACGTCAGCCAAGTCTACAATCTCGGCATCGTCTATGTGAAAAAAGGCGACTGGGGCAATATTCGCTCCGTCGCCAAGCCAGCGGAGGTGTAACCATGGGCTCCAAATTGACGTTCCACATTATGGGTTTTGACGGCGCGGTGTTCGACCGGCTGCAACAAATGCAGCCGTCCACGGTCAAGATCTTTGATTTTCCCAGCGACGCGAACGTGGACGAGATTCGGCGGCGCTGTCCGGACACGCTCATCGTCTACCGGCAGTACACGGACTTGACGTTCAAGGATTCCGCGGATTCGTACTTTGCCGAACTGAGCGACACGCTCAACAAGCTCCGCGGCCGCGGCGTGATCTGGGAAGGCATCAACGAACCGGTCCTGGGCAGCATTCAGGACGCCGACACGCTGTCGAATTGGTACGTGCGCTTTGCCGAATTGATGCACGCGCGGCAAGAAAAAGTCGCCGCGTTTTCCTTCTCGACCGGCAACCCATCGCTCGGCTTGATTGCGCGGCTTGCGCCCGGCGCGGCGGCGTGCGATTACCTCGCGCTGCACGAATACTACAGCCCGACGCGCGGCGCGGACGATCTGGCGCGCTATCGCGCGTTTCGCGCGCAGTTGCCGGCGAGCGCGCAAAAGCCGATCTTGATCACCGAATGCGGCGTGGACGACGGGCAAAACAACGGTTGGCAAAAGTACGTTACCCAATCCCAATACCTCGCGATCCTCGACGATTACGACAAGATGCTGATCGCAGACGATTACGTGCTCGGCGCGACCATCTACCAGTACGGCGCGGGCCATCCCTGGCAGTCCTTCGACGTCTCATCCATCGGCCACGTGATCGCGCAGTACGTTGCGAGCGTGGGAACCGGTATGCCCGTTTCGCTCGAGCGCGCGGCGATTGCGGCGGCGCAAAAACTAGTGTGGATGCCCATCAACACCGACGCGGCGCTCTATCGTTTCGCGCAGATGCGGAACCTGGGCTATCCGCAGACGGACGAATTCGAATTCACGCACGAGAACGACGCATACATCGGGCAGGTCTACAACCTCGGCATCGTCTACGTCAAGAAAGGCGACTGGGGCAACGTCAAGTGGACCGCAAAGCCGAGTTAATCCCTAATTACCAATTACTTGCTTGGGTAATTTGTAATTGGTAATTGATGGTTGAGGTACGCATGAGCGAACTAACCGACTTTCGGAGAGCGAAGGATAATTATTTCAAGACCGGCCCCGGCTCGCCGCTGACGCTGGAGCAGCAGCAGGCGTTCACGGGCTTGAGCTATTTCCCGGAGAATCCGGCGCTCCGCTTTGACTTGCCGCTGGAGCCATACGCACATCCCGAAAAGGTCACGATGCAGACGAGCACCGGCAGCACGCAGGATTACTACAAGGTCGGCCAAATCCATTTTCAAACCTACGGGGCGGGCCGCTACCTCGAACCCGAAGAAATCCACGCGGGCGAGCTGCGCGTGGATCTTAACCTCAGTTATAATCCGTATTGTGCCTACAATGACCGCTGGTCGTGCCCCTTTCCGCCGCCGGAGAATCGGGTGAAGGTGAGGATCGAGGCGGGGGAGAAGAGTTTCCACTCGTAAGCCCGCTTTTCATTGAATTCGACCCTGGTCGTCGTCGTGGCCTTGCTGAGATTTATCTGCGGTTTGACGGTCGAATCGGCAAGCGGTATACTACCGTGGAACGATCGGGACGTTACGAGGAGAAATCGAATGATGAATCAGATCATACTCGATCTTCCCAGTGAGACGCTGCTGGCTCTCAAAGTGCAGCCCGAGACAGCGGGTGACGCTGTGCGAATGGCCGCCGCCGTCAAGTTTTTTGAACTGGGACGGCTTTCGTCCGGCGCGGCCGCGCAACTCGCGGGCGTACCGCGGACCGTTTTTCTTTCGCGCTTGGCCGATTATGGTGTGGACACGTTCCGCCTAACCGAAGAAGAATTGACCACGGAGACGCGTCTTGCCTGAGGTGATCTGCAATACCTCGCTGGGCATCCTGCTTGACGCCAACCGCAAAAGTCTCATCCGGCGCGTTGCGCCGCTAATGGATCAACTCCAGGCGTGGCGCTTTCGGCTTGCGCCGCATACCCGCGCGGCGATTCTCAAGTTAGCGGGCGAGTTGTGAAGTGAATCCCAGTTGTAAGAGGAACCATGAAAACGCGTTCAATGGTATTATGCCGATGGCGGTTCTCCGACCGCTTGACGGCAAACGCAAGCGCGCCAAGGGAACCAAGACCAGGAAAGATTACGAGGCATTTCTCGCTTCTGCTGGAAGCTGGAAAGATGTGGATACGGACGAGTTGGTTAGAGATATCTACGAGAGCCGCAGAATCTCCTCGCGCCCGCCTATTGAACTATGAAGTATCTCGTGGATAGCGAGGCGATCCCGACCTGCTGATTGCGGCGACAGCTCTTCAGCGCGCGCATCTGTTCAGTTTGCTTCTGCATATTCCAGCATCTGCCCCTCGATGCGCTTGCGCGTGTCAGGCGCAGATGCCTTTTGTTTTGCCAACTTGTTGTAACAATCTGAAAACGCTAGTATAATCCAATTAGCGTAGCAGTTTTGCGATTCTCGATTCCTGTTGTCCAAGGTATCCACTTGCCATTTCAAGTTCCCGAATCAGCGTTGCAACTCGGCTTTTTCAATGACCCGCTCGGTACTCACGGCAGTCGGACGATGATGATGTCTGAGCTGCGCCTACTCCTTAAAGCATGTCCTTCATCCGCCACGTTACAAGATTATCGCGCGGCAGTTATCGAAAACAATGTGCTACTGAAAAAGACCGCGTCAACCCGTCAGGAATCGTTCCGCCGCCTAAGAGAATTGTACGCGCTGAACACGGACGTAATTCTCTTCCGCGCTTTGCGTGACCTCTGGGACGACAATGAACAAGCACAACCACTATTGGCGCTGCTTTGCGCGGCAGCGCGGGATCCATTGCTCCGTGCTACCGCCGACCTGATCCTGGCAACTCCAGTGGGAGATACGATTACCCCGCACGTGATTTCAGATGCAATCGCCGAGACGTTTCCCGACCGCTATAGCAAGATCATCCTCGCCAACATCGGCAGGCACGCGGCGTCCTCTTGGCAACAATCCGGCCATCTACAAGGGCGATTACACAAAGTCCGATCCAGAGCCGAGAGCAGTCCAGCGGCAATCGCCTATGCTTTGTTGTTCGGCTATCTTTGTGGGGCGAGGGGCGAAGGGCTTTTTCAGACGGTTTGGGCACAACTCCTCGACGCATCGGTTCATTCCCTCTACGAACTTGCCGTTTCCGCGGCTCAGCGTGGCTATATTGATTATCGGCATTCTGGCAGTGTCATCGAAATCAGCTTCCGGCATTTGCTCCGCGATTTTCCGCTATCCTGATTTGGCGTGAGGTTTGAATCGTGAGTGAGATTGAAAGCTTGGTGCGCGCGTACGAGGAT
>JACQYF010000038.1 GCA_016208315.1 Chloroflexota bacterium | reverse complement strand
GAGCTGGGCTATACGCGCGAGCGCATTCGCCAGATCGAAAAGAAAGCATTGCAGAAACTTCGCCATCCCCAACTCACCGAAAAAATGCATGGATATCTCGAAAGCTGATGGGTGGGATTGACAAACGACCGGTCGCTTGATACACTGGCGACCGGTCGTTCTTTTTGGATAGAACGAGAGTCAAGTTTTCTCTTACATATCACTAGCGAACGAAGATGCACGACCCCATCGCCGCGGCGATTCTCCGAACGTTGAACTATGCCGACCTCTTCGATTATGCAATGACGCCTGAAGAGGTCTTGAGATTTTTGATCGAGACCCCCGCGTCGCGCGCCGAGATTGTTTCCGCGCTAGACGACCCGCAGCGCCTCAACGGCAGCGTCGCGCGCGTCGAAGGGTTTCTCACTTTGCCCCACCGCCCGCAACTCGTCGCCGCCCGCGCGCGCTTGCACGTCCTCGCCCAACGCCAATTCCCGCGCGCGCGATTTTACGCGCGCCTGCTCGCACATCTGCCTTTCGTCCGCATGATCGCGATCACGGGCGGATTGGCGATGGAAAACGCCCGCGACGACGACATGGATTACCTCATCGTCACCGCGCCCGGACGACTTTGGCTCGTGCGCGGCATGACGGTCGCCCTCGTCCGCCTCGCGCGTTTCTTTGGCGATCAACTCTGCCCCAATTTTCTGCTCACCGAAAACGCTCTAGCGATTCCCGATCAAAACCTCTACACCGCGCACGAGATCGTTCAAATGATTCCCCTCTACGGCTTGGACGTTTATCGCCGAATGCGCGTCGTGAATCGCTGGACGGAACAATTTCTGCCGAACGCGAACGGCGTTGACGCGACTCCCAGCGAGCCGCGCCGCAACCGCATCGGCCATTGGCTCAAACGCGCGGCCGAGCGCGCGCTGGCTGGCGCCATCGGCGACCGCATCGAGCAATGGGAGATGCGGCGCAAGATCGCCAAACTTGCCGCGCAAATTCCAGCGAGCGCGGACACGGTTCTCTTTTCCCCCGACACCTGTCGCGGTTTCTTCAGTGGGCACCGCAGCCGCACATTGAAGGAATACGAATTACGAATGACGAATGACTAGAGTTCTCTTCGGCCAATCCTACTATTTGCGGTTCGACCCCAAGTTGCATGCCGCGATGCAGCCCTATCCGCCGCTCGGCACGCTATACGCGGCGAGCTACCTGCGCGCACGCGGCTACTCGGTCGCGCTGTTCGACGCGATGCTTGCGTCATCCGAAGCTGAATGGGAACGCGCGCTCGATCAGCACGCGCCGCGCTTTGCCGTACTGTACGAAGACAGTTTCAATTACCTCAGCAAGATGTGCCTGCTCCGCATGCGCCAAGCCGCGTTTACGATGATGCGCGCCGCGCGCTCACGCGGCTGCGCTGTCATCGTCTCCGGTTCCGATGCCGCCGACCACCTCGGCGAGTATTTCGATCACGGCGCCGACTATATTCTGATCGGCGAGGGCGAAATCACGTTGGGCGAGTTGATGGACGCGCTCGGCAGTGCGGGTGATTTGTTCGAGATACGCGGCTTGGCGTATCGTGAACGCGACGGAACGATTTGCAAAACGCCGCCGCGCGAATTCATCCGCGAACTGGATCGCTTGCCTTTCCCCGCGTGGGATCTGGTTGACATCCCGCGCTATAAACGCGCCTGGCGCGGCGCGCACGGCTATTTCTCGATGAACCTCGTGACCACGCGCGGCTGTCCGTATCATTGCAACTGGTGCGCCAAGCCGATTTACGGCCAGCGGTACAACGTTCGCAGTGCGGAAAACGTCGTCGCCGAAATGCAAATGCTCAAAGCGAAATTCCATCCCGACCATGTCGAGTTCGCGGACGACATCCTCGGTTTGAAACCCGGCTGGCTGACGCATTTCGCCGACTTGGTGCGTGAACACCACGCGCAGATTCCCTTCAAGTGCCTGCTCCGCGCCGATTTGGTCAAGGACGATACGGTCGCGGCGCTCAAGCGCGCGGGCTGTCGAACCGTCTGGATGGGCGCGGAATCCGGCTCGCAAAAAATACTCGACGCGATGGACAAGGGCACGACCGTCGAGCAGATTTACGCCGCGGCGAAGCGACTGCACCGCGCGGGCATTCAGGTCGGTTTTTTCCTGCAATTCGGCTATCGCGGCGAAGACCGCAGCGACATCGAAAAGACGCTGCAAATGGTGCGCGATTGCCAACCCGACGACATCGGCATCTCCGTCTCGTATCCGCTGCCGGGCACAAAATTCTTTCAGCAGGTGCAGCAAGAATTGGGCGAAAAGCAAAATTGGCTCGACAGCGACGACCTTGCGATGATGTATCGCGGCACGTACTCGACCGAATTCTATCGCGTGCTGCACCGCGCCGTTCACGCCGAGTTTCGCCTGCGGAAAACATACGCGCAACTCGCGTCTCTTTGGCGGCAGCCGCGTCAATGGCGCGCGCAGCATTTGCGCTTGCCGGTTTCGATTCCGCTGCACACGGCGCGGCTCGTGCTTGCGCGCCGCAAAATGGACGCACTGGCTCATACCCATGCTTGATCCACTGACCGCTACGTCACGCGCCTTCGACAGCGTCGCCGGTGATTACGACGGCCCGCTTGGCAATAACGCGCTCATCCAAAAGATGCGCGCTCAAGTGATGGATACTATCGAGCGCGCTTTTCCGCGCGGTGCGCGCTTGCTCGATCTGGGCTGCGGCACGGGGATTGACGCCGCGTATCTTGCGGCGCGCGGCTATGCCATCACCGCGCTCGATTCGTCTCCCGCGATGGTGAGTCGCACTAAAGAGCGCTTGCAGCGCGGCAACCTTGCCGCGCGCGCGATTCATCTCGGCATTCACGAGCTTGCCCAACTCGACGCACGCGAGTACGACGGCGCGTATTCCAATTTCGGCGCGCTGAATTGCGTGCCCGACCTGCGCGCGGTTTCGTCCGCGTTGGCGTCCAAACTCAAGCCGGGCGGACTGCTCGTCGCGTCGGTGATCGGGCGCTATTGTCCCTGGGAGTTGGCGTTCTACACGCTGCGCGGCGATTGGAACCGCGCGCGGGTGCGCTTGGCGCGCGGCATGGTCGCCGCGCCGCTCAACGGGCAAACGGTCTGGACACGCTATTACAGCCCACGCGAGTTCTATCGAGATTTTTCCACGCACTTTCAGCAGGTGAGCGTGCGCGCGCTCGCGCTCTTCGTACCACCGCCATACCTGGTTCACGCGTACGAAGGATTCCCGCGCGCGTTTGCCGTACTCGAACGCTTGGATCGCGTGCTCGCCTACAAGGCGCTCTTTCGCAATGCCGGCGACCACTTCTTGGTCGTTCTGACAAGAAAGTAACGGCTCAAACGCCTGTCATTGCGAGGAGCGGGTTTTGCGACGAAGCAATCTCCGACATTCGAAGTTGGGGATTGCAAATTACGCTGCTCCGAAACTTGAGCGTTTGTTCGTAGTTCGGCACGCAGCGGGTTTTGCGGAGTGCCGTCCTGCACGCGGACGCGACTCCGCAAAGGACGCTCCGTCGCGTACTACGAACCTTCGCGCGTTTCTGTGCGCGTGCATGCCCCAAGGGCATGGTCTTCTCGCAATGACAACCTGAGAAAACAGTTGAACGTATCGCAGAACTTTCTTGAGACCTATCGCGTCGTCCGCCGCGCCGAGGGTTGGGGGTCGGCGGATGCTGCCTATTACCGGAAGCTGCCGCGGGTCGCGCGCGACGATCCGCAGCGCGCAATCTGGCGCGTCCGCGCCGCGACCTTTCGCGCGCTGCTCAAGGTCATCGGGCAACACCGGCGGGTGCTCGACCTCGGCGCGGGCAACGGCTGGCTGGCGTATCAGTTGACGCGCCGCGGGCACTCTGTGACGGCGCTGGACTTGAGCCGTGACGAACGCGACGGGCTGGGCGCGCTCAGGCACTATCCGGCGACGTTTCGGGCAAGTCAAGCCGATTTTACGGCGCTGCCTTTCGCCGACGCTCAATTCGACTGCGCCATTTTCAACGCCTCGCTGCACTACGCCGGCAACTTGACGCGAACCATGGCCGAGTCCGTACGCGTGCTCACCGCCGCGGGAATAATCATCGTCATGGACTCGCCAATGTATCACGATGCGGCCAGCGGGCAAGCGATGTTCGCAAAGAAGAAAGCCGGTTTTCGGCACGACTATGCTCTTGATCCAGTGGACGACCAAATGGGGTTCGTCACTTTCGCGGATTTCGAAATGCTTTCGCGCGTTTTCGCGTTCCAATGGGCTTGGATCGAACCCTTCGTGGATTGGCGCTGGTCCACGCGGCATTGGGTTGCGCGGCTGCGCGGCCAACGCGAACCCGCGCGGTTTGGGTTGATGGTGGGCCGAAGACAGGGCGATTGAAATCGCAGCAACAACCACACAAAGCCGACCTTCGTCGGCTGGGAGTTAGTCCACGAAGGTGGACTTGGTGTACTGGTTGCAGCGACCTCGGTCGCCCGGTACACATACACGCAAAAATGCCAATTCCATTTTCCACCCTCGCGGCCAACGCCGCGGTCAAATTCAATCAAGCCGCCCACCAGACGTTTGCGCTGCCGCTGCTGATTTTCTTTCCCACCGCGCGCTGCAACTCGCGCTGCGTTTCGTGCGATTGGTGGCAAGCCGACGGCAAGTCGGATTTGACGCTGGACGAGATTCGCGCGCTTACGGCGCAATTGCCCGAACTGCGCACGCGTCTCGTCCTCTTCTCCGGCGGCGAACCGCTGCTGCGCCGCGAGGTGTTCGAAATCGCCGATCTCTTTCGCGCGCAGGGCGTCACGCTTCATTTGCTCACCAGCGGACTGTTTCTGGACAAGTACCCCGATTCTATCGCCGCACGCTTTGAACAAGTGACGATTTCGCTCGATGCCCACACGCCCACACTCTATCACTCAATTCGCGGCGTGGACGCGCTCGCGCTCGTCGAACGCGGCGTCACGCGCCTGCGCGATTGCGCACCCACGCTTCCGATTCGCGCGCGCAGCACGTTGCATCGTTACAACTTTGGGGAACTGCCGAGATTGATTGACAAAGCGCACGCGATGGGACTGGCACAAATTTCGTTTCTGGCCGCCGACGTGACGTCGGAAGCATTTGGCCGCCGCGTCGAATCGTCCACGCGCGGGTTGCTGCTAAAAGAGTCCGAGGTTAAGGAATTCGAGCAAGTGGTCGAGGAGACGATCCGCACCCATGCGCGCGATTTCGAGACGCGCTTTGTCGCCGAATCGCCGGAGAAATTGCGGCGGCTGCCAAGATACTACGCCGCGCAGCTTGGACTCGGCCCTTTCCCGACGATTGCCTGCAATGCCCCGTGGATGAGCGCAGTCGTCGAGGCGGACGGCGCGGTGCGGCCCTGCTTTTTCCATCACGCAGTCGGAAATATCCGCGACAAGGGACTGGGCGAAATCCTGCGCATGGAAATGGTCGAGTTCCGCCGCGGGCTTCACGTTGCAGAGAACGAGACGTGCCGCAAGTGCGTTTGCACAATGCAGGTTGGATGGCGGAGTCGGGTGTGGCAGTAACCAGTCAACAGTCAACAGTCAACAGTGGACAGTGGACAGTGGCTAGAGAAATCTACCGCATGGGGCTGCGAGCGTGGATTCGGTTTGCGGTGCGGGATCATGACCGTCTGCGTGTGGAAAAGGTTGACGGGACAGAGATCGTAGTGCTGCCCAGCGTCTTTAATGGCGTGCGCTTGCGCACGGGCGCGTTCCTCGCGCAGACTCTCAACGCCACTCTAGTTCCCGCGGGGGCGCGCGTACTCGACCTTGGCGCCGGCTCCGGCATTGGCGCGATCTTCGCGGCGCGCTGGGCCGCACGCGTAGTCGCCAGCGACATCAATCCCGAAGCCGCGCGCTGCGCGCGAATCAACGCGCTGGCTCATCATCTCGAGCACAAGATCGAAACGCGCATCGGCGATTTGTTTGCGCCGGTTGGCGAAGAGCGCTTTGACGTCATCCTTTTCAACCCGCCCTTTTACCGCGCGCGCCCGCGCGATCTCGCCGACGCGGCGTGGCGCAGCCCGGACGCGTTTGAGCGTTTCTTACGCGAGCTGCCTCTGCACTTGAACGATACCGGACGCGCGCTCGTCGTTCTGTCGAGCGACGGCGACATTGCCCAAGAACTCGCCGCGGCGAAACGTCTGTCCGTGCGCGCGATCCGTCAAAGTGATTTGATTAACGAAATCCTGACCGTTTACGAAATCCGTGTGGCTCAAGAAAATCTATCCGCGAATCCTCGCGAATAAGGAAAGCAGAATTAGCGAGGATTCGCGGATAAAAAACAACTGTCCATGAAGATCATTTTCTATAATCCGAAAAGCAATGCGTCCGGCAAGAGAATTCTGCCGATGTCGCTGCTTGCCCTCGGGGCTGTCGTCGAGGGCAAGTATGACTATGCCATCGTGGACGGCAACGCGGTTGACGATCCGGTGGCCGCGATTCGCGAACACATTCGCGCGGGCGCGAGCTTGCTCGCGGTGACCGTGATGCCGGGGCCGCAGCTCTCGCAGGCGGTGTCGCACTGCCGCGCGCTCAAAGACAAGTTTCCGCGCCTCACGATTGTCTGGGGCGGTTACTTTCCGACGCAGCACGCCGACGTTTGTTTCAAATCGCCGTTTGTGGATTTCGTCGTGCGCGGGCACGGCGAGCTAGTTTTCCGCGCGCTCGTGGATGCGCTGGCGACGGGTTCCGATTACCAGGGCATTCCGGGGTTGGCATTTCGCCACCAATCTGTCATTGCGAGCGGAGCGAAGCGATCTCCAAACCGCGAGTTGGAGATTGCTTCGTCGCCAAGACCGCTCCTCGCAATGACAAGCGTGGCGCAAAACCCAATGGCCCCGATCCCGCATCCCGAACACCTGCCCGCGTGGCCCTACCACCGGCTCGACATGCCGCAATACGTGCGGAACACTTTTCTCGGCTCGCGCACGCTGCCGCATCATTCGAGTTACGGCTGCCCGTTCTTTTGCAACTTTTGCGCGGTCGTGAATATGGTGAACGGGCGTTGGCTGCCACAGTCCGCGGCGCGCGTCGCCGAGATCGCGCGGATGTACGTCGAGCAGTGGGGCGTGAACGCCATCGAGTTTTACGACAATAACTTTTTCACGCACGAGGCTCGCACCGCCGATTTCGCCGAGCGCATCCTGCCACTTCATCTCGCGTGGTGGGGCGAAGGGCGAATTGACACACTGCTGAAATATTCGGAACGCTCATGGCAGTTGATGCGCGAGGCCGGGCTGAAGATGGTTTTCATGGGCGCGGAATCCGGCTCGGCGGAAACGCTCAAGCTGATGGACAAGGGCGGCACGATGTCGCCGGACAAGACGCTCGAGATGGCGGCCAAGATGCGCGAATACGGCATCGTGCCTGAATTCTCGTTCGTGCTGGGCAGCCCGCCCGATCCCGAACGCGACGTGCGCCATACCATAGAATTCATCCGCCGCGTCAAGCGCGTCAACCCGCGCAGCGAAATCATCATGTACAATTACACGCCTGTGCCGCTCGCCGGCGACCTTTACGATGCCGCGCGCGCCGAGGGTTTTCGCTTTCCCGAAACGCTCGACGAATGGGTGAGCAACGATTGGCTCGAATTTTCCCAACGGCACAGCTCGCAAATGCCGTGGCTGCGTGAGCGTTTGCGGCAAGACATTCGCGACTTCGAGCGTGTCTTGAATGCATACTATCCGACGACGACGGACGCGCGGTTGACCGACGGCTGGCGCGCGTTACTCCGCGGCGTGAGTTCGTGGCGCTATGCTTCCCGCGTGTACGCTTTCCCGCTTGAACTGCGCGCGCTCCAAAAACTCGTTCACTATCAACGACCTGAAACCAGTGGATTCTAAAGTCAGCGTCATCATTCCAACCTACAACCGCGCTCAGTTGATCGGCGCGACGCTCGCTTCCGTTTTGGCGCAGACGTTTCGCGACTACGAGATCATCGTCGTGGACGATGGGTCGGAAGATGATACAGCGAAGTGTCTCGCGAGATTTGAAGACCGCATCACGTCTCACCGGATCGAACACAGCGGCGCGAGCGCGGCGCGCAACGCCGGGCTGGAAATCGCGCGCGGCGAATACATCGCGTTCCTCGATTCGGACGATTTGTGGGAACCGCGCTTTTTGGAGCGCATGAGCGCGGCGCTGGATTCTGCCTCTCGCGCCGGTTTCGTCTATTGCGATTACGCCACGTTTGACGCGCGCGGTATCGTGCAACCGGCGTACCTGCCCGCGCGGCACAAGCTTCGCGGCAACCTGTTCGCTCAACTACTCGAAAGCGACTTGCTCTCGACCGGCGCGCTGATGATTCGACGCGAGTGCCTGGATCGCACCGGCGGGTTCGATCCTGCGCTGGAGATTACGCACGATTGGGACTTGTGGCTGCGGCTCGCGCTCCTATTCGACGCCGAGTGTGTGGACGAGCCGCTCGTGCGAATTCGAGTGGATTCGGATGGCCTGACTCGCAACACGCCGCGGCTGCACGCCAACAACTTGCAGGTACTCGCCAAGTGGCGCGGTCAAGTGGATGGCGACCGGAACCTGCGCCAATTGATTCGCCGCAATATGGCGACAAGCCACCGTGCGCTGGTCACGTATTTTTGGAATGCCCATCGCCCCGTTGCTGCGCTCGAACAGTGCGGGCAAATGCTGATAGCTCGATTTCGATGACGTTCGATTTACTTTACAGCCGATTGCGTGCGCGGCCCGCGCTGAATGGGCTGCTGCCCGCCGCGCATCAACTGCGCGACTTGGCCTATCTTGTGGGCGGCAATGTCCTCAAACTTGCGCTTGGCTTGGGGACGAGCATTCTCATTTTCCGCGCGCTCGGCCCTGGCGACGCGGGACGATTCACGCTGGCTCTGAGCATCCTCGGCCTGCTCTCGATCATCGGCGAATTCGGGCTGCGCGATGCCGCCGTCAACTACATCGCGCGCTTTTCGCTGCCGGATCCTGAAAGAGCCGCCGCGGTCGCGCGAACTTTCCTCGCCGTCAAGTTTTTTCTATCCGCGCTCGCGACGACCAGTGCCATTCTTGCCGCAGGATTTATCGCCTCACAGTTCTATCCCGGACTCGACCTTGCCGATTTGATTCGGCTGGGCGCGTTCAGTCTGCTGATGAATGGACTGCTCGCCTTTGTCGTCGTCGTCCTGCAGGCCCAACAGCGATTCGGCGCGATCAGCATCATCGGCGTCCTGCAGACAGTTGTACGCGCGGCGGCGATCCTCGTCCTCTTTCTGTCTCAGCAAATTAACCTATTCACGTTGCTGCTCCTCGAGTCGCTCGTCCCGCTCGGCGTATTCATCTACAGTTTGCGCCTCATTCCGCGCGCCTTTCGCGCCTTTCGCGTTCCTTCGTTCGCGCATTTTTCCTTGCTCTGGCATTTCGCCAAATGGATCGCGGTCGCCGCGCTCGCCAGCGCGATCTTCCTCAAGCTCGACATACTGCTGCTCAGTTTTTATCGCGCGCCAAGCGAGGTTGGCTTGTACGCCGCGGCGTTCGCGCTCGTAGGCAAACTCGACGTGGTGAAGAACGCGGTCGTGACGAGCGCGTTCCCCGATGCGTGCCGCCGCGCGGAGAAAAGCGATTTGCGCTTGTACGTTTTGCCGTCGCTTCGGTTGACCGCGCTCGTTTCGTTCTCTGCCCTGCCGCTCTTCGCCGTCGGCGGCTATTTGATTGAATGGCTCTATGGGGTCGAGTACCGCGGCGCGGTCGCCGCACTCTATCCACTCCTGGTCGCGTTCCTCATTGGCTTGAACGCCGAGCCGGTTGCTTATGTGCTCTACCCGTTGAACAAGCCGCGTTGGATTGCCGCGAGTGATATGCTCCAACTGGGCTTTAGCGTTGTGGCGAATCTCGCGCTCATTCCTGCGTTCGGAATCGCGGGCGCGGCGTGGAGTGTCTTGCTCACGCGGATCGTCGCGCTCGGCATCACATTTGTACTCGTGCGGCGGTTTCTATGGCAGTGACACTTGGGGCAAACGCCTACGACGCGCTCGCGCCCGATTACGATGCGCAATTGGCGCAAAACCCCGTCGCTGTCTGGATGCGTGCGATTCTGTGGGAGCATTTCGTGAGCGTGTTTCCGCCGCGCGGTCGGATTCTCGATCTGACCGCGGGAACGGGCGCGGATGCGTGTTTCCTCGCCGCGCGCGGTTTTCGAGTGACCGCGCTCGACGCTTCGGCAGGCATGATCGTCGAACTGGAAAAAAACGCGACGCGGCGCGGATTGCAGATCGACGCGCGGGTGCTGGCGGCGGAGCATTTGAGTGAGTTGGATGTGCGTGATTTCGATGGAGTGATTTCGACCTTTGCCGGTCTGAATACGATCGAGAATCTCCCGACACTCGCGCGCGAACTCACCACGTGCGTCAGGCCGCGGGGTCGGGTGATCGTTCATGCGCTCGGCGAATTCTGTCTCTGGGAGTCTGTCGCGAATCTGTTGCGGCATCGTGGGAGACGGGATGGCACGATGCGCGTGGGCGCGGCGAGCGTCGCGCATCGGCTCTACAATCCGTACACGCTTTGGCGCGATACATTTGCGCCCAATTTTGAATTGCGACAGGTCTATGGACTCTCCCTCATCGTCGCGCCGGCGCTGGTCAAGCGAGTACCCACTCTTGCTCCGGCGCTCTTTCGCGCCGACTTGGTCTTGGGTAACCTGTTCCCTGCTGCGGGCGATTTTTTCGTGCTGGATTTGGAAAGACGGGATGAAGGATCTTACACAGAGCAGAGACCTGACGAGTTATGCGGCTCCAACGGAGGCGACGAAACCCGACAGGTCTGACATCGAACAATTTCTTTCGGGCCAGCGAACCGCCCGGGCACTGACCGCGCAACAATTGGCGCGGCTTGCCCCCATCGGTCTCTTGCTGTTCGCGCTCCTCGTGCGCGTCGTATTCGTCTGGCAAACTGGATTTGACGGGCTGTACGGTCAGGACTCGTTTGCGTATTTGGATTATGCCGCCGCGATGAAAGCCGCGCTCGCGCAAGGACCAGCGCCGCCGCCTTTCTTCTGGCCCATCGGTTATCCGGCCCTCGTCGTGATCTTGTCGGCGTTCGCGCCATTGGCGACGGCCGCGCAGTTCGTCAACGTCGCCGCGGGCGCGCTCGCCGCCGTACTCACGTTCTTGATCACCCGCGAACTGCTGCGCGGTCAACCGGGCGCGCTCATCGGCAGTCTATTCGCGGGCGCGCTCGTCGCCGTTGCGGGACAGATGCTGATTTCCAGCGTCGTCGCCATGTCGGATGCCACGGCGCTCTTGGCGGTAACGCTGTCCGCGTTTGGAATGATTCGTTTCCATCGCACTCGGACTTTAGCCTGGCTTGCGCTCGCGGGTTTCGCGCTCGGTTGGGCGGTGACGACGCGGTGGGTTTACGCGCTCCTCATACCGGTGTGGGGCGCGGCATTTGTCGCGGGAAAATGGGACGCGGACGAGCGCGGACGATCGCGGATTTATTTCTTTTTTCCGCGTTCATCCGCGTTTATCCGCGTCCTAATTCTGCTCGCGTTTTTCTTACTCGCACTCTCGCCGCAGATCGCGCTCATCGCGCACCACGCGAGCCGCGGGGTTGTGTCGCACATCGGGAACGCGGAGATTATCGAATGGAACCTTGCCCACGCATGGCAGAGCGAACTGGTGAATAGCGATGGACGATTTAGTTACGCCCGGCCCGTCGGAGTCTTTTATACGCTCCCATTGGTGCATCCCGACTATGTTCCGCTTTGGTTTACGCCGCTACTGGCGCTCGGCCTGTGGGCGCTGCGGCGACTACGATTCTTTTTGATCATGATTGGTGGATGGATTGGCGCGGTGTGGATATTTCTCATCGGGATCACCTGGGAAAATTGGCGCTTTCCGCTTGCGTTCTTTCCGCCGCTCGCGATTCTCGGCGGGATCGGTCTGAACGCAATTGTCAAGCACGCACCGCCGCTCCAAGCCAAGGTCATCGCGGGCTGGCTTGGCCTCGGTTTGCTGGTCGCTCTCGCGTGGGGGCTTGGGGATGCAGGCAAGTTCGTCGAGCGTCACCTGAGCGAACGCGCCACCGCGAATTGGGTCAGCGCGCAGTTGCCCGCGGGTGCGACCGTCATCACGTTTGGCTTGACCGCGACGCTGTCGCACTACAGTTCGCTCCGCGTCGTCGAGATCAGTGAAGAGTCGCCGGATTCCGTCCAGACGGTTGCGCGCAACGGCGGGGAAGTATTCGTGCTGCTGAATACCGAGAATATCGAATCACAGTGGCCCGGCCGTGCGCCCCAAATCAATTTCCACGCTCTGCGCGATCGTTTCGGGCTGCGAGTCGTCGGCACACGCGCGCCTTACACTTTGTACTCGGTCGGGAGTGCGCCTTGACCGAGGTCACACCTGCCCCTTGCGGGGCGGCGCAAGGGACTTTAGATGAAGATTGGCCTCGTGCTGCCCGGTTTTAGCGCGAACGAGCGCGATTGGTGCATTCCGGCCCTGCTCAATTTCGTGCGGCGGCTCGCAGCGGACAACGTCGTGCGTGTCTTTGCGCTAGAGTATCCTTTTCGTCGCGATGTGTATTCCGTGTATAGCGCGGTCGTTCATTCGATGAATGGGCGCAATCGCGGCAAATGGCACGCGCCGCGCTTGTGGTCCGATACGTTGGCAGCCATCCGCGCCGAGCACCGCCGTGCGCCGTTCGACGTTTTGCACGCGTTCTGGGCGAACGCGCCAAGCGCGATCGCGATTCTCGCCGGACGCGCGCTCAATGTGCCGGTCATCGCGAGCGTCGCGGGCGGCGAGCTGGTTGGGCTGCGCGCAATCGGCTACGGCGGGCAATTGCGCGCGACCGAGCGGCTGATAGCGGGCTGGACAATGCGCGCGGCGAATCGCGTAACAGTTGGTTCGCGCTATATGCAGGCGATTGCCGCGCGCTGGCGCCCGGAGGCGTGTGTCCTGCCGCTCGGCGTGGACGCGCAGATGTTCGCGCCCGGACGCAACGCGACCATCAATCGCCCGCGTAGAATCGTGAACGTCGGATCGCTGATTCCGGTCAAGGGGCAAGCGCAATTGCTGGATGCTTTTGCTCGGCTGGCACGGAAGGAAATCTGCCTGGACATCGTGGGCAGTGGCGCGCTCGAAAGAGAGTTGCGTGAAAGGGCGCTCCGACTCGGAATCGCGGAACGCGTCCTGTTCTCCGGGTCGCTCGCGCACGACGCACTGCCGGCCAAATATCGCGCCGCCGACGTGTTCGTGCAGTCGTCATTCCACGAGGCGCAGGGGATGGCCGTGCTGGAAGCCGCGGCAAGTGGAATACCGGTCGTGGGGACGCCGGTCGGAATCCTACGCGAGTTGACGGGTGGCCGCGCGGACGATTTGGCGCAGGCGGTCACGCAGGCATTGGAAAATCGCGAGCAGTTGGGACAACAGGCGCGACGAACAGTTGAACAGGAATTTTCATTAGAGGCAACATGGCACAAGTGGATGGAATTGTATCGGCGCGGGTAGGACAAACCTGCCCTGAGCGAAGCCGAAGGGTTGCCAATTTGTCCCACATTGCCTTTAGCGCGACCGTGGTGTTGATTCCATTTCGAATGCGCGCGGTGCTGCAAGAGCGCCCGCTCGATCCCATTTTTCGCGATTATACCGACCTGGTGCTGTTCGCGAGCGAGTTCTTTCTTATCTTGACGCTGGCACTTTGGGGAGTGAGTCTGCTCGCCGAGCCGCGACCGATTAAGAGTGGCCCGCCGTTCATTTCGATTCCGCTTGGGGGCGTCGCGCTATTCGGAATGATTAGCGTCTTTTCCTCGGTGGATCAAGTCGTCTCGCTCAACCATTCGATCCATTTGCTGTTGCTCGGCGCATTCTACCTGTATATTGTCAACGAGGTTGCGACGCTCGACGCGCTGGTTGTGCCGGTCGCCATTCAGGTCGGCATTCAGGCGATCGTCGGCGTGGCCCAAGTGCTTGGACAGCATTCACTTGGACTGCAATCGGCGCATGAACTAAATCTCGATCCGGCGTGGAGTGGCGTGAGCATTGTCTGGGGCGACGGAATTCGCTCGCTGCGCGCGTATGGGCTGACGGATCACCCGAACATTCTCGGCGGCAGCTTCGCGTTCGCGCTGCTGGCGCTTGCCGCGTGGTACACGGGAAATGAAACGCGGTGGCAACTATGGCTCGGCAGCATCTATGCGCTGGGCGCGCTGGGACTGCTACTGACTTTTTCGCGCGCCGGCTGGCTCGCGTTTGGCGCAGGAGTCGTATTTTGCGCGCTGGTATTTTTCAAGACGCGGCAGCGCGCTGCGCTCGTCCGACTGCTGACCATCGTGGCCGGGGCGTTGATTGTGCTGGCGCCCTTCATCTGGCAGAATGCGCCCTACCTCGGCGTGCGGCTTAATCAGAACAATGCCTTCGATCAGGTTGCCATCGAAACGCGCTCGCTGTCCGAACGCGACCGCCTGGTTGTCGCCGCGAGCCAGATCTTTAGCGAGCACGCGCTATTCGGGATTGGCATCGGCGCGCTGCCGCAGGCGGAAAAGTTGCGCTATCCCGACTTTGGCGCGTTCGACGCCTACTATCAACCCGCCCATTTCGTCTTGCTCGACGTGGCTGCCGAGATCGGAATATATGGCGCGGTCTTTTATTTGGTCGTGACGATCGCGCCGTGGCTAACGATGTGGCGGAATCGCAAACGTTTGACTTTTTCGCCCGCGCTCGTCGGCATTTCCGGCGCGCTGCTTGCAATAACGCTCGTCGGTTTTTTCGATTACTATACTTGGCTGCTCGCGCCCGGACGGTTGTGGCAATGGCTGATCTGGGGTCTGTGGGCCGCCATCTACACTGCATCTTTCACTGGAGCACAAAGTGCTTGACCTGCTACTCATCCCCGTCGCGGTCGTCTACCTGGCCGTCGTCGGGGCGCTGTTCATATTTGGAGTCAATTTCTTTTACCTCACGTATCTCGCTCTTCGAAAACGGGGACAAGCCACGAATTCATTATCGCCCGTCCGCTGGCCGCGCGTGACAGTTCAGTTGCCGATATATAACGAGCTGTATGTGGCCGAACGCTTGATTGACGCGGCCGCGAATCTTGACTATGACCGTGACCTGCTCGAAATCCAAGTGCTCGACGATTCGACGGACGAAACGACGGAGATCGTTCGGCGCGTCGTGGCACGATGGCAGTCGCGCGGCATTCGGATCGCGCATCTGCATCGCGCAAATCGCGCGGGCTATAAAGCCGGGGCGCTTGGCTACGGGCTGGAGCGCGCGCGCGGAGAATTCCTCGCCATCTTCGACGCCGATTTTATCCCGCCGCGTGATTTTCTCAGACGAACGGTGGGCCAATTCGAGAATCCGCGCGTGGCCTTTGTTCAGACGCGGTGGGGGCACGTGAATCGCGACTATTCGCTTTTCACTTTTCTGCAGGCGTTGGCAATTGACGCGCATTTCATGGTCGAGCAATTCGCGCGGAGCCAATCCGGGTACTGGTTCAACTTTAACGGCACGGCGGGTATCTGGCGGCGCGCCGCGTTGGCAGATGCCGGCGGCTGGACGTCGGATACGCTCACCGAAGACTTGGATCTTTCGTACCGCGCTTTTTTGCGCGGCTGGCAAGCCGTCTATTTGCGCGACGTGGAGGTTCCGGCGGAACTGCCGGTCAGCTGCAGCGCGTATCGCCGCCAACAGCATCGTTGGGCGCGCGGAAGTTTTGAATGCGCGCGCAAGCTCTTGCCGCAAGTTTGGCGCGCGCCCATCTCGCTCGCGCAAAAGGTGGAAGGGACGCTCCATTTGACCGGCTACGGCGTCCACTTGCTGCTCGCCGCACTCGTCGTTTTGTATCCCTTTGTTCTGCTCCTATCACCGCGTTATCCGGGCCTCGTTTCGATATTTGGCATCGCGTTGATCTTCAACGTGACCACGTTCGCGCCGACGGTTTTCTTCGTCATCGCGCAGCAGCAATTGGGCCGGCGTTGGTGGCGGCTGATTCCGATGATCCTGTGCATTACTGTGCTCGGCGCGGGGATGATGCTGAACACGACGCGCGCCGCGCTCCAGATCGCGCTCGATTCCAACGGCGTGTTTGAGCGCACCCCCAAATTCGGCATTGCCCAGCGGAAACAGGATTGGCAGGGACGGCGCTACCAAGTGAATCTTGATCGCATCGTTTTCTTCGAACTGGCATTCGCGCTGTTCAATATTGGGACCGCCGCGCTCGCTCTGTGGCTTGGCAATTTTGCGATCGGCGTCTATACCCTGCTCTTTTGCCTCGGCCTGCTCTTCACGTCGGGAGTGACGATCTGGCAAACTCTGGCCGTTCAACGGCGAAACGCTCTGTGAACGAAATCACAAGATTTGACATTTCGAGGTCGGCGCGATATACTGAAAACGAGAATTGCTGATACTGCAAGTCGGCGCGATGACGAACCGTCACACTGACAGTGTCGGCAGCCAAGGTTGACCCCGAAGGGTCGAAGGCGTCTCGAATACACGCGAAGAGAATTCGCGCGTGTCGAGGCGTCTTTTTTTTGCCCATCTCATTTCGTTCGCGTCCGATTCGTCTAATCCGTGCCGTTCCAAATGATCCGCAGATCAGTGACGTGCCGCACGGATCGCCAAGACGAGTTTACGGGCGATTTTCCCACAGGGATCCCTGCGGGAAAGTCGCGGCAACACGAACGCCAAGCCGGCCTTCGCCGGCTGGGTCCTAGTCCACGAAGGTGGACTTATGTTGTCGTTGCTGCGACTTGAGTCGCCCCATCTGCGAGGTGCTTCGCCCACTCCACAATCCACGCGCGTATTGATCCCCCCACATCTCTCCAGGTATTTCAATGGAGAAGCGTGCCCGGGTTATACCCGGTTGACCTGACCCCGCGTCAGGTCGAATCGCACTGACAATCGGTTTGAGGAGCATCACAGATGAATAAAACAAACGGCGACGGCGCAGTCAACGCGTCCCAAGCCAATTCGAATGGCTCGTTGCTCGATTTGATTCGGCAGCCAGTCTCGCGCCGCGACTTTATCCGAGTGCTCGGAGTTGGAGCAGCGGGTCTCATCATTCCGCAGGTCATTTGCGTGCAGATGGCCGAAGCGTCGCCATCTGCCCAAGGCGCCGACGTGGCCAAGCCCAAGGGCATGGTGATCGGTGACCCGACGCGCTGCACCGGCTGCCGGCGCTGCGAAATCGCCTGCACATCTTTCAACGATGGCAAGAACCAGCCGTCGTTAGCGCGCATCAAGCTATATCGCAACCTGAATTTCGGACCCAACGGAGCACAACAGGGCTATCATCGCGACGCAGGCCATTTCGGAAACTTTTTGCTCGTCCAAGAGGCCTGCCGCCAGTGCGCGCACCCAGTACCCTGCATGAACGCATGTCCGCACGGCGCGATCGAGGTTTCTGGACCCGTCAATGCCCGCGTCGTCAATGCCAGCAAGTGTACCGGCTGCAAGCAGTGCCAAGCCGCGTGCCCCTGGGACATGACCGTCTTTGACACCGTGGCGAACAAAGCGAGCAAGTGCCACTTGTGCAACGGCGAGCCGGAATGCGTCAAGGCGTGCCCGAATTCCGCCATCCGCTATGTGCCATGGCAAGACCGGAGCAAGGACATTCCCACCAAATGGGTGGTCCCCGCCTATCTCTCGACACCGCAGAACATAGCGAGCACGTGCGTCACATGCCACAAGTAGTATTCAAGAAACCAAGCGTAACAATGGAGGTTACAAATGCCAGGAGGATATACCGGCAAGATTCTGCGAGTGGACTTGTCTACCGGCAAGATCACCTCGGAGGATACTGCTAAATACAAGGACTTTCTCGGCGGTACCGGACTGGGATACAAAATTCTGTGGGATGAAGTCAAACCCGGCACGGCCGCATGGGCGCCCGAGAATCGCATCATCTTTGGGGTCGGACCGTTGACCGGCTCCGGCGCTCCGCTCTCCGGCCGCGTTTCCATCACCTCGCTGTGGCCCGTGCACATCAACGAACTGCCGGGCACCGGGCACATGGGCGGTCACTGGGGCGCAGAGCTGAAATTCGCCGGATGGGATTCGCTGATCGTTCAGGGCAAGGCGGACAAGCCAGTCTGGATCTACATCAACGACGATAAAGTCGAAATTCGCGATGCCAAGCATCTGTGGGGCAACGGCATTTTCCGCGCCAACGAAGAAATTAGCAACGAGGTCGGCCCCGACGTGCAGGTCGCCGCGATCGGACAGGCGGGCGAGAATCTGGTTCGACTTTCCTGCGTGCTGTGCAATCGCTCGCACTCGGCGGGCGGCGTCGGCAGCGTCCTGGGGTCCAAGAATCTCAAAGCGATCGGCGTGAAAGGTACGGGGACGGTCGCCGTCGCCATGGACAAGAAAGCGTGGAAAGACCTGACCTACGAATTCCTCTCGCTGTTGGGCGCCAACAATCAAGGCGTCGTGCCGCGCACGCCACAGCCGTGGGCCGAGTACTATGGCAACACGCGCTGGGTCGCGCGCAAGGGGTTGTACTGGGGCGCAGCCGAGCCACCCGTCGAAACCGGCGAATGCTCGGCCGCGGACCTGAATCGCATCGGCTACCGAACGCAGAAAGGCATTTTGGATCACGGCGAGGGTGTGGGCGAGAAATACCTCGTTCGCATGGGCGGCTGCTACTCCTGCCCGATCCGTTGTCATGCCTACACCGCGATGCCGCAATTGGAAACCAAGTACGGTGTTTCGCGCTATCAAGGCAACACCTGCACCGGCAACTCCTTCGGCAGCAGTTTCTTCAACTTGCCGAGCGGCTCGGAACTCCGGATGGAAGCATCGCAATTGGGCAGCGCGCTCGCGGACGACTATGGTCTCTGGAGCGACTATGGCCAATGGCCGCGCGACTTTGTCTACGCGTATCGCAACAGCATCATCAAGGCCAAGATCCCGGCCGCGGAATACAACAGCATTCCGTGGCAAAAGTTGGAGGCGGGCGATCCCTCTTTCCTGCAAGACCTCTTCCGCCGTGTCGCTTTCAAAGAAGGGGAACTAGGCAAGCTGTTCGCGGAAGGGCCTGCACGCGTGGCGCAAAAATGGACCGAGCTTGGCGCGTGGCATCAAGAGTATGCATCCAGCAGTTGGAAAGACGACCATGCCAAGCACCACGAGGGCGGACAGGTGGGCGCGCTGCTGAACATGCTGTACAACCGCGATGTCCAGTGCCACACCCACTCTAACTTCCAGGGTAGCGGCTTGCCGATCGCGCTCGCGAAAGAGATCGCCGCGGAACTGTTCGGCTCCAAGGACGCGCTGGATGCATCCAGCGCGATCACGCCGATGAACAAGGGCAAAGCCGTCTTCGCCAAGATGTCCATTGTCACGCTGGAATTGCACAACTCGCTGACCGCGTGCAACTGGACGCTGCCCTTGTGGGCATCGCCGCGCAAGGACCGCAAGTATCGCGGCGATGTCGAGTTAGAGTCCAAGGTCTTGGCCGCCGTGACCGGAGAAAAGATCAGCCGGGCGGACCTGGACAAAATCGGGCTGCGCATCTTTACTCTGTTCCGCGCCCTCACGGCGCTGTACATGAACGAGAAGGACATGCGCAACAATCACGACAAGATGAACGACTGGGTCTTTAACTATCCAAAGGACGCCAAGCCCTTTACCCCCGGCGTAAACAAGATGGACAAGGCGGACATCGAACTCGCCAAGGATATGTTCTACGCCGAAGTGGGCTGGGACAAGGCGACCGGCATGCCGACCAAGGCAACGCTTGATATGCTTGGATTAGGATACGTGGCGGACACGCTAGGGAAGGCGGGCCTGCTGCCAGCTCAAGTCTAGCACGTCGGTAGGGAATCCGCGAATAGCGCGAATTACGCGAATAGTGTGTCCTCAATTCGCGCTATTCGTGGAGAAATCTGGAGACGTTAAAGCGTTTGAGGTTGCCCTATGGAGAGTACGGAAACTATCGAGAGCCAAGCAGCGCCTGAAGGCCAAGCAACGGTCGCAAATCAACCGGCGCTTGAGAGCCAACCGCGCAGTCCAGACGAGTCGCCGTTGGCGGCGATTGCCGACAAAGTGCGAACCGACTCGCAGACCCTCGCGCGGCTGATCCCGGTCGAGGAACTGGGAACGCTCTTTCCGGACGAGACGCCGGACCAGATCATCGGATACCTCGCCGAGTTGGTGAAAGCAGAGTCATACCAGGACGTCAAGGTACATGTCTCGCCTAGCGGCGCGGCGTATCTTTACTCCACCACTTGTCTCACTCCCGAAGCCGCAAGTGAAAAGGCGCTGATGGGCGAAGTACACGACAAGATCGCGGATAAAGTGAGAGCAGACTCGCAAGAATTGGAGCGCTTGACCGCCATGAAATCTCTGGTGGAACTGTTCCCGGATGTGCCGCCGGATCAAGTTGAAAAGTTCGCCGGAATGATGGCGGACGACGAGAAATTCCAGGATATCAAAGCGTTAGTCGGTCCGACCGGAACAAGTTATTTCTATTCCGAGACGCACATGACCGCGAACTATGCGGCGCTGTTGGCGCGGATCGAAGCGAAAAATCCGTATGCCACCATCGCGGAGACAGTACGAGAGGAGTCACGCGTCTATCCAAGACCGACCAAAGTCGCATTGTTCTACGAACCGCTCTTTCAGATTGATCCCGACATGATGGGGACAGTAGTCGAGGGCATGTTACAGCGGGAAGAATATCAAGACATCAAAAAGGTCGTCGCGTCCACGGGTGCGGTCTACCTGTATTCGGATAGTTATATGCCTGCCGGTCAAGCAGAAGCGATCGTGCAGTGGGAGGAAGTGGAAAAGGACCTCAATCCGTAAAGATTCTGACCTAGTTTGGACTCGGCTTTGACCTGACTTTGATAATCTATGGTAGAATAACACGCACGGCAGCGATCCGCATTACTCATGATTGGGGGACGGAGCCGATGCGACCCAAACGATTTTACGACAGCTTGCGTTTTAAAATAACGGCAGGCATTGCGCTGCCCCTGTTCGTCATTCTCACCGCGTTCTCATTTCTCCAATACGTCCGGCAACGTGACCTCTTGTTCTCCAACCTCGACCGCACAACCACCGATCTCGGCAATGTGATTGTCGGCAGTCTCCAGCACGCCATGCTGTCGCAGGACTTGCCGGAGATTCAAGGCATTCTGGAGAACATCGCCAAGCAGCAGGGCATCCGCGACGTCTTTCTGATCAATCGGCGCGGCGAGGTCCGATTTTCCCCACAGCCCGAGGATATCGGCAAATTCCTCGCGCGCACCGATACGGGCTGCGTCGAATGTCACGGCCCCGAGGTGACCACCCATTCTCTCAGCGTCATCTTCACCAACGCGCAAGGCGAGCGCGTTTTTCGGAACTGCAAGCCGATTCTGAATCAACGCGAGTGCCAGGCCTGCCACAGGGCCCAAGACCCATACAACGGCGTGCTCGTCACCGATCTCTCGATGCAGCCGGTAGACGATCTCCTCGCCGCCGACCTGCGCGTGAACATCGTCTGGTCCGCGGCGGCCATCCTCGCGACGATTCTCGCCGTGAACGCCCTCATGAGCCGGATGGTCGTTACCAAGCTCGAACGGCTCGTGGAAGCGATCAAGCAATTCTCGCGCGGCAACCTCTCCAACCCGATTCAAAGCTCCGATGAGATCGGCGAATTGGCTGAGTCCTTCAATCGCATGGCGGCCCAAGTCCTTGAGCACACGCGAGAACTCGAACGACTGAATGAGGAACTGCGTCGAAAAGAAACCCTGCGCGGCCACTTGATGTCCAAGCTGATCACCGCCCAGGAAGAAGAGCGCAAGCGGATTGCGCGCGACCTGCACGACCAGCTCGGTCAGGCGCTGAGTGCGATGACGATGGGCATGGAAGCGGCCGAGCGCGCCTTGCCGCCGTCGCAAGAGGGCTTGCGGGAACGATTGCAACATGCTAAATTGCTGGCGACACGCGCGCTGGAGCAAACGCACGCCTTGATTCTCGACCTGCGTCCCGTGGCGCTGGACGATTTGGGATTGATCGCGGCGATGCGTTCGTATGCGGACGAACATCTCGCGCCGCGCCGTATCGAAATGCAAGTCTCGGTGCGAGGCGTCACGCGCCGCCTGGCGCCTGAATTGGAAATCGCATTGTTCCGCATCGTCCAAGAGGCGATCAATAACATCGCCCATCACGCGAACGCGCGGCACGTCAATCTCTCGCTCGAATTTGGCGACGCGAGCGTGCAGGTGGTCGTCGCGGACGATGGGCGCGGCTTTGATCCCGCGGCGGTCCTGGGCAACAGTCACGGCCGCGGGTTCGGTTTGCTGGGCATCCAAGAGCGCGCCACTTTGGTGGAAGGGTCGGTCGAAATTGACTCGCAGCCGGGGAGGGGCACGCGGATCATGATTGTAATGCCAGCTTTGTAGGGGCGGGGTCGCCCCGCCCTGCGGAGGGCGGGGCGACCCCGCCCCTACTCCGAGGGGTGAAAATGAGCAAAATACGCGTTCTCGTCGCGGATGATCACACCATCGTTCGCGAAGGCGTGCGTCTATTACTAGACGCGCAACCAGACATCGAAGTCGTCGGCGAAGCGGCGGATGGGCAGCAGGCCCTGGCCCAAGTTCGTGCGCTTGGGCCTGAGGTCGTGCTCATGGACATTGCCATGCCAGGCCTGAACGGGCTCGAGGCGACGCGGACGATCAAACACGAATTCCCGCACATTCACGTCATCGCCCTGACGATGTACGAGAGCGACGAGTATTTCTTCCAAGTGCTCAACGCGGGCGCGTCGGGTTACGTGCTGAAAAAAGCCGCTTCCGCCGATCTGGTCGGCGCGATTCGCGCGGTCCATGCCGGCGACGTCTTTCTCTATCCTTCGGTCGCACGGCGGCTCGTCGCCGACTATTTGACGCGGGTGAAATCGGGCGAGGAGCAGAGCAGCTACGATGGCTTGACCGCGCGCGAACGCGAAGTGCTAAAGCTGATCGCCGAGGGACATACGAATCAAGCGATTGCCGAGAAACTCGTCATCAGCCCCAGCACGGTACAGACGCACCGCACGCGCATTATGCAGCGCTTGAATCTGCACAGCCGCGCGGAACTGATCCACTACGCGGTCCGTAAAGGTTTACTCGACAGCGCGTAGTGAAATTAACGACGCGGCATCGTAACTTGTCCTGCCAAGACGCTCAAAAGAGAGCGTCTTTTTTGTTTCCCAATCATTGTCCACACGATTGTCGCCGCGCCGCGAAGGGTTTAAACTGACAGTTGTACAGGTCACAAGTCCCAGGTCACAAGTCGCAAGTCACAGGTCTCAGGTCACAAACTTGAGGTTCCAAACCTGAAACCGGCGATGCGCAACCTGAGACTTGAGACGTGTGACCTATGACCTGTGACCTGAGGAGGAGCCATGACCCGCACATTCAAAGTCCTAATTACCACGGCCCTGCTGGTCTTCCTGGCCTTTGCGATCTATGGAAACACGCAAGCGTCCACCGAGCCACAGACCATCCGAGTGCTGCTAAAGGATTATCACGTTGAGCTTTCCCAGTTTGTAGTTACGCCCGGTAGAGCCGTGCGGTTCGTCGTCGTCAACGACGGTTCGATGCCGCATCAACTCGTCGTTCAACCATACTTGGAGGCACGCGCTCTAGACTGGACCGACATGCCGGTCGTCTCACCGTTCACCTTGCGCACCCTTGAGCAAACGTTTACGGCCGGCGTTTATCGCGTGAGTTGCGGTGTGGCCGACCACGCCGAAAAGGGCATGGTGAATGTGCTCGTCGCGAACTCGCCGCAAAAACCGCCCGCGCCGCTCCGCGCCGATGTGCTGATCCCGCTCCTAGCGTTGGCGCTCGGCAGCGCATTGATCATCGGCGACAGCATGGGCTTGAGCATAATGAAACGTAAAACGTAAAACGTGGTCCGTTTTTTACGTTTTACGTTTTACGTTTCACGAGATAGGTACCCTATGGATCCACCGCGTGTCTTTCTTATCTGCGTAAATCGGCTTGTCTGCGAAGCCGTGAATGTATTGCTGCGCCGCGAAGGGATCGAGTTGCTCGGCATGGAGACAGATTCCAACCGGGCGCTCGTGCAAATCTGTATGCTTCAACCCGACATCGTGCTTGTCGAAGGCAATGGCGACGGCGCCGATGCGGGCTTGATGTCCAGACTCGCCGCGCTGGTATTCGCGCGAGACAATCTGCGCGTGATCCGGCTCAGCATCGGCGATGGTCAAGTGCACATATATCATCAAGAGCAGCGGCGGCTCGTCACCACGCAGGATTTGATCGCCGCAATTCGGGGTGAGGTGGGAGACAAATAATGGCCAATCGTTTTTCCCGCAGGCAATTCCTTAGAATCGGCGCACTGTTCGCGAGCGGCATCGCGACCGTGGGCGCGGCGCGCAGCCGAGCGTTCGACGACCTCGCCCAGGCCATCGGCGCCGCCGCCGCGAATATCCCGGCCTTTCGCGCCAACGCGCAGACCACGGGCGAACTCATCGCGTCCAACGGCGAGCCGATGACCCACCCACTGCCCGCCGCGGCCGCGGCGCCGGGAAAGCGTCGCTGGGTGATGGTCATTGACCTCGCCAAATGCGACGGCTGCAAGGAATGCACCACGGCCTGCAGCGTGATGCATTTTGTGCCGCCCGGGCAGGAATGGATCAAGGTGTTTCAACAGCGCGATAACGCCGTTGCCGGTGAATATTGGTTCCCGCGCCCGTGCATGCAATGCGACAACTCGCCTTGCACCAAGGTTTGTCCGGTCGGCGCGACGATCAAGCGCGAAGATGGCATCGTGCTCGTTGACCAAGACCGGTGCATCGGCTGCCGGTATTGTATTGCCGCGTGCCCGTACTCGTCGCGCTTTTTCAACTGGTCCGAGCCGCCGCACACGGCCGCGGAGCTGGCGCGCCCCTATTCGCTCGACTGGAATTATCCGCACCGCAAAGGGGTGGTCGAGAAATGTATCTTTTGCCCGGCGAATGCGCGCGAAGGCAAGTTGCCCGGTTGCGCGGCGGCGTGCAAGATGGGCGCGATTTATTTCGGCGACCAGGTCGAGGACGTGGTCACGAACCGTGCCGGCGATACCGTCTCGTTCAAGCAGTTGATTCGCGACAAGGCCGGTTATCGTTTCATGGAAGACCTCGGCACCGAACCGCGCGTCTGGTATCTTCCGCCGCGCGACCGCGTTTACGCCGCGCCGAAAGGATGATTCTGAGTGTGGGGGTGTGGGCGTATGGGAGTGCCATTCCCCCATACTCCCATACGCCCATACTGGAGGTTTTATATGTATCGCCGGCCAACCCGTGAAGACGTTTTGTTCCAGCCGCTCAGAACGAATAGTGTCAAGTTCTATGGATTTATCGCGCTGCTGCTCGCCGTCATCGGCTGGGCCGCGTACGCATATTTCATTCAACTGCGCGATGGGCTTGGCGTGACCGGTCTGCGCGACTATGTATTCTGGGGCATCTACATGACCAACTTTGTTTTCTTCATCGGGATTAGCCATGCCGGAACATTGATCTCTGCCATCTTGCGCGTGACCGGCGCGGAATGGCGTCGCCCCATCACGCGCATGGCGGAAGCGATCACCGTCTTCGCGCTCATGATCGGCGGGCCGATGATCATCATTGACATGGGGCGGCCCGACCGGCTCTTGAACCTGCTGCAATACGGACGCCTCCAATCGCCCATCCTCTGGGATTTGATTTCGATCACGACGTACATTACCGGCAGTCTGATGTACCTCTATCTGCCGATGATTCCCGACCTCGCCGAATGCCGTGACCGCCTGACGGACGCGCCCGCGTGGAAGCGCGCCATTTACCGCGTCCTCGCGCTCGGCTGGCGCGGTGACGAGGAACAGAAACGCAAGCTCGAACGCGGCGTCGGGATCATGGCTGTCTTGATTATTCCGGTCGCCGTTTCCGTGCATACCGTCGTGTCTTGGATTTTCGGCATGACCTTGCGCCCCGGCTGGCAAAGCACGATTTTTGGTCCGTACTTTGTCGTCGGCGCGATCTTTTCGGGCATTGCCGCGATCCTGCTCGCGATGACCATCTTTCGCCGCGTGTATCATCTCGAAGGATACTTGACCGAAAGGCACTTTCGCAATCTGGGGCTGCTCTTGCTCGTGATGGATGTGATCTACATTTACTTTACGCTGAGCGAGTACCTGACGATGATCTATGGCAATGAGGTGGCCGATCAACGCGTGATGCAAATCCTCTTTGTCGGCGACTTTGCGCCGGTCTTTTGGGCGATGATTTTGGGCGGATTCGTACTGCCCGCGTTTATGATCGGTTTGCCGAACCTCATCAAAGCAAAAACCACGACCGCCGCGTCCGCGCCACGCGTATGGCTGCGCCCCTTTGCCGCCGCCGCGGCGATTGCGGTGCTGGCGCTCGTCCTCTCGACGCCAAGCGCAGGCGCGAGCGCGAGCATCGAGCTGGCATCGTTGACCCCCGTGTTTCGCATTCTCGGAATCCTGGTTGCGCTTGCGGGTCTGTTCTGGATCGCGCTGCCGGTCATGCGCGCCCACCCCATTGCGACGATTGTCGCCGCCTCCATCCTCATCAACATCGCCATGTGGCTCAAGCGCTACATCATCATCGTGCCCACCCTGTACAGCCCACGCGTCCCGATCCAAGACGTGCCCTGGGAATGGGCGCATTATCAACCGACGTGGGTCGAGTGGTCTATCACCGCGGGCGCGTTCGCGACCTTCATTCTGCTCTACACGCTGTTCTCGAAAATGTTCCCGGTAGTTTCGATATGGGAGACGAAGGAATGAAGCGTAAAGCGTAAAACAAGAAACGTTATGGGCTTATCCCGTTTTACGTTTTTCGCATTACTACTGGAGGCGCATATGTTCAAGAGATTGACAATTCTGATTTCCCTCATTTCCCTGTTCTCTTTGTCCACCCAAGCGGCGCGTGCCGACGAGCCGCCTGGCGCCAAGCTTTACTCGACCTTCTGCGCCGCATGTCATGGCGTTGGAGGCATAGGGGGGTTCGCGCGCGCCATTGGCGACCAGAAATATCTGAGCGCAAAGGACGACATCGCAATCACTCAATCCACGGCCGAGGGTATTCCGCCAAAGGGCATGCCCGCGTGGAGCAAATCGAAAGGCGGGACGCTGAGCGACGATCAAATTGGCGACATCGTCGCCTATCTGCGCGCGCTGGACTCTACCGCCAAGACGGCGCCGGCTTCCTCGCCAACCGTATCGGCGCCGCAAGTCTATATCCAAACGAAACTCGCGGTGAAGCAATCGGCGAACGCGCCGGGCGACGCCGTTCTACACGTCACGTTGCAGGAATACGATGGCAATCCGGTCGGCGGCGCGACGATCGCCTTCACGCGCCCGACGCTGTTCGGCGCGGTTGATCTGGGAACTGTCAAGACCGATCTCGCCGGAAATGCTGCTTTCGACTTGAACGAGCTTCCGGGCGCAACGCAAGTGATTGTCCGATACAAAGGCGAGAAAAACCTGGATCCCAGCGACGCCAAAATCACCGTCGCGCGGTCATTGCTGGCCTCTGCGTCGCCCGATTCCGATCTGCATAATTTGCGGCTATCCCTTGACGAACCACTTTTGCCGCCCGAAGGAAGTCTCATTACGCCGAATCCGCCGCTGTTGCCGACAACCCTTTTCGCGCTCGTCGTGCTTGGAGTATGGACGATGTACGCCTATGTGTTTGCGCAGATCGTCGGAATATGGAGACAGGGCGCCAGCGCCCCGCGCACGAGTATCCTCAGATGGCGCAAGTAGAATCCGTTCGGGACATCTGGCGCGAAAGATGATACTTTTGCATCCCGCGCAGATGGTATAATAGTGCCAGATTGCGTGGAGACTGACGATGGTCTCCCGAATTCACTGAAGGTGGTGATTGCCTTCGGGCGCGTGTGCGCGCCCGAAGGCGTTTTATTTGCGTCGAAGCAGGCGATGGAAAGCGAGGTGATGATCTGCCTCATTATCTAACGACGTTAAGGTGGGTCAATTTATCTCCGAGGAAGGAGGAGAGTATGCGTACAGCTCTTGTTTTCATTCTGGTTGTGGCCGCGCTCATCGCGGCATTAGCGATCGGCTGTAGTGCCGCACCGGGTCCGGCAGGTCCCCCTGGTCCGCCTGGCCCGGCCGGCCCCGCAGGGCTTGCCGGTGCGCCCGGTCCCGCCGGCGCGCCGGGCGCGGCCGGCAAATCGGCCGTGGGGCCGCCCGGCCCCGGTCTCAAAATTGAAATCGCCAAAGTCGAGATTGGCGCCGATAACAAACCGGTCGTCACGTTCAAATTGACGGACGATAAAGGCATCACGCTCAAAGCCGCCGACCTTGATTCCGGCAGTCTGCGATTTGGACTTGCCAAACTGACTAGCGACAAAGACACCAAGCTCACGACCATCGAAAACTATTTCGTGAACGAGGTCAAGGGCGCCGAGTTCGTGAACAAGGGCCAAACGACCAAGCCCACCCTCGCTAGTACGACCCAGGCGACGCTCGATGCCGGTGGCAAGTTGACCGAGACCGAACTCGGTTATACATACACCTTCACCAATACCGTGCCCGCAAACGTTGACAAGACCGCGACGCATCTCGTCAGCGCGCAAGTGTCCCGCAACAGCCGCGAGTTCGTAGGGAACGCGGCGTACTACTTTGTTCCGGCAGGCGGCACCCCCACGCCGCGCGAGGTCGTCAAGACTGAGGCCTGTAACACCTGCCATGATCCCCTCTCCGCACACGGGGGTACACGACGCGAAGTGGCACTCTGCCTAACTTGTCACACGAATCAAACCACCGATCCCGAATCCGGCAATACTGTTGACTTTAAAGTGCTGGTCCACAAACTCCACAACGGCCGGAACCTGCCGAGCGTTGCCACGGGCAAAAAGCCGTACTTTATCGTCGGCAATCGCCAATCCGTCTTTGACTTTTCACTCGGCAATTGGCCGCAAGACGTTCGCAACTGCACCACCTGCCACGACAAAGGCGCGCAGGCAAACAACTGGAAGGAGTCCCCCAGTCGCGCCGCGTGCGGTTCGTGTCACGACGGCATCAACTGGGAAACCAGCAAAGCCCTCTACACGGGCGGCAAAGATCACGCTGGCGGACCCCAAAACGATGACAAGTCTTGCAAGGGCTGCCATCAAGCCGACACCGGTCAAGAGTTCGATGCCTCGGTCGTCGGCGCGCACGTTATCCCCGCGCGCTCCAAGCAGCTCAAGGGCGTTGTATACACGATTGACAGCGCGACGGCCAAAGCTGGCGAAAAGCCGGTCGTGAACTTTACCGTGAAGGATAGTTCGGGTGCGGCTCTCGACGCGACCAAGCTCGACTTTATCGAAATCACGCTCGCCTATCCGACGACGGATTATGCGACGCGCATCACCGAAAACGTGAATCGCATTGTGGCCGCGGGTCAGCCACCCTTTGTCCGCACCGGTACAATGGACGATTTGGGCGGCGGCAAATTCCGCTATACCTTTACGAATCCACTCCCGGCAACGGCGAAAGGTTCCGCGGCCGTTGGCATGGCGGCCTACAAGATCGCCAAGATCAAAGGCAATGACGCCAAAGATGTCGAAGTCCGCGAAGGCAACAACAACCCCGTCGTCTACGTCTCGATGGACGGATCAAAGGCCGAGCCGCGGCGCACGGTCGTCAAGCGCGAGACCTGCAATCAATGCCATCTCGATCTCGGCAGCCCAGCCGCTTTTTCGGTCCACGGAGGCATTCGGCGCAGTCCCGAATACTGCATCTTGTGTCACAACCCGAACGCCACGGATGAAGCCGCGCGACCCAAGGACAAGCTCCCACCCGAAAGTATCCAGTTCAAGTTCATGATCCACAGTCTGCATATGGGATCCGAGCGCGACACTCCCGCCGAATTCATCGGTCGAGCTGCGGCGAGGACCGAGGAAATCACATTCCCGACCGCGGGCGCGCAGAGGAACTGCGCCAAGTGCCACGCGCCGAACACCAACGTCCTACCGTTGCCTTCCACCGCTCTGCCGACGACCATAACTCAGGAAGGCAAGGTAGTAAAGGTGATTCAGACTATCGCCGCCGCCTGCACCGCTTGTCACGCCAATCCTCAGGTGAAGGGTCATACTGAACTCATGACCACTTCCAGCGGGACGGAAACCTGCGCCATCTGTCATGGCCCCGGGCGCGAATTCGCCGTTGACCAGGTACACAAACGGTAAGATCAGCCGATCAAAAAACTCCTGCGGGCTGAATGCCCGCAGGAGTTTTCGTTTTGGGAATTTCTATTTACGGTGCGCGATTCGATGTGGCCTGCGCCGCGCGTAGGTGGTGTTCTTGCAGACTCACTACCTTTAGCTCGCGCGCTTGCAGCGCCCGAATCGCGCCGATGGCCGCCGCGGTCGCCGACAAGGTGGTCAGCAGCGGAATTTTGTAACGGACGGCCGCGCGCCGAATCTCTTCGCCGTCGCTGTACGCCTGCCGCCCTAACGGCGTGTTCACGATTAACTGAATCTCGCCGCGCGCCATCGCCTCGACCACGTGCGGCGATCCTTCCGATACCTTGTTGATCAACTCGACCGGCAGACCCACTTGGCACAGCCAGACCGCGGTGCCGCGCGTGCCGACCAGGCGGAAACCGAGCCGCTGAAAATCGCGCGCCAGTTTGACGATGGCGCCTTTGTCGAACGCATTCACGCTCAAAAAGATCGTGCCGGAATGCGGAAGCTGCGTGCCCGCGCCCATTTCCGCTTTTGCGAATGCGTGCCCGAACGACGAGGCGTGCCCCATGACTTCGCCCGTGCTCCGCATCTCCGGGCCTAAACGAATCGGCGCGCCTTCGAGTTTGTCGAATGGCAGCACGACCTCTTTCACAAAGAATCCGTCCACGCGCGGTTCTTGCAAGAAGCCAATCTCCGCGAGCGTCCGGCCCGCGGCGACCTGCGCCGCGAGGCGCGCGAGCGGCACGCCAACCGCTTTGCTCACGAACGGCACGGTCCGGCTCGCGCGCGGGTTCACTTCCAGCACGTAGACGATTTCGTCCTTGATCGCCAACTGCGCGTTCATCAAGCCGCGTACGCCGAGCGCGAGCGCGATCCGCGTCACGTAATCGCGCGTGATGTCGAGATGGTATTGCGAAATCTTGAATGGCGGCAAGACGCAGGCGCTGTCCCCTGAATGCACGCCCGCCTCTTCGATGTGCTGCATGATCCCGCCGATCACGACGCGCTCGCCATCCGCGACCGCGTCCACGTCCAACTCGAAGGCGTCTTCGAGATAGCGGTCTATCAACACGGGATGTTCCGGCGCGGCCGCGGTGGCTTGCGCGAGATAGTGCTCGAGTTCTGTGTCGTCGTAGACAATCGCCATCGCGCGCCCGCCCAATACGTACGATGGTCGCACGAGCAGCGGATAGCCGATGCGCGCCGCAATCGCGCGCGCCTCCGTCAGCGAGTGCGCGATGCCGTTCTCCGGCTGGGGAATATCCAACTCGCGCAGCAGCGCGCCAAAGCGCTCGCGATCCTCGGCGCGATCAATATGCTCGGGCGATGTGCCCCAGATCGGAACCCCCGCGCGTGCGAGCGGCTGCGCGAGTCCGAGCGGCGTTTGCCCGCCGAACTGTACGAGTACGCCGTCGGGCTTTTCGACGCGCACCACGTCCATCACATTCTCGAACGTCAGTGGTTCGAAGTACAGCCGGTCGGCGGTGTCGTAATCCGTGCTCACCGTCTCGGGATTACAATTGAGCATGATGGTTTCGACGCCCATCTCGCGCAGCGCGAGACACGCGTGGACGCAGCAATAATCGAATTCGATCCCCTGCCCGATGCGGTTTGGTCCGCCGCCGAGAATGAGCGCCTTGCGCCGCGTGCTCGGCTCGGCTTCGTCTTGGCTGCCCCAATAGGTGCTGTAAAGGTAAGGCGTGTAGGCCTCGAATTCCGCCGCGCACGTGTCCACGCGTTGATAGACAGGTCGCAGGTCCCAGGTCTCACGCTGCACGCGCACTTGCGCTTCCGTCGTGCCGCCCAGATCGGCCAACGCGCGATCCGCAAAGCCGTCGCGCTTGGCGCGCCGCAGCAACTCCGGCGACCACGGCAGTTCGCGCAACTCGCGCTCCATCTCGACGAGCGCGCGCAATTGCTCCACAAACCACGGATCAAACCCCGTCGCCGCCGCCACACGCTCGACCGTCTCGCCGCGCCGCAGTTGCTCCGCAACTGCGAATACGCGATCAGGCAGTGGAGAAATTTCTCCCCTGCTCCCCTGCTGAGCGCCAGTCGAAGCATCCCCTGCTCCCCTGCTCCCTCTCTCCCCCTCTCCCCTGCGCAACCCATAAACGCCAATCTCCAAACTCCGCAGCGCCTTTTGAAACGCCTCGCGGAACGTGCCGCCGAGCGCCATCACCTCGCCGACGGCTTTCATTTGCGGGCCGAGAGCGGGATCCGCACCGGGGAATTTTTCGAATGCCCAGCGTGGGATTTTCACGACGACGTAATCGAGCGCTGGCTCGAAACTAGCGGGCGTGACGCGCGTAATATCGTTCGAGATTTCGTCGAGTGTGTAACCTACCGCCAGCAGCGCCGCGATCTTGGCGATGGGGAAACCGGTCGCTTTCGACGCCAGCGCCGACGAACGGCTGACGCGCGGGTTCATCTCGATCACCACCGCGCGCCCATCGCGTGGATTGACCGCAAACTGGACATTGCTCCCGCCCGTTTCGACGCCGACCGCGCGCATGACGAGTCGCGCCGCGTCGCGCAGGCGCTGATATTCGCGGTCGGTGAGCGTTTGCGCGGGCGCGACCGTGATGCTGTCGCCCGTATGCACGCCCATCGGATCGAGATTTTCGATGGAGCAGACGACGACAAAATTGTCGGCCCGGTCGCGCATCACTTCGAGTTCAAATTCCTTCCAGCCAAGCACGGATTCTTCGATCAGCACTTGATGGACGGGACTGGCGCGCAAGCCGCGTGCCGCGGCCTCGCGCAGCGCGCTCGCATCGCGCGCGATGCCCGCGCCCGAACCGCCTAACGTGAACGAGGGCCGCACCAACACGGGATAGCCGATTTCGTTTGCCAGCGCCAGGGCCTGCTCGACGGAACTCACCGTATCGCTCGCGGGGACATCCAAGCCGACCGCGCGCATCGCGGCTTTGAATTTCTGCCGGTCTTCGGCGATCTCGATGGCCGCGCGCGACGCGCCGAGGAGTTGGACGCCGTACCGGTCGAGGATGCCCTGCTGCGCCAATTCGACCGCCAGGTTCAACCCCGTCTGTCCGCCGACCGTGGGGAGCAGCGCATCGGGCTTGTCGCGCGCGATGATCTTTTCGAGGATATCGGGCACGAGCGGCTCGACGTAGGTGGCGTCAGCAAATTCGGGATCAGTCATGATGGTCGCGGGGTTCGAATTGACGAGGATGATGCGATAGCCCTCGCGGCGCAGCACCTTGCACGCTTGAGTGCCCGCATAATCAAACTCGCAGGCCTGGCCGATTACGATCGGCCCCGAGCCGAGGATTAGGATGGAATGAATGTCAGTGCGTTTAGGCATAATGGTTCCAGTGAACAGTGAACCGTCAACAGTCAACAGCCAACAGTCAACAGTCTCCCTGAATACTGAACACTGCTTTCTGTTCACTGTTTACTGTTAACTGTTGACTTGCTTTCATCAAGGTAACAAACTCGTCAAACAGCGCCAGCGAGTCGTGCGGGCCGGGCGCGGCTTCGGGATGGTATTGGACGCTCAGGGCCCGGCGTTCGCGTGATCGCAATCCCTCGACACAGCCGTCGTTGAGATCGAGGTGAGTGATCTCGACATCGCGCGGGAGACTCGCGTCGCGCACGGCAAAGCCGTGGTTGTGGCTGGTAATTTCAACTTGGCCGGTCAATAAATTCTTGACGGGGTGGTTGCCGCCGCGGTGTCCAAACTTGAGCTTGTACGTTTCGCCGCCGAGCGCGAGGGCGAGTATCTGGTGTCCCAGGCAAATCCCAAAGATGGGCACGCGGCCGAGCAGTCCACGAACCGCGTCAATCGCATACGTGACGGCCGCGGGATCGCCCGGCCCGTTGGAGAGCAGCACCCCGTCGGGCGCGAGGGCGAGCGCGTCATCGGCCGAGGTTTGCGCGGGAACGACCGTCACGCGACAGCCGCGCGCGACGAGCGATCGCAAAGAGTTGTGCTTGATGCCGAAATCGTAAGCAACCACGTGGAAGTTGGAAGTTGGAAGTTGGAAGTTGGAAGTTGGAAGTTGGCACGTAACGTACCGTACAAGGTCCGCGCCGGTCATGGAGGGCGACGCGCGCGCGAGTTGGACAAGTTGCTCCGTGTCTGGATTGACGTTGGAGAGCGCGCCGCGCAGGGCCCCCTGCGTGCGGAGATGGCGGACGAGCGCCCGGGTATCCAATTCCGCGATTCCTACGACATCGTGCGCGCACAGGTATTGGTCAAGCGACGCCTTGGCGCGCCAACTGCTGACGCGCGGGCTGGCTTCGCGCAGGCAAAAGCCCGCGAGCCACGGATGCGCCGATTCGTCATCTTCGTCGTTGACGCCGGTGTTTCCAACGTGGGCCGCCGTCATGACGACGATCTGCCCATAGTAGGACGGATCGCTGAGCACTTCCTGGTAACCGGTTTGCGACGTGTTGAAGACAACTTCGCCCGTGCGCTCGCCGCGCGCGCCTAACGCGATGCCGCTCCAGAGCGTGCCGTCTTCCAGCGCCAACAATGCAGGCTGCTGCATAAGTCTCCTCGTCTACTTATTCACTCACCTGATACAATAAATCCATGTACATCTTGAGCAAGTCGCCCACCATGCCGCGCAGCTCGACGACCGATGCCATGCCGTAGACCGGGCCTACGCCTGACGGCGCGTCCGGATGCTCTTTGACGTACGCTACGGCGGCTTTCAAATCGGCGATAAAGCGTTCGGCGACGCTTGGCTGTGTGTGGCGCAGCGTGACGCAAAGGTGAACCGCCGCGGGCGAGTGCAGGCCGTTGAGTCCCCAATTTTTCCGCGTCATGTATTCCATGATTTGAAAGACATCCAACTCCTCGGACATGAACGCGATGACGAAGAGCGGATCGCCGATCAATCGCAGTTCGGGAATCTCGCGCAGCCCTTGCTTGATCTGCGCGGCGGTCTCCAGGATCGCTTTCGCGGCGCGCAGGTATCCCGCTTCGCCCATCGTCACCATCGCCGCCCAACAGCCAGCGCTTAATGCGCCGGGGCGACTGCCCGCAAGTGTTGGCGAAAAATACAATCCGCCGGGCCAATCCGTCGTCACGTAATATTGAAAATGGCGCAGCTCGGCAGTGCGATACAACACGACCGACGTGCCCTTGGCCGCATAGCCGTACTTGTGGGTGTCGGCGGAAATCGAAGTGACACCCGGCAGCCGAAAATCGAAAAGCGGAACGGGATAGCCAAGTTTCTCCGCCCACGGCAGCAGAAATCCGCCCAAGCAGCCGTCCGTGTGAAAACCGATTTCACGCGCACGCGCCAATTCCGATAGCTCTTGTATTGGATCAACAATCCCGTGCGGGAACGGCGGCGCCGAGCCGACGAGAGCAATCGTGTTCGGCGTGATGGCCTCGCGGGTTACGGCTACGTCGGCGCGAAAATCAGGGCCGACGGGAATGCGGATCAGCTTGATGCCAAAGTATTGCGCCGCTTTGTCGAACGCGGCGTGCGCGGTGGTTGGCGCGATCATTTCGGGCGCGGTGATACCTTTGGTTTCGCGGGCCCAATCGCGATACGTCTTGATCGCAACTAGGATGCTCTCCGTCCCACCCGACGTGACTGTGCCGCAGACGCCGCTCCCCGCGTCCGCGCCCAGCATGTGCGCCGTCATCGCGACGATTTCCGCCTCGAATTTGGTTGTGCTCGGCCACACGTCGGCGTGGAGCGGGTTGCTCTGCGATTGCAGCGCGTAGACGCGGTTGAGAAAGTCAATGTGCGCCTGGTCGCCGTGATAGACCGCGCCGGAAACGTTGCCGTCTCGCCAACGCGCCTCCTCGACCGACTTGAACTTCTCCATCTCGCGCAGGATTTCGTCTCGGGCGCAACCCTCTAGAGGCAGTTTCGAAAAAGATAGAAACCCGTCTCGATAGGGTTTGAGCGCGCGTTCCAGTTCCGGGATTAGGTCTTGAAACGGTGACGTGTCCATTTTCGTCTCCACGGCATGGGCGGCGAAACCGGGCGGGGTGACCCCGCACCTTTGCTCGCGCCTTGGGCGGCGACACAGGGCGGGGTGACCCCGCCCCTACAGTTGGCCGCGATTCAATCGTTCGTGGATTTTGCGGTTCTGCTTGTAGAGGTTGACGAATTCGGCGAACCGCTTGTCGTATAATTCTCGATTGTCGGGATTGGGCTTGTATTCGTTCTCATACTTGGTCAGTTTGGCGGCTTGCTCGAATGTGACGCAGCCGAGGCCGACCGACGCGATCAGCGCCGCGCCGCGCGCGTTCGCGAGCATCGGATCCTTGACCTGGCGGATCGAACGATCGAGCACGTCCGCGTGAATCTGGCACCAGACGCTCGAACTCGCGCCCCCGCCGATCATGTGGATCGGACTCTGCACGCGACCGCAGAATTTCTCGACCGGTCCCAGAATCCAGCGCGTGTTGAACGCGACGCCTTCCATCACCGCGCGGACAAGATCGGCCCGCGTGTTGCCCAGCGACAAGTTGTGGATGCCCGCGCGAATCCAACCGTCGTCCACCGGCGCGCGTTCGCCGTAGAGCCACGGCGTAAACATCACGCCATGACACCCCGCGGGTACTTGTTCCGCGACTGCGTTCAATGCGGCAAAGTAATCGTCAGGCGTGTCTACGTTGAGCAGAGCATCGTGATGATACAGGATATTGTCACGCAACCAGGTCAGGGCGCCGCCCGCGGTCTCTTGCGCCGCCATCAACAAAAAGCGATCCGGTATCGCGCAGGGTACCGAAGCCATCGAGCTAAACAGGTCAGTCTTTTTGAACGGGAGATGCGCGGCAATCCACGACGACGTGCCGAGATAAATGTGCGCCGCGTAATCGTCCAACGCGCCCGACCCGATAGCGGCGGCAGGAACATCGAATGCGCCGGCCACGACTTGCGTATTGCGTTTCAATCCCAGATCGTCCGCGACGTGCGGCAGTAGCGGACCGAGTACGTCAATGCTCCGCACGATGTCGGGAAACTTGGCGCGGTCAAGCGTAGAGCGCTTGATCAAGTCGTCGTGATACCGGATGCTTTCGGGATCGCGATTATCGGTGACCCAGCGTGACACCACAGAATCGCCTGTCGTGACGAATTTGCCGGTGAGGCGAAAATCGCAATAGTCGAGCACGTCGAGGAATTTGAACGTTTTGTCGTAAATCTGGGGCAGCTGGTGTTTGATAAAGAGCGCGTGTCCAAAGTTGTCTTTGCCGGAGAGTAAGGGTGCGCCGCCGGTGAGACGAATCCACTGTGCCAATTTGTACACGTCGTACCCCGCGATACGGATCAGCCCGCCCGCAAGTCGGCGGGTGTATTCCGCGCCGCGCGTGTCGAGCCAAAGGATGGCGCGCATGAGGCAGTTGCCCTCGCGATCCACCGGCACGAGTCCGTAGCCCTGCGTGCTGGCGCAGACGGCGACCACATCCTCGCGCGGCACGGGCGATTTGGCGAGCAAGCGTTTGGCCGCCGTTGTGATGGCGCGCCACCATTCGGCAGGGTCTTGTTCCGCGCCGCCATTCGGGAGCAAATAGAGTGGAACCGGTTCGCGTTCCCAACCGATGGCTTCGCCGTCGGTGGAGAACAAACCAACTTTGACGCTCGAGGTCCCAAGGTCTATCGCCAAAATGCGCTGGTCTTTGCTTGACATCCAGTCTCCTTCCGAGCTGACGTCACAGCCAAACTTTAGCCAGTATAGCACGGGGGCGTCAAAAGTCAACAATTTTCTATTCGGACTTGCGAAATCTGCGAGATTTCCAAGTCTGAAGTGCTTGCCGAAAGAGGCGCGATGGGTTACAATCCAAGCGATGAAATCACTTTACGTGGAAACTCCTCTGTGGGAATCGCGGCCTTTGAGCGCGATCGTCGGAGCGCCGGTCTGGTTGAAGATGGAAGCGTTGCAGCCGACGGGGTCTTTCAAGGCGCGCGGCATGGGGGTAGCTTGTCGCGCCGCGGTGGAACGCGGCGCGCGGCGAGTGGTGTGCGCCTCGCCGGAGTCCACCGCGCCTCGCGCAAAGGAATTGATTCGCGGCGAGGGAGCGGAATTGATCGTGTACGGCGTCTCGTGGGACGAGGCGCATCAACATGCCCTGGAGTTGACTCGGCAAGAACAGGCGGCGTACATTCATCCCTTTGACGATCCGAACGTCTGGCGCGGGCACGCCGGCATGATCCAGGAAATTGCGCAAGCAGGCGTTCGGCCCGGCGTGATCGTTTTGTCGGTTGGCGGCGGCGGATTGCTTTGCGGTGTAGTCGAGGGTCTCCACAACGTGGGCTGGACGGATGTGCCGGTCCTCGCGGTCGAGACGGAAGGCGCGGCGTCCTTCGCCGCGTCGGTCCAAGCGGGGCGCCTGGAAACGCTCGACCGGATCACGTCTCTGGCGACGACGCTGGGCGCGCGCACCGTCGCGCGCCAAGCGCTCGAGTGGACGCGGCATCATTCGATCACTTCGTGGGTTATCAGCGACCGCACCGCGGTCGAGGCCTGTCTACGATTTGCCGACGACCACCGCATCCTGGTCGAGCCAGCGTGCGGCGCGGCATTGGCCGCGGGCTATGCGCGGGCCGAGGCATTGCAGGGTCGGTCGCCGGTCGTAATCATTGTCTGCGGCGGCGCGGGCGTCAATCGCGAACAATTCGAACATTGGCGTCAACGAATCTAAACGAATAAACGAATTTTGGCGCACAGATTCGTTTATTCGTTCCTGTCTATTCGTTGAAGTTGCACCACCACAAAGGTGATGTCGTCGTTTTGGAGAGCCGCGCCGCGAACAGCCGGTCGCAAATCGTCTGCGCGTCACCGGATCGCTGGCCGCAGACCGCGGCGCGCAAACGCTCGAATCCGAACGGCTCGCCCGCGCTGTTCTCCTGGTCCGTCGCCCCATCCGTATTAATGACGAGCACACTGCCGCGCGCTAGAGTCACACGCTGCTCGTCGAGCGCCATCCCCTCGAATAGACCCACCGGATTGCCAGACCCCTGAGGAATCTCGATCAACTCACCGTCGGGGCCGACGACGAGTGGCATTTCGTGGCCCGCGCGCACATAATGAAACTCGAGCGTCGCGCCGTCCAGCACGCCGTACAGCACCGTGACGAACATGCCCGCGTCGTTCATCTCCAGCAATTCCCGGTTCACATTCCTCACGACCTCGACCGGCGAAACGGTGCGCGTCGCCTCGGCGCGGAGCAGACTGCGGGTGAGCGCCATGAAAATCGCGGCCGGCACGCCCTTGTCGGAAACATCCGCGACCGCAACGCCCAATCTTCCATTGCCCAAATCTATGAGATCGAACAGGTCGCCGCCGACGGCGCGCGTGGGCACGACGCGCGCGCCCAAGTCGAAACCCGCGACCTGGGGAAACGTGCTGGGCAAAATGCTGGCCTGAATCTGCCGCGCGACCGCCAGCTCTTTTTCCAGCTTTTCCTTTTCGATGATTTGCGCCTGCGCGGTTTTCAGTTCTTCGTAGGCCTGTTCGAGCTGGCGATTCTTTTCGCGCAAGTCGCGAATGGTCGTCGTATGCGCGCTGTCGAGGCGCGCGCTCAATTCGTGGACCAATTCGTAGGCGAGCATGGGCTGGCGGTGCAGCAAGGCATCGAAATCGCCGCGGGTCATTTCCAGCAACTGCGCGGGCGTGCGCGTGCGGACGCTCGCCGTACGCCGCCCGTCGCGGTCGAACAAGCTCATCTCGCCGACGTAACTGCCCGGACCGCAGAGCGCCAAGACGCGTTCGTCCGCCGTTCCCAGCGATTTGATCACCTCGATCTCGCCCTCGACGACGATGTAGAAGCGGTCGCCGTATTCCCCCTCGTGAAAGACGATCGTGTTGGGTGGCAGAGTGAGGTCGCGGAGTGTTTCGGCGAGATGTTGAATCTCGCCGGAGGGGAGCGACGCGAACAGCGGAATGCGTTGAATGATTTTGGCTTTCATGTCGCCGACACAGAATAAACTGGAATGGCTTGCGTCTTGCCTTTCAACTGCACGGTCCCTCGTTCCTCGACTTGAAACGTATCGTCCAAGCCGAGCCGGGCCATCTCGTTGATCAGGATGGGCTGGCCGACCACTTTGGTGTGCGATTCAAGCCGCGCGGCCAAGTTGACCGTGTCGCCAACACAAGTGTACGTCGCGCGCGCCTCAGTCCCTGTGTAACCGGCGATGACCTCGCCCGCCGCGATCCCAATGCCGATGCGAATCGGCGGCAGATTCATCGCCGCCTGCTCGCGATTGAATTGCTCGATGCGTTCGCACATTTTCAGCGCGGCGCGCGTCGCCCGCGCGCGATGGTCCACCCGCGGCAGCGGCGCGCCGAAAATCGCCATCAGCCCATCCCCGACGATTTGGTTGACGATGCCCCCCTCCTCGCCGATGGCGTCCACCATGTAGCTGAAATAGCGATTGAGCATCTCGATCGTCGCGGCCGGAGTCTGCGATTCCGTGATCGTCGTGAACGAACGAATGTCGGAAAACATCGCGGTCGCCTCGACCATTTTGCCGCCAAGCGAAAAGCCGTACCGCAGCAACTCTTCGGCGACCTCTTTGGTCGCGAATTTGCCGAACAACTCGCGCTGCCGGTCGCGCAGGCGTTTCTTTTCCAGGCACGCCCCGATGCGCGCTTTGAGCAGCACCGGGTTGAACGGCTTGGGCATGTAATCTTCGGCGCCCATTTCGATGCAGCGCACTACGGTGTCCACTTCGTCCAGCGCGGAAATCATGATCACCGGAATATCGCGCAAGAGCGCGTCCGCTTTGAGATGTTGGAGCACCTGATAGCCGTTCATCTCCGGCATCATCAGATCGAGCAGGATGAGATCGTACGGTTTGGCGCGCACCATGTCGAGCGCCTGCTGTCCGTTCGCCCCAGTTTCGACGCGATGGCCCTGTCGTTCCAGCCGCCGCGAGAGCACGTCGCGGTTGATTTCGTTGTCGTCCACCACGAGGAGCACGCCGCACTCGATGGGGTTCGCCGCGATGCCTTCGCTCTCTACTGGTTGAATCGTTCGCACGACATCCGCGACCATCGCGGCCGATTCAGCCGACTGAGGAACTTCGCCCGGCTCGGCAGTCGAGACGTGGACGATGTCGTTGATGAACGCGAGGAAACGCTCGGCGGCGGCGTGAATCTTTTCCAGGTCGCCGCGCATTTCCTCTTGGCCGCCCTGCTCTTCCAAAAGCATCTCGGTATAGCCGATCACCGCGCTTAAGGGCGTCCGCAATTCGTGGCGCAAGTTCGCGCCGAACGTCTCCCGATCCGCGCCCAGCCCTTCCGTTTCGATTCTCGCCGGGTCGAGGATTTCGTTGACGCGCGCGAGGAGTTGGCTGCCCGCCGTCTGGATTTTTTGCAGGTCCGCGCTCAGCCGTTCGTCGCCGCGGTCTGCGGCGTCTTCGAGCAGCATTTCGCTGTAACCGATGATCGCGTTAATCGGCGTGCGTAGTTCGTGCCGCAAATTCGCCAACCACGCGCGCTCAGTCAAACTGTCGCTCATGCTGGAGGCGCTTTCGGCAAGAGTGTTTGGATTTTTTCCAAGAGCCGCGGGAGTTCGATGGGTTTGGTGTCATAGTCGTTTGCGCCCGCCGCCAGCGCCTTTTCGCGGTCGCCGGCCATCGCGTGCGCGGTGAGCGCGATGATGGGGATGGCCTGCGTTTCGAGCGCGTTCTTCAACTGCCGCGTCGCTTCCCAGCCATCCAAGACCGGCAGACTCATGTCCATCAGGATCAGGTCGGGCGACTCGGAGCGCGCCAGCTCGACCCCCTGCTGCCCATCCATCGCGATGACGACCTGGTATCCTTTGCGGTCGAGGCGGCGCGACAGCATATCGCGGTTCATCTCGTTATCTTCGACGAGCAGTATCTTCGACATTCTGTTTTTCTCCTTGCGTCAGCTTGCGAATCTCCGCGACCAATTCGTCGCGGCTGTAGGCGCCTTTTTGAATCAACTGGTCTACATAACCCGTAAGGCGCTGGCGGTCTTGCTGAGTCAGATCTTTGGCGGTCACGACGACGACCGGGATGGATTTCCACGCCGGATTTTTCCGCAGCTCGACCACGAATTCGAATCCGTCCATCTCCGGCATCATCAGGTCCAGCAAGATCAACATCGGCGGATTCTTCGCCACCTCTTGTAACCCGACGATGCCGTTCTCGGCTTCCGCAACTTGCCAGCCCTCGCGCTCGACCGTGCGCCGCAGCATCTCGCGCGTGGCGGCATCGTCCTCGACGATGAGCACGGGACGCTGGCCCGGTTCGCGGCGATAGCGATTGAGAATGGCGACGAGGCGCTCGCGCTCGACCGGCTTGGTCAAATAGTCGGCCGCGCCCAACGCGTAGCCGAGATTCTTTTCGTCCACGATAGAGACCATGATGACCGGAATGTCAACGGTCGCCGGGTCCTGCTTGAGCGCGGTGAGGACCGTCCAGCCATCCATGCCCGGCATCATCACATCGAGTGTGATCACGTCGGGATGCAGTTGTTTGGCCAGGTCCAATCCGTCGGCGCCGTTCGCGGCCGTGGTCGCGTTGAACCCGTGACTGGTGAGCAAGCGCTGCATCAGATCGCGCGCGGTCGGCTCGTCGTCAATCACGAGCACGCGGCTCGCGCCCGCGGGCACCGATTCGACGGCGGGCGGTATGGACACGGCTTCGGCTTGTTGCTCGGCGACTTGCTCGGGCAGGCGCATCGTAAACGTGCTGCCCTTGCCCGGCTCGCTCTCGACCGTAATATCGCCGCCCATCATGCGGCAAAAGCGCCGCGTCAGCGCGAGGCCCAGACCGGTGCCGCCGTACTTGCGCGATGTGGAAGCGTCGGCCTGACTAAACTCCTGGAACAATTTCCCCAGTTGCTCGGGCGTCATGCCGATACCAGTGTCGCTCACTCGGAAAATCATCCACTCCGTCTCATCGGCGCGCGTGCGTTCGACGTCGAGGGAGATGACGCCTTGTTCGGTGAATTTGCTGGCATTGCTCAGCAAATTGAAAATGCTTTGGCGCACTTTGGTCAGATCGGCGCGCATCATGCCGATGTCTTCAGGGCAGCGGACGCGCAGCGTATTCGAGTTCTTGGCGATGAGCGGTTGAATGACGCCCGCGACATCCGCGACCAGGTTCGGAACCGAAAAGGTCTCCAGGTACAAGTCCATCTTGCCCGCTTCGATCTTGGAGAGATCGAGCACCGCATTAATCAGTCCCAAGAGATGTTTGCCCGCCGCGTTGATTTTCTCGAGGTCGGGCACAAAACTCGCTTGCCCCGTATCTTCCGCTTCTTCCTGCAGCATTTCGCTATAGCCGATGATCGCGTTCAAGGGCGTGCGCAATTCGTGGCTCATGTTCGCGAGGAACGCGCTCTTGGCTTGATTCGCGGCATCGGCGGCTTGTTTCGCTTGCTGTAACTGGTGTTCGGCTTGCTTCTCTTCGGTAATATCGCGCATCAAGCCGCTGAAGAGTGTTTGATCGCCCAAGCGCGTTTCGGTGACCGCAAGGTCGAGCGGGAATAACGAACCATCTCTGTGGCGACCCTCGGTCTCGCGCCGCTGATTCCCCATCGCGAAACCGTTGCGCGCAAAGTTAGCGGCCGTGGGCACGAGCAGAGTAATTTTCTGGCCGATCACTTCGGACGCGGCATAGCCAAAGATGCGTTCCGCCGCGGGGTTGAACGAAACCAAGCGGCCCTCGCGGTCGGTCGTCAAGATTCCGTCCGCAGCATTATCCACCACCGCTTGACGGTAGGCGCTCGACGAAACCAGCGCCGATGCGATCTGGTTGAACGCGGCGACGATTTGGCCCAACTCGTCGCGATTGTCGAGTTGCAGATCACCGCTCATATCGCCGCTGACCATCCGCTGGGACGCGGCTTCCAGGTTTGTCACCGTGCGCATTACGGCGAGGTAAAAGGCAATCCAAAGATACGCGACCACTAACAGCACGACGGCTGTAGTCGCGAGCGCAAGCGATTTTTGTTGATTCAAACTCGCGATCCGCGTCTGCAACAGCCGGTCGAGCTGCGCGATGCCGAGATCCCAGAGTCGGAAATTCGCCTGGAGCGCCGAGCCGCCGCTGGCGCGCAAGGCGACCGCTTCCGCTTCAGCGCCCTGCGTGTTCCACACGCGCCCGACGCTGTTTAGAAACTCGTCGGTCGCGCTCTTGGCCGCTGCCAGCGGGTCGTCGAGCGCCGGCGACATGTCGGGCGCGGCGGTGTTTTGCAGCGCCGCGCGCAGGCCGCCCTGCGTCACGTCGAGGTTGGACTGGAGTTGACCAATGACCGTCGAGGTGCGCGCTAAACCGGCGGTCGAGTACTCTTGCGCCAGGTTCGGGATGCCGAGCGCCAAAGTTTCCGCTTGGAGCGCAAGCCCTTCTGGAATCTCCAGCACGAGAAGATCGGCTAAATAGTTGCTGTCGAGCCGCGGGTCGAGGATCAAGTTGGAAGTGTTGCCAACGCTCGCCATCAGCGCGCGCAGGTCGGCGATTAGTTTCACGTTCAGGTCCTCGCCGCCGGCCGAGGGCTGGTCGGGCGGCTGGCTCTTGAGTTTCTGCCAGTCCGCGTTGAGCGTCTCGAAATCGCTGCGTGTCCCAAGCTGGCTGCCGATTCGTCGGTCCCATTCCGCCAGCGCGTTGAACGCGGCATCCATTCGCGCGCGTGTGCGCGCGATTTCGTCTCCGGCCACGCGGCCATTTTGAAAATCCTGCGCGAGGATTTGGTTGACGAGCGCGTCCTGGAGCAAATTGCGCGCCGGACGCAGGTACGCCGTGCCGAGCAGTTCCCTTTCAGCCACTTGTACATTCGCATTGATCTGCAAAACGAGGAGCGCCATTACGAGCGCCAGCGGCAGCAGGAAGAGCAGCGTGATGAGCAAAAACTTGAACGGAAATCTGAGCCGGTTCATCAGCCAGATCGCGGGGGTGAAGGGACCGGCGGGAGGTGCGTGTTTCACGGCGGACATATGGTCAACCCCTTTTCAAAGACCTTGCCGTCGGGAGTCGTAAATGGAACCGCTCGATTTTCGGAATTGAGAAAAACGACGCGCGCAAAAAAGTAATCGCATGGACCGCCCAACGGCAATCGCCAGCTGCCGAGTGACGGTTGTTCGGTGGTCCCGGCCGGAATCGCGCCATTCGTGCGAGTCGTTTCGCCAAAGGTCTTGTTCGGCGTATCGGCTTTGTAAATATAGACCAACCAGCGATAGTTCTGCTCAGCCCCGGTCCCATTGGCGAACGTAACCAGGAATTCCAAATTAGGGCCGCGGATGGGCGGGTCGGGCTGAGTCCGCAGGCCAGTGACGAACAAGCCGGCTTGAAGCGCGAGCGTGGGCGTTGCCGCGCTTGTCGGCGTCGCGGCGCTCGTCGCGGGCGCGAGCGCGGTGGGCGACGCGACCGGCTGCGCGACGACGGTCGCCGTCGCCGTGGGCGGCACAAAAGTAGGCGTCGGAGACGATGGACGAGACGTGGGCGGAATGAGCGTCGGCAGGACGAGCGGGGGTGGCGTCGGGGCCAACTGGGCCGCCGCCGGTGCGGGCGCGCACGCCGCGGTCGCGCCGAGCGTTAGAACAAGCACGATAATGATGTAAGCAGTTTTCTCCGACAATTCGATGCTCCTTGCGCGCCTCGGGCCGAAAGTAAAGAGGCAGACCTGTGTTAGCGTCTGCCGGAGATGAATCATCACGGGACCAAGTTCGCCCGCGAGTGTAGCATATTCGCTCAAAACGTGTCAAGGGGTGAAATGGGCCGCGCGGTTTCGACCCCATTGCAAAAACGCAGGCGCGCAGATATAATCGCGCCAGATTTCACTTGGGAGAGGAAACAATATGCAATCCATAGATACGATGCAGATTACCACCTCACAACCGCCGGGCCGCGTGCCCGTCACCGTGTTTCATATGGACGGACGCTTGAACATGGGCAGCGCCGAGATGCTGGAAAACAAGGGTCGAGAGGCCATCGCTGGGGGCGCGCGGAATCTGTTGCTGGACCTGTCGAGTGTGGTTTCGCTGACGAGCGCGGGGCTGCGCGCCATCCATTTGCTGTCCAAGTCACTCGACGCGGCGTCCGGTCCGGGGAGCGGGGGAAATGCTCCGCCATCCGCGGCGGGCAAATCGTCTCACATAAAATTACTCAATCCCACGCCGGACATTCAGAGGGTATTGAACATTGCGGGGTTTGACCGCTTCTTGGAGATTCACTCCGATCTGCCAACGGCGGTCGCTTCGTTTGGATGAACCTTACACACGGCGGAGGGTCGTCCACAACACGCCGCGCCTAGGCGCAAATAAGAACGCGACCAGGAAAATGACGGTCGCCGTGAGGACGATGGCCGCGCCGGACGACACGCTGGCGTAATAGCTGAGGTACAAGCCAGCCACACTGGAAACCGCGCCGATCAATCCGGCGATCAACATCATCGTCGGCAGCCGGCGCGTCAGCAAGTACGCGGTGGCCCCGGGCGTGACCAGCATCGCGGCGACCAGCCCGACCCCAACCGTTTGCATGGACACCACCACTGTCAGCGCGATCAAGACCAGCATCACATGACGCAGCGTCTCCGCGGGCAGACGCAGCGTCGCCGCCAGCACCGGGTCGAACGACAACACGAGCAATTCCTTGTACAGCGCGAAGATGGTCGCCAGAACGATCACGCCCAAGCCGGCCGTGAGGATGAGGTCGTTCACGCTCACGCCTAACAGATTGCCAAACAAGATGTGCGTCAGATCGCGGGCGTACGATTTGATCGTGCTGATCAACACAATGCCCAGCGACAAGGACGCCGCGAACAGAATGCCGATCACGGTGTCTTCTTTGAGCGTCCCCTGCCGCGTCAAATAGCCGATGCCCATCGCGACGATCAAGGCCGCGACCAGCCCCCCGACGAGCAAATCGCCTTTAAACAAATAGGCCAGCGCAACCCCCGGCAAGATCGCGTGCGCCATCGCGTCGCCGATGAAAGCCATCGAGCGCAGGACGACGTAACAGCCGACAATCGCGCACAGCACGCCAACCATTAGGGCCGCGACCAAACCGCGCTGCATGAATTCATAGGTTAAAGGCGACAGCAAGAATTCGACCACATCCATCACCTACACGTCCGGCGGGCAACAATCGTCAACGACGATACCGTTCGTTCCATTCAATACGAGCGAATGCGTCCCAAAGGCCTTGACCACATTCTCCGAGTGGAAGACGCGCGTCGGGTCCCCGTATGCGATCAACTGCCGATTGAGCAAAAGCACCTGGTCGAAACGCGTATTGGCGAGGTTCAGATCGTGGGTCGAGACCATCACCGTAACGCCTTCTTCCCGCAGCCGGTCCAACAATTGCAGCGTCGCTTCCTGAGTCGAAGCGTCCACGCCGGTGAATGGCTCGTCCATCAACAGTATGTGCGGTTCTTGGGCCAAGGCGCGCGCCAGAAAAACGCGCTGCTGCTGCCCCCCCGACAATTCTCCGATAGGCACGCGCGCGAGATTCGCAATCTTCATCTGGTCAAGCGAATGGGCGACGATTCGGTTGTCGTGCTTGCCAGGCCACTTGAACCAGCCGAGGTTGCCATAGCGCCCCATCATCACCACGTCCATCACCGTGACTGGGAATTTCCAGTCCACATCTTCACGTTGCGGAACGTACGCCACGCATTCTTTGTGATGACCGAGCGGCAAGCCGTGAATGACGATGCGCCCTTCACGCAGCGGCAGCAGCGCGACCAACGCTTTGAACAAGGTGGATTTGCCGGCGCCATTCGGTCCCACGACGGCCACGCGCGTGCCTTGCGGAACTTGGAACGACACTTGGCGCAAGGCCGGTGTGCCATTGTACGAGACCGTTATGTTATCAACTTGTAGATGCGCCGGTGTGTCAATCGAAATTGCGGTATTCATAAAACTTGCCAACCCGTATCTTCGGCCCTATTTGAGATTGGACACGATCACGTCAGTGTTGTGCTTGAGCATCCCGTCGAGGGTCTCCGCGCCGCTTCCCGGCGGGCCGAGCGTATCGCCATACAGCCCGCCTTCGACGACGCGTACACCTGCCTCTTGCGCGATCTGTTTGGCGAGCGCCGAATTGATGGATGCTTCCGTAAAAACCGCCTTGACCTGCTGCGCTTTGATTTGCCGAACCAAATCGGCCAACTCCTTTGCCGATGGTTCATAACTGGTGTCCATGCTCGGAATGACCGAGCCGACCAAGGTCAGTCCATAGCGATCGAGATAATAGCCGAACGCGTCGTGATTGGTCACGAGTTTGCGATTCGCCGGTGGAATCGTCGCGATCTGCTGCTTGATGTACTGGTCAAGCTCGTTCAACTTGTCTTCGTATGCCGCCGCGTTCGTCCGGTAAGCATCGGCGTGCGCCGGATCGGCTTTGATCAGCCCATCGCGAATATTGTTTAGCATGACGATCGCATTGGGGATGGAATGCCATATATGCGTATCGCCTTGCGGTTCTTGTTCGTCACCTTTGCGAATGGCAGCGCCCGTGGAGGTATCAACGACCAGCACTTTGCCGCCGAGGTTCGCAATGGGTTGGTCAAAAGGTTTTTCGAATCCCAGACCGTTCTTGATAATGACCTGCGCGTCGGCCAGCGCGCGCAGGTCCGCCGGTGTCAGCTCGTACTCGTGCGGGTCAACCCCGATGGGCAGCAGACCATTCAGCGCGATGTAATCACCGCCGACGACCTTGGCAAGCGCGGCGACTTGGGTTGTTGTGGCAACCACCCTGAGCTGCGAGGACGCGGACGGCGACGTTGTCGGCGCGCAAGCGGTGATGGCGCTGAACAGGACGAACGCGATCAAAACGGCGAGTTCGTTTCTCTTTGTCATTCACGTTCCCTCGACTCAACGCTTGCGACCCCGCGCTTTGGTTTGACAGTCAGGACAAAGGCCCATCAACTCCAGCACGTGCACGTCAATCGCGTAACCCGTTTTGCCCTGCAGCGATTGCACCAGCCCTTCGAGGTCGCAATCGCTAAACTCTTCGGCGCGACCGCAGTTAGAGCACACGAGATGATGTCCATGCGATTGCGCGATCGGCGCGTAACTGTGACAACCTTCGGCGAGATGGATGCGTTGGACGTAGCCCAGTTCGACCAACAGGTCGAGCGTTCGATAAACCGTGGTCAGGCCCAGGTGCGGATATTTCATTTTGGCTTGGCGATAAATCTCAGCCGGCGTAAGATGATGGTTTGCCTGGCTGATGATCTCGAGCACGACCTGGCGCGGGCGCGTCAACTTGCGGCGATTCTCGCGCAAACCGGCGCGCAGTATGGGAGTTGGGGTAGATAGCATGTTTTCCTAACTGAAAATGATTTTCAATTAGCCGGAGTATAGTCGAAGCGGCGACGCATGTCAAGCGCCGGGAGAGGGAGTATCTGAAGAAAGAGACGAGCGAGGGCCGATCCTATCCCGTCATGTAACGATACGACAGCAGCCGGTAGTATTTCGTGTTCATCGCAAGCAGCGTCATAACCAAACCGAGGAGGCCCGTCAGCGTGAACACGAGCGCAATGCCGCGATCCGCGCCGGTCCCAAACCAGCCGCCGATCAGGCCGACGCCGGCTCCCGTCGTCATGAATGGGATGAAAATCAATTCCGCGATCGGCCCGATGAAGAACGTCGTCAGCGGCGAGGCCGCCATCTCGACGCTTTGCGCAAAGCCAAAGACCCGGCCCTGACGTTCCGGAGGCACCACTTTCTGGATGATCGTGTGCTCGGCGGCTTCGATAAAGGGCCCGACACACAGGTAAATAAACATTCCTGAAGTGAGCAGGAAGATCGAGGGCTGGATCGTGAAGAGACTGCTGATCGTCCAGATGCAGATGTTGGCGCCGAAGAGCGCCCTCAGGGGGTTTGCGCCGAGTCCCCATTTGGCGATGAAAAGACCGCCGACGATAAACCCGCAACTGAGAAATGCCCACAGCACGCCCCACACCTCGACCGAAACGAGCGACAGTCCGTACGCGTCCATGAGCCCCATAAACACGCCGCCCAGGAAATTGTTGAACGTCGTGAAAAAGATGAGGGCGAACATTCCAGGGATGGCCCCGATGATGATCAGCGTCCCGCGCACATCCAACTGGACCGGCTTGCCGTCGGCGTGCGCGATTCCTTTTTCCGGAATGGACAGCACGGCAAGATGGATCACCGAAACGGCCATCATCGCCATCGCCAGGATCAGCACGGCATACATGCCCGAATGCCCTACCAGAAACCCGCTGATGGCCGAGGTGATCAGAAACGTGATCCCGGTCGCCGTCCCAGCCAGTCCGTTGGCTCGGTCGCGCCGATCTTCGGGGACGAGGATGGTGATGAGCGTGGGCAACGCGATATTGCGGATGTTGCCCGCAATAACGCCCATGAGAAGCAGCGTGACAAAGATCCAGAGAATGACGCTCGCGGGGTTCTTGAACTCGGCAGGCGGCGCGGTGAGATAGATGGCAAACCCGATGACGTAGATGAGGAACGAAACCAAGCCGGAAAGGAGCATGACGCGCTTTTTCTTATAGCGGTCAATCAGTCCGCCGAACCAAAAGCCCGAGACGGCGACAGCCACCAGATAGATGCCCGAGACGACGGCCGTAGCCATGACCGAGCGCGTTTCAAGAAACACCCAGAACACCAGCGCGAACCAGACGGTCATGTTAGTGACGCCGGCAGTGATCGTGTTCGCCAGCAGATGGTAAAAAGTCTTGACGCGCTCGATGTCGGTCGTTTCCTTCACGGCAATCTCGGTCATGGCATTTTCCTCATATCACAAACGTGCCAAATGTGCCAAAGCGCCAAAGTTGGCAACCCGTCCAGTCAACCATTTGGCATCTCTGGCTCGTTTGGCATGTTTGGCATGTTTGGCACATTTGCCGATTTACTAAACGGGCTGATAGGTAAGGATCGCGACGCCGGTACGGGTCGTCTTTGAACTGACAAGTTTCATTCTCTTCAGACCGTCCCCATCCTTGAAGAGGCGCTTGCCGCTACCCACGACAACGGGATGGACCATGAGTATTAGCTCGTCGAGCAGGTCGTTTTGAAGCAGGAATCGGGCCAGCGTCGGGCTGCCGGCGACTCCGATGTTCTTTCCAGGTTGCTGCCTGAGCTTGCCGATCTCTTGCGCCAGGTTCTTTTTGATCAGCGTCGAGTTTTTCCACTCGACCTTGTCCAGTGTTGTCGAGACGACATACTTGGTGGTGTTATTGATATGGCTTGCATACGGTTCGTCGCTAGAAGTCGGCCAGTACGGCGCCCACTCCTGATAAGTGACTCGTCCGAGGAGTATGGCGTCCTCCGCGGCGATGTGTGACGCCATCGCTACCCCCATGTCCTCGTCAAAGTTGTTGAATTGCCATTTGTCGGGCGATTCGACGACGCCATCCAACGATATGAACAGCCCTGAAACTACTTTTCTCACGTGAATTCTCCTTTTACGACCCCATCGGGCTTACCAGTTGAAAGTAGTTGCCATCCGGGTCGGCCAGGGTCGCGATCCACCCACCGCCCATTTCATAGGGCGCGCGGATGACCACCGCGCCAAGCGCTTTGATCCGCTCAAACTCTTCTTTGACCTGGGACGTCTCAAAGTTTAGCATCACCCGTCCGGGATCTTTGGTCTTACCCCCCATTTCGGAGTGGTCCAGGACGGACAGATTGCAGCTTCCCACTTGCCAGCCGAAGAAGCCACTCTCGTCATCAACCATGTCCGCTGGCTTGCCCAGGACCTTTTCATAAAAGGTCGCTAACGTCTTGGGTTGTTTCGTTCCGATCATGACGGAGTTGAGATTCAACATATCGCACACTTCCTTTCCGTATGAAAACATGAATTTGTTTAGACGCGGTCATGCCATCTTTCGCTTACGGTTTCTTCATAGTGATTTCTCCGTTCGTTTCCGACCGGTTCTTTATGCCGGAGGAATGTTCTGGTTGAGCCGAAAGAGGTTGGTCGGGTCGTAGCGACGCTTGATCGCCGCGAGCCGGTCCCACGTCGCGCCGGGGTAAGCCGCGCGGATGCGCGCTGGTCCTTCGTCGCCGAGAAAGTTGACGTACACACCGTCATCTCTCTGTCGCAGCGCCGCCGCAAAACTAGAAACCCAGCCGTCGCGCACAACTCGGTCCTCGGGGCCTTCGTAGAACGCGGCGACATTCACCATGATGCGGGACCTGCGATGCGCGAAGGCCGTGTCGCCGGCGGGCACGCGCGCCATTGCTCCGCCGAGCGTCCGCAGTTGCGCCACGCGCATTGAGGCATCCGAGGCCCGGAGGTACTCGACGATTTTCTCCGCGAGCGCGCGGTCTACCTGGTCAATGAACAGCGTGAGTCCCACCGCTTTCGGATGATAACTGCTGTCGTCGGGCGGATAGATTTCCGGATAGCGCATCGGGCGGACCATGTCCACGATCGGCGCAGCGAGCGCGCGGAACGGCGCGACGGCGCGCTGGCCCGGCTCGACCGCGCCGGCGTAAACCATCAAGGCCATGATGACCAATTTGCCGTGATGCTCCGCGGGCACGAACGGCATCGGCGGCGCGGGCATGACGTTAGCGATGGTTGAGAGTTCTTCGGGCGCATTGTCGGCCTCGGCCATGAACGCGGCAATCACGTCGGGCGTTGCGGGCAGAAGCATCATTCCGCCGACAACCGTCCCGACCTCGTGCAGGCGGAACTGGAAACGGGTCGCGACGCCAAAGTTGCCACCGCCGCCGCGAATCGCCCAAAAGAGGTCCGCGTTCGTCTTGGCGTCCGCGCGGAGGAGTTGGCCGTCCGCGGTCACAATATCGGCGGCCAGGAGATTGTCAATCGTGAGTCCGTGCTTGCGGACGAGATACCCGACGCCGCCGCCCAACGTAAGCCCCCCGATCCCAACCGAGCCGGTGTCGCCAAATCCGGTCGCAAGTCCGTAAGCATCGGCCGCGGTCGTGTATTCGACGGCAGTCAACCCCGTCTCGGCCCATGCGGTGCGTCTTTCGGCGTCAATCTCCAGCGCGCGCATATCGCCAAGATCGAGCACGAACCCTCCATCCGAGACGCTGTGCCCGACACTACTATGTCCGCCGCCGCGAACCGCAAGCTCCATTCCAGTTTCGCGGGCGAGCGAGATAACGCGCGCGACATCCGTCGCGTCGGCGACGCGTACGATCACGGCGGGCCGGCGGTCAATCCCGCCGACAAAGACCGTGCGCGCCGCGTCGTACCCGGGGTCGTCCGGCGCGATCACCCGGCCCTTAAAGTTGGCGCGGAGTTGCGATATCGAAAGATTCTTTACCATCGGGATTTTCTCCTTTGTGCGGGCTGTGTGAGGGGAACGGCTTTGATGTGATAGAACAGGTGCTCTACACCCGTGATGGTAAACGTTCGGGGCACGAAAATGTTACGGGTCGGTGCAACCGAGAAAAAAAGACTCCGGCGTATAGTTCAGCCGGAGATTGTGCCCCCAAGGGAATTCGAATCCCTGTCTTGGCCTTGAAAGGGCCACGTCCTAGTCCCCTAGACGATGGGGGCGCACTGACGCCGATGATTTTACCAAAGTTTGGCGATATCGTCAAATAGTTGTGGACTTCTATTTTATGCCCAGCCGCACGCGATACGAAAAATACCACGGTATCGGCGCGGCCCCAATTGTGCGTTCACACACTGCACGAAATTCGTCCAGCCCGATTTCGGTTTCGCTCATGCCATGCTTGAGCAGCTCTGCAAGCTCACCTTGGCTTAATGCCAACCCAACGCATCGCTCGGCATTGCCCATCTCTGTGTTGTGGACGACTATTTCTCGCACAAACCGAAAACGACCGCTCGCCTCCATGCGCGCCAAATGCTTTTCCTTCGCCCACTTTTCCACGCCACGATACCAGCCACGCTTCTGACCTGTGGCTGATCCAGCGCGCATCAAGTTCGCCCACGCGAGTTCGGTTTCCCAATTCATCGTCGGCGGCCAATCACAATCGTATGCCGCGAATACTCCACCCACGCGGAGAATGCGCGCGATTTCGGCGAAGGTCGGTTCCGGCTCCATCCAATGCAAGGACTGGGAGCACGTGACGATGTCGGCGCAACCATCCGCCAAGCCCGTTGCCGTCGAATCGGCGTCCACGTAGCGGATGTTACGGACATTGGGTTGAGCCGCCGTTCGAATCTCCGCTTGTCGCCGCATATCCGCCTTTGGCTCAACCCCAATCACTTGAGCCGCGCGCTCGGCCCAAACGCAGGACGATAGCCCAGTCCCGCTGCCCAAATCCACGACGAGTTGCGGACGCTCGACCTGAGCCAACTGGGTGAGAATGTCGGCAATAATCACGGGGGATTGAAGACGATAGGCATCGTATCGCTTGGCAAAACCGGAAAATCGTTCGACGTTTGCAGAGTTGGACATAGCGGAAGTTGGAAGTTAGAAGTTGGAAGTTCGAAGTTAGAAATCGGAATCTAACTTCGAACTTCCAACTTCTAGATCGGCGGCCACGGAATGTGCGGCCAATCTTCCGGCGGTTCCGGGAAGACGCCGCTCACGACGAGTTCTTGAATTCGTCCGCAGAGCGCATCGGTTTCTCTCACCGAAAGCAGCGGCGCGAGGGATTGCGCGAACGGGTCGGGACGGACGAGCTTGGCTTGGAGCGACCGCAGATCGTCGAGGATCGGGGCCGGGATCGGTTCTTGGGTGAAATCCCAGATCACCGTCCGTAGTTTCGGATGCTCGTGAAAAGTGACGCCGTGGTCAATGCACCAGATCGTTCCGTTCTTGCCCAGCAAGACGTGCCCGCCTTTGCGATCCGTGTTGTTGATTACGGCGTCGAAGATGGCGATGCGTTTCATTTCTTCGCGGTACGCGTCGCGCAGCGTAAAATAATGTTCGCCCTCGACCGCCTCAATGAACAACTGGACCGCGCCGATGCCTTGCGGGCCGTCGCGCAGAACCGTCGGCGGAACATTCGGCCAGCCGAGCGCGGCGCTGAGCAGGTAGGCCGCGTACTCGCGCTTGGCCAACGTGCCGGAGGGAAAATCCCACAGCGGCCGTTCGCCCCGGCTGGGCTTGTAGATCGCGGGGACTTGGCGCCCGGCGCCGGAAATCGTGACGAGGAACGTATAGTTCGAACTCCAGGGCACAAGTTCTTGCACGTTCATCGCGCCGCTTTTCAGCAGCGCGACCGATTCCGCTACGTTGATTTCATTCTTCGCCCCGCTGATGCGAGGTCGGCGCGCATTCGCGCGTGTTTTTCGGATCGGGTCTTGCGACATTCTCTCTCTCGGCAAGGGCGGGGTGACCCCGCCCCTACATGTCGGTATGGACGGGGCAAGCCCGCTACTACGTTAGCGGGGCGTGTTCTCCATGTCCGTTGCGCTTGGGGCAAAAGTGCCCCTCAGGATCAATCGGCCGGCCGCATAGGACACAGATGGGGCGCCCCGCGGCGACGATGCCGGCGGCGTGACGCGCGAGCGCGCGCATTTGGTCCTGCGTCGCCCAAAACCGCACTACGTTGACGACGGGCGCGTCTTCCTCTTGGGGCAACTCGTAAGCCACGAGCACGAGCAGACTTTGTTCCGCATCATAGCCCAGGCCCAACTGTCCGATGCGAAACAATGGCTCGATTGGCTCGGCGAGTTCCATCTGTGTCGCGGTCACTTGGACCGCGTGCCGGCTGCCGCCTAATCGTTCGAGTAATTGATCAATCCCAGCCGAGAGCGCGGACATTTGCTCTTTTTCGGCGATGAGCGTGACGATGGTTCGACTTTGCCGAGCTTGGAGATAAAAAGTTCGTTTCCCTGGTTTGCCGATCACACCTGCCGTAATGTGCGTGACAGGATTGAGATCGTAAAGAATGTTTGCCTCAGGCATCGCTGTCTTTTCCTTTCGCTCTGGGTCTTGGGCCTCCGGGGTGCTCTTCGGCTTCGGCGGCTCGATCTTGAAGGAAGGCAATTTCGCGCTGTCGTTCAATCGAAAGAGGACCGGGCTATGCTCTCCAAAGAAAAACACGGTGACGGATGCAGGACTGATGGCGATGCGCTGAAACTGATTGAGATCCATGCTCAAGTAATGGGCAATCGCCGATTTGAGCGGATCGGCGTGCGAGACCACCGCGACCACTTGATTGGGATGGGCCGCGACGATGGCATCTAGCGCGGCGACCATGCGCGTTTGCATCTCGGCAAAGCTCTCTCCGCCCGGGATACGGACCGCGGCGGGCGCTGTCTGGACTTGTTTCCAAAGCTCCGCACCTTCCAACTCCTTGATCAACTTGCCGGTCCATTCGCCGGTGCCCAGTTCGCCCAACGCGGGACGAATCTGCACTTCGAGATGCTGGCATAGGCCAATGGCTTGCGCGGTTTCCACGGCCCGCTCGAGCGGACTGGAGTAAATCGCCGCAATCGGAATATGATTCAAACGCTGCGCGAGCGCATCCGCCTCCCGCTGACCCGCCGCGTTGAGGTGGACTCCAGGCGTCCAGCCCGCGAGGCGGCCTTCCTTCACGTAATCGTTGCTCGCATGACGAACGAGCAGCAAAACGGTCATTGCCATGTTGTGAGATCGTCCAGAGATTTCAATTCCTCGGCGCTCAATCGCAGACCGACCGCGCCGAGCAAATCGGTCAATTGCGCCACGGTGTTCGCGCCAATAATCGGACTGGTAATGCTGGGCCGGGAGAGCAGCCACGCGATCGCGACTTGCGGGATCGTCTTGCCGCGTTCGCGGCCAATCGCTCCCAGCGTGTCCACCAAAGTCATGTTGCGTTCGTCGCCGAGAAAGCGCGCCATGCGCTCGTTGCCTTCGCCGCGTGCGCCGCGCGGCGCCGGCTGCCCCCGGCGATATTTGCCGGTGAGGAAACCGCCTTGCAGCGGGCTGTAGGGAATCACGCCCAGTCCCTGATCGCGGCAGAGCGGCTCCAACTCGCGTTCGAACTCGGCGCGCCAGACAAGGTTGTAGTGCGGCTGGACGCAGACCAGGCGCGCGAGATTTTGCCGTTCGGCGATCCACAGGGCCTTCATCATGCGCCAGCCCGCGAAATTCGATAGGCCGAGGTAGCGAACCTTGCCCTCGCGCACCAAGTCGTCCAGCGCGCGCAGCGTTTCTTCGAGCGGAGTTTCGTCGTCCGGCCAATGCAGTTGATAAAGATCAACGTAATCGGTTCGCAGCCGCCGCAGACTCGACTCCGCCGCGCTCATGATGTGCAGCCGCGAGAGTCCTTCGTCGTTGGGCCCCAGGCCCATCCGCCCGCGGACTTTGGTGGCGATGATCAATTGATCGCGCTGCTTGCCGCGCATCCAGTTGCCGATGAAGGTTTCGGCGACGCCGCCGGGATTGCCGGGCGCCCAGCGCGAATAAATGTCGGCGGTGTCAATGAAATTGATTCCGGCTTCCAACGACGCGTTGAGCACCTCGTACGCGTTCCGCTCGTCCGTCGTCCAGCCAAACGTCATCGTGCCGAGACACATCTCTGAAACCTTCAACCCCGTCCGACCCAGCCGACGATATTCCATAGAGAATTCGCGATTCCTGATTTACGAATTACGAATTACGCTTCTCAGCATCTCCCCAAACTCGCCCAACACCATCGCGGTCGCGCCCCACACCTTATGCCCGTTGATGGCAAAGAAGGGGACGAGGCCCGTATAGCCGCGAATCGTCCATTCCTCTTCGACCACATTCTGCTCGTTGACGATCAGTTCGAGCGGCGTCTCGATGATCTCCACGACTTCCGCCGCGGCGATGGTGATGTCCGGACGAACGGGCGTAAAGCCGACGAAGGGCGTTGCGCGAAAACCGCTCACCGGGATGTACACCGGCGTGAGCGGCTCACCCAAGATTTCCACCCGCGCGGCATCAATGCCCAACTCCTCCGAAGCTTCGCGCAGCGCGGTCGCTTGCAGCGCTTCGCCTGTCTCTTGCGCGCCGCCGGGCAGCGAAATCTGCCCCTTGTGCGTCTCGACCGTCTCGGTTCGTCGCGTCAAAAAGAAATCCAGCTCCTCGCCGCGCGGGAATAACAAGATCATGACCGCCGCCTCCCGCGGGTGCACCTCGGGAGGCAGAGGGAAGACGTCGCCGGGGCGCGGGCGCGGCGACATGCGAATCTGCGCGGCGCGTCCGGGCCGCGGCAATGCAAGCGCGCGGCGAACTTGATCGAGCATCACGTTTTCATTTTACTTTAAACGATGCGCTTGGTCAAGTGTATCGCTTGGAATGTGCGACGCACATTCCGAGGGGCGATTGACGCGCGGCTTGTCTCGCGCTAGAATTTCCGCGAGGTGAAAAAGATGGCCAGTCCAAATCCACAAATCGCCGAAGAGCTTAAACACGCGCGTGAGCAGCTCGCGCAGCTCAAGCAAGAGAAACTGCGGCTGTTTCCGCCGAACACGCACCCGTTCACCGAGCCGGACAAGTACCCGGGGGGTTACACGCCGCAGGAGATTCACCAGCGCAACCAACTCGTCTCCCAGATTGAAATCTTGGAGCAGCGGATCGAGCACCTGCAAGAGCGGCTCTACAGCAAATAGTGCCGGAGCTGTAGACGTTAAGAAAAAATAACCGCTTTCCTCGACGGCGAATCAATCCACACTCGAATACGACATAAGGTTCTCTGCCTTGCCGAAACGCGAGTAACATTTCCGGCGCTCGCTCGTTTCATCACTCGTGCGCCGCGCGTGACCGACCGTAGAACCGGTCCGCGCGGGCAACTCTTGCGTAAGGAGGAGGTGCGGCTACCGCGAGTGAGTGTGGTACGGTTCGTATGGCTAAAAATCCAGAACGCGAGGAGAGAAAGCGATGACCAAGTTAAAGGTCATGCTCGTTGCCGCAGCATTGGCGGCTCTATTGTCTTTCGCCGCCATCCGGGCGCAGGCCCAAACGGGCACGCCGGCGCCGGGAGTATACGTCGCCGATCTGAAATTAAACCCCGATCCGCCCAGAGCCGGCAACATTTTTACCTTCACACCCTCATTCCAGAACACCGCGAATGAGCCGCTCAATTTCGTCTGGCGCGTGCTGATCTACCGGGCTGACACGCCGAACAGATCCTACACGGATACCACATGGACGAGCACCAGCTTCCCGACGGGCTCAAGCGACCAACGCTCCTTGGGCGATTGGGACCTGCCGTCCGGTACCGCGTGCGATTGGTACTTTGCGCGCGTCGTCTTCCGGGATGCCGACAATAACCAAGTTCCGTTCACGACCACCGACGGCAAGGTCTTTGAAAAGGGCTTTACTACCTGCCCGCCACTTGACACGACCGCCGCAACCGCCCCGGGCGTATCGCCAACTCCAGCGCCGACAACCCCGCCAGTGGCTTCGCCGAGCGGGCCGGGACTATTCGTGAGCGATCTAAAACTGAACCCGGATCCGCCCCGAGTTGGCAACACGTTCACCTTCAGGCCCACGTTTCAGAATACCACCAACAACCTCTTCACCATCACGTGGCGCGTGCTGATCTACCGAGCGGAGCAACCCAACAAATCGTACACCGATACGTCCCTGGTTACGACGGGCTTTCCCACCGGTACAACCGAACTCGTGACGCCGGGTGGCTGGGTTGTGCCGCCGGGTACGCCGTGCGATTGGTACTTTGCCCGCGTCGTCTGGCAGGATGTGAACAACAACCTCATTCCTTTCACGACGCCGGATGGCAAAGTTTACGAAAAGGGCTTTACGACGTGCCCATAGCCGGTTGACGATCGTCCAACTATGTTTTTGGAAAGGCAAGAGTCCAGCGAAAATGAACGCGACTCTTGCCTTTCTTGCGTGTTGGTGGCAGTTGCCCCATTGACGCCTTTCCGCCTTTTTCGTAAACTGATCCCCAAGACTGTTGCTGCAACAAGGAGGCAAGTTGAGAACCATCGCGGCCCTCATGGCTGCGCTTTTGATAACGCTGATCATCGGCAGTTGCGCGCCGGAGCCAACCCGCGTCGCGCCGGTTACTTCCACCCGACCATCGCCCACGACCCTAATGCCGACTCTGGCCGTTGGCTCGCCCGCGCCCGCGCCCGAAATCGCCACGCCGACCCCTTCGACCGTCGCTCGGGGCGCGGCAACGGAAACGCCGCTCCCGACGAGCACTCCTGCGCCCCCCACGCCCGTAATCCCGCCCGGATTGTATGTCACGTATATGAACGTAACGCCCAATCCACCGGTGCGCGGCGCGGAGCTGGTCTTCGCCGTTGGCTTTGCGAATACGACCGGCAAGGTTCATACCTTTCGCTGGATCGTCTACATCTATCGCCCAGAGAACCAGAGAAATTCGTTCGGCGAGACGACAGTAGCAACGACAAACGCGCCTCTCGGCGCGCAAGAAGTCAGAGGACTGGGGTATTGGAGAATTCAGTTGGGGGGACCGTGCGAGGACTTTATCGCGCGCGTGTCATGGTTAGATCAAGATAACCGGGCCGCGCAATTCAAACAGCCGAATGGGCAGCCGTTCGAACAAAAGCTGACAGTGTGCCCACCGTGATGGGGTGTGGGAGTATGGGGGTATGGGGGTGACGCCCATACTCCCACACTCCCGTACTTTTCAGGCGAACAACCGGTCAATCGCTTCCGCGAGTTGCGCCAGCGTACCGACTTCGTGCGCGGCATCGCAGTGCGGCAGGTATTGCGGCATATCGCTGTCGCCGGTGCCCCAGAGGCGCGGGCTTTCCGGGTTGAGCCAGATGACGCGCCGCGCGCGCTTTTTGATGTCCTGAAAGGAATCGAGGCGCGGATTCAAAAAGTTGTTGCGCCCATCGCCCAGTACAATGACGGTCGTGCGGTGGTCCACCGTATCGAGGTGATCTTTGCAGAAATGGGCGAGCGAGTAGCCGAGATTCGTGTTATAGTATCCAGGCGGATTGTCGTCCAGGACGCGTTGGACTGCGCTCTCCGGCCGGCGCTGCGTGAACTCGGCGCTCACGTCCACAATATCGTCAATAAAGACGAAACTGCGCGCGCTGTGGATTTGATCCTGCAACTCATAGACCAAGCGCAGCATGAATTCGACGACCGGACGGACCGACGTCGAAACATCGCAGATCATGACGAGCTTGGGCTTTAAGTGGCGCCGTTTGTGTTTCAATTCGACAGGCACGCTCGCGTGACGCAAGTTCGTGCGGATCGTCCGCTTGGTGTCGAGCACGCCGCGCTTGCCGCGGCGCTGACGCAAGGCGGCGCGCGAACGCAACCGCGCGGCGAGCCGTCGAATCTGATTGCGCAATTCCGCGATCTCCCGTTCGCCGAGCGAGCCGAAGGGACGATTCATCAGATCGGGACCGCGCAACGGCTGGCGCTCCCGGCGGTCCTGCGCCGCGTTCTGCGCGATCTTGGCGCCGACATACTGGTTGAACTGCTCTTCGAGACGCTTGAGGTTCTCCATCGCCGTCTCGCCGAGCCGCCGCATGGTCTCACGGCTCATCCCCATGGCTTCGAGCTTTTCGATGAGCTGCTCCATCAAGTCGCGAAACTCTTCGTCCATGCCCAACTGGCGCAGCATTCGACGCGTAAGCCACTGCTGCTGATTCGGATTTCGCGCGAGCGGGACCCCGGCTTTGTTACCCAACTCGTCCAGCTCGTCCCGTGTTGGATTATCGCCCTGCAGCAAATAGCGCATCAGTTGGCGCAACTTGGCATCGTTCCCCAGCAGGTCGCGCATCGCACTCTTGAGCTGCTGCATTTCGTCGGACGACAGTTCCTCGTTCGGGTCGCGCATGGGCGGGCCGCCGCTGCCGAAATAGAGCGGAAACAGTTTGTCGAACTGGGGCACGTCGGCGGAATCCTTGATGAGCGTCGTTTGCAGCGTCGCCTTGAACAAGCTCTTTTCGGCGATGCCAATATGCTCGATGGCGCGGAACGCGTCCGCGCTCTCTGCCAAGCTCACGCGTACGCCCGCGGCGCGCAAGCCGGCGATGAACTCTACAATGCGATCGTCCATCTGTGCCTCGATTTATGATTTACGATTTCAGATTTAGGAATCCTCATGCTCCAAAATCATAAATCCTAAATCTGAAATCCAAAGTTATCTCTTCGGTGGAAACTTGCGCGGCAGTTGCGTGGGGCCGCGGCCCGGCTCCTCGTCGTCGTCGTCGCCCACGTTGAACTCGCCGAGGATGCGCTGCGCGCGTTGAACGTCGTGCTCGTGCTTGAGAAGCACGGTCATCGTGTTCTCGAGCGTCTTTTGATCGAGGTTTTTAGCATTCAACGTCACGAGCGCGCGGGCCCAATCCAACGTTTCGCTCACGCTGGGATGTTTCTTGAGATCGAGCTTGCGCAAGCGCTGCACCAACTCGACGGCTTGCTGCGCCATCTGCGGCGCCAGGTCCGGCACTTTGAGCTTGACGATCCGCAGTTCCGCTTCGTTGGTCGGATAGTCAATAAACAGATATAGGCACCGCCGCTTGAGCGCCTCGGAAAGCTCACGGGTGTTGTTGCTCGTGAGGATCACGAGCGGCAGATGCTTGGCTTTTAACGTCCCCAATTCGGGCACGCTGACCTGGAAATCGCTCAAGACTTCGAGCAGAAACGCTTCGAACTCTGCGTCGGCGCGATCAATCTCGTCAATCAACAAGAGAGCCGGCGCGTCGTTGACGATGGCGCGCAAGAGGGGACGGGGCAGCAGGAACCGGTTGGAGAAAAAGACGTCCTCCTCGTTGGCGAGCCGGTCGGCGGCTTGCGCGAGGGTCTGCGAGCCCTGCAACAGGTCGTGCAGTTTGTCGCGCAGCAGTTGCGTGTAAAGCATCTGCTTGGCATACTCCCACTCGTAAAGCGCCTTGGTCTCGTCCAGCCCTTCGTAGCATTGGAGCCGGATCAGTTCCCGCTGCTCGATACAAGCCCACGCCTTGCCCAATTCCGTCTTGCCGACGCCCGCCGGGCCTTCCACGAGCACGGGCTTTTGCAATTTGTCAGCCAGAAAAATCACGGTAGCAATTTCATCCGTCGCCACGTAATTCTGGAGCGCGAGCGCATTTTTGACTTCGCTGATGTTGTTGAACATTCGAATCTTTTCTCCTCATTCAATGAAACGTGCCCGGTAAGTCAGTGTTACAGTCAACAGCGAACGGTGAACCGCCGAAAAAAGCATCACCGCAGAAGCACCGTGCCTCTGCGGTGATGCTATAGGGACATTCTACCACCGTTCGCCGCGCCGCGTCAACGGGGTGTGCGAACGAATGCGAAAACGAATGAACGAATGGAAATTGGTGACATTTACTGATCGTTGGCGGTTCGTACTCCGTTCGTGGACAGAAAGTGATCGTACACCACGAGCGCCTTTTCCAGTTCGATCTCGTCAAAGTCGGGCCAGAAGGTGGGGGTGGTGTAGAAAACGCCGCGCGCGGCCTGCCAGGGGAAGAAGTTCGACAGGCGCTCGTCGCCGCCCGTGCGAATTACGAGATCCATATCGCCCAAACCCGCGGTGTACAGGTAGCGGTCGAATAACTCTTCCGACAATACCTCGGCCGGAATTTTCTCTTCCAGGATACGCCGGATGGCCCGCAGGATTTCCATGCGGCCCCCATAATTGAACGCAACGTTCAACATGTACTCGCGATTCTCGCGCGTGACCGCGACCGCGTGCGCCACTTGCTCTGCCAGCCGTGCCGGCACGCCTTCCAGGGAACCGCTGTGAATCAAACGCACCCCCTGCGTCCGAAAATTTTCGGTTTCGCGATCAATCACCTCGGCAAGCAGATTAAAGAAACCGTCAATTTCCTCTTTCGGGCGTCCCCAATTCTCGGTTGAAAAGACGTACAACGTGACGACCCGGATCCCGAACTTTTGGCACGCGTCGAGCGCGCGGCGCACATTTTGCGTGCCGTAGCGATGCCCTGCCAAGCGCGGCAAATTGCGCTGGCTCGCCCACCGCCCGTTGCCATCCATCATGATGCCGACGTGCCGCGGCAGATGGCGAAATTTCGATTCGGTTCGCTCGATCGCTATCTTGGGTAACTGCAAAGTCCAACCTGCTGTCCGCGAATCTCGCGAATCTCGCGAATAGGGTTTCGTGTTATTCGCGGATAATCGCCTGTTCGATAGCGGGTTCCAGGTCAATGTTCGCCTGCGAAGGATCCGCGCTCAAATGAACGAAAAACTCGACGTTGCCGTCCGCGCCCGTGATGGGCGAGCGCGCCAACCCGCGGACGCGCCAGCCATCCGCTAGAGCGTGCCGCGCGATCTTTTCGATCACGGCGCGATGCACGCGCGGGTCACGGACGATTCCGCCCTTGCCTACTTGGTCGCGGCCCGCTTCGAACTGCGGCTTGATGAGCGCCACCGCATCGCCGCGCGGCTGCAAGAGCCGTTTGGCGACCGGCAGGATCAGGGTCAACGAGATGAACGAGGTATCAATCGTCGCGAGGTCAATCGGCTCTGGCAGCGATTCCAAGTGGCGAATGTTGACGCGGTCCATCGTGACGACGCGTGGGTCGTTTCGCAATTTCCACGCGAGCTGGCCGTAACCGACGTCAATCGCGTAAACCCGCGTCGCGCCGCGCTGGAGCATGCAATCGGTAAAGCCGCCGGTTGACGCGCCCAGGTCGGCGCACACCTTGCCCGCCGCGTCGAGGTGAAAGGCATCGAGCGCGCCTTCCAGCTTCAACCCTCCTCGGCTGACGTACTTGAGCGGCGCACGGACCGCAATCTCCGCGTCCTCGGGTACGGCGGCGCCAACCTTATCCACGCGCTGGCCGTTGACTTGCACCTCGCCCGCGAGGATGAGGGCATGCGCGCGCTGGCGCGTGTCGGCCAGCGCGCGCTCAACCAAGAGCACGTCCAAGCGTTTCTTCATCACGGGCGAAAGATAAGCGGAACGGAAGAAAAAGTCAAATCATTTGCAAGTTGGAAGCCTGCCCTGAGCCAAGTCGAAGGGTTGGAAGTTGGAAGTTGGAGAATTCCGTTTGACATTCCGCGCGTTCCGCGTATGATTGCGCTAACTTGGAGGACATGGTGCTTTTCAATCTGCTCAAAAGTATGCGCCCACGCCAGTGGGTCAAGAACCTGCTCGTGTTCGTCCCGTTCGCCTTCACCCTGCGCCAATACTGGCAGCCCTTTTCTCCGCAAATGTACGCCCTGTTCGCCCTCGCCGCGGTCGCGTTCCTGGTATTCTGCCTGTTGGCCGGCGTCGTCTACCTCATCAACGATTTGGCCGACGTGGAAAAAGACCGCAACCATCCCACCAAACGATTTAGGCCCCTGGCTTCCGGCGCGCTGAACAAGCGGCAAGCAGTTGGCACCATTGTCGTGCTGCTGTTCGTGGCGATTCCTTTGTCCTTTATCCTCGACTTGACTTTTGGCCTGGTCGCAGTGTTTTACTTGGCGCTGAATCTGCTTTACTCGTTTGCCCTCAAGAACATCGTCATCGTGGACGTATTTACGCTGGCCGCAAACTATGTGCTGCGCGTCCTTGCCGGCGCGGTCGCGATCCACGTGCCCCCTTCGGCGTGGCTCTTTGTCTGCACGATGCTGATGTCGCTCTTTGTCGGATTTGCCAAGCGCCGCCACGAGTTGGTGCTGCTCGAAGATAACGCGACGACCCATCGCCAGATTCTCAAGGAATACACCGCCGAGGTGCTCGACGAGATGATCGCGGTGACGACGGCGTCATTCGTGATGGCCTACTCGCTGTATACGTTCACCGCCGAGAATCTGCCCAAGAACCATGAGATGATGCTGACGATTCCGTTCGCGCTCTATACCGTCTTCCGCCTATTGTACCTGGTACATGTGAAACAAGAGGGCGGCAGCCCCGAAGAACTCGTCTTGCGCGACAAGCCGCTGTTTGTCGCGATCATGCTGTGGGGGCTGGCGGTCGTCCTAATTTTCTACTTCTTCGGGCGCACGCCACCCGTCTAGGCGCATTGGCATCTCATGGCTATTTCCAGCATTCCCTACGAAACGATTGACGACGTCATCGCGCAGATGGATTTGGTGATGGAGATTCTAAAAATGTGAGCGGCGCACACCTCGGCGGATCATAGATGACCAAAACACAGTGGGTCTTGCTGGTTCTTCTCGTACTGGCTATCATCACGCTCTATGGCGGCGCGATTCCCTTCGCGGTGTTCTTGGCGCTAAACCCTGAAACGCCGGCAATCGCCGAATCGCCTGATGAGCCACCCGAAATCGCACTCGGCCCAGAATCGTACCCCACTCCGGCCCCCACGCCCACTCGATTGCCAACGCGCACCCCAACTGCCCTTTCCTCGCCCACCGCTACCGCGACGAATCCACCGACCAGCACGACTACGCCCACGCACACCCGAACGCGCGCGCCGACGGCAACGCCCACCCGCGCGCCTACGCGCGTGCCGACCGCCGCGCTCATCGCCTCAAACACATTGGCGAATCTAGCGCTGAATCCTCGCGCGATGCTAGTGAGCAAGACCTCGTTTTTCACTTCCGCCTGCTTTGGCCAAGGCGCCAACCCCCGGCAAGACCGAGATTTCATGACGCCCGCGGACTGGAGCGGCGCGGAAGACCGCAAGTGTGTTTTCGGTTTCGGCGTGAATCCGGGCGACGGACAGCCTCGCGGCCGGTATTCGGTCCACGGCGGCGCCGACGGGCAGCCGCGTTTTTACATCATTCCTCCGGAAGCGTTCGCCCAAGATCAACAGCGCATCAAACAACTTTCTGGGATGCATTTGATCGTTGACCCCGACCAGGGTTGCGATGCGCTCGGTTCGATCGGCATCACCGCCGATGGCGTCAACTACCAATGTTCGGCCTGCAATTTCCTGCGGTCGGGCGGCGTGTGTCCGACGGCGGACGGCAGCAAGATGCTGGCTCTGCCGGTGAACAGAAATAATCTTCTCACGCCCGATCAGACCGGCGGCGCATTCGGATTTGTCGGCTATCCGCTGGTGCTATTTCGAAGAGGGTTTTCGCTGTACTTTACGGGTCGGGCCGGCTACGCGCCTCAGAGGACATGGTTCGAAAGCGGTGTGGATACCTTGCTGCCGGAGGTTAGCGTCAAGACGACGGCGGAGATGACCGATCGCGAGATCAAGGAGATTGCCGCACAATTTGACGGCGCGTTATCCGGCGTCAATCCGATCAGCCAGTTGGTCGCGCTCGAGCAAGAGGCGCAGTTGACAACGCCGGCACAGGTGACGTTAGCTTCGAAGGAGAGGACGGTATTCAGCTTTGTCGCGCCGGTCGGAACCGTGCTCTCCAGCGTTTCGTGGACGATCAAGCCCATCCTCAATCAAGGCAAACGCGATTTTCTCGAAACCAATCTTTGTCTCGACCTCAACGGCGAGGAATTCTGTTTCACCGGCGTGGAAGACTTCGCGCACTGCGCCTTCTTTACGCCGTGCAAAACCGGGTATGCCATGCTCGAGCCGACGGCGGGTGAAGGGTATCTTGCTACGCGCTTTTTTCCGCCCGGCTCGGCGCCGCTGATCGCCGACCCTCGGATCAATGCAAAACTCATCGCGCCCGATGTGGGAACTACTTTGGAGATCGAGGTCAAGGTGCGCGTCCGGCACGTTGATCCGACGGCAGTGCGACAGAGGTGAACTCGCGCTGGAAAAACGATGGGCGAGGGCGCCACCCAACGGTGGCGATTCCTCGCCCTTGCCGATTCCAAAGGACTCGCGCAATCTATCGCTTGGTGTACTGCTTTGCCTTGCGCGCGCGCTTTAAACCGGGTTTCTTGCGCTCTTTTTCGCGCGGATCGCGGGTGAGCAACCCTGCTTTGCGAAGTGCGCCTTTGAACGTCGCGTCGGCCGCCAAAAGCGCCCGCGCGAGACCGAGCGAAACGGCATCCGATTGCCCTACCGGCCCGCCGCCTTTGACTCGGGCCGACACGGTAAAGCGCTCTTCGTTCTGCGTCGCCTTGAGCGGGCTAAGAATCTGGCCCACCAACGACGGCAGCCCGAAATATTCTGCTGCCGGTTTTTCGTTGACCGTGAATCCGCCGCCGCCCGAGAACAAGCGCACGCGTGCAATCGCCGATTTACGCCGACCAACACCTTCGTAAAATTTACCCGTAGCCATGAACTAGACCTCCAAGACCTTGGCCCGCTGCGCCACGTGAGGATGATCGGCGCGCGAATATACTTTCAGCTTCTTGAACATCTGGCGACCCAAACGCCCTTTCGGGAGCATGCCCCACACCGCGGCCTTGATGACGCGGTCGGGATGTTTTTCCAACTGCTCTTTCAAAAATACCTTTTTCAATCCGCCGGGATAGCCCGAGTGGCGGACGTAGAATTTCTCGGCGAGCTTGTTGCCCGTGACCCGAATCTTGCCGGCGTTGACCACGACGACGTAATCGCCCGTGTCCAGGTGCGGGGTATAAATCGTCTTGTGTTTCCCCTTGAGCACGCGCGCAATCCCCGTAGCCAGACGGCCCAGCGTCTTACCCTCGGCGTTCACGACGTACCATTCCCGTCGAATATCGGCGGGCTTGGTGTTAAATGTTTTCATCCTTCGCTCCAACAATTCGTTTGCCACCGAACCACACAAAAGCACACAGAATCAAAAATACAATTATTTTTGTGTGCTTCAGTGTGATTCTGTGGCGAGATCATATTTCACTGCGACGAGACAAAGACCTTGCGGTGCGACGGACTGTCCCGCCCGCCGTTCTTTTGACAGCACTTGACGAAATTCCGCGATCGTCATTTCGCCGCGTCCGATCCACAACAGAGTGCCGACGATTCGTCGAACCATTCGATACAGAAACGCGTTCGCTTCGAGGTCAATCAGGATGCTCGCGCCCTCTTTCCGGACTCGCGCCCGAATCATGTCCCGTACCGAGTTATCGCCATGCGGGGGTGTACCAAACGCGCCAAAGTCGTGTGTACCGATCAGACAGCGGGCCGCGGCATCCATCGCATCCGCGTCGAGCGGTTCGGGAACGAAAAGTGCGTATCGGCGCAGGAGCGGCGAGCGGACCGGCTGATTCAAAATGGTGTAGCGATACGCCCGGCTGCGCGCGCTATAGCGCGCCGAAAAATCCTTCCCCACCTCGACCAGCGATCGGACCGCAATATCGGTTGGTAAGACGGCGTTGAGTGCCCGCTGGAGGGTTGCCACGGGACGTTTCCAGTTGGTGTCAAAGTGGGCACCCTGTCCCAAGGCGTGTACTCCACTGTCCGTTCGACCGCCGCCCATCACGCGGATTTGTTCGCCGGTGATTTGTTGCAGTGCTCGTTCCAGTTCGCCTTGCACGGTGCGCCCGCGCTTTTGAATCTGGAACCCTTCAAAATCCGTGCCGTCGTATTCGACAATTGCCAACAGTCGAGGCATCGGCAATCAGTCAATTAGGCCGCTTCGCGATCCACCAACTCCAAGATCACAATCGGCGCGGCGTCGCCGAGGCGCGGGCCCACTTTGAACAGGCGCGTATAGCCGCCCGGGCGTTCTTTATAGCGCGGGCCCAATTTTTCGAACAACTGCTTGGTCACCTCGGGATCGAGAATGGTTTCGCTCGCGAGCCGGCGCGCGTGCAAGTCGCCGCGCTTGGCGAGCGTGATCAGTTTTTCCGCGTCGCCGCGAATCGCTTTGGCCTTGGCTTCGGTCGTCTCGATCCTTTCGTGCCGGAAAAGTTCGGTAATCAGACTTCGAAAGAGGGCTTTCCGCTGGCTCGTGCTGCGGTGGAGGCGGCGGCCCGCTATTTGATGTCGCATCGCTATTCCCCTTCGCTCGACGTTTCAAAATCGGAGTCGCCGCCGTCGGCCGGCGCGCTTCCGTCACCCGACGACTGAATGCTTTCCAGGTAACCCTTGGCCTGCAATCGTTCCATCAACTCGTCCAACGATTTTTGGCCAAAGTTGCGGATCGCGAGGATTTCATCCGTGCCCTTTTTCAGCCGTTCCAGGATTTCGCCGACCTTGGTGATGCCGGCACGTTTCAGACAATTGTACGCGCGGACCGACAGCTCCAATTCTTCAATCGGCGTATCGTACACGCGGCTCGGGATCTCGGACTCGGGCAGCACCTCCGCCTCGCCCTCACCCGCAAATCCGGCGACCAAGTTGAACAGCTTGACCAAGCCGCGCGCGCAATCGGTCAGCGCCTCGCGCGGCGAGATCGAGCCATCCGTCCAGACTTCCATGATCAGATTGTCGTAATTGGTCATCTGGCCGACCCGCGCGCGTTCGACGCGAAAGTTGGCTTTCTTGACCGGGCTAAAGACCGCGTCCACAGGAATCTCGTCAATGGGCAGCTTGCCCCGCTCTTCCGCGGGTGAATAGCCCTTGCCGTGCGAGACCGTGAGATCCATCTCGACCGCCGCGTCATCCGAGTCGAGCGTGAGCAAATGCTGGTCGGGATTGATCATCTCGACTTGGGCCGGCAGTTGCAAATCGCCCGCGGTCACGGAGCCGCGCCCGCGCGCGTCCAGGTGCACCCGGACCGGCTGATCGCCATCGTGAACCTTAAAGCGCAGCAGCTTGAGATTCAAGATCAACTGCGTCATATCTTCTTTGGCGTGAGGAATGGGCGTGAATTCGTGATGCACGCCATCCACTTTGACCGAGGTCACCGCCGCGCCGGATAACGACGCAAGCAGCACGCGTCGCAGCGCATTTCCTAGAGTTACGCCATAACCGCTTTCCAAAGGACCAATGACAAACTTGCCATAGCTCTTCGACGTTGCTTCCGCTTCAATTTTGGGCAGAACCGTTTCAACCAAAGCGCCCCCTTCTGGAGGTTGGAAGTTGGAGGTTAGAAGTTGGAAACCATCTCGAATTCGGGATTCCCAATGTCCAATCTCCAACTTCTAATTTCCAATCTCCAGCTCTACCGACTGTAGTACTCGACAATCAGCTGTTCTTTCAAAGGCGTGTCAATCTGCTTGCGCGAGGGCAGACTGATAATGCTGCCGCTCATATTCTGCGCGTCCAAACTGAGCCATTCGACCGTGCTGCGGTGGGCGACTTCTTTGGCGATCGCCTGGAAGTACGGGCTTTTGCGGCTTGGTTCGACCACGCTGATCACGTCGCCCTGCTTGAGCAAGTACGAGGGAACGGTCGCCTTTTTGCCGTTGACCAGGAAATGCCCGTGAAGCACCAATTGACGCGCTTGCTTCCGGCTCGCGGCAAACCCCAGCCGATAAACGACATTGTCGAATCGCGTTTCGAGATACTGCAACAATTGCGCGCCGGTCACGCCCGTCGTCCGCGAGGCCTCTTTGAAATAGCGGCGGAACTGCCGCTCCAGCACGCCGTAGATGCGGCGCGCCTTTTGCTTCTCGCGCAATTGAGTCGCATAGTCGCTTATCTTGCGGCGGAACGAGCCGCTTTGCCCATGCGGTCCCGGCGGATAGTTACGCCGCTCGATCGCGCATTTGGGCGAGAAGCAGCGATCGCCCTTCAAATAAAGTTTTTCGCCCTCGCGGCGGCACAAAACGCACACCGGGCCAATATATCGCGCCATAAATCCTCCTACACCCTTCGCTTCTTTGGCGGACGACACCCGTTGTGCGGAATCGGCGTCACATCCGTGATCGAACGAACCCGGATGCCCGCTTGCTGCAACGCGCGGATGGCCGCCTCACGGCCGGGGCCAGGCCCCTGCACCAAAACATCTACTTCGCGCACGCCCGCTTCCAGCGCAGAGCGCGAGGTGTTCTGGCACGCAATCTGCGCGGCGTAGGGCGTGCTCTTGCGCGAGCCCTTGAAACCGCTCGCGCCCGCACTGCCCCACGCGATCACATTGCCGGATTGGTCGGTAAAAGTGACAATGGTATTATTGAACGAGGCCTGAATGTGAACTTTGCCGTACGGAACCGATTTTCGCTCTTTGCGTCCGCCGCGCCGCACCGGGCGCCGCGGCGCCGCACCTTCTTTTTTCTCGTCTGCCATCAATCCTCCGATTGGGAGGTTGGAAATTGGAGATTAGAAGTTGGAACTCTATCCAACTTCCAATTTCCAACCCTTCGACTTCGCTCAGGGCATGCTTCCAACTTCCAGTAACTACTTCTTCGCCTTTGAGCGGCGGCGGCCCGCGACCGTCTTGCGCGCGCCGCGCTTGGTGCGCGCGTTCGTCCGCGTGCGCTGCCCGCGCGCGGGCAAATTGCGGCGATGCCGCAGCCCGCGATACGAGCCGATTTCCTGCATGCGCTTGATATTCATCGCGATCTCGCGGCGCAAATCGCCTTCGACCTTGAAATCGCGGTCCACGATCGTGCGGATGCGCGCGACTTCGGCTTCGGACAGGTCCTTGACGCGAATCGCCGGATTCACCTGCGCCTTGTCCAGCACTTCGACCGCGCGGTACGCGCCGATGCCGTAAATGTACCGCAAGGCAATGTCTACCCGCTTTTGTCGCGGCAGGTCAACGCCTGAAATACGAGCCATTGTTCCTCCTGCCTTACCCTTGCTTCTGCTTGTGTTTTGGATTCTCGCAAATGATCCGAATCACGCCACGCCTCCGCACAATCTTGCACTTTTCACAACGCGGCTTCACCGATGGTCGCACTTTCATCCAGTCCTCCCGTCGTCAGTGAACAGTGAACAGCGAACAGTGAACGCCGAATACTGAAGACTGTTTACTGTTTACTGTTTACTGCTCATAGTCTCGTCAGTATCTCCGGCTCTCCCTCGGTCACGGCGACTGTATGCTCAAAATGCGCCGAGAGCTTGCCGTCTTGCGTCACGACCGTCCATTTGTCGCGCAACGTGCGCGTTTGCCACACGCCCTGATTGACCATCGGCTCGATCGCGAGCACCATTCCGGGCCGTAGTTGCGGTCCCCGCTTGCCTTGCCGATAGTTCGGGATTTGCGGTTCTTCATGCATCGAGCGACCGACGCCGTGCCCCACATACTCACGCACGACCGCGTACCCGCGCGCCTCGGCATAGTCCTGGACCGCGCCGGAGATGTCTTCCAGATACTTGCCGACCCGCGCCTGGGCGATGGCCGCCATCAGCGCGCCTTCCGTCGCATCAAGCAGACGCTGCGTCTCGTCCGATACCCGCCCTACCGGAAACGTCCAAGCCCCATCGCCGACAAAGCCGTTATGGATGGCCCCAACGTCAATCGAAATAATATCGCCTTCTTTCAATATGCGCTTGGGGCTAGGGATTCCATGAACCACCTCGCTATTGATGGACGTGCAGAGCGAGGCCGGGAAGCCCCGATACCCTTTGAAGGCGGGCCTGGCGTTTCGTTTGGTAATGAACGCGTACGCAAAAGCGTCGAGTTCGGCCGTGCTAATGCCGGGTCTTATTTTTTCGCGAATCGCCTCCAGAAACTCCGCCACAATCCGCCCGGCTTGGCGCATCTGCGCGATCTCGTTCTGCGACTTGATCAGGATCACAATTGTTCTACTTGCTTGACCAGATCCGCCTGCACTTGATCAATATCCTGTTCGCCATTCACCTCACGCAGCAGGCCCGCCGCGCGATAATAATCAATCAGCGGTTTGGTTTGCGTGTGATAGACTTGGAGGCGGCGCCGAACCGTTTCGGGCTTGTCGTCCTCGCGCTGGTAAAGCTCGCCATTGTCCTTATCGCAGCGCCCGGGGACGCGCGGCGGGTTCGTCAAAGTATTATACACAACGCCGTCATTTGGGCAAATCCACCGCGCCGATAGCCGCCGAACGAGCGTTTCGTCCTTGACATCCACCAGGACGACCATGCCGATCTTTTTGCCCGCCTGGGCGAGCGCGGCATCCAACGCTTGCGCCTGCGCGACCGTGCGCGGAAAGCCGTCAAAGACCACGCCGCGTTCACAATCCGGACGCGTAATGCGATCCATCACCATCTGCACGGTCACGTCATCGGGCACCAACTCGCCCTTGTCCATGTACGATTTGGCGAGCTTGCCGAGCGGCGTGCCCTTGGATACGTTTTCGCGAAACAGGTCGCCGCTGGCGACGTGCGCCAAGCCCAAATGCTCCCGCAGAATTTCGGCCTGCGTGCCCTTGCCCGCGCCCGGCGCTCCGAGCAGAATGATGTATTTGGCGTTGCTGCTAATCGCTCACCTCCGGGAATGGAACAAGTGCAAAGTGCAAGTGCCTAAAGTGTCTAAATTACACTTCGGACTTTAGGCACTTTCAACTTCCCACTTCTACTTGATGAACCCCTCATAGTGCCGCATCATCAACTGGGCTTGCAATTGCTTCATGGTATCTAGCACGACGCCGACGACGATGAGCAAGCCGGTGCTCGTAATGATCAGCAGGTTGGTCTCCGTCACATCCCGCACCAGGAACGGCATGATGGCGACGATGCCGAGGAAGATCGCGCCCACCAGCGTAATGCGCTGCAAGACGCCGTTGAGATAATCCTCGGTTCGTTTGCCGGGACGGATGCCCGGAATAAAGCCGCCCTGCTGCTGCAAAACCTCTGGCAGGTTTTGCTGCCGGAAGATCACATCCGTGTAAAAGTACGTAAAACCGATAACCATCAAAAAGTAGACGATCCAGTAAAACGGGCTATTCTGATTGAACGCGTTCACGACCGTTTGCGCGAAATCGCCGACAAAGCCGCCCGCGCCCGCAAAGTATCCGGCGATGACGCCGGGAAAGATCAGAATCGAGATCGCAAAGATCAACGGGATCATGCCGGCCGAGTTCACGCGCAGCGGAATGTGCGTGCTCTGCCCGCCGTACATCTTGGTGCCGCGCACACGCTTGCCGTATTGGACCGGCACGCGGCGGTGGCCTTCTTGGATGTACACGATGCCGATAATCGTGACGGTCGTGATAATTAGAAAGGCGATCAGCGACGCCGGATTCGATTGCAGCATTTGGCCCACGCGCTGCGGAATCGCCGCGACAATGCCGCCAAAGATGATGATCGAAATGCCGCTCCCGATCCCTTGCTCCGTGATCAACTCGCCGAGCCAAATCGCGAAAATCGTGCCGGCCGTCAAAGTCGCAATAATCGCGAGCGTCTCCAGCGGAAACGTCGTCAAGCCAAAGTTCGTCAGCACGGGCGGATTGCTCTGCGTGAGCGTGAATGCCTGTCCAAACGCATTCAGCGCGGCGATCGGGATCGTCAGCAAGTGCGTGTATTGGTTCACCTTGGCGCGTCCCGCGTCGCCTTCTTTCATCAGTCGTTCCAGGGCCGGGACGATGCCGGTCGCCAGTTGCATAATGATTTGCGCGGTGATGTACGGATAGACGCCCATCGCGACGACGGAAAAGTTGGAAAGCGCGCCGCCGGAAAATAGATCGAGAAAGTTGAGCAATTGATTCGTGCTAAAAATCTGCGCCAGAGCCGACGGATCAACGCCCGGTACGGGAATGTGCGCCGCCAGCCGGTAGATGACCAGGATGAACAGGGTGAACAGAATCTTGTTCCGCAGGTCTGGCAAGCGCATTGCATTTCGAACCGCGTCTAACATACGAAACCCTCCAATTACCAATTACCAATTACTAGCAAAACCGTAATTAGTAATTAGTAATTTCTCATCCGTTGATCTCTTCCGCTTTTCCGCCCGCCGCGGCGATCTTTTCTTTCGCGCTGGCCGAAAACGCGTGCGCCTTGACCGTCAGCGCTTTGCTCAAGCGGCCGTCGCCCAGGATCTTGACGCGTCCGCGCTTGCCAACCAGCCCGCGCTCGAGCAAAAGCCCAGGGGTGATTTCCACGCCCGCGTCAAACCTGGCTTCGAGCGTCTCCACGTTGACGATCTCGAATTCCTCGCGGTGGATATTCGTAAAGCCGCGCGTGTGCGGCAGGCGGCGGACGAGCGGCAACTGGCCGCCTTCAAAGTAGGGCTTGATCCCGCGCCCGGTGCGCGAGCGCTGCCCTTTGGTGCCGCGCCCCGCCGTCTTGCCTTGCCCCGCCGCGATCCCACGGCCCACGCGGCGCCGCCGATGTGTCGAACCTTCTGCGGGTTTCAAATCGTGTAGTTTCATATCCACTCCTCAACGAATTGCTCAACGAATACCCAACGAATAAACGAATGACCCAGATTCGTTTATTCGTTTATTCGTTCTCATTCGTTGATTCGCATTTGACTAAATGCCGCACGGTAAAGACCATGCCGCGAATCTGTGGGTTATCCGGCTGCTCGATCACCTGCCCGAGTTTGCGCAGGCCCAACGCGGCAATGGTCGCCTTTTGATTCTTCTTGTAGCCGATCGCGCTCTTGACCCACGTGATCTTGAGTTTACCCTGGCTCGCCTGCATCGTCGCGCGGACCACGTTCAGCTTATTCGGGCTGCCGAGCGATTTCGTCAACACGTCGCGCACGCCCGCGCATTCCAACACGGCGCGCATGCCACCCGCGGCGATCACGCCGGTTCCCGGCGTCGCCGGCTTGAGCATGACTTTCGATGCTCCGAATTTGGTGAACACGGGATGCGGGATCGTCTGGCCCGCCAAGGCGACTTTGATCATCGCTTTACGCGCGCGTTCCGTGCCCTTGCGGATCGCTTCCGGCACTTCACGCGCCTTGCCGATGCCCATTCCCACGCTGCCGTTATTGTCGCCGACGACGACCACCGCGCGGAATCCAAAATGACGGCCGCCCTTGACGACCTTGGACACGCGCGCGATATGCACGACGCGTTCGTCAAACCCTGGCCCCTCGTCTTGCTCTCTGTCCCGCGGCCGATTTCCCTGTGGACCTTTTGGCATACTAAAACTCCAATCCTCCCTCGCGCGAACCTTCGGCGAGTGATTTCACGCGGCCGTGATATTGATAGCCGCCGCGATCAAAGACAACCTGTTTCAAACCCATGTCGAGCGCGCGCTGGGCCAGCAATTTGCCAACCGCTTTGGCCTCGGTCTTTTTATCCCACTGCTTGGCATTCGAGCGCACCTCGGCATCCAACGTCGAGGCCGCGACGAGCGTATGGCCCTTGGCGTCGTCAATGATTTGCGCAAAGATATGCCGCGCGCTGCGAAACACGTTCAGGCGCGGCCGCGCGGCCGTCCCAGAAACTTTGGCGCGCACGCGGCGCTGGCGGCGTTCTCGCCGCACGACGGTATCCATCCTCTTCATCTGCAACTCCTACTTGGCCCCGCCGACTTTTCCGGCCTTGCCTGCTTTGCGGCGAATCCTTTCGCCCACGAAATGAACCCCTTTGCCCTTGTACGGTTCGGGTGGACGGACGGCGCGAATCCGGGCCGCAACTTCGCCGACCAGTTGGCGGTCCACCCCTTCGACCGAAAAAGCGCGCGCGCTTTTTTCCACGACAAACGCTATGCCTTCCGGCGGTTCGATAGGCACGGGATGCGAATAACCCACGGACAGAACCAGATTCTTGCCCTGCAACTCGGCCCGGTACCCGACGCCTTCGACTTCCAGGTTCTTTTTGAACCCTTCCGTGACGCCGACGACCATGTTATGGATCAGCGCGCGCGTCAGGCCGTGCAGCGCATTGTAGACCATATTGTCTGGCCGACTGACGACAATTTGCGAATCCTGAGTCGCGATCGTCAGATTTGGATCGAACGACCGAGTCAGCTCGCCTTTGGGCCCCTTGACGGTGACCGAATTCCCGTTCACACTCACCTTGACGCCCGCCGGGATGTTGATGGGCGCTTTACCTACCCGCGACATGTATCCTCCAGACCAGTTCCATAGTTGGATAGTTTTGTAGTCAGATAGTCACGACTCAACTATTCAACTACCAAACATAGCATAGAATCTCGCCGCCCAGCCCCATGCGCTTGGCGCGCGCCCCCGTCATCACCCCGCGCGTCGTCGAAACGATCGCAATGCCTAAACCGTGCTGGACCCAGGGCACATCGGTTTTGCCGGCGTAGACGCGCCGTCCCGGTTTGGAGATCCGCCGCACGCCGCTCAGTACCGGCTTTTTGGCGCCGTCATATTTGAGCCACAGCCGCAGCATGGCTTGCGGGCGGTCCTTGGTTACTTCGAGTTTGTCAATGTACCCTTCGTCTTTCAGAATACGCGCGATTGCCACACGCAATTTCGATGCGGGCATCACCACTTGCGGGTGATGGATCGCAGCGGCGTTGTTCAATCGGGCGAGCATATCGGCGATGGGATCGTTAGTCATCAGTCCCTGCTCCTCACAAAAAGACACTAGTCCTACTGGGATTTGCTACGCGGCCGCGGCCTACCAACTGGATTTGGTCACGCCGGGGAGGTGGCCTTCCAAGGCCTCCCGCCGGAAACAGATGCGGCACAATCTAAAACGTCGGATGTATCCGCGGGGCCGGCCGCAGATCGTACAGCGGTTCCGCACACGATTCGGATACTTGCGATGTAGTTCGCGATTCACCATGGATTTCTTTGCCACACATTCCTCCGCTAATTACGACGCGCCAAATGGCATGCCCATAAGCTGCAACAGGCGGCGGGCTTCTTCGTCGGTCTTGGCCGACGTGACGATGCTCACTTCCATGCCTCGCACCTTGTCAATCTGATCGTAGTCAATCTCGGGCCAAATGAGTTGTTCCCGCAAGCCGAGCGTGTAATTGCCGCGGCCGTCGAACGCGTCGCGCGGGACACCGCGGAAATCACGCGTGCGGGGCAGCGCAATACTCATGAGCCGATCCAAAAAGTGATACATCCGGTCGCCGCGCAGCGACACCTTGACGCCGATCGGCATGCCCTCGCGCAGCTTGAAGGTCGCAATGGACTTTTTGGCCTTGATGACGATCGGTTTTTGCCCGGTGATTGTGGTCAAATCTTTCACCGCCGCGTCCAGCGCCTTGGCGTTGGCAATCGCTTCGCCCATGCCGATGTTGACGATCACTTTCGTGATGTGTGGGGCCTGCATGTGGTTGCCGTAATTGAATTCACGCACCAGCGCCGGCATGATCTCTTTGCGATAGCGCTCGCGTAACCGCGGCGGCGCCGCCGGCTTGGCAGGTTTGGCTTCCTTCGGCGCGCCTTTGGCTTCGCCCTTGGGTTGCGCGCCCTTGGCCGCGCCGCCCTTCGGCTCGCCTTTTGGCGGAGCGCCCTTTTGCTCTTTTTGTTTCTTGCCGTCTGGCTTGCCCTCGTCTGGCTTCGCCATATTAACCTCTCAAGCGCCTCAAGTTATGAGTTACAAGTGCCTAAAGTGACCGGTGTACTTTAGACACTTTAGACACTTCCCACTTTGAACTTTTATTGCGCGATCTCGCCGCACTTTTTGCAGACGCGCGACTTGGAGCCGTCTTCGAATATCTTGAATCCCACCCGCGTCGGTTTGCCGCAGTTCTTGCACACCAGGGCGATCTTGGACATATCCACGGGGCCCTCGCGTTCGATAATGCCCGCCTGCGTGCGGACGTTGCCGGTGCGCTTCTGGTGCTTTTTAACCAGATTAATCCCGCTAATAATCACTTGGCTCTTTTTGGGCATGACGGTGTGGACCTCGCCGCGTTTGCCGCGCTCGTTGCCCGCGATCACCTGCACCATATCGCCTTTGCGAATCTTGTTCATTTCATGCTCCAACCTATAACACTTCGGGCGACAAGGAGACGATTTTCATGAAACCCTTTTCGCGCAATTCGCGCGCCACGGGGCCAAAGATGCGGGTCCCGCGCGGGTTGTTCGTTTCCTTTTCGATAATCACCGCGGCGTTCTCGTCAAAGCGGATGTACGAGCCATCCGTGCGACCGTATTCCTTGGTGGTGCGGACGATCACGGCGCGCACCACTTCGCCTTTCTTGATCGAGCTGGTGGGAATCGCCGACTTGACCGCGCCAATAATGATGTCGCCTACCGAACCGAATTTGCGCGTCGAGCCGCCCATGACGCGGATGCACATGATCGTGCGGGCGCCGGTGTTATCGGCGACCTTGAGGCGCGTGGTGGCCTGAATCATTCTGCCTCCTTGGGTGTCTCGGCGCCCGTCTCGGCGGGCGCTTCGGCGGCGACTTGTTCCTCTTCCAATCCGCCCAGTTCGCGCAAGCGCGCCGCCGCGCGGCGTTCCTGCTCTTCCTGGCGCGCGGCGCGTTCCGCGGCTTCTTTCTCCCGCAGCGACTCGAGTTCTTTCTCGACGATCTGCTCGACCACCTCGCCGCGCTGGACGATTTCCGCGACGCGGAAACGCTTTTCGCGCGAGATCGGGCGCGACTCGACGATCTTGACCAGATCGCCCGCTTTCGCCAGCGGCTCTACATTGTGCGCCTTGAAACGGCGCACCTTGGTGATCACCTTGCCGTACAGCGGATGGCTGGAGCGCTCTTCCACTGCGACGATGACCGTCTTGGGCATCTTGTCGCTCACCACGCGGCCGGTCATAACTTTGCGTCGTTCTCTCATTGGGCTTTCGCCTCCCCGCTGCGCGCGGCCATATCGCGTTCTCGCACGACGGTCTTGACGCGGGCGATATCGTACCGCACCTCTTTCAAGCGATTGAAATTCGGCAACTGGCCCGCCGCGCGCTGAAAGCGTAGATTAAACATCTCGTGATACAGATCGTCCAATTGCTTTTTGAGTGCCGTGTCGTCCATGGCGCGGAGCTCGGCTGCTTTGGGCATTACCCCACCTCCGTCTTGCTGATGAACTGGGTCTTGATCGGCAGCTTGTGCGCCGCCAGGCGCATCGCCTCACGCGCCAAATCTTCTTTGACGCCCGCAATTTCGAAAATGACGCGGCCCGGCTTGATGACGGCCACCCAGTGATCCGGCGCGCCCTTGCCACCGCCCATGCGCGTCTCGGCGCCCTTGATCGTGACTGAGTGATCGGGGAACACGCGCGTCCACAGCTTGCCGCCGCGCTTGACAAAGCGCACGACGGCGCGCCGGGCGGCCTCAAGCTGCCGGCTCGTCATCCAACACGGTTGCAGCGCCTGCAAGCCATAATCGCCAAAATCCAGCGTGACGCCGCGCGTTTCCTTGCCTTTCATTCGCCCCCGATGGGTCTTGCGATATTTCACTCGCTTGGGCATCAACATGTCAATAACTCCAAGTTTGAAGTTTAAAGTGCGAAGTTGGACACGTCCTCACTTCGAACTTCCAACTTCTAACTTCCAACTTCCAATCATTGATTTTCCGCGGCGGAACTTTCCGCATCTTTGGCGGCCTGCTCGATTTGTTTCCGAATTTGCTTCTGGCGGTCTTCCGGCATCACATCGCCGCGATAGATCCAGACCTTGACGCCGATCTTACCATACGTGGTGAGCGCTTCCTTGCGGGCAAAATCAATATCGGCGCGCAAGGTGTTCAACGGCACGCGACCTTCCTTGACCAACTCGCGGCGCGCCATTTCCGAACCGGCCAGCCGTCCACCCGCGGTGATCTTGATCCCCTGCGCTCCGCCGCGCATGGCGCGCGTGACGGCCTGTTTCATCGCGCGCTTGTGCGAGATACGCTTTTCCAACTGCGAAGTGATGCTCTCGGCCACCAGATACGCGTCCGACTCGGGGCGTTCGACCTCGATAACTTCCAATTTGATTTTCTTCTGGGTCAATTCTTCCAAATGCTTGCGGAGCGCGTTCACGCTCGCGCCCTTGCGGCCAATGATAATGCCGGGTTTGGCGGTGTGAACGTAAATCGTCACCTGCTTTGGAAAGCGTTCGATTCGCACATCGGAGATACCTGCATGACCAACTTCTTTCCGAATCATGGTGCGGATCTTGAGATCCTCCGCCAGTTGATCGGTGTATGTTTTCCGGTCGGCGGCGTACCACTTGGAGCGCCAATCCTTGATGTAACCCAAGCGAAAACCATACGGATGAACTTTTCGGCCCATTATGACTCCTTCGCCGGACGTTCGGCCACGCTGACGGTAATATGCGCCGAGCGTTTGAGAATCGGTTTGTAGCGACCGCGCGCGCCGGCTTTCATGCGCTTGAGCGTCGGCCCTTCGTCCGCGTGGATCGTGCTGATAAACAAATCCTCGCGGGTCAGCCCATAGTTCTGCGTTGCGTTGGACGCGGCCGAGTTGATGGCCTTTTCGACTGCGCGCGCGGCTTCTTTGGGCGTCATCTTCAAGAGACCCATGGCTTCATTTACACCCTTGCCGCGCACGAGGTCTACCACCAGGCGCACTTTGCGTGGCGACATCCGTATGAATTTTTCAACTGCCGTGATCTCAACATAATTGGCCATCTATATCTCCCTATCCACCACCGGCTTTGGCGGGCGCGGGCGCCGCAGCCGCCGCGGCTTCCGCCGCCTTTTCTTTCGTCGAATGGCCGCGGAAATGGCGCGTCGGAGCGAATTCGCCCAAGCGATGTCCTACCATGTTTTCCGTTACATAGATCGGCACGTGCCGCCGGCCATCGTGCACGGCAATCGTGTGACCGACCATCTGCGGAAAGATCGTAGACGCGCGCGACCAGGTTTTGAGCACGCGCTTTTCGCCGGTCTTGTTCATCTGCTCGACCCGAGCCAATAATTTCGGTTGTACGAATGGTCCCTTTTTCAGCGAACGACCCATAAGCCCTCCAATGAGCCAATTGCCCAATTGCCCAATGAGCCAAATTTTCTGCAAGCCAATGTTTGGCTCATTGGTTCATTGGTACATTGGTTCATTTATTTCTTGCCCCGTCCTTTGACGATGTATCTATCCGTGTACTTGCGGCGACGCGTCTTTTTGCCCAATGCGGGCTTGCCCCATTTGGTCTTGGGTCCGGGCATGCCGACGCCCACTTTGCCTTCACCACCGCCGTGCGGGTGGTCACGTGGTGACATGACCGCGCCGCGCACCTCCGGCCGCCAGCCCATGTGGCGCTTGCGCCCGGCTTTGCCGATCTTGATCGTGTTCCATTCGGGATTGCCGACCTGCCCAATCGTCGCCATGCATTCGACGCTGACGTAGCGCACTTCACTCGAAGGCAACCGCACCTGCGCGTATTTGCCTTCCTTCGCCATCAACTGTGCGACCGTTCCAGCCGAGCGCACCATCTGCGCGCCCTTGCCTTTTTGGAGTTCGATGTTGTGGATCATGGTACCCACCGGAATGCTCGAAATCGGCAAGGTGTTCCCAGGTCGAATCTCGGCGTTCGGGCCCGAGGTGAGTTTGTCGCCGACCATCATCCCGACGGGCGCGACGATGTAGCGCTTTTCGCCGTCCACATAGTGCAAGAGCGCGATGCGCGCCGAGCGGTTGGGGTCGTATTCGATTGCGACGACCTTGGCCGGAATGCCGATTTTTTCGCGACGAAAATCCACAATGCGATATTTCGGACGATTGCCGCCGCCGTGGTGGCGGACCGTCACGCGACCCTGGTTGTTGCGTCCCGCCTGGCGCTTGAGCGAAACGAGCAGCGACTTTTCCGGCTTTTTCTTGGTGATCTCCTCGAACGTCGAGCTGGTCATGTTGCGCCGGCCCGCCGAGGTGGGCTTGAAAATTTTAATCCCCATGTTTACACACCCTCAAACAGATCAATCCGCTGATCCGCCGAAATGGTTACAATCGCTTTCTTCCAAATCGGCGTGTAGACGACGCGGCGGCCAAAGCGGCGGCGCTTGCGCGCCATGCGGAGCACGTTCACGCGGCGCACCTGAACGTTGAACGCGGTCTCGACTGCTTCCTTGATCTGCACTTTGTTCGCGCGTTCGTCCACCTCGAAGGCGTATTGTCGCAGGTCGTCTTTGAGCCGGTTGCTCTTTTCCGTCGTGATCGGTCGTTTCAATACTTCATAGACATGCATTCTGAACCTCGTTAGTCGAATAGTTTGCTAGTTCAATAGTTTCATAGTTCCGACTATCTCACTATTAAACTAGGAAACTATGCAACTATGTCCCCAAATATCCTTCGATCGTTTTGATCGCGCTCAGCGGCATGACCAGAACATCATAGCCCAGCAAATCGCGCACGTTCAGATACTGCGCCCGCAGGGTTTTCACGTCGGGAATGTTCGCGGCCGACTTTTGGATAGTCAGGTTGGCTTCGGCCAGCAGAATGAGCGCAGACGATTCGATGGCAAGTCCGCCTAGAATCGCTTGCATTTCGCGGGTCTTGGGCGCGTCCATTTTCAGATCCTCGACCACGCGGATCTGGCCTTCCGCGGCTTTGGCCGAAAGCGCCGACCGCAACGCCAAACGACGCATCTTTTTCGGCATATCCTGACGATAAGACCGCGGCGTGGGCCCAAAGGCCACACCGCCATGCCGCCACTGCGGCGCACGCGTCGATCCTTGGCGGGCGCGCCCGGTTCCTTTTTGGCGCCACGGCTTGCCGCCGCCGCCGGCAACCTCGGCGCGCGTCTTGGTATCGGCGTTGCCCTGGCGCGCGTTCGCCAACTGGCGTACGAACGCTTGATGCATCACAGCCGTGTTCGGCTTGATCCCGAAAATATCATCGCGCAACTCGGTCTTGCCGATCTCTTCGCCGGCTTGATTGAATAAAGGCACTTGCATCGCAAACCTCGTCAAATGTGCCAAAGCTGCCAAATGTGCCAAATTTGCCAAATCCTTCGTCTTCGCTCAGGACTCTTTGGCACGTTTGGCTCATTTGGCATGTTTGGCTTATTTCTGCTGTTTCTTCCCCTGCGGCTGATGCTGGGCGATCTTTTTCTCTTTGCGCGCGCGGCGAATGAAAAGCAAGCCGTTCTTCGCGCCCGGCACCGCGCCTTTTACGACCAACAGGTTCCGTTCCGCATCTACCTGCATCACTTCGAGGTTGAGCACGGTCCGGCGCACGTTACCCATTTGGCCTGCGCCGCGCATGCCCTTGAGCACGCGCCCTGGAGTCGTGGTCGCGCCGCTCGATCCGGGCCGGCGCATACGGTCGGACTGCCCATGCGATTTCTTGCCGCCCTTGAAGTGATGGCGCTTGACGACGCCGGCGTGTCCTTTACCTTTCGACGTTCCGCTGACATCCACCAAATCGCCCGCCGCGAACATGTTCACGCTCAGTTTCTGCCCGAGTTTAATATCGGCAATGTTCGTGGTGCGAACTTCGTGCAGATACTTGAGCGGCGGCAAATTCTTGAGATGGCCGCGCGCGGGTTTGGTCAGGTGCTTGCCTTCCTCGAAACCGAGTTGCAATGCCGTATAGCCGTCATTTTCCGAGGTTTTGACCTGTGTCACAAAGCAGGGACCCACTTCCAACACGGTAATCGGCACGACCTCGCCTTTTTCCGTAAATATCTGACCCATCCCGACTTTTTTGCCGAGCAATCCTTCAGCCATAATTTCCTCAACAGTAGTCAGTCGTCAGTAGCCAGTAGTCAGACAATAGCTAACGTCTGGCTACTGATTACTGGCTACTGATTACGCTCTAGAGCTTTATTTCGATATCCACGCCGGCGGGTAGATTGAGGCGCATGAGCGTATCAATCGTTTTGGAGCTTGGCTCGAGCACGTCAATCAGGCGTTTGTGCGTGCGAATCTCAAACTGCTCGCGCGAGTCCTTGTCAATGTACGTCGCACGCTGCACCGTAAATTTTTCGATCTTGGTCGGCAGCGGAATCGGGCCGACGACGGCTGCCCCGGTGCGCTCCGCGGTCTCCACGATCTGTTTCGCCGATTGATCGAGCACTCGATGATCGTACCCTTTGAGCTGAATGCGAATCTTTTGTCGAGCCATAGTCTCCTCTTGTCACTCTCATCCCGTAACGTTCGTAATCACGCCCGCACCCACGGTGTGCCCGCCTTCCCGGATCGCAAACCGCGACCCCTTCTCCAACGCCACCGGCGTGATCAGCTTCACCTTCACCGTCACCCGATCCCCAGGCATCACCATCTCCACACCTTCCGGCAACGCCACATCCCCCGTCACGTCCAACGTCCGAATATAGAACTGCGGCCGATACCCGTTTAAGAACGGCGTGTGCCGCCCCCCTTCTTCCTTCTTCAAAATGTACACTTCCCCCTCAAACTGCGTCAACGGCTTGATCGAACCCGGCGCGGCCAACACCTGCCCCCGCTCCACATCCTCCCGCTCGATCCCGCGCAAGAGACACCCGATGTTGTCCCCCGCCTGCCCGCTATCCAGCAGCTTGCGGAACATCTCCACGCCCGTCACCA
>JACQYF010000135.1 GCA_016208315.1 Chloroflexota bacterium | reverse complement strand
GGGGCGATGGCCGAGTTGGAGCGCGGCGGGTCGGCGCACGCGTTCGCGTCCGGCATGGCGGCGATTCACGCGGCGCTCTTGGCCGCGGGCGCGCGCGCGGGAACCCGCGTCGTCGCCGCGTTGGACGCCTACGGCGCGACGGTGACGCTAACGCAACGACTATTGACCGAACTGGGCGCGCAGGTCCGGCTTGTAGACGTTAGCGATTTGCCTTTGCTCGAAACGCTTTTGGCCGAGACGCGTCCCGTCGCGCTGTTGGCCGAAACGATTTCCAACGCCCTGCTCAAAGTGGCCGACATTGCCGCGCTCGCCGAATTGGCGCATCGCCACGGGGCGCAGTTGCTGATAGACAATACGTTCGCGTCACCTTATCTCTGCAATCCACTGACGCTCGGCGCGGATTTTGTCATTCACAGCGCGACCAAGTACATCGGCGGGCACGGGGATGTGATGGCGGGCGTCGTCGTCACGTCAGCCGAGAATCGGAAAAAGCTGTACGAGCTGAACAAGCTGGTTGGGGGCGTGTTGGGGCCGTTCGAGGCGTGGCTGGCGATGCGCGGCTGCAAAACGCTGTCGCTGCGCGTGCGGCAACAATGCGTGAACGCGGCGCGCATTTCCGAATGGCTGGCCGCGCATCCGAAAATCGCGCGCGTCAACTATCCGGGATTGACGTCGCACCGGCAGCACGATCTCGCGCAGCGCTTGTTTGGCGAGCGCGGGTTCGGGGGCATGCTCTCGTTCGAAATCGCCAACGCGGGCCGCGCGGAGGTGTTTCGCTTTATGGAAGCGCTGCAATTGTGCTTGCCCGCGACGACGCTCGGAGATGTCTACACGTTGATGCTGCATCCGGCCACAACGTCGCACCGCGCACTCACGGCAGAAGAACGCGCGCGTGTCGGGATCGGCGAGGGATTGGTACGCCTGTCCGCCGGCATCGAGGATGTGAACGACATTATCGCGGATCTACACCAGGCGCTGGCGCGGATCGCGTAAAGCGTTTTGTCCGCGAATCTGCGCGAATCTTCGCTAGTGTCATTGCGAACGTTTTTTGCGTCGGACGAACCGCGTCCGCGCAATCTTCCTCTTCGTATCGGGACTTGGGGCAATGGAGAAGATTGCTTCGTCGCACAAACCGCTCCTCGCAATGACAGGGACGTTCGCGCCGAGTCGCGGATAAGATATTCCGACCTAGCTTTCCAGCAAGTAAGGGACGAGGACGACTGCGACGTTGGGGTGGGTTTCGAACGCGTTACGCAATTGGGCGGCGGTTCGATTGTGCAAAAACCTTTCCCACCAGTGCGCCGTGATGAATTCGGGCAGCACGATCGTGACAAAGGCATCCGGACGCTGGCTGTGCAGCGCCGCAACGTATGACAGCAACGGGCGCGTAAAGGCGCGCAGCGGCGATTCGACCACGACCAGCTTCATGTCCGGGGCGTACATCGTCAGTTTTTGCTTGACCTTTTCCGCCCGCTCGGGATTGGTCGAGATGTGCAGAACGACGACATTGCGCGCTATAGTCCGCGCGAACGCGATCGCGCGCAGCGAGGCATAATTCACATCGTCTATTGGGACGAGGACGATTTGGTCAATCGTCGCCGGCGGAAGTTGGCCCGGCAGAATTCCCAGTTGCTGGGCTACCCGCGAATAGTGATGGTGGACAAACAGAAAGAACCCGACGATGAGCGGGATCAGCGCGATAACGATCCATGCGCCTAATGCAAACTTGGTGATGGAAACGATCACCAAGATCACGGCGGTCAAGACGGCGCCGACCGCGTTGATCACGATGCTCGTCTGCCAATTGGGGCCGCGATTTCTCCACCAGCGCATGACCATTCCCGAATTCGACAGGGTGAATGCCAGGAACACGCCGACCGCGTACAGGTGGATGAGACTCGTCACATCGCCGCCAAAAATGATGACGAGCAGCGCCGCGATGCCTCCGAGCGCGATGATGCCGGTCGAAAAAGCCAAGCGGTCGCCGCGGTACAAGAATTGGTGCGGCATGTAATTGTCGCGGGCCAAAATCGAGGAGAGCCGCGGAAAGTCGGCAAAGGCCGTATTCCCCGCGATGATGAGGATGCCCATCGTCGCGAATTGGAAAATGTAATAGAAAATATTCGTGCCCCATACCGAGCGAGCCACCTGCGAAATGATCGTCTCCTCGCCGGGCGCCAGTCCCATGTGCGTCGCCAGGTACGAGACGCCGAGAAAGAAAGTCGTCAGCAGGACGGCCATGATGGTCAGCGTCGTCGCCGCATTTTTCGATTCCGGCTTTTCAAACGCGGGCACACCGTCCGAAATCGCCTCGGTGCCGCTCATTGCAACTGAACCGGCCGAAAAGGCGCGCAGGATCAGCCAGAGCGTGAGCGGTTCGGCCGCGGTCACGACGGGCGGCGGCGTCGCCGCTTGCAGCGTTCCCGTGAACGATCTGAACAAACCAGCAACGAGAGTAAGGATCAGACTCACAATAAACAAATAGGTCGGGAAAGCAAAAAGCCCGCCCGACTCGCGAATGCCGCGCAAATTGCCCAAGACCATGATCGAAATAAACGTCACGCTCAACAGCACATTGACGTTCAAGGGAAACGGCAGACTCGCGTTAAGCGCTTCGATCTGGTGCTCGTAGCCGGACGCGATCAAGGCCGAGCTGACCGCTTCGGAGCCCGCGACGATGGAAACCGCGACGGTCAACACATAGTCAATCAACAAGGCCGCTGCGGCGACCAAGCCCGGGATTTGCCCGAGATTCTGCCGACTGACGTTATACGAACCGCCGCCCTGCGGGTACGCGTACACTGTTTGACGATACGAGAAGGCAACCACAGAAAGCAGAATCGAGACGGCCACGGCGAGATAAAAAGAAATCCCGAGCGCGCCGCTGCCCGCGACGATCAGCACCAGCATTGCCTCTTCGGTCGCGTACGCACATGACGAAATCGGGTCCGATCCGAACACGGCCAATGCCTTGACCTTGTTCAGCCGTTCGTGGATCTCGGCCGCGGTTTCGAGCGGGCGACCGATCAAGACGCGCTTGACGGCGCGGTATCCTCTTTCGATCGGGTTTTCGGTGCGATTGGACTCGGGCATGGCGACAAAGTGGCCCGGCCCCACCCGTCGAAAAACGTTGCTATAATGTTGTCCGTGCCGCACGTAGACATCGCCCGGCCGCGATCCGCGTCTGACTTCGTTGACGATCAAATCGGGATTGAGCGGATTCTGAGCGTCGCGCCGGCTGCGCTCGTCCGACCCCGGCCCGTCGTCTCGAGATGAATCTTGCTTGGCGTTATCGTCCGTCATTGTCTTTCGGTATCCTCCATGATCGCGTGGATTTTATAACCGAACGGGCGCGGCGTCAACCGCAGCCGATAGATTGACACGACCCCAAACGCTCGTATAATGCGCACAGGATGACTTCGTCGAAGAACAAGACTAACGTCCCGGCGCCGGTCCCGCTCCACCAACCCGGCGGGGGGCGAATTCTGCTCCGCTGCTTTGGCTATCTGCGTGCGTATCGCCGCCTCACGGCGGGCGCTTATCTCGCGCTGCTCGGCATCAATGCTCTGGCGCTGGCAATTCCCCAATTCATTCGCTGGATCATTGATGCAGGCATTGGCGGCCAAGATACGCAACTGCTCTTCGGGTCGGTGGTTGCGCTCTTGGCCTTGACACTCGCCAAAGGCGCGCTGGCGTTTTTCCAGGGCCGCTGGACCGAGACTGCGTCGCAAGGCGTCGCGTACGATCTGCGGAACGCGATGCACCGCAAGCTCGCCGCGCTCTCCTTTTCCTACCACGACCGCGCCGAAACCGGCCAGATTCTCTCGCGCGCGGTCCAGGATGTCGAGCGCATCCGCTTTGTGACGGGCCGCGCCTTTCTGCGACTCGTGGACGGCGCGGTGTTGTTGATCGGCACCGCGCTCGTCTTGTTCGCCACGAATCCGTCGCTGGCGCTCTTGGCCCTCTGCACCATGCCCTTGCTGGCGTACCGCACGTTCAACTTTGCGCGGCATCTTCGCCCGCTCGCGCTCGCGATCCAGCAACAACTCGCCGTGCTGACGACGCGCCTCGAACAGAATCTGCGCGGCGCGCGCATCGTCAAGGCGTTCGCGCAGGAGGACGCCGAAATCGCGCGCTTTGATCGCGAGAACGACCGCTGGTTCGATCTATCGGTCCGGTCGGCGCGGCTGCAAGCGCTCAACGTGCCGCTTATTGACCTCATCGCGAACCTCAGCACGGTTCTGATTATTTGGTACGGCGGGCAGCTCGTGATTCGAAATCAACTGACGCTCGGCGAACTCGTTGCTTTCTCGACGTATCTCGCGCAGCTCATCCAACCCGTCCGGCGGCTCGGTCAAATCATTCCCGCGCTCACGCTCGCCGCGGCGGCCGGCGAACGCATCTTTGAAATTCTCGATGCGGAATCCCAAGTGCGCGATGCGCCGGACGGCGATCCCCTGCCCTTGCCGCGCGGCGCGGTGCGCTTTGCGCGCGTTTCCTTCGCCTACTTTCGCCGCCATCAAATTCTCTCCGATATTTCTTTCGAGGCGCAGCCGGGCCAGGTGATCGCGCTGCTGGGCGCGACCGGTTCGGGCAAATCTACGATCATCAACCTGATCCCGCGGTTTTATGATCCGACCGACGGATGCATCACGATTGACGGGCACGACCTGCGCCGCGTGACGCTGAACTCGCTGCGCGATCAGATCGGCATCGTCCTGCAAGAGACGATGCTCTTCGCCGCGACGATTCGCGAGAACATTGCCTTCGGGCGTCCCGAGGCGAACGACGAGCAGATCATCGCCGTGGCGCGCGCCGCGCAGGCGCACGAATTCATCATGGAAACGCCGAACGGCTACGGGACGCTCGTCGGCGAACGCGGCATTACGCTCTCCGGCGGGCAGCGGCAGCGCGTCGCGATCGCGCGTGCGCTCCTCAAGGATCCGCGCATTTTGATTCTCGACGATGCCACGTCGAGCGTAGACGCCGAGACCGAGCGGTTGATCCAGCTCGCGTTGGAGCGCCTGATGCGCGGGCGCACGTCGTTCGTCATCGCGCAGCGGCTCAGCACGCTTCGCGCGGCCGATTTGATTCTGGTTCTCGACAAAGGGCGCATCGCGGCGCGCGGCACGCACGATGAACTGCTGCGCACGTCCGGACTGTACGCGGAAATTTACCACCAACAACTAACATGAGTCTCTCTATCGGCGCGTCGAGCGCGGGCATGGGCCCGCGCGGGGCAATTCAACAGTTCGGCGAGGACGCGGAAACCCACGCGCTCGACCGCCGCATTATCGCGCGTTTGCTGGGCTATTTGCGACCGCACTGGCAGCGTATGGTCGCGGCGATTCTGCTCATGCTGATCTCGTCCGCGCTGACGCTTGCCGCGCCGTATATCATCAAAATTGCGATTGACCAACACATCGCGCAGGGCGACGTGACGGGGTTGACCTCTGTCGCGCTGGCGCTCGCGGGCACGTTTGTCGGCATCTTTTTGGCCGGCGCGGGTCAGCAATATCTGCTCTCGTGGGTGGGACAGCAGGTTCTGCAATCGCTCCGCGCGCAACTCTTCCGCCACCTACAAAAACTCTCGCTCGGCTATCACGACACGCACATTGTCGGCGTGACCATTTCGCGCGTCATCGGCGATGTCGCGGTGATCAACGATCTGCTGTCCCAGGGCCTGATTACGCTCTTGGGCGATCTGGTCGTGCTCGTCGGTATCGTCGCCGTGATGCTCTCGATGAGCACATCCCTCGCGCTTTACACTTTCAGCGTTCTGCCCTTGATGGTGTTGGCGACGTGGATATTCGCGCGCCACGCCCAAGTCGCGTTTCGCGATACGCGCGCGCGGATCGCCGCGGTGGTCGGCGATCTCGCCGAAAACATCTCGGGGACGCGGGTGATTCAAGCGTTCGCGCAAGATGACGCAACTCAGGATCGCTTTGACGGGGTGAACCGCGCCAACCGCGACGCCAACAGT
>JACQYF010000118.1 GCA_016208315.1 Chloroflexota bacterium | reverse complement strand
TTCGAATGAACGGCATCGTCGGCAGAATCAATCGTAAACGTGCCGCCGCCGATCGTTACCGTCGTAACCCCCTTGATTCCCTTCGCCGACGTGTTGGCGTCAATCCGGCCATTGCTGCCGCCGCCCGCGGTGAGAACGAATTTCCCCTTGGCGATCATCACATCGCTTTGGGCCTGAATCGCATCCCGGCCCGAAGTGACCTTGAGCACCCCGTCCGCGATGGAAATGTAGCCGCGGGTAGGGTCTTGCGCATTATCGGCTTTCAACCCGTCGCCTTGGGCCGTCACCGTAACGTTCCCGCCTTTGACGATCAAATAATCCTTGCCGCGAATCCCATCGTCCACTGCATTCACGGTGATCGTTCCACTAGTAATAATCAGCCCATCTTTGCTGGCAATCCCATCGTTGAAATTGCCGGCCACCGACAGCGAACCGTTGCCAAAGATCGTCAGGTCGCCCTTGCTGAAAATCGCGGCGTTGGGTTCGGTCTCGTTGGCGGCGAGCACGTAGGATTTCGCGTCCGATACGGAATTCCGCGTATTATCGGCCAGGACGAGCACCGTCTTGTCCGCGCTCATCACATAGATCGGCGAGCCGGTCGAGCTGTGAATATCGGCGCCGTTCAACACAAGTCGCACCACGCCTTTCCCGGTCGTATTGACGATAATCTGCCCGTCGTTCAGCGCGCCGCTAATGCTGTATGTGCCTGGAGCGACGATTGTCGCGATCGCGCCGTTAACCTTGACGCCCGCGCCGCTTGCCGCAATCGTATTCCCCTGCAAGGCGATTTGGACGACCTGGGATGCGTTCCAAACGTAATCGCTCGGCTCGTCATGATCTTTGCTCTTTTCAGCCGCCAGCGTGGCGATGGCTGCCGCGGTCGGAGTTGCCGCGGGCCGGGTCGCCGCCACTTGAGGCGCGACGCTAGTCGCAGCCGGCTTGGTCGCGGCGGGCTGCGGTTCGACACTCGCTCCACATCCGACCAGCATAAAGAGCAACATCATGCTCACCCATCGCCACCCGGTTTTTTGTTTTCCCACTTTCGTCTCCTTCGGAATTGTCCGCGAATCTCGCGAATCAACGCTAATTTTCTATTTCTGATTCGCGAGATTCGCGAGATTCGCGGATCGCTCTTGATCTGCTATCGAATGCCCACAGCAACCAGCAATCCGCTCATCTCGGCCTGGGCCAGTTGGACGCTTTGCTGTACTTGCTCGCCGCCCGCGACGGTGTAGGCGACGATGCGCTGATCGCCCAGTCCCAAGACCAACAGGCCCGCGACGAGCGCCAGCAGCACGATCAGGTGAAAATGCCTTTTGATTCTCAGATCCATTCGTCTCTCTTCCACTACTACAGGTCGGTGCTGTTATAACCCGCGATCAACGTCACCCGGTTTTGGCCGTTGAGTTTCTTGATTTCGGAAAGGAATTCGGCCACCTTACCTTGCTTTTTCAGTCCCACGCTGTAGATCAGTTCGGTCAGCATCCCATTGTGAACCGAATCCACGCTGATCAGTTCCGAGTGGCTGGTGTACTTGAGGAACAGGCCATCGAACAGCGTGCTGTACTCGACATTATTGGTCACTTGGACCTTGAGGATCTGGCTGACCACGCGGCGGGCATACCAGTTAAAGCGAGTCATGATCAGAACGATCAGCGAGATGAACACGGTGGTGATCATGGCCAGCAAGTAGAACTTGGTACCGATCGCCATTCCGACGGCGATGGTGAGAAAGATAAAGCCCACGTCCCGGGTTTCCTTGACCGCATTACGGAAACGGACGATGGAGAGCGAACCGACCAGGGCAAAGGCCCGGGCAATGTCGGAGCCAATCACCAGCATGACGACCGCCACGACCATCCCGATCAACACCAGCGTGTGCACGAAACTCTGGGTGTATGACGCGCCGCGATGGGTGATTTGGTACACCCAACCAATGGCCGAGCACAATCCAAAGCTCAACAACAAAACCAGGACGACGTCGGCGACCGAGAACACGCCGGTCAAATCTTGAATGGGTGGATTCATCTAGAAACCTTCTTGGTTAAAGATTTGTCCGCGCTCAACCCAGCGGAAAGCGCCAGCCCGGCGCCGCCAGGTCGCGCGCCAGCGCGATGCTTTGGCAGTACTTGCTGACCCGCACCAAGCTCAGGTTGTGCATCGCGACCAAGTCGGTGAGCCAGTAAGGCATGCGCTCGTTGACCTTGATCTCGACGACGGTCCAGCCGGGCGGAAACAGCGGCAACCCGGTGCGGTCTTCGTGCAACTCCAGGTGGCCGACCTGGTAACTGAGGTCGTTGTCAAAAGTCACGCGCAAGCCGACATCGTATTCGGTGCCGACCAGGGCCTGGCGCGCGTACCTCACGATGCTCGCCGGACGCAAGTTGTATTGCCACAACATGCACGTGATCTCGTCAATTACCGCGGCATCTTGGGGGTCATGCTCCGGGACCAGGCGCTCGTCGCACATGCGCAAGGCATCGCAGTAGGGCATCACCGCCCGCCGTTTCTGCGTGACCCGATTGACGCGCTGCTTGATCTCGACAACGACCAGACTGTTGTCCGTCAGCGGCTCGCACGCGTCATAGTGGCGGATGCGAAGCTTGCGCCGGACATTGATGCCGTCCACCTTCTCCCAGTAAAAGCGCAGATCCGGCCCGTCGTAATAGAGACTGGAGAGGTAATAGCAGCCGCGTGAGTCGCCGTGATCGTCCGGCACGAGGTACGCGCCGAGCGATTCCTTGAACTGCGCGGCGGTTTTCATCGGCACCAGGTATTTGAGTTCAAAGCGGTCGAACTTGCGGATGGTGTGGCTCAGGTTGGACATAAGGAACAATTGGCGGGGCAACGACGCTACGGCGAGCATCGGTACATCGGCGGCGTTGCCCGAAAGGCATCATCGCACAGCGGCATTAGGCGAGGCCAAGAAACGATTGAAAAGATGTTGAGAGAAGACTGAGAGGATGCTGAGGAAAGCGGAGGGGGGACGGATCGGGGAACGGATCGGGGAACGGATTGCCGGGAACGGATTGCCTTCGGCGAAGCGGATAAACGGAACGCACGGGCGGTATCGGCAGCGCGGGCGAGTTAACTGCGAGGAGATGACAACGGACAAGAGCGGAGCAACCGGCGCGATGGGGCGCGGGCCTCGGGCGTGTTACAGGTGGTGGATAGACCAGTGGATGAATTCGAAGATGGCGGCTAATACCAGGCCCACGACGGCGTAGGCGACCTCGCGCTAGTGCCTTGGGGGATCGTACCTGACCCACCGTAAGGGGGAATCGTCGGGTTCGACGACGATGCGATATTCGTGGCCCCAATTGAACACGATCGCGATGATGGCGGCCCAGAAGGGGATCGCGCCGATCCAACCAACCGGGAGGAGTACCAAGCCGACGCCGAAGGCGATCAAACAGTGCGTCAGATTGTCGTGCAGACCACCGGGCGTTACCCTAAAGCGCCCCTTTGGAACAAACGCCCGCCTCACGTAGGTCGAAACTCGGTAAACCGAGTTGGAGCGATCGGCCCAATCCGATTCCATCGGATTTTCACATAGGTGAGGCCCCGAATTCCATCGAGTCTGTTGGCGAACTCGTAGGGGCAGTGCCTTGTGCCTGCCCGTCCGGGGCAACCACAAGGGATTGCGGTAGGGGCAGTGCCTTGTGCCTGCCCGTCCGGGGCAACCACGAGGGATTGCCCCTACCGCATGTGGGTTCGCCAACAGGATCAATCCATTCGGGGTTCAGGTGCGCTCGCAAAACTCTGACGCACACCCTGGCTGATAGTTTCAGTATCCGCGTTCGGATCGAGTTGGCTGCTACAACTGCCCAAGTATCTTTCGGTGAATGTCGAGTTGACTTTCAGTATCCGCGTTCGGATCGAGTTGGCTGCTACCGCGTCGAGCGCGTCTTTGTCGCCAGCGTGCTGATCTTTCAGTATCCGTGTTCGGATCGAGTTGGCTGCTACTCGGGCCGGCAAAAGGCGACGAAGATCTTGCCGATCTTTCAGTATCCGCGTTCGGATCGAGTTGGCTGCTACTCCTCGCGGCGGCGGCTTTCTGCGACCGCCGCCGCCTTTCAGTATCCGCTTCCGAGGGTAGGACACGATGACGGCTGGGGTTACGTTTTTCGTAATCTGGTCGTAACCCGCTTGGCCGGATTGCGGCGCGAATCGTAACCCCATTCACGACGGG
>JACQYF010000112.1:1225-6597 GCA_016208315.1 Chloroflexota bacterium | reverse complement strand
GGGCTTGTTGCGTGAATCGCGCGGCGAGCATATAATGCGACCATGATGCGCGACGGAAGGACATGAACAATGCCGGACGTAGACCTGGTCATTCGGCACGGAGAAATCGTCACGGCGGCCGGCTCGGCGGGCTGCGCGGACATTGGCATTGCCGACGGTAAAATTGTCCAGATCGGCGGCACGATGGATGGACAGTCTGAAATTGACGCTCGCGGGAAATTGGTTTTGCCGGGTGGAATAGACGCCCACGTGCATCTTTCGCTGCCGCCGGAAGATGCCAACACCGAACCCCGGTGGGTTGACGATTTTACCAGCGGCTCGGCGGCTGCGCTGGCGGGCGGCATCACGACACTTGGGAACATGACCTTTCCTGGTTCCGGAGAGTCGTTGTTTGCCCAGTTGCAGCGCGAAACGAAGATTGCTCGCGAACAGACCATTGCCGATCTTTTCCTGCATCCCGTCCTCGACGACGTAACGCCACGGGTCCTCGACGAAATCCCCAGATTACTCGGGTTGGGCTGTAACAGCATCAAAGTTTTCACCGTTTCGCCTCGCTTCGATTCTCAAGAGGCAAATTACCGAGAAGCCATTCGGCGGGCGGGAGAGAACGGCCTGCTAACGTTGATGCATTGCGAGGATCGCGCCCTGATTGAGAGTGCGACGGCGCGTCTCGTGGCCGAGGGCAAGTCCTCGCTGCGTTACTATGCGGAGAGTCGCCCCGTCATCTCCGAAGTCATGGCGACACAGCGCGCCATCGCTATCGCTGAGGCGACGGGGGCGCCAATCTACATCGTACACTTGTCGTCAGCCCGCGCGCTGGATGATTGCGTACAAGCCCAGTCCCGCAATATCCCCATCTATGTCGAAACCCGCCCGCTCTATTTGTTCCTGACGCAAGCGCGTTTCCATGATGAAGACGGCGGCAAGTATGTTGGGCAGCCGCCTCTTCGTGAGCAACACGATGTAGACGCTTTGTGGGCTGGCCTTCGCGAGGGCGTGATCCACACCGTCTGCACCGATCACGCGCCGTGGTCGCTCGCCGCGAAACTGGATCCGGCGCACAGCATCGGCAATGTGCGACCGGGGGTGCCGGACTTGCAGACCATGCTGCCCATGCTTTATTCTGAAGGCGTGCGGTCAGGTCGGATTTCGTTGGCGCGATTTGTCCAGGTGACTAGTACGAATGCTGCCAAGTTGTTCGGCTTGTATCCGCGCAAGGGCACGATTGCCGTCGGCAGCGACGCCGACCTCACGCTCTTCGATCCAGACCTGACGCGAGTAATTGACCGCTCCAATCTGTACTCAAACTCGGATTACTCGGCATTCGATGGTTGGCGGGTGACCGGCTTCCCAACCATTACGATACGCGCCGCGGCCAAGTGGTCTTCCGGGATGGTCAAATCCTCGGTCGAGCGGGCAGCGGAACGATCGTGCCGCGTGGGCCCACGATACCGCTTTAGGGCACCATCCGGCCACGATCACCGCGCCGAAAAGCACGCGGCTGTTCTCGCCGATGGTCACATCGCCGCAAATCGTCGCAGTCGGCGCGATATAAGCGAATGCGTGAATGCGGGGCCGTTTCCCCTGGTGCTCCAACCACATGGTCGTTTCTCCTGATTCATTGTCCGGTCGCTATCTCCCGCTTTTCGCTATCTCGGCCTCATAGTTGCGCTGCCAATGTGGTCGCGTGCCGTCGAGATCGGTAATGCCGTATTCTTCCGCGAGATCCCAGGTCGCGAGCGTCTGTCCGGTCTTGTCCATAATGTTCGGATCGGACGCGAGCGCGACGATGGCGCGTCCGATGTAGTGCGGCGTCTCCGAGAACGCGAAAAAGCGGTCCTGTTTCGCGCCCGCGCGCCAATTCTCTTCGGTCACACCGAAATGATCCAGCATCGCTTCCGAGCGCAGAAAACCGGGCGTTACCGCAATCGCGGCAACCCGGTAGGGTTCGAGGTCTTTAGCCATGGTCAGCGCCATCCGCATCACGGTGACTTTAACCAGGTCGTAGAAAAAGGCGCCGCGATACTCGTAGGTCTTGCCATCGGTGATCTCAAAGATGACGCCTTGTTTGCGCCCGACGAGCAAGGGCGCGGCATAGTGACTGGTGATAATGTGCGTGTTGATCGCGCGCTCGAGCATCGTCAGCCCGTTGGCGAGCGAGTGTTCCCAAAACGGCACGCCCCACTCGGCTAACTCATCTCCGCCCCAGATGTCGTTCACCACGATGTCGAGTTGCGCATCTTGTTCCGACGCAATCCGCTGGAACACTGCGGCCACTTGCTCCGGCTGCGTGTGATCCACCGGAATGGCAATGCCCTGACCGCCAGCACGCGTCACCAACTCGGCGGTTTCGTCAATCGTTTCGGGCCGTCCGGTCGTTTTGCCTCGCACACTGCGCCCGGTGCAGTACACGGTCGCGCCGGCCGCACCCAACTCGACCGCGATGCCGCGTCCCGCCCCACGCGTCGCGCCCGCGACGACCGCGACCTTCTTTTCCAGAGTTCGTTGCATCGCCGTGCTCCTTCCGCAAATCTTCCTCAACCGAGGGGCGTCATTATACTGGGTGGGGATTTCACGGGTCAAGCCCTGTGCGCCTCAATCAAGTGCTTTGCGTAAATCGTGCGGCGGGCATATAATCTCTCCAGACCGACAAAGAGGAGCCGGGAAAAATGGAGTGAAGCTCATGCAGAAGGCGAATCCCTTGCCGGCGACGTTGAACCAAAACTGCACAGTCGAGCCGTTCCCCGCAACTCGCAACCCGGTCGTGGATGCAGGGCGACTTGGGTCGCGGCGCCACCTGATCCACGGCTTGATGGAACTGGATGTGACCACTGCACGCGCATACTTCCGCGCCCACAAGGCGCGGACCGGCGCGTCGCTCTCGTTCACTGGCTTCCTCGTCGCGTGCTGGGCGCATGCCATCGAAGGGAACAAATCGGTCCAAGCCTATCGCAATTGGCGCAATCAGCTCGTGATCTTCGACGATGTAGATGTCGTAATCCTCATCGAAACCCAGATCGGCGGCGTGGCCCTGCCCCATATCCTGCGGGGAGCCAGTCGGAAAACCTTTCGCCAGATCAACGACGAAATCCGTGGCGTGCAATCCGATCCGTCCCAAAGCTCGCAGACCGGCCCGCTGATGGAATGGGGTGCGCGGGCACCCGCATTTGTCCGCGATCTGTTTTATACGGCGCTGCGCGTCAACCCGCATTGGCTCAAGCAATTCAGCGGCACGACGACCGTCACTTCGGTGGGCATGTTCGGCGCCGGCAGTGGGTGGGGCATCGGTTTCATGCCCTGGCATACGTTGGGCCTGACGGTTGGTGGCCTGACGCAAAAACCAGGCGTGGTGAATGGGACGATTGTTGTTCGAGAATACCTTTGCGTGACCCTTAGTGTGGATCACGATATCGTGGACGGCGCACCCGCCGCGCGCCTCGGGCGACAATTGAAAGAATTGATCGAGAGTGGGTACGGTCTTGAGGAGGAGCATTGAACGACTCGCTTGCCCACGACCCTGTGGTCGTCGAGATTCCCGTGGCGTGGGGCGAAATGGATGCGAATGCGAGAACAGGAAAACGCCACTCCCGGACGTGTGGCGCGAACGCATCGCCACCCTGCAAGCGACGGCGACGAAAAACGGATAGCGAGATCATCTAAACGAGGTCAACATGCCAGCCGTCCTGTCCAACTGGTTCATTCGCACGCTGGTCAACTCGCCTTTGCACCCGCTCTTGGGCGACAGCTTTGCCGTCATCACGGTGCATGGGCGCAAAACAGGCCAGGCGTATTCCACGCCCATCAATGTCTCTCGCGAGGGCGACACGTTCACCATCGTGAGTCTGCGGAACCGGACGTGGTGGCGCAATCTTCGTGGTAGCGCGGACGCCGAATTGCGCGTGGGTGGCAAACAGATAGCAGTGCGCGGCGAAGTTCTCGAACAGTCGGAGCAAGTGCTCGCGGGACTCGCCGCCTATTTTCACCGCTATCCGCACTATGCCAAGTATTTCAAGATTCAACTTGGCGCGGATGGTCAGGTGAGGCGCGATGACTTGGTGCGCGTCGCCAACGAACGCGTTTTGATTCGGCTCTGCAAGTGATCGCAAGGATAAGGAGCGAAGGCATGCCACAACATCTTCTCGACCGACCGGAAGTGCTCGCGGTATTGTTTCACCCGCGCCGTGAAAGTTCCAGCCGAGCGATGGCGGGAGTAGAACTCATCTCTGTGCCCGTCGAGCCAGGGGTCAGCGTCGGCGGACGACTATATCGCGCGCGGCGCGAGTCGCCCATCATCCTGTACTTTCACGGCAACGGCGAGATCGCGGCGGATTACGACGACCTCGCTCCACTCTACACCGAGATGGGGATCACGCTGCTGGTCATGGACTATCGCGGCTATGGTACGAGCGATGGGACTCCCACCGCGACGAATCTGATTGCTGACGCAATGGCAAGCTACAACGCGCTCGGACGCATTTGCGACTCGAACGACCTCGCCCCGGCGCGACGGTATCTCATGGGACGCTCGCTCGGGAGCGCAGCCGCGCTGGAGGTTGCTTCGCGTGTTCCCGATGGAATCGCGGGATTGATCATCGTAAGCGGTTTCGCCAACACGTTTCAGCTGCTTGCGCGTTTAGGTCTCCGCATATCCGGCGCGAGCGAAGAACGCGATGGCGCGGGTAATCTGGCGAAGATCAACCGCATTGCGGCGCGCACGCTGATCATTCACGGCGAAGAGGATTTCCTAATTCCGATCTCCGAAGCCGAAGAACTGTACAAGCACTCGGGCGCGACAGAGAATCGCTTGGTGCGCATTCCAAATGCCGGACACAACGACCTGATGGTCGTCGGGATGCGCCAGTATTTTGGCGCCATTCGCGACTTCGTGAGGGCGTAACCATCCAGGAGGTTAGATGCAAAGAGAAATCACCCAAGCCGGTCCGCTCCTCAACGAGTGCGGCTCACTCACGCAAGTTGGCTGGTCACGTGTTCCGCGGCTGGACTGTAACCTGGAACGCGCGAGTTTCTATTCGCCGCCGTTCCAGGTCTTGCAGTTTCTCCGTCTCAAACGCTGGGATTACTACGCCGTTTTCACCCCGCGCCGTTTTTTCTCCGCGACCATCGCCGACCTCGGCTATGCCGGAAACATTTTCGTCTACACACTCGATTTCACAACGAATCAATTGCGGGAAGAAACTCTGTCGATTCCATTGAGCCAGGGTATAACCTTACCGCGAAATAGTACGGAAGGCGACACGCATTTTGAGGATACCCGCGCGCGGCTCTCGTTTAGCACAAAACCCGACTGCCGCGCGCTGGTGGTGGACTGGAAAGCGTTCGACAGCGGCAAGGGCATTCACGCGGAAATCGTC
>JACQYF010000112.1:0-1209 GCA_016208315.1 Chloroflexota bacterium | reverse complement strand
ATCGTTTTGCGTTGCCCACCGGAGTACGAATCCATGAACATCGTGATTCCGATCGGGCAAAAGCGGTTCTATTACAATCGCAAGATCAATTGCCTGCCCGCCGAAGGATTCATCCAGTATGGCGATACGCGCGAGGAACTGCGCCCAAACGATTCTCTTGGCTCACTCGATTGGGGGCGCGGAGTGTGGAAGTATTCGAGCTATTGGAATTGGGCCAGCGCGTCGGGTTTCTTGCCCGATGGTCGCACCGCCGGTCTGAATCTCGGTTGCGGTTTTGGCGATACCTCTGCCGCGACCGAGAATTGTTTCATTCTCGATGGGCGCATTCACAAATTGGAGCAGGTCAAGTTCGGGTACGGTCCGCGCAATTACATGCAGCCGTGGAAATTCACCGATTCCGAAGGGCGGCTCGATTTGGATTTCACGCCGTTCAAAGAGCGCCTCGCGCGCACCGACCTCGTCGTCATCACGAGCGAGGTGCATCAAATGTTCGGACGCTATTCTGGTCATGTCATGACCGATAACGGCGAAACGCTTGAACTAAACGGACTCGTCGGCTTTGCCGAAGAACATCGAGCGCGTTGGTGAAAGGGGATGGTCATGCGACACACAAAGCAATGTCTTGCCGCGAGTATCTTGGACACCATCGGCAATACCCCGCGCGTCGCGCTCGACCGTTTGAGCCAGGGTCAGAACGGGCGTGTGCTCGCCAAGATCGAGTTCTTCAATCCGGGGTTCAGCATCAAAGACCGCATCGCATTGCAGATCATCGAAGATGCGGAACGAGGCGGGCTGCTCAAGCCGGGTGGGCGCGTCGTCGAGCTGACAAGCGGCAACACGGGCACGGGACTCGCCCTCGTCTGCGCGGTCAAGGGCTATCGCTTTATCGCGGTGATGTCGGAAGGTAATTCGCGCGAACGAGCGCGGATGATGCGCGCGTTGGGTGCCGAGGTTGTACTGGTGCCGCAGGTGGGCGGCGCGCGTCCGGGACAAGTGAGCGGCGAAGATCTCGCCGAGGTAGACCGCGTGACCACGCAGTTGGCGCAGAAGCTCAAGGCGTTTCGCGCCGACCAATTCAATAACCTCAGCAATGCGCGGGCGCACGAACTGACGACGGGCAAGGAGATTTGGGAGCAAACAGGTGGCAAGGTGGATGCGTTTGTCTCGACACTGGGAACGGGCGGGACGTTTGCGGGCGTAACGACCGCG
>JACQYF010000111.1 GCA_016208315.1 Chloroflexota bacterium | reverse complement strand
TCAACATCCTCGGCGCGCGGCGCACCGACGAGGACATCCCCGGCTGGCTCATCCCCCAAATGTATTTCGATTATCTCCGCAGCGGCGACGCGCGCCCGCTCAAGCGCGTCCTCTACCACAACGCGATGGACGTGCTCGCGATGGCCGCGCTCTTGAACCACGTCACGCAAATGTTGGCCGACCCGCTCACGTGCGCGGCCGAGCACGGCTTGGATGTGATCGCAATCGGAAAACTGTTTGAGGATTTGGGACGAACTGACGACGCAGTGCAATTGTATCGGCGGGGCTTGGAATATGACGTGCCGGAGGAGATTTTTCGGCAGACCATGCAGCGATTGGCGCTCGTACATCGCCGGCGCGGTGAAATGCTGTCGGCGGTAAAAGTGTGGCGCGATGCGGCGGAAACGCGGCAGATTTATGCCTTTGTCGAGCTGGCGAAGTATTACGAGCATCACGCGCGCGATTGCGCCGCGGCCGCGCAGTGGACGCGAGACGCGCTCGCGATTGTAGCAACCGCTGACCTGCGCGTGCGCCGACAATGGCAGGCGGATTTAGAGCACCGGTTGGAAAGGTTGGAAAGAAAACAACGGTAGGGGCAACCCGCCCTGGGCTTGCCCTCGCCCAGGGCAACCACAAGGGTTGCCCCTACCGGACTTGATAGCAAAACGCCGTCGAAGAATACGTGACCGAGAGATTGTTGCCCTTGTTGCCGTGCTGCACTTCTACTCGCAGACGGTCGCGAAATTCGGGCGCATCGTTGAAGTAAAAGCGATATTGCGAGGATGGCTCCTTGGGCGTCCCATAATCGAGGAGCGTGAGACCCGCGAGACAAAAAGTGGTGTTGTAACCTTCGTAGCCGGCGAAGACATAGTAATAGCTGGCGTTGAAATCGTCCTCGATGCCCGTCCCCGGCAGCGCCAGCCGTCCATCCACCCAAACATCCACATTCGATTCCAAATACGGAAAGCGCCAATTCGGGCTGAGCGGGCCGTTGAGCGCGCCGCGATCCAACTCCCACGCGCTGAAAATCGTTCCCAGGTATTTGCCGCTGCCGGGCACGTCAATCGCGATGTAATTGTCGCGGTCGTCCTCGCGCCGTTCCATCCGCCGCGTGCCGTAAAACGCGTGCAAGCGCGAGCGCTCCGTACCGGGCAGCGTCTCGCGCAGCGCGACCTCCAACGTCACCGGCAGAGTTTCCGCGCGGCCGTTGACGAAGACGATGCGCGCCGACTGGAAGGGCATGGGGAAATTGTTGTAAAAGACAAGCTCATCCGCAGTCGAAATAATTCCCATCGGCAGCGAGCGGTAAGGGAGCAGGCGTTCGCCCGTGCCGAACATCGCGCGCAGCGGCGCGATCATGCTCGGCTCGTTTTCGCCATCCCAAAACACCTGCATCCAAACCGAATCCTCCATCACGCGCGGGATGCGGACGCGCAAGCCGGCAATCGTCGCGGGCGCGTTAAAGTCTACTTCGGCCGAATCGTTGTGCGGAACCGCCAGCGCGAACGATTCGAATTTCGGCGGCAGCGCGGGCGCGCAACTTCGCCACGCTTGCGCGGCTTGATCCAGCGCGGCTTGCTCGCCGTTCGAAAGATTTGGCGAGAAGGACGCGACGGATGCGGCGAAACGTTTGATTTGAATCTGCATCAGGCGCGGCCGCCCGGTCGTCGTGATTCGGATCGAGCGTTGGAACGGGACCGGGACGTAGTTGATGTTGCCGCCATTAGCAGCGGCGTAAAAAGCCGCGAGCGGCTCGGGAAAGGGATTCTTGCCGACGAAAAGATTCTTGACCGTGAAATCAATCCGCGGCGTTGGCTCGTCGTCAAAATAAAAGCGCACGTTGCCCATCGCGCCGAGGTTGCCCCAGTTGCTCCAATCGTCGTCGTGCGACATGTCCTTGGGATTGTTGATGCTTTGGTGTTGCTGGTACGCAAACCAGATGCGTTCGACCGAACCGGGACCTTCGACGCGGGGGACGATTTCGTACTCGGGCGCGCCGTCGTAACCCGTGACAATGCGATAGGGTTGCAGCGCGCCAGTCTCGTCAATGTAGCCATAGTGCGGGCCGACGAAATTGCCATCGTCTATAAAATAGTCAAAATAGTGTTCGAGCGCAACCCAATTGCGGCTGGTGAACTGCGTCGTGCTGGAATTTTCCAAAAGGGGCAGCCGCGCGAGATCGAACAGATTCGTGATGCGCTGTTGCAAAAACGAAATGGGTGTCGGCGTTGGCGTGGGCGGCGGAGTTGCCGTCGGCGTCGTCGTTTTGTGTTCGCCCTCTATCGTTCGCGCGAGCGTCGTGGTCGGGTTGGCGGGCGTAGATGTCGGCGTCGGAGTGGACTGCGGGGCGACAATGACCGATTGCGGAGTGGTGACTGGACGAGGCAGTGTTGCCTTTTGCGGCGCTACAGCCGTTGGAATCGGGACCGGCGTGCAGGCGACGACAAACCATACGAGGATCAAGCACGCGGAGAGGGGTTTTTTCAAACGCATGACAAGCGGCATTGTAGCATAGCCGCAACCGTAGGACAAATTGTCGAAGATCCCCGAAATTCTTAGACCCTGAGCGAAGCGAATGGGGAAATGGAGGGGAACAATTTGTCCTACGGTTGCCGCGCTCCCCAAAACGGGTTATAATGCGGCCACTCTATCTCAAGGAGCCAGCATGAACGATCGTCTAGCCAATGTGCGCGCGAAACTTGCCGAACAAAATCTTGATGCGCTGCTCATCACAGTACCCGATAATCTATACTACCTTTCCGGTTTCGGCGGCGGCGAATATCTCGACGCTACAATGGTGATTTCCCGCGACCAGCATTGGATCTCGACCGATTCGCGCTACTACGAAGAGGTCAAACAGCGCGCGCCGAATTTTACGCTGTTCGAGGCCGGGTACGACCGCGTCAAAGTGCTCGGCGAATTTCCCAAGCAGGTCCCCGTTTCGACCGTCGGCTTTGAGGCTGCGCACCTGACCGTTGCCACGCTCAAGGATTGGAGCAAAGCGGCGCGCAAAGCCGGATTCAAACTGAAACCGACCACCGGTCTGATCGAAGAACTGCGCGCAGTCAAAGATGAAGGCGAGCTGGCCAAGATCAAGCGCGCGGTTCAAATCACCGACGACGCCTTCCGCCACTTGGTCGCCTGCGTCAAACCCGGCATGACCGAAAAGCAAGTCGCATGGATCATCGAAACCTACATGCGCGAGCACGGCGCGGACAAGGTCGCTTTCACTCTGCTCGTCCAATCCGGACCCAACGGCGCGTTCCCGCACGGCGAACCGACCGCCCGCCCGATCGCCGTCGGCGAGCCGCTGCTGCTGGACATTGGCTGCCGCGTGGACCATTACAACTCGGACATGACGCGCACGATCATTCTTGGCGAAGCGGACGACCGATTCAAGCAAGTGTATGCGGCCGTTTTAAAAGCGCACACCACTGCCGCGCGCAGGATCAAAGCCGGCGTAAAAGGCAAACGCGCGGACGCGTTCGCGCGCGCCGTCGCCGAGAAATCCGAGTTCAAAGATCACGCGTTCCAACATGGACTCGGGCACGGCGTTGGTCTCCAGGTCCACGAAGCGCCCCGCGCGAGCAAGCTCTCGAAAGACACGTACAAGGCCAACATGACGCTGACCATCGAGCCGGGCATTTACATCCCCGGCTGGGGCGGCGTCCGCATCGAAGACCTCGTCGTCATCCACGAAGACGGCGTTGATGTGCTGACCCAATCGCCGAAAGAGTTGAAAGACATGGTAGTTAAATAGTTTCATAGTTGCATAGTTAGATAGTCCGGCTGTACGACTATCGAACTACCCATCTATCAAACTATTGAACTATCCAACTATGAAACTATTCCCTTTCATCGCGGCGCTGTTGGCGTTTTTGCTCGCCGCGATTATTTTTGCGTGCGCCCTCTTTGCGACGTTGCTGCCGAATGAATTTGATCGGCGCGTCGAGTGGGTGCAACTCAAAGTTCAAGCCCTGCTGCCGAGCGCGCCGCATCCGGAATTTGTGCCAACACCGTTGATTCAAGCCGAAGTGCCCACGCCCCTCCCCATCGTCGCCGCGAATTCGGCCCAAGCGGGCGTAACTCCTACACGCCCAGCGTCCACGCCGACGCGCAAACCGACCAGCGCGCCGGCGGGCGGGGTCACCCCGACCCTACCCCCGCGCGTCGCGCTGACCAATTTTCGGCACGACTACCAGCGATTCAACAACTGCGGGCCCGCGACCCTTTCGATCCTGCTGTCGCATTCCGGGCGGACCGAGACGCAATACGATCTCGCGCCGATTCTAAAGGGCAGCAAGGACGACAAGAACGTTTCGCCGGACGAGATCGCCGCGCTCGCGCGGTCGTACGGATTCCGCGTGACGGTGCGCGTGAATGGCGATATTGCCGAGATGAAACAATTTCTCGCGCGCGGCATTCCAGTGATGGTGGAGAATTGGTTTGTGCCGCGCGAGAAAGACGCCTCGGGTCACTATCGCTTGTTGACGGGCTATGACGATACGGGTTCAGCTTCAACCCGCGGCGTGGGTTTGAGCGTCGAGTTCGGCGGAAATTACGCGGCGACCGAAGACGGTTTCTTTATCGCGCAGGACTCGTACGAGGGGCCGAATATCAAGCTGCCTTACCGCGCCTGGGATTTGGACTGGCGCGTTTTCAATCGCACGTACATCGTGCTCTACACCGACGCGCAGGCCGCGACCGTCAAAGCGATCGTCGGCGACGAGACCGACGACGCGACGATGTACGCGCACGCGCGCGACACGGCGCAGCGCGAGATCGCCGCGAACGAAAGCGATGCGATCGGCTGGTTCAATCTCGGTTCATCGTTCGTGGGGTTGGGCAAGTACGCCGACGCGGCGCGCGCGTTTGATAAAGCGCGCGTCCTCAAGTTGCCGTGGCGGATGATGTGGTACCAATTTGGGCCCTACGAAGCGTACCTTCGCACGGGGCGAAACGCCGAAGTAATCGCGCTTGCGAATGCGACCCTGGCGAATATGCCCGCGCTGGAAGAATCACTGTACTACCGGGGCCGCGCGCAGCTTGCCCTGGGCCAAAACGACGCGGCGCGCGAATCCTTCAAACTCGCGGCGCAAGCGAATCCACGGTTTGAAAAGGCCCAGCAAGCGTTGATGGAGCTTGGGAACTAGAGATTAGAGATTGAGGAGCATCTACTGTTCACTGTTTACCGTTCACTGTTCACAGGCATCTATCGCCAACTGACGCTGTCCGCGCTGATCGTCGCGGGCGGATTTCTGCTGAGCAAGATTCTGGGATTGGGGCGCGAGGTGTTGATCGCGCGCGCGTTCGGCACGTCGGGCGCGCTGGACGCGTACTATGCCGCGTTCAATTTCCCGGATTTGCTGTTCGCGCTGATTCCGGGCGGCGCGCTCGCGTCGGTCTTTATCCCCGTGCTCTCGACGTACTTGATGCGTGAAAGCGACGCCGAAAGCTGGAAATTCGTCAGCATCGTCGTGAACGACGTGTTCCTCTCGGTCGCCGCCTTGTCGCTCCTCGGCGCGATATTCGCGCAGCCGCTCGTCGCCGTGCTCATCGCGCCCGGTTTCGATCCCGCGCGGCAAGCTCTGACCGCCGACCTGATGCGGATTGTTTTCCTCTCGACGATTGTTTTTTCGATCAGCGGCGTCGTCATCAGTATCCTGCACGCGCACCAACATTTCCTGTTGCCCGCGCTCGCTCCGGCATTGTACAATCTCGGCATCATCGCGGGCGCGGTTTGGTTGTCGCCCCTCTTTGGCGTTTACGGGTTGGCCTATGGAGTGCTCGCGGGCAGCGTGCTCCATCTCGCCATCCAAATCCCGGGGCTGATCAAATTTCGCGCGCGCTACTTTCCGCTCCTGGGCCTCGCGCATTCCGGTCTGCGCGAACTGCTGCGCCTTTTCGGGCCGCGGGTAATCACGCTGGGCCTCGTCCGCGTCAACTTTTTGATCCTGACGAACCTCGCGTCGCGTATGGGCGAGGGGAGTATCGCCGCGCTGAATTACGCGTATTTGCTGATGCAGCTACCGCAATCGCTGATCGGCACGGCGATCGCTCTGGCGGTCTTTCCGACGCTCGCGCAGCTCGCCGCGCGGGGCGAAACGGCCCAATTGCGCGGGCTGTTCTACCGGTCGCTCGGGGTGATTCTCGTGCTGGCGACGGGCGCGGCTGTCATCTTTGCCCTGTTTGCGCGGCCCATCGTCCAAATCGTCCTACAGCGCGGCGCGTTCGATGTGGCGGCGGTGGACGCGGTCGCGTTCGCGCTCCAATTCTATGCGTTGGCAATTGCCGGTGAATCGGCCCTGGAGCTTTGCGCGCGGATTTTCTACGCGCAGCACGATGCCAAGACGCCGTTGTTCGCCGCGCTCTCCGCGTTGGTCGTCAACTTGGCGTTGAGTCTGGCGCTTGTCGCGCCGCTCGGCATCGGCGGGCTGGCGTTAGCGCGGGCGGTCGCATTGACCTGGGAAGCCGGGATTTTGTTCTGGATTGCAAATACGCGTTGGTTTCGGCTTGTGTGGGCGCGCGATTTGTGATAAAATAGGGTTGTACGCATGCGGCCATCCACGTCAGCAAGCCAGACGATTCTCGCCGTGTTGGGAGGCGTGATGCAAAAACTCATTGAACTCTTACAACGAAGTATCTGGCTCGGTCCTCTGATCGGTTTGATTGTGGGCATTGTGATTGGCTTGATCATCGGCTGGGTTGTCCTGCCGGTGAGCTGGACGCCGAACGTTGGCGACGTCGCTTCCATGGCGGATGCCTACCAGACGAATCCGGCGGCCGCGACGGCTTTTGCTCGGAGCAGTCTCGCGGGGTTGTCCAAAGAAGAGCAGTCGCGTCTCTTCACGGAGGCCATCCGATCGCGGACTGCCGCCGGCAACACTCTGCAAGCCGGCTCCATTACTGCGCTCGCGCAATCGCTGGGGGTGAGCGTTGGCGGCGCAGGCGCGGTTCCGCCACCCGGCCCCACAAGCCCCACCGCGCAGCGCACGCCCACTCCGGCCGGGGGCGCTGCATCCCCATTGACTTCGCTCTTGCCGCTGATCATTATTTTTGTAGTCGTCGCGCTGATCGCCGCGGCCGCGCTGGTCTTTGTGACGCGCGTGCTCCCGCAATTGCGCGCGGGTCAAGCCATGCGCCGTTCGCAACCTGCGGCCACCGCGGCCGCGCCGCCCACCGCGCGGGCGGCGCCGCCGACCGCGCCCACGACGACTCCGGGCGGCTTGGGACGCTTTGTCGCCTCGTATGGGTTGGGCAACGACAATTACGATACGTCGTTCAGTCTCGAAACGCCGCGCCAGGAATTTTTGGGCGAGTGCGGAATGGGTATTTCGGAAACGATCGGCGAAGGCAAGCCCGACAAAGTGACGGCCTTTGATCTCTGGCTATTTGACAAGGCCGATGTCCGCACGGTCACGCAAATCATCATGAGCGAGTACGCCTTTAACGATCAAGGGCTGCGCAGCAAGCTCGCGGCCAAAGGCGAAGCGATTCTCGCCGAAAAAGGCAAGATCATCGCGCTGGAAACGCAATCGCTGCGGATCGCGGCGCAGATCGTCGAACTGGTTTACGCGAACAATGCCAGTTTCCCGGCGAACAGTCATTTCCAAAAACTGACCGTCGAAATCGTGCCGGCGCTCAAAGAGGTTGTGGCGGCCTAGGTTGCCTTTCAAATCGCGTCGAATGCGGCTGGACGAAACACGCCAGCCGCATTTTCATTAGGAGCATTGGGGTGGAATTCATTCATGCACGCGTGGCGGTGAGCGCAGTGATCTTTGCGTTCGCGCTGGGCGCGTGGGGGACGTGGAGCTATTTGCGCGGGCAAGGCGTCTCACCCAGCTACTGGGGCGCGCTCGTCGTCGGCGAGATATTGATGCTGGTCCAGGGCGCGATCGGCGTGCTATTGGCGCTCACCGGCGCGCTGCCGCGCGATCTGCTGCACTTTTTGTATGGAGTGCTCGTCGCGCTTTCATGGCCGTCCGTCTACGTTTACACCAACGCGCGCACGGGTCGCACTGAAGCCGGCATCTACGCGGTGGTTTCGTTCTTCGTCTTCGGGCTAGCCCTCCGCGCGATGATGACGGGGGCGCGTTGAGGGCGGGATGACCCCGCCCCTACGGCACCAACTCCGGTCCCTTGTTTCGAAACGCGTTGGTAAAAGACCGGATCGCGTTTTCGTCCACGCCCGCGCAAGTTTGTACGCGCGTCCAGGCCGTCAGCGCGACTTTGGTTTCGGCGGGCAAGCCGGGCTGCGGCGCCAGGATCATGTGATAGCTGTCACGCCGGACAATGTCCGTCAGGACCTGGACCTCGGCCGGCGAAAGGTTGTTGTACTGGACGATAATCCCACCGTGCTCCAGATTGTGGATGAGCTGCTCCTGAACTTGAGGCGTGGTGTAGATGCCCCACTCTTGCGGATCATCCCAATGCCAGCCGCTGGTCGGCGGATTCGAGCTATAGGATGGGTGCGGTTGGTTCGGCTCGATATGGTCCTGCCCTTGCGATGGAAGCAATTGGATATTGCCGCACGCGGCCGACGCGACCGCGGGCGCGGCCGATGGCGCAGGCGGATTCAGCGCCCCGCTCGCCAAGACGACAAGCCCGCCGAGGACCACGACTCCAATAATGCCCCCCGCGATCAAAAGATACCGCCGCCGCGCTATTTTTTTGGCGCGCTCTTGCTCTCTGAGCGCGCGTGCTCGTCGTTTTGCCATATCGTTCCTTTCTGCGCCTTTGTCCGCGATTCTCGCGCCTCAAAAATTCTCTCGCCCTATTTCGCGAGATCCGCGGAGGGTCGGTTGTTCTCGCGCGTACGCGAGCAGCTCTGTCAAATCGCGCACGCGTACTCCTGAGAACTCTTGATAGCGATTAGTACGATCTACCAGGATCGCCGTCAGACCCGCGGCGGCCGCGCCTTGCGCGTCGTGAAAGACGCTATCCCCAATATATACGATTTCGGAACGCGGGCGGTTTGCGGCGCGCACGACCAGGTCAAAGATGCGCGGGTCGGGCTTTTCGATTCCGGCTAGGGCGGAAACGACAAAGAACGCGAAATGCGCGTGGATGCCGACCTGACGCAGCACGTCTTCGCAATTGGGCGAAAAGTTCGAGAGAATGCCCAGGGTCACGCCGCGCGCGGCGAGGGCTGCGAGCGTTGGCTTGACGTCGTCAAAGAGCGTCTCGAATTCCGCGCGCTGAAACCGCTCGCGGATGTCCACGACCGCCGCCGACATATCTTTTCCGACACCTAACCGCCGGAACCCTTCGGCATAAAACTCGTCCCAAAAACCTGAACCGAATCCCTGCTCCAAACTGATGGGCCGCTGCTGCGATCGCGCGGGCAGTTCGAGTTCGAGCGCCTGGAGCACGGCGCGCGTGCGCTCAAAATCGAGCGCGACGCCCGCGGCCGCGCCGGCGCGGAGATACGCCCGCGCGAGTTTGTCGAGATCCAGGCGCAGGAGCGTTCCCCCCACGTCGAAAACCATCGTCGTATATTGTGGCATGTGATCTTGCTCCACTGACATGTGGGCCGGATTCTATCGTATCCGCGAACGGGTGTCAATGGCGGAGAGCCGGATCGTGTGTGTAGACGCGCGCCCGGTTCCGCGTTATAATGCAATTACCAATTACGAATCACGAATTGGCATTTGACCTATGGGAACCCTCTACCTCGTCGCCACTCCGATTGGAAATCTCGAAGACATTACGCTGCGTGCCCTCCGGGTCCTCAAGGAGGTCAACCTGGTTGCCGCCGAGGATACGCGCAGCGCGCGCCACCTGCTGACGCATTTTGGGATTGACCAACCGATCACGTCGTATTACGAACACAATAAGCTGGACAAGCTCGGCGCGATTCTAGACGCGCTCGGAAATGGCGACGTGGCCGTCATCTCGGAAGCCGGTCTGCCCGGTCTGTCCGATCCCGGCTATGAACTCGTGCGCGCCGCGCTGGAGCAGAATATCCGCGTCGTCCCCATCCCCGGCCCCAGCGCGCTGACCACCGCGCTCGTCGCGTCCGGCCTGCCGACGGACCAATTCGTCTATCTCGGCTTTTTGCCGCGCCAAAAGAACGCGCGACGGAAATTGCTGCAATCGGTCGCCGGCGAACCGCGCACGCTTGTGGCCTACGAAGCCCCCCACCGTATCCGCGACACGCTCGACGATATTCTCGAAACGCTGGGCGACCGTGCGATGTGCGCGGCGCGTGAGTTGACCAAGCTGTACGAGGAATTTTTTCGCGGCACCGTCAACGCAGCGCGGGCCCATTTTGCCGCGCATGAGCCGCGGGGTGAGTTTACACTGGTCGTCGCGGGAAAGAGCGAGGAAATAAGGGAAACAACGGAAATGTGGGATGACCCCCGCGTGTTGGAGGCCGTGCGCGATCTGATTGCGTCGGGTTTGTCGCGCACGGATGCGGTCAAGCGCGTCGCGCGTTCGTCGGGCCGCGACCGGCGCGAGGTGTATAAACTTACAATGGTTCATTCGCATTTGAGGTCATAATGGACGTCCATTCAAATATCCTCTCCATAATCGGCAACACTCCGCTCGTGCACTTGCACCACGTCACGCGCGGCGTCAAGCCAACCGTCTTGGCGAAACTGGAATTTCTCAACCCCGGCGGCTCGGTCAAGGACCGGATTGGCATCGAGATGATCGAGCAAGCCGAGCGCGAAGGCACGTTGCGGCCCGGCGGCACAATCGTCGAGGGGACTTCGGGGAACACCGGCGTCGGGCTGGCGATTGCCGCCGCGCTCAAGGGCTATCGCTGTATTTTCGTCATGCCCGACAAAATGAGCGAGGAAAAAGTGCGCTTGCTGCGCGCGTTTGGCGCGCGCGTGATCGTGACGCCGACCGCGGTCGAACCGGACGACCCGCGGTCGTACTATTCCGTCTCCAAGCGTCTGGTCGAAGAAACGCCGAACGCGATGCTCGCGGGGCAATACTGGAATCCCGCCAATCCCGCCGCGCACTACAAAACCACCGGCCCGGAGATCTGGAAACAGACCGACGGCAAAATTGACTATTTGGTTTGCGGCATGGGAACCGGCGGAACCATCACCGGCGTCGGCAAGTATTTGAAAGAGCAGAATCCGAATGTCAAGGTCATCGGCGTGGACCCGGTCGGTTCGCTGTTGTATGACACGTTCAAAGCCGGCGGCAAGCTTCCGCCGGGCGCGTTCCCCAAGGTCTACAAGATCGAAGGGATTGGCGAGGATTTTCTGCCTACCGCTCTCGACCTGCAATACGTGGACGATGTGATCCAGATCGGCGACAAGGAATCGTTCTTGATGACTCGGCGTTTGGTGCGCGAAGAGGGGCTGTTCTGCGGCGGTTCGAGCGGCACGGCCATGGTGGCCGCGCTGCAAGTCGCCAGAACGCTGCCGGCGGGCAAAATTGTGGTCGTCATTCTGCCGGATTCCGGCTCGCGTTACCTGAGCAAGATCTTTAACGACGATTGGATGCGCGAGAATCGTTTTCTCGAATACCCGCTCGCCGAGGGGCGCGTGGACGACATTTTGCGCCAGAAGAAAATCCAGGTTATCATGGCGCACACGAGCGACACCAAGGACCAAGTCATCGCGCGCATGAAACAGTACGATATTTCGCAACTGCCGGTGATTGGCGACGAGGGCGGCTATGCCGGCATGGTGACCGAACTCGATCTACTAAATCACTTTCTACGCGTCGAGCATCACAATCCCACTGAAACGGTCGCCGACATTGTCAGCCAAGACGCCGCGGCTGTCGTCGGCCCCGAAACGCCCCTTGGCGCGCTGTCCGAAATCTTTGCGACGGGCAAGGTCGCCGTGGCGATTGAAGACGGCAGCGTCGTGGGCATCGTGACGAAAATTGACCTGATTGATTATTTGGCGGGGCGGATGAGGTGAGGGAGTGAGGGGGTGAGGGAGTGTGGGAGGATGTGAGTATGGGGGTATGGGAGTGTGGGAGTTGGCGAGGCACACCGAAAAGACACCGGCGGTGTTAAAACATTTGTCGCTAACCTGGCTGGAACACATTGGAATCGCCTAACAGTTTGATCGCGCAACCCCCACACCCCCACACCCCCACACCTAACCCCCATTTCGCCGGCGGCGTGTGGCTGCTGGCGCTGGCGATGCTCTTGGTGCTGTGCGGGCTGTGTTCCGCCTTGTTCTACGTGGTGTTGCCTTTCGTTTCGCGAACTCCGGCCAGCGGTATCCAGTCGAACGTGATTTTCGGCTCCACAGCCGGATTCGGACTCGTCTTTGGCGTGCTCATTTTTTGGCAAGGGTTGAATGCCGTGCGTGGGCGAGGCTCGATCTCGGCGGCCCGCGCGTTTCCACACCTCATTGTCTTTGTGTTCGCGTTCCTCGGCGCGATCCTGCTCGGGTTGGGTGCGCTCGCGATACAGCCCATCGCCGCGTATGCCTTTCCACCGTGGCACTTTATTGCCGCGCTGCTGCCGCCGCTTGGCTTGCTGGCTTATGGCGCGCACCGTCTCGGGCAATCGTCGGGGCTGCGCGCGCTCCTCGTCTCGTTCAGTTGGGGCGCTCTCGTCGCCACGAGCGTGGCCTTTATCGTCGAGATATTGATCGCGCTGGTTTTGGTGATCGTCGCCGCGGTGATCATCACCAGTCTGCCTAACAGTCGCGCGCTGCTGGAGCAAATGCAAGCGCAACTGCGGCTGGCGCAGCGTACTCAGGATTTTTCAGCCCTTTCGCAGTGGTTTGCCCATCCGGCGGTTATGGCAGGGGTCCTCGTATACTTTGCCGTGATCGTCCCCCCGCTCGAAGAGGCGGTCAAGGCGCTGGTCGTCGCGTTTATCAATCCGAAGCAAACGCGCGCGGCCGACGCCATGTTGTGGGGTATGGCCGCGGGCGCGGGTTTCGCGGTGATCGAGAACATGTTCAATGCCAGTGTGGCGCTCATGGCTTGGGCGCCGCTCGTGCTGCTGCGGGTAGGCGCAGCCATCGTTCACGTCGCGAATGGCGCGAATATGGGGCGCGGCTGGTATGCCGCGCGAGTGGAAGGGAGGTGGGGTCAGCTCTTTATCGCATATCTAGTGAGTGTGTTGTACCATGCCCTGTGGAACGGGACGGCCATCGTCCTGAGCAACAATGGGCTAACCGGCATGTCCAACCCGTCGGTCGCGCTGGCCTCGACCATTCTCACCGGTGCGCTGCTGCTGGTCCTCCTCATCCTGGCGTCCCTCGGGCTGGTCTGGATCGTCTATCAAGTTAGCAAACAAAGAAAGGAGAACGCGTGATCAAGATCGTTACCGATTCATCTTGCCATTTGCCGTCCGATCAACTGCAAAAGCACGACATCACCGTCATCCCGCTCAAAGCGATTTTTGGCACTAAAGAGTACCGTGACGGGATTGATCTTACGAACCGGCAGTTCTACGAAATGCTTCCGACTGCCAAACAGCACCCGACGACCTCTCAGCCATCGGCGGGCGATTTCATCGAGGTCTACCGGCCCTTGCTGGAAGCCGGCCATGAAATCGTTTCGCTGCACTTGCCGAGCAAACTGAGCGGGACGTATGCCTCGGCGTGCGCGGCCAAGATGGAATTGGAGCAACAATTCCGCAAGCAGGCGCCGCTCTCGATTGTGGACACGCCGTGGCTTTCGTTGGCCCTGGGACTGTTATGCGTCGCCGCCGCGCAAGCGGTGGAGGCGGGCAAATCGCGCGACCAAGTCGTCGCGACGGTCAACGCGCTCATTCCAAAACTCAATCTCATCTTCGTGCTGGATACCCTCGAGTATCTCAAGCGCGGCGGGCGGATTGGCGGGGCGCGCGCCTTGTTGGGCACGCTGCTCAACGTCAAACCGCTGCTGCAACTTGAGCACGGGCAAGTCGAACCGCTCGAGCAGCAGCGTTCCCGCGCCAAAGCGTTGAAACGCCTCCTGGAGATTTTGGAACAGCGCGCCGATCGCAAGCCCTTGCACATCGGAGTGCTGCACGCCGAAGCGCCGGAAGAGGCCGCCACCCTGGAAAAACAAATCCGGGCGCGGCACGAGTGCGTCGAGTTCTACACCGCCGAAATCGGCCCGGTGATCGGAGTACACACCGGCCCCAATGCCGTCGGGCTGGCGTTCTACACGGACTAGCGCGATAATCCAAAGGGCTTGTAGGGGCGGGGCGACCCCGCCCCTACAAACCCTGTGGGTTTGGAACGAACGCAACGGTTCGCGCCAGTCGGTGTTGTAAGAAACGAGTGGCGCGTCGTGGAGTGAGGGTGTCCGAATCGGAAGAACAGCTCATCGAACGCGCCAAGCGGGATGCTGACGCGTTCGGCTTGTTGTATGAACGCTACGTGGACCGCATCTACAACTATGTCTTTTACCGGACCGGCGATGTACACGAAGCGGAGGATTTGACGGCGCGCGTGTTTTATCGCGCGCTAGGGCATATGGACGAGTATCGCCAACGCGGCGCGCCGTTTGCGGCTTGGCTGTACCGGATCGCGCACAACCTGGTCGCGAACTGGCACCGCGACCGGAGCCGCCACCGCGATATCCGCTTGGACGATGCCGTCACGTTGGTGGAAAAACGCGATGGGCCGGAACGGCTCGCCGAGCAGGGCGAGGACGCGCGGATGCTGCTGGGCGCGATGAGCCACTTGCCGGCCGAACGGCAGCAGTTGTTGATTCTCAAGTTCGTGGACGAAATGTCGAACGCGGAGATCGCTCAGGTGATGGGTCGGAGCGAGGGCGCAATCAAATCGCTCTATCATCGGACGCTGATCGCGCTGCGCGACGATTTGGGAAAACGGATATGAAGCTGAAAGTCATAACCGATTCGACGTGTGATTTGCCGTCGGATTATTATCAAAAATACGAAATTGCCGTGGTGGCGGTCAACATTCACTTTGGCACAGAAACCTATTTAGATGGGATTACGATTGACCACCAGACTTTTTACAAAAAGATTGACGCGCTGGGGACTGTGCCCAAGACCTCGCTCCCTTCGGTCGGGCAATTTGCCGAGGTTTATCGCGAGTGGGCCAAGCAAGGTTACGACACGATTTTGTCGGTGCATCTGACCAGCTCGCTCAGCGGTTTGTTGAATGCCGCGCGACTGGGCGCGCAAGAAGTCGCCAACGAGGTAAAGGTGATTCCGTTCGATTCGCTCTCCGGCTCGGCGGCCTTGGGGTTTATGTGCGTCGAAGCGGTGGAGATGGCGCGGGCCGGCAAGACGCTTGAAGAGATCCTCGCCCGCTTGAATCAAGTGGCGCCGCGGGTGCGAATTTCGCTGACGCTCGACACGTTGCGTTTCGCCGCGCTGAGCGGCCGCATCAGCAATATCCAAAGCTTTGTCGCCTCGATGTTGAATATCAAGCCGATCGTGTGTTTGCGCGAGGGCAAGCTGATTCCCGAGGGGCGCTCGCGCTCGCGCCAAGCCGCGTTTGAACAGATCGTTCGCTTGACCCAAGAAGCCGCCGGGCAATCACCGATCAAGCTGGCGGTCCTGCACGCGCAAGCACCGGCGGAAGCCGAGCGGTTATTGGCCGATCTCAAGCCACGCGTGAATAGTTTGGATTGCTTTGTGGGCAATTTGACAACTTCTTTGGCCGTGCATTTCGGTCCCGGCGCGATTGGGACGGTCGTATATCCTGTGAGCTGACAAGAGGTAACATGAGCATTGATATCGTAACCGAGATTCTCGCCGCACATGCGGATCAACTCAATATGGGCAAGCCGGTCGCGGCGGGGGATTTTCTCGCGGCGTTTCCGAACCGGCAGGACGATCTTGTGCCATTGCTGGATATTGCGTCGCGCGTCAAACGCACGCTCAAACCGGTCAAGCCGGAACCCGCTTTTCGCGCACGCTTGCGCGACGGACTCTTGATGGCGGCGCATCATCAACAGGCGCATCAAATCTTGGTCGAAAAGAGGGCCGAACCGCGATTGGGCTGGCTGCTCGGCGCGGCCGCCTTGGGGTCGGCGGCGGGGTTGATCGCGGTGGTGTGGCATGCGCGGTCGCAGGGCCACAAGGCCAGCGTGGCGGTGGCGCAATCGCCATCGGCAGAATAGCAGGTCGCGGTTTTCAAAGCAAGCCAGGTCCAACCCCTTTGGTCGGACCTGGCTTTTTGTTCTCTGATTGGCGGGACTGATTTCCCATTGCCCCCGGCAAGGGGTATTGATAAAGTAGAGAAAAGGCCAAAAAGGAGAGCTTACCATGTACGCACCCGAGGTAGAGGGCAGCGCCCGCAATTCAGAGCGCGGCCAGGGACTGGTCGAGTACGGGTTGGTCATTATTCTGGTGGCTATCGTCATTGTGGCGATTCTGGCCGTCTTGGGTCCGCAAATCAGTAATCTCTACAGCCGCGTCACGAGTGGAATTGGGGGGACCTAAATTTGCATTTCCACTTACGTAACATTCTCGCCAAAGTCCAACTGGAATACCGCACGCGGGTGGCCGCCGATGCCATCCAGTCGGGATTGGCGTCGCGGCAAAGGATGAAGGATGAAGGTGTGTATATCACCCAATCGGGTGATATGGAGTAATCCCTTTGACGGATGTGCTGATATGGCAGATAGGGTATCATAAGTATCGGGGAAAATAGGCTCCATTCGTTTTTTCGGGAGACTGTGATCGAAGCCGACCATATCCCTTTCGTTCGCGCATGGCGCGCGGCGGAAGGGATATTTTTGTTCTTATAGAATTCTCGTGGAGGGAAATGGCATGAGCGAACCGAATTTTCTCACTCGAGTTCTGACCGACACCGTGGTCTCGCGCCGCTCCTTTCTCAAGTGGAGTGCGGTGCTCGGTGGCACGGCGGCGCTCGCCGCCAACGGGCTAAAGCTCGGCTTGCAGCCGACGACCGCGGCCGCCGCGCCCGCTGTTGCCGCGCCGAGTACGGGAAAATGGGTCATGGGGGCCTGCTGGCACAACTGCGGCGGGCGTTGCGCCAACTACGCCTATGTAGTTGACGGCGTGGTCACCAAGCAGAAGACGGACGACACGCATCCCGACTCGCCGGACTTTCCGCAGCAGCGCGGATGTGCGCGCGGGCGTTCCCAGCGGCACCAAGTGTTCGGCACGGACCGGCTCAAGTATCCGATGAAGCGCAAGAACTGGGCGCCGGGCGGAGGCAACAAGGAATTACGCGGCCGGGATGAATGGGTACGCATCTCGTGGGACGAGGCCTTGACTATCGTTTCGAGCGAGATCAAACGCATCAAGGACAAGTACGGCAATTCGGCAATTTTGTCCCCAGGAAGCAATAGCATGCTTAACCTGTACGGTGGCGCTGTACCCGTTTGGTGGACTAACTCGGGCGGTACCTGGCGATCAACCGGACGAATCGTGATGGGCGAATCATCCGGGTACACCCAAGCCAACGACCGTATGGACCAACGCAACGTTGACCTCTTTGTGCTTTGGGGGGTCAACGTGATTTGGAGCAGTGGCGGCAATCCAACCTACAACATGCTGCAGAACAAGAAACGGGGCAAGTATATTTTCATTGACCCCAACTACAACGACACCCTGTCGGTTCTGGCCGATGAGTGGATCCCCATCCGGCTCGGCACCGATCATGCCATGCTGCTGGGGATGGCGTACACCTTGATCAAGGAAGATGACCCCAAGACAAATCCGCTGCTAGACTGGGATTTTCTCAACCGCTGCACGGTCGGGTTTGATGCCGACCACATGCCGGCGGGAGCGGACCCCAAGGAGAATTTCAAGGACTATGTCCTGGGGACTTTTGATGGAACTCCCAAGACGCCCCAATGGGCTTCGGAGATCTGTGGCATACCGGCGGCGAGAATCCGCTCGCTGGCCATCGAAATCGCCAAGACCAGAAACGTGGGCTTGGGGTGTTCGTCGTCGCCGTCTCGGATCTTTAATTCGGATTCGTATCCGCAGATGTTTCAGACCTTTGGCGCCATGACCGGGCACATGGGGCGCTCGGGCAGCTTTACGTGCGGTGGAAACTACAAACACACCAATGGCAGCGGCCTCGCCGACGGCCCCGCGCTGGTCAGGGCCGGCAGCAGCGGCGCGCCCGCCGCCCCCGCCAATCCACTTGCGCCGGCTTCCCAGGTCTTTACGGTGATGCCTATCATCCCGGGCACTCAATTGAACGACAACGAAGTCTGGGACGCGATTCTAACCGGCAAGTACACCGCCGGTTACCAAGACGTCCGGAACATCAACATTCAACTCATCTCCGATAGCACGTCGGGCGCTACGCTTCAGACTTTTACCGGGATGGCGAAAGGGATTCAGGCGTATCGCAAAGTCGAGTTTGTTTACGCTCATGCTCAATTCCTGACGACGAAAGCCCGGTACGCCGATGTCGTACTGCCCGTCACTACTGAGTGGGAAAAGTATGGGACGATCCTCACTGGTAACCGGGAGATGATGATCTGGGCGAGCCAAGTAACACCGCCGCTGTTCGAGGCCAAAGATGATGAATGGGTAAACCGCGAAATTGGCATCCGGCTCGGCCTGGACCCGCAGAAGATTGCTCCGATGCCGCTCCCCCAACGGATCATCAACCAAATTGCCGGCGCCCAAGTCATGAAAGAGGACGGCAAGACCTATGAGAAGCTGGTCACCATTACCGAACAGGACGTCAAGAGCTTTGCCGAACAGGGGATCGTGGTCAAGCCGCAGACCGGTCGTCTCCCGATCATGGAATTGAAAGAGAGAGGGATCTACCAGGTGGCGCGCAAACCGGGCGATGCGCATACGTACATCCCTTACCAGGCCTTCCGGGATGACCCGGTCAAGAACCCGATTCCCACCAAGTCGGGCAAGATTGAAATTCACTGTCAGGCGCTAGCGGACAAGATCAAATCGTTCGGTTGGACTGAGGTCCGTCCGATTCCGACTTACAATCCCCCCGTGGAGGGCTATGAGGCGACCTTTAAGGATTGGAAGAACAAGATCAAAGGCCCGTATCCGTTACAATTGCACAACACCCATTATGCACGGCGCTCGCACACGGTCTTTGACAACGTGCAGCAACTCCGGCGCGCCTTCCCAAACGAGTTCCTGATGAATCCGTTAGACGCCGAACCGCGCGGTATCCAGAATGGGGATGTCGTTCTGATCACTAGCCGGCATGGCAAGTGTATCCGTCGGGTCGCGCTGACCGAGCGCGTCTTGCCTGGGACCGTGGATCTCTTTCATGGCGCGTGGGTCGAAGTGGACGAGGCGACCGGGATTGACAAGGCGGGCGCTGACAATTACCTCGGCGGGGCCATTCCGACCGGTCAGGGCACGGACAGCTATAACAGTTGCATCGTGCAGGTCGAAAAGTATACAGGACCGCTTGAGCTCACTCCGGATTACACCTGGCCTCAGCGAATCCCCTTGAAGGGAGTATAGAAGATGGCAAAGCAACTGGCTTTTTATTTTGACGCAAGCGCCTGCGCGGGCTGCAAGGCTTGCCAGGTGGCCTGCCAGGACAAGAACAACCTACCGTTTGCGATGCGTTGGCGTCGAGTGCTCCAGTACGGAGGCGGCGGTTGGGTGCGTGATCCGAACGACAGCACTCTCATGTTGCCCCGCAACATCTTCGTCTACTCTCTCTCGACGGCTTGCTATCACTGTGAAAACCCCGCGTGCGTCAATGTCTGTCCCACAGGTGCGATTAGCAAGCGCGCGGACGGAGTAGTGCTGATCAACCAGGATCAATGTATCGGCTGCCGTTACTGTGAATGGGCGTGCCCCTACGGCGCGCCGCAGTTCAATCAAGCCAAGGGCGTGATGACGAAATGCACGTTCTGCGAAGACCTGCTCGCCCAGGCACAGAACCCCGCCTGCGTGGACGCGTGTGTCATGCGGGCCATCGAGTTCGGCGAACTCTCCGAATTGCGCGCCAAGTATGGCAACTTTATGGACCTCGAACCACTGCCCGCCAGCTGGATGACCAAGCCGGCAGCGGTCATCACACCGCACAAGCACGCGCAAGTGAGCGGCAAAGGCACCGGCCGCATTCTCAATCCGGCAGAGGAGTCGTAGGAATGGAAATGCGAGAATGGGCACTGATTACGTTCACGATCCTCGCCCAGATGTCCGTCGGCGCGTTCCTCGTCCTGGGCGTCGTCCACTTTATCTCGAACCGGAAAGCAGGCACTGAGCAAGCCGACGAACTCTCCGACCGCGCGCTGGTCGCGATCTTCCCGGTACTCGCGCTCGGTCTCTTGGCCTCGCTGCTGCACCTCGGCAATCCGCTCAACGCTTACAAAGCCGTGACCAATCTCGGCTCGTCCTGGCTCAGCCGCGAGATTCTGTCCGGGGTGCTGTTTGCAGTGCTCGGCTTTGGCTTTGCGGTGATGCAGTGGCGCAAGCTAGCGAGCTTTGCAGTTCGCAACATCGTCGCGTGGGTCGCGGCGTTGATCGGGCTGGTGCTGGTCTACAGCATGGCGATGGTCTATCAGATTCCGACGCGACCAAGTTGGAATCTGATCACGACGCCGCTGTCGTTCTTCGTCACAACGCTCTTGTTGGGCGTGCTGGCGATGGGCGCGGCGTTCGTGGCGAACTACTGGTACGTGCAGAAAAAGAATCCGGGCTGCGCCGACGCGCAATGTCAGTTGTTGCGCGCCGCGCTCAAGTGGATCGCGCTCGCATCCATCGTGCTGCTCGGGTTAGAGTTCGTCCTCGTCCCGCTCAATCTGGGATTGCAGGCGGTGAGCGGCGCGGGGCTGAGTGTCGCGCTGATGGCTGGTCAGTATGGGGTGATGTTCGGGTTGCGGCTGGCGCTGGTGTTTGTGGGTGCGGGCGTGCTGGGCATCTTCCTGTACCAAGCCGCGCAGCAGGTGGGGCAAGAGAAGGTGATGGGCACGCTGGCGTATGCGGCGTTCGCGCTGGTGCTGGTGGCGGAGGTGTTGGGTCGCTTCCTGTTCTATGCCACCGGTTTCAAGATTGGGTTGCAATAGGGACCTATCTCCCAACCTCCTTCCCTTTTGACGGAAGGTGGCAACGGGTTTGGTCCAAAAGGAGGAAATTCAAGTGGAAGAACACGAAAAAGAGAACGAAGTAAAGGGCATCTCAAGGCGGGACTTTATCCGGGGCGCCGGCTTGGCCGTTGGTGGAGCGGCCGCCGGGGCCGTCGTCGCTTATGGCATTCTGCCCGCGAAAGTGGTCACCAAAGAGGTGGAGAAAGAGGTCGTCAAAGCGGCCCCCACAGCCGCCCCGGTCGCCCAGCCGGTATCGGGAACCGGCGTCATTCCGCCGGCCCTCGAGCCCGAGAAGGAATTCATCGGCATGATCAACACGGTCGCCGCCGTGGATGTGAAGAACGGTCGCATCATCAGGATGCGCCCCATTCACTATGATGCCAAGTATCCGAACCTCAAGCCCTGGTCCATCACGGCGCGCGGCAAGACTTTCACGCCACCGATGAAATCGCCGGTGGGCGCGATGGTTATGGCGCGCCGAAAACGCACCGATTCCCCCAATCGCGTCTTGTATCCCCTCAAGCGCGTGGACTGGGAACCAGGCGGCGACCCGGCGAAAATCAACGCGCAGAACCGCGGCCTCAGCAAGTACAAGCGGATTTCTTGGGATGAGGCGGCCAAGATCATCGCCGGCGAGATTGACCGTGTCGCGAAAAAGTATGGGACGGAAGGAATCAGCACGGTCTACAGCGGCGGCCACAGCGAAGGGCACAATGTCCAGGGCAGCCACGGCGTTCAGACCGAGTTCCTTCATTACTATTTGACCGCCAAGTATGGTTCGACCCTCACGGATGCCCACGGGCGCGCCACCACCTCATCCGGCGGCCAACTCGGCGGGCGATATGTTTGGGGTATGGACTATGAGGCGACGACCGGCTTGCTCAAGGACACGGCCGAGAATTGTGAGATGCTCGTCGGCTGGGCCTGCAACCTGCGCCATACGTGGCGCAATCCCAATGGAATGACCCAGATCATGCTCGCCACTTGGTTCAAAGAACTGGGCATCAAACGCGTCCAAATTGACCCCGTCCTGAACAATACCACAGGGTTAGCGATTCAAACCGACAAGTGGATTCCGATCGTGCCCAATACGGATGGCGCTCTTGCAGCCGCCATCGCCAACGTGTGGGTCACCGAAGGGACGTACGACAAGAACTATTTGGCGAATCACGCGGTCGGCTTTGACAAGTGGGAAGCGTACGTGATGGGCAAGGAAGACGGAGTTCCCAAGACTCCCAAATGGGCTTCGGCGATCACCGGCATTCCCGTGTGGACCATCAAAGCCCTGGCGCGCGAATGGGCCAAGAAGAAAACCTCGCTCACCTTTGGCGCGCGAGGCGGCGGCGCGAACGGCAGAACGATTTACGGCGATAACGTCAACCGGATGCAGATCTATTTGTTGGCGATGCAGGGTTGGGGCCGATCCGGAGTCCATCAAATCGTCAACGGGCTGGGCGATACGCCTTCGCCAACCAAAAGCCCAAGCGTTGGCGGAGTCGCCGCGAGCGGGAAAATCACGGCGGCGATGACGAAGGAGACCAACAAAAAATTTACCGCCACCGATACCAACCGGCAGTTCATTCCGCGCGACGACCTTTACGATGCTATCTGGAATCCGCCGGTTGACTGGTGGTACTATGACGACAACCCCCTCAGCCGCAAGCGGACCTATCCGCTGGCCGGAAAATCCGAGGTCCATTTGATTTGGGCGACGAGCCAGAGCTTTAGCGGCAGCCGCGCGGCCGGAAACCTCCAGCGCAAGGCGTTCACCAGCCCCAAGATCGAATGTCACGTCACTCAAGCGATGTGGCTGGAAGACTGCATGAAGTACTCAGACATCATCCTGCCCATCGCGACCTCGCACGAGACGGATGATATCTTTACGGCCAACGACGTGGTCTCATCCGTTATGCTGAATAAGCAGATGGTCAAGCCAAAGGGTGAAGCGAAGAGCGACCTCGAGGCCGTTTTGTTGGTCGCCGACAAATTGGGCTTTGCCAACAAGATCAACGAAGGCAAGAGCTATGGCGACCTGATTCAAGCCAGGATCAAAGAGGGCTACGAGGCATCTGGTGTGAAGGATGCAGTGACCTGGGAAAAGCTCAGTGAAAATCTGTACTTTTCTCAGCCGATGGATCCCAAGACGCTGGAAACGCCGCCGCCGGCGCTCGCGTTCTACAATGACCCGGCGAAAAGCCCCTTGAGGACGCCAAGCGGTAAGCTCGAGTTCGAATCCGCTTTGTTGAAAGAGAACTTTCCGGATGACAAAGAACGAGCGCCAGTCGCCAAGTATTGCGTCGGTGGTCCCGCCTCTGCCGGCTGGACCCATGATGAAAACCCTCATGGTGAAAGAGCCAAGGCCTACCCGATGCGGATGGTCTCTCAGACTAACGATTGGCTCCACCACTCGCAGTACGTTGACGTGCCGTGGAGCCGAGAAGCCCGCGGGTATGTCATTGGCTGGGACGGCTACGCGTACGCACCCGTCTGGATCAATCCGGTGGATGCCAAAGCCAGGGGTATCGAGACTGGCGATATCGTTAGAATCTACAATGAGCTAGGCAGCGTCCTTGCCGGAGCAGTGGTCACCGAAGGCGTAATGGCTGGAGCGATGCGCTTGGACAAAGCAGGCGGAGATGACCAGATCGCCCTAGAGGTCAATCGAGGCGGCAACCCCAATAGCATCAATCGCAAGCAGCCGATGCACAAACACGGCTATGGGCTAGCGGCCCAGTTCTACCTCTGTCAGATTGAAAAGTTGAGCGGCGCGCAAATGGACGAGTGGCGCAAGAAATACCCGGAAGCGTTCAAGAGAGATTACGATCCCGCCTACGGACCGCTCTTTAGCGGCTGGGTTGAAGAAGGAGTATCGCTATGAAAGTCTTCGTTCAAGATATGGCCAAGTGCATCGGGTGCCACACTTGTCAGTTTGCCTGTAAGGATGAGCACAGTGGGAATGACTGGACGCCCTATGCCAAACCGCAACCGGAAACAGGTCAGTTCTGGCGTCAAGTAAAGGAAGTTGTCCTGGGGTCCGCGCCCAAAGCCCGGTTATCCTACGTCCCCAGCCACATGTGCAATCACTGCGATAGCGCCGCGTGTGTCAAGGCCTGTCCCATGAAGGCCATCACCAAGCGGCAAGATGGGTTGGTGCTGATCGAACCGGCCAAGTGCAATGGGTGCGAGCTGTGTGTGGATGCCTGTCCTTACGGCAACATTTGGTTCAACAAACAACTCAAACTCGCGCAAAAATGTACGGGATGCGCCCATCTGGTGGACCGGGGGTGGCCGATCAAAGAACCCCGGTGTGTTGACGCCTGCATTCCGGGCGCGCTCAAGTTTGGCGAGGAAGCCGACCTCAAGGACCTGATCGCCAAAGCCGAGGTCATGCATCCCGAGTACGGCACGAAACCACGGGTCTACTATCTGAACCTACCCAAGAAGTTCATTGCCGGAACCGTTTACGACCCAGGTAATGAAGAAGTGGTTATCGGCGCGACCTTGACCCTGAGCGGCGACGCCAGCGCGACTCTCAAGACCGATGCCTTTGGCGACTTTTGGTTCGAGGGCCTGAAGGAAGGTAACTTCTCGCTCAAGATCGAAGCGGGTGGCAAGTCCAAGACCATCGCCAACATCAGCACCAAAAAGGACGTCAACCTAGGGGATATCGCGCTGTCTTAGTGCAGCAGGGAAAGGGTCCACTCAGTCCTTGTCATTTCGAGCCGGTTTTGCGAGAAATCTCGTTGTTGCCGCGCGAGATTTCTCGCTCCGCTCGAAATGACAAGCGAGGGGCTCGAAATGACTGCCTGAGTAGCAACAGAGAAAGGGGTAATGAGAATATGAATAGCTCCAGAAGTATGGGTAGCTTGGGGGCTTGGGTGTTTGGCATCTTGACTGTGGCCGGCGCCGGGCTGTTCCTGTATTCATGGCTTCAGCCGTGGTGGCAGGCGTATATCGTCGCGTTGAATGAAATTGCCGTGGTAATCCGCCCCTGGGGCCTGGTCAGTTACATGCCCCAGGAATACAGCAAATGGCTGGTGGGCGCGGAAATGCCAGAGTGGTTTGCGCCCGTGATGTGGCTCTATTTGGCGGCGAGTATGGGCGTGCTGGTCTACAGCTTGTTTGCCGGCGACGATTGGTTCCGAGTGGGCCGGTTCAAGTTGACGGTGCAAAAGGCACTCGTCGGCGCGGTCGGCCTGTCCTACATCATCTTTGTCGTCGTGTGCGTCATCGTTATCGCGATACGGGCCAGTGGGTTTTACGGCGCGACGGTGATGGGGAGCGTTTTTGTGTCCATGTCCGATCACGAGATGAGTAACGTGGACACAGGTTTCTTGACGGGCTATTGGCTGGCCGCGGCGGTTGGCCCCCTGCTACTTGCTTTGGCTTTCCTTCGAGACAAGATTCGGGGCAAACGCCAAGCCACCGCGTAATTCTAACTCCGACACACCGAACCCAAAAAGTTTCCGCGAATCTACGCGAATCTCGCTAATCTTTTTCTTTATTCGCGCAGATTCGCGGATGAAAGATCTTTCCCCGTGTTTCACCACAGGCAAGGAGAGAACCAAAATGGAAGAACAGGAAAAAGAGCAGGTAGCAAGCGGAATCTCACGGCGGGAGTTTCTCAAAGACGCGGCCCTAGTTGTGGGTGGCGGCGCAGCGGGGGCGGTGATTGCCTATGCTGCGGGGCCGACAAAACAGGTCACTAAAGAAGTCGTCAAAGAGGTACCCAAAGAGGCATCAGCGCCAACTCCGGTTGCCAAAGAAGTTAAAGCAACCACGGGAATGCTTGAGCCATACCTTGAGCCGGAGACGACCACGATCCAGACTTATTGCCACATCGCCGCCGTTGACGTCAAAAAGGGCAAGATCGTCCGGATGAGGCCCTTGCACTACGATGTCGCCTATCCCGGACTCAAGCCCTTCACCATCACAGCCCGCGGCAAGACTCTGACCTTTCCCTTGAAGAGCGCGGCGGGTGGTTACTCCCTGGCCATGAGTCGGCGCACAACCTCACCCAACCGAATCCTCTATCCCCTAAAGCGGGTTGACTGGGAGCCAGGGGGGGACCCGGCCAAGGTTAACGCCCAGAACCGCGGCAAGAGCAAATACAAGCGGATCACCTGGGACGAGGCGATCACCATCATCGCCGGCGAACTCAAGCGCGTCGCGGACAAATACGGGCCGTCGGCGATCTGCGATCTCTATCTGAGCGGCCACAACGAAGGGCACAGCGTTGAGGGCTCCAATGATTGTATCCAACCCTTCCTGCAATACTGGGCGCACAAGGTCTATAAAGCGCCGATCACAGAGCGCCATCGCCCGGTAAGAAGTACGGCCGGCGGGGATGTGGGCGGACGGTTTGTTTGGGGTCATAGCTATGAGGCCTCGACCGGCTTGCTCAAGGACATTTCCGATACTACGGACCAATTGTTGTGCTGGGGGGCCAACGCAGAGAGCGGTTCCAGGTACAACGCGACCGGCCAGATGAACACTTACGTGTATCGCTGGTGGGGGGAACTGGGCATCAAACGTGTATTCATTACGCCCGACGTGAACCTGAGTTGCGGCCTCTACAATGACAAATGGATTCCGGTTGTGCCCAACACGGATGCCGCCCTCGCGTGCGCCATCGCCCATGTTTGGCTGACGGAAGGCAAGTATCAAAAGGACTATTTGGCGACCCACGCCGTCGGCTATGACAAGTGGTTCGACTATGTTCTCGGCAAGGAAGACGGCGTGGCCAAGACGCCGGATTGGGCTGCGCCACTCTGCGGCGTGCCGGAATGGACGATCAAGGCCGTCGCGCGGCAATGGGCCGCTAAAAAGACTTCGATTGCTTATGGCGCTTACGGAGGCGGCGTGGGCGGTCGGTCGCTTTACGTCCACGAGTCCATCCGGACGCAGAACTATCTTATGGCGATGCAGGGTTGGGGCGCGCCTGGCAAGCACATCCTGGGGACGCTTTCCTTTCCCGGCGCCGCCAAAAACCCGTCCGTTGGGTCAATCGGAACTGCCAGCCGAATCAACGCGGCAATGACGGCTAACCTGAAAGTAACCCTGGGCGTAAATGACAAGAACCGGCCATTCATCGAGCGAGGCGACCTACTCAGTTGTTTCAGCAGCAAGACGGTCAACTGGTGGGTCGAATCGGATCCGTTCTACAAGCGGACATACCCCTATCCGGGGAAGGCCGAAGTTCGCTTGAACTGGAGCACCAATATCCCCTTCAACGGGAGTGTCAGTTGCGGATTCCGCAAGAACAAGGCGCTGCGGTTACCGCAGTTGGAGACCTCGATCCATCAGGGCATGTATTTCGAAGACAGCGCGACGATGGCTGACCTCATCGTGCCCGTCACCAACTTGCAGGAGATTGACGACCTGAAAAGCAGGAGTGATAGCGTCACGATCCTGGCCCTTCAGAAGAAACCCGTGATGCCCCATGGCGAAGCGAAATCCGACCGAGAAATACTTGCCCTGGTCGCGAAGAAACTCGGCGGTCTCGAGGAACTCGGGCTGGATCGAGACGTTTGGGACGTGATGCAAAAAGACGGTTACAGCAAGTCCGGTTGGCAGGACCTGATCACCTGGGACAAGCTGAAAGAAGTCGGCTACCTGGCGCAACCTTTGAATCCGGATTGGACAAAGGCCACACCGCCCTCCTTGGCGTTCTTCAACGATCCGAAGAAGAATCCGCTGCGCGTCCCGAGCGGTCTGATCGAGTTCGAATCCACCGAACTGAAGGAGAACTTTCCGACGGACAAAGAACGGGCGCCGATCGCGCGCTACGTGCGCGGCGGTCCCGAGGCGCAGGGCTGGACGCATGACGAAGATCGTCTGATCAGCGCAAGGGCCAAGCAGTATCCTTTGCTGATGCAAAGCGCCATTCGCGAGTGGGGCCATCACTCGGGACAGACCGACATCGCGCTGAGCAGGGAAATCTATCGTGTCGTCGGCCCCGACGGCTACTCGTATTCACCCGTGTGGATTCATCCGAAAGATGCGGCCAAAAGAGGAATCCAAGACAAGGACATTGTCAAGGTGTTCAACGACAGGGGCATTGTCCTGGCCGCCGCGCGTTTGGTCGAAAAGATCATACCTGGCGCGGTCCACATGGACAAGGCCGGCGGCGCGGACATGATTGACCCGCTCGGCATCAATCGCGGCGGCAGCCCGAACTCGATAGCCCCGCAGAACACCGCTTCGCAACATGCGTACGCTCTGGCTCCGACCGGCTATCTGGTGGAAGTGCAAAAGGTCACCGCCGCCGATTGGGAGGAATGGCGCAAGAACTTTCCCGATGCATTCGCAAGACCGCATCACCCGGCTTATGGCCCGTTCTTTGAGGGGTGGGTTGAAGGAGGAGTAGCGATATGAAAGCCTTTGTCATTGACGTTTCCAAGTGCAACGCATGTCACAGTTGCCAGATCGCCTGCAAAGACGAGCACTGCCGCAACGACTGGACGCCGTACGCCAAGCCGCAGCCCGACTATGGGCAGTTCTGGTTCAAGCTAGAGGAAAAAGTTCGTGGACAGGTGCCGCAGGTCAAGGTCGCCTACGTGCCGCGTATGTGCATGCACTGCGATGACGCGCCCTGCATCGCGGCGTGCAAGAGCAAGGCCATCGTCAAACGGCCCGATGGGTTGGTCCTCATTGACCCGGCAAAGTGCGTTGGCGATCAGAACTGTGTATCCGCCTGCCCTTACGGCGTCATCTCCTTTAACAAGGACCTTCAGATCGCGCAAAAGTGTACCGGCTGCGCGCACCTGCTTGATCGCGGCTGGCCCATCAAAGAACCGCGGTGCGTTGACTCATGCTATCCGGGCATGATCAAGTTCGGCGAGGAAGCGGATCTCAAGGACCTGATCGCCAAGGCCGAGCCGTTGCCGCCGAATTTTGGTCCAACGCCCAAAGTCAGGGTTTACTATCTCAACCTGCCCAAACGCTTTATCGCCGGAACGGTGTACGACCCGGCCACCAAAGAGGTCGTCATCGGCGCGACTTGTACGCTGAGCGGTGACGGCAGCGCGACGGCTAAAACCGACGAGTATGGCGACTTTTGGTTCGATGGTTTGAAGGTCGGCGCCTACTCGCTCAAGATTGACGGCGCGGGCAAGTCCAAGACCATCGCCAACATCAGCACGGCGAAGGATGTTGGCCTGGGTGACATCCCGCTGGCCTGAGATTATTGACGGCGGCTTCTCCAAGCCGACGTGTGCGGCATTGGGATGCCGCCGTCAAAGAGTGAAAACGGGCCTGTCATTTCGACGAGCGGTTTGTGCGAGGAGAAATCTCGTCACGGGCGTAGCTGCGCGAGGGCAAACAGAGATTTCTCGCGGCAAAGACCGCCGCTCGAAATGACAGTGGGCTGAGCAGGACCGCTAAAACAGAGAAAGGAGTAATGGCAACATGAGTAGCTCGGCGAGTGTCAGTAGCTCTGCGGCTGTCCGCCGCGCCAAAAGAACCACCGGTTCGAGGGTGTGGATATTCCGTGGTTTGACTTTGGCTGGCGCGGGTATGTTTATCGCGTCTTGGTTTATGCCGTGGTGGCAGGCATGGATCGTCTACCTCAAGGAAACCGCCATTCAAATCCGCCCGTGGGGCGCCGACTCGTTCCTTCCGCCGGAATATGCGGCCGCGGTCTCCGGCTATGAAATGCCGGACTGGTTCGCCCCGTTCATGTGGGCCTACTTCGCGGTATGCATCACGGCGCTTTTGTATGGCATGTTTGTCAGCAATTCCGAGAGGATCGGCGTAGGTAAGCTGAGCGTGTCGCCTGCGGGGCTTGTCGGGCTTGTCGGTCTAACCTACCTCCTTTGCGTCGTCGTCGCCCTGATCGTCATGCAGACCCGCATGGCGGGATTTTACAATGCCCCGTTGATTGGCACGATCTACATCGCTCTGGACGAGGGGCACAAGAGCAACGTGGATACCATGCTGCTGCCCGGCTACTACCTGGCCGCGGCTACCGGGCCGGTCTTGGCGATTCTGTCGCTTCTGCACCGATTCATTGTCGGCAAGACGTAACAACAGAGTGCATCAGCCATGGAAGGAGCCACGCCGCAGTGATCAATTTGTCAGACGTAGAAACCCCGCCAGAGTCTGTTTCGTCGCAGGACCAAGTTATCGAGCTTGCAAAAGAACTCCCCAAACCACCCGAGCCCAGCGCAACCGGCAATGCCCAAATCACAGTATTCAAACACGCGCTGGTGGATGCGCTCAGCGATCCGCAGGATAATAGCAAGAAATCTCCGGCCAGTGTGGAGTTAGCAATCGGCAACGTGTCAGACACCGCGATTGCCGCCGCCGTTTTCGAGGCGCTGTTCTACGACGGAGAGGGAAACATCCTGGATTCGGTGAGACACAGGGAGGTTGACTTGCCGCCAGGTAGAAGCCGCGCGATTCTTATCAAGAGCTTGCAGTACGAGAGCGAGAAGGTCGCGAGCTACGCGGTTCGCTTAGTCAGGGCAACTACCACAGAGTTCGAAAAAGTACAGCTTCGCCGACAAGATACATGGACCACTGAAACCGGTGAAGAGGCAATTCACGGAATCGTAAGAAACGTCAGCGCGGTTAAGACGGACGCCGCGGTGGTCGTAACGTTCTACGATGTCAACAAGGAAAACATCGGCACAAAGGTCGTGTTGCTCAGGGATATCGAGCCAGATATGATCCGGCAGTACGACCTGGTATTCAAGCCGCAGGAAGGCGATACGGTGGCAAGCTATAGCTTTGCGATTGGCGACATTGTGTAGGGGTGGGGTCACCCCGCCCTGGGATTGGGCGGGGCGCCCCCGCCCCCCCCAGGAGAGGGAGAGTAAAATGGCTAACGACAAGAGCGACCAAGCGTGTCGCGATTCACTTCTGGGCCGACGCGCGTTTGTTGGATTGGTGGGCAAAGCGGCGGTCGTCGTTGCCCTTGGGGGATTCATTCGTTACGTGGGGCCAAAAGATCGTCTCGTCGAAGCACCGCAAGGTCTGGCCAGAGATCGGATCATTCGACCACCGGGCGCGAGGCCCGAGGAAGAATTCCTTTCCCTCTGCATCCGGTGCGACAAATGCCGAGTGGTTTGCCCCTACGGGTTGGTTTCTCCAGTCTCCATTACCGAAAGCATTGTCAGCGCCGGTACGCCGAAACTCACGGGCTGGTGCCCCAATTGCCGGAGGTGTATCCCCGTTTGCCCTACCGGCGCGCTAACCAGGCAGCGTCTCTAGTACCTATCAAGAGAAAGGTTTGCACTATGAGCAAAGAGATTTGGACGCGGATGAACGCGGATTAACGCGGACAAAAGAACAGAAAAAATCCGCGTT
>JACQYF010000127.1 GCA_016208315.1 Chloroflexota bacterium | reverse complement strand
GTGCCCGGGGGGGAGTTTCCGGAAAGGATTGGAATAAGGGACTGTACCAAAGTTCGAGGCGCGTTACGAAAAGGAGAAGAACCTATGTCAGCGAGGACGCAGTTCAAACGTATTAGCACTGTCGCACTTGTTCTCCTGCTCGCGTTCGTTGTGCTTGCGGCAATGCCCGGCGGGGCCGAAGCCGCTCTTGACAGTTGCGAGGGCGACCCGATTGTATTTCTTTCCAATGGGGTACGCGTTCAGATGAAAGTGAGTATTGCGACGAGCGCGGCCAATGTTGAGCGAGTTGTTTACACGCTCCATGCTCCGGCAGGCACGACTGTCACGAAAATTGTCTATGCCGGGGGCCCTCTCAAAAACAAAGAACAGGTAGAGTTCCGCGCCGACACCAGACCCGGCGTTTACTCGACGGATACGGTAGTTTACGCTAAGGCGGGGCGAGCGTCTGTAACTGCCACCACGTCGGTCGGGAATGTTTCGCAGTCGGTTTCGGGCTACACCGGGCAGCACCTGCGAGTTACACTCCATTGGGCAAAATGAACATGAGCCACCTTCGGCGACTCCTACCTCAACCACTCACCGGGATCGTCGCGAGCTTGCTGGCTTTCCTCCTGTTGGCATGGTCAAATAATGGCATTCTCTTTGCCCCACCGGAGAAGGACATTGCGCGTACGGTCCTCATCGCGGCCCTGCTGATAACGGCAATTGCTTGGACCTACCTGTATCCAATCCACATCCGACAGAACACCAAGGTCTCAATGGCGAGCGTGCCGCTCTACCTGACCGCGGTTCTGTTACTACCTCCCGTAGCGGCCTTGTGCAGTGGAGTCGGCGTGTTGGCAGGGCAGATCTTGGTAGTCACGCGGCGCAAGCGTCGCAAGTCGCCCGGCCGCATCGCCACGTCGGCGGCTCGATGGGTAATCGTAACCTACGCAGCGGCGCTGGTCGCACATCTGCCTCAAAGCAATGAGATTGCTCAAATCCTATTGCTGCTGTTGACTGCCCTCGTGATGTTCGCAGGTGATTTTTTCACGTTTACGTTTGAAGTAGCCCCAATCACCGGCGAACCATTTTGGCGAGTGATCATCGCCTCCATCCGTGAAGGTGGCCTGATCGAGGGGGTTCAATACCTCATCGGCATGTTGGGCGCTCTCGCCGCAACGCAACAAGTCTGGGGTCTCGCATTGCTCGCGCTCCCGACTGCGATCGTGTACGTCGCGTTCAAGCATCTCAAAGAAATGCGCGATACGACGAGCCAAATCCTGGAAGGCATGGCCGACGCGGTTGATCTGCGCGATCCGTACACGGGTGGTCACTCGCGGCGCGTGGCCGAATCGTGCGACAATATCTTGAAGAACTTGGATCTGGCCGGCCCGGAATCGGAACTGATTCGCGTGGCGGCGCGCGTGCATGATATTGGCAAGATCGGCATTCCCGACGACATACTGCGCAAGACCGGGGCATTGAACGCGGAAGAGTGGCGCATCATGAAGGAGCATTGCCAACGCGGCGCGGAGCTTTTGGCGCGCTATCCCGATTTCGCGCGCGGCGCGGATTTCGTGCGTCACCACCATGAGCGTTGGGATGGGCAGGGCTACCCACGCGGACTCAAAGGATTGGAAATCCCGTTGGGCGCGCGCGTGATTGCCGTCGTGGATGCGCTGGATGCCATGACGAGCGACCGGCCCTACCGCAAAGCCATGTCCCTCGACCAAGCCCTTTTGATTCTGCGCGCGGGCAGCGGGCAGCAGTGGGACCCCGCGGTTGTAGACGCCTTGCTTCGCAGCCAACATGCTGAGGTCGACGAACCCAAGCTCTCATTATATGCTCAGCCCGGTCAAGCAACTGCGTCGGCGTCGGATTAGGATGAGAATACGGATAAGGTCGCGAAAATCTCAACGCGCCATTGCACCCCGTTCTTGACAATCTGACTGACTTGTGCCAATATACGGCCGCAGGAATTTCCTGCGGCTTTTTTGTACGCCAGTGGGACGGGAAAAAATGTCTACCGTGGATGACGTCAAACAGAAAATTGATATCGTTGATGTCATCGGACAATATGTCACTCTGAAAAAAGCGGGGCGCAACTTCAAGGCGCTCTGTCCTTTTCACAACGAAAAAACGCCATCCTTCATGGTTTTCCCTGACCAGGGAACCTGGCATTGTTTCGGCGCCTGCGGCACGGGCGGGGACGCGTTCACCTTCTTGATGAAGAAGGAGAACATTGACTTTGGCGAGGCCCTCCAACGCTTGGCGCAGCGCGCCGGCGTCGAACTGGCCCGCGAGCGACCCGGCGAAGACGCCGAACGTAAGCGGCTGCGCGAACTGCTCGCCGCGGCTGCCGCACATTACCATTACTTGCTCAAGAATCATGCCGCCGCGCAGTTCGCGCGCGACTATATCGCGAAACGATTCATCACGCCCGAAACCAGCGCGCAATTTCAACTCGGTTTTGCGCTGGACGATTGGCACGCGACGGAATCGTTCTTGGTCGGCAAGGGCTATTCGATTCACGATCTCGAAGCGGCGGGCTTGGCGATTCGACGCGAGGGCGGCGGGCATTACGACCGCTTTCGCGGCCGGCTGATGTTTCCGATTCGGAATCGCAACGGCGAGGTGATCGGCTTCGGGGCGCGCACGTTGACCGGCGAGGAACCCAAGTATTTGAACTCGCCGCAGACGGCCCTCTTCGACAAGAGCGCGACCCTCTACGGCCTCGACCTGGCGAAAGACGCGATTCGTTCCCAGAACCTGGCCGTGATCGTCGAAGGGTACATGGACGTGATCGGCGCGCACCAGGGCGGGTTCAAGAACGTCGTCGCCTCGCTGGGTACCGCGCTCACGGAAAAGCAACTGGCTCTTTTAAAACGCTTGACCAAACGCTACGCGCTCGCGCTCGATCCCGATGCCGCCGGTGAAGAGGCAACCAAGCGCGGTTTGCAGGTGGCGCGGGAAGCCGCGGACCGCAAGGATGTCCCAGTGCCGATCGGCGCTGGACTGGTTTTGGTCGCAAACCGTTTAGAGGCAGAACTGTTGGCCATTCCGATGCCGCCTGGCAAGGATCCAGACGAACTCATCCATGAGGATCCGGGACGTTGGACTGAACTGGTCAATACAGCGGTTCCGCTGGTTGATTTCTATTTTCGAGCACTGACTCAAGACCTGAATCTACAAGAGCCGCGGGACAAGTCCGTCGCCGTTGAACGGCTCGTGCCGGTGATCGAGGAGATGAGCAAAGCGGCGGAGCGCGCGCATTACATGCAGCAACTGGCGCGCCTTGCGCAGATGCCGGAGAAAATGCTCGAGCAGGAAATCAGCGCGCGACGCCGCTTGCCCCGCGTTTCGATGCGCCAGCGCCAAGACCGGCCCGTCGCTCCGGCGACCTCCGAGTCAAAGCTCGAAGAGTATTGTTTGACGCTGGCGTTGCGCACGCCTCAGCATCTCGCGCGCATTGCCTTCCTCGACGAGCAGGATTTAACCGACCCGATCTATCGCGCGCTCTTTTCGGCGCTGCGCGCGCGTCAGGCCGAGCATTTTGATCGCGATGCCTTTCGCGCCCACTTGGACCCGGCGCTGGGGCCCGTATGCGATCGCTTGCTTCAAGCCGCGCGGAATCTTCCGGAGCTAACCGAGCCGGACCTGCAGCGCGAAATCGAAACGGCCAGCTATCGCCTGCGTTTGCAGCGCGACCGGAACGAGTTGGCGCAGATCGAAGTGATGCTGCGCGACCGGGATGAAGAACGCACGGCGAGCGACGAATCGCTGCTCAAAGAGCGCGTGGCGCTCTTGCTCAAGCGGGTTGGCGAAACTCAAAAAGCACTCAGCGCGCGGACCCTTTTCAAACCGCGGTTGCTAGGCAAGACGGGGACGATTTGACCGAAACGACTATGGCGAAGAAAAAAAGGCCTGGTTCTTCGAAAGCGCATTTGCGGAATTCATCTAAAAAGAAATCCAAGGTTTTGACCCTGGCCGCGGCCCTGCAAGGCGGTCGCGCCGACGCGGCTTGGGCGCGCGCCGCCGATTTGCCGGATCAAGATGCGGCGCTGGATTTGCTCGTCAAAAAGGCCGGACCGCACAAGCGACTGACATTGGAGCAAATCCGCTCGGTCTTTCCGGAAATCGAAGAGGACCCGGATCAGATCACCGATTTGCGCCGCTTGCTGGCCGAAATGCGCATCAAGGTCGTGGCGAACGGCGCACAGCCGATCCGCGAGCCGGAAGAGGAGAGCGAACCCACCGAGGAGATCGTCGTCAAGACCACCCTCGAGCTGCCCGGCGAGGTCGCGAGCGACCCGGTGCGAATGTACTTGCGCGAGATTGGGCGCGTGCCGCTGTTGAATTCGGATGACGAATCGCGTCTCGCCAAGGACATGAACGAGGGCGAAAAGGCCCAGCAATCGCTGCAACGCGCGACCAATCCCAAGGCACTGCAACGCCATAAGACGAAAATCGCCGCGGCCGAGACGGCGCGCACGCGTTTGGCCGAAGCGAACTTGCGTTTGGTCGTCAGCGTCGCCAAGCGGTACATCGGGCGCGGCATGTCGTTCCTCGATTTGATTCAAGAGGGGAACATCGGCCTCTTGCGCGCGGTCGAGCGTTACGATTACTCGAAGGGATTCAAGTTCTCCACGTACGCGACCTGGTGGATTCGCCAAGCGATCACGCGGGCAATTGCCGATCAGGCTCGCACGATTCGCATCCCCGTTCACATGGTCGAAACGATCAACCGGCTGATTCGCGTGTCCCGGCGCTTGACCCAGGAATTGGGACGCGAGCCGACGTCGGATGAGATCGCGCTCGAGATGGACATTCTGCCGGTCGAAGACCGCCGCGCGATTCTAGAGGCGCAGGCCGAAGGCGAGTCGCTCGAGCCGGGGCTTGAGCGGCGATTGAAACGCGCGGCGCTCAAAGTGCGGCGCATTCTCAAAGTCGCGCAAGAGCCAATGTCGCTCGAAACGCCGATTGGCACCGAGGAGAATTCCTCCCTCGGCGATTTCATCGAAGACGAATCCGTGCCCGGGCCGGTGGACCAGGCCTCGCGCCAATTGCTCAAAGAGCAGATGCAGGATGTGCTCGACGGGTTGAGCGCGCGCGAGCGCGAGGTGCTCGAACTGCGTTTCGGCCTGCGCGATGGGCAGACGCGCACGCTCGAAGAAGTGGGGCAGGCGTTCGGCGTCACGCGCGAGCGCATCCGCCAGATCGAAGCCAAGGCGCTCCGCAAACTGCGGCATCCGATTCGCAGCCGCAAGCTGAAGGATTATTTAGGGTGATCACAGACCCGAAGGGTTTCCAAAAACCCTTCGGGTCTCGCATTTGACGTTCAAGGAATCTTGAGTATAATAACGTCTGTAACTGAATAGCATTCCTCGGTAGCTCAATTGGCAGAGCGCGCGGCTGTATCAAGATGCAGCGCTACTCAGTGATGAGTAGTGGAAAATCGGGTGAACTCAAGAGAGCCTAAACACGCACCAGCGTAATGGTAATCCTGAGCCAAGCTCGGCGAAAGGCAACATGTAGCCGGGAAGGTGCAGAGACTAGGGGATGAGGAGCCGAACCGATAAGCCCCGACAGCGCCCGACACCCTGAATCGCAGGGTGATGAGATAGTCCGTTCCTCATGGAAACGTGGGGGTAGACGTAACCGTGATGTTCCTGGTTCGAGTCCAGGCCGAGGAGCCAAGTGAGAAACCCGTTTTCTTCACAGAAGACGGGTTTCTTTTTGTGCGCGTTGACACGCCCTATCGCGTGTGGTATAGTGGCACGGCAAGTACCGTGAGGTGTTGGACACATGAAGGCACTCGTTTTTGACGGCACGTTCAAACTCGTCCACGACTATCCGCTACCCCGCGTACCCGAGGGCGAATCGCTGGTGCGCGTCACGCGCGCGGGCATCGGCAACGCGGACCTCGAAATCGTCAAGGGCTATATGGGTTTTCGCGAAATCACCGACCGCTTGCGCGTCAGGCCGACCGATCGCGTGTGCGTGATCGGCGATGGCAAACTGGGCTTGCCGGTCGTCATTGACGAGATTTCCATCGTCGGCTCACGCTGCGGCCCGTTCGCGCCCGCGCTGCGTTTGCTCGAAAAAGCGTTGATTGACGTTGATTCGTTGGTGAGCGCGGAATTTCCCATCGAGCGGGGCATCGAGGCGTTCCAGTGTGCGGCGACGCCTGGCATCGTCAAGACGCAAGTGATCATGCGGTAAGCAGGCGAGCAGATTGATGTTAATCGGAATTGATGCCAGCCGAGCGACGAGCGCCGCCCCCACCGGAACCGAAACGTATTCCCGCGAGCTTATCCGCGCGCTCCTGACTTTACCCGCGCCCCACACTTTTCGCCTTTATACGCGCGATTACCCAACTCCGATTTTTGAATCGCGAATTACGAATTACGAATTACGAATTATTCCTTTTCCCCGCCTCTGGACCCATCTGCGCCTGTCGTTCGAAATGCTTACCCATCCGCCCGACGTCCTCTTCGTCCCCGCGCACGTTTTGCCGCCGATTCACCCGCGCCGCGCGATTGTCACCGTTCACGACCTGGGACATTTGCATTTCCCCGACGCGCATCCCGCGCTGCAACGGTTGTATCACACGTGGGCCACGCGGTGGAACGCGCGCCAAGCAACGCACGTCTTGGCCGATTCCGAAGCGACCCGCGATGATCTCGTCCAGTTGTGCGGAATCGCGCCGGACAAAATCACGGTCGTCTATCCCGCCTTCGATGCGCGCGTTTATCAGCCCGTGCGCGATCCGGCTCGACTGGAGGCCACGCGCGCGCATTTTCGCATAGGCGGGGACTATATTCTGACGATTGGCACGATTCATCCTCGGAAGAACTATGCGCGACTCATCGAGGCGGTGGGGAGACTAGGGAATAGTAATTTAGGATTGGTAATTGTCGGCAAGCGCGGTTGGCTCTACGAAGAAATCTTCACGCAAGTAAAACGTCTTAATCTCCAATCCCTAGTCTCCTTTCTCGACTACGTTCCTGCCGAAGACATGCCGGCTCTCATCTCCGGCGCGCGCATGTTCGCGTTTCCGAGTTTGCACGAAGGATTCGGCTTGCCGGTGCTTGAGGCGCAAGCGTGCGGCGTGCCGGTAGTGACTTCGATGACATCGTCGCTGCCGGAAGCCGCGGGCGACGGTGCGCTGTTCGTGGACCCGTGCGACGTGGACGCGCTCGCCGCGGCGATGCAGCGCCTGCTCGGCGACGAGGTGCTGCGCGCGAAACTCGTCGCAAACGGATTCAGAAACCTCCAGCGCTTTTCATGGGAAAAGAGCGCGCGCCAAGTGTTGGGAGTTATCCATGGTCTTGGACGTTGATTCCTCCGCGAATCGCGCGAATCTCGCGAATTGGAAAAGGAAATTCAGCTAGGATTCGCGCGATTCGCGGAGGAGAGTGTTGTTGTTATTGTTCGTCAGCATGCTCCTCGCTGTCGTGCTTGCCTCTCCGAGCACGGCGGCTCCCCAAAAGGTCAAGATTGATCCTCGCGTCCTACAAGACACCACCTCCGACCAGATCGCCGATTTTCTCGTGGTCTTAAAGTCGCAGGCCAACGCCCGCGCGGCGGCGCTGCGTGCGCCCGATCACCGCGCGCGCGCGCCCGCCGTGTTCGCGTCCTTGCGCCAAGCCGCCGATTCGGCTCAGCCGGCGATACGCGCGCAATTGGACGCGCTCGGCGTCGAGTATCGCGCGTATTGGATCGCGAATTTGATCGCGGTGAGGGGAAATCGCGCGGCGGTGGATGCGTTGGCCGCGCGCGGCGATGTGGCCGCGATCGAATCCGACCGCGCGTTTCGCGTGGAGCTGCCCAAACCCGAAAACCTGCGGGTTTCCACCGGCGTCGCATGGAACGTGAGCCAGGTGAACGCGCCCGCGCTTTGGGCGAGCGGCTATACGGGGCAGGGGATTGTGTACGCAAACGGCGACACGGGCGTGCAGTGGGATCATCCCGCGCTCAAGCCGCATTATCGCGGCTGGAATGGCGCGGCCGCCGATCACAATTACAACTGGTGGGATGCCGTCCACACGAATCTCAACAGTTCGACTAATCCTTGCAATCCGAGTGCTGAATACATTACGCTTCCTGGCTCCGGTTCGATTGCGCCGTGTGATGACGGGTTTCATGGCACGCATACGATGGGCATTGGGGTTGGCGATGACGGCGCGGGGAATCAGGTTGGCGTTGCGCCGGGCGCCAAGTGGATTGCATGCCGGAACATGGATTACGGCGTTGGACGTCCAAGCATGTACATCGAGTGCATGCAATTTTTTCTCGCACCGACAGACTTGGCCGGCGACAACCCCGACCCGAGCAAGCACGCGGACGTGGTCGGCAATTCCTACGGCTGTCCGCCCAGCGAATTGTGCGCGCCGGACAGTCTGCGCCTCGCGATGGAGAACATGCGCGCGGCGGGCATCTTTATGGCGGTTTCGGCTGGCAACTCTGGATCAGGATGCGAGACGGTGAACGATCCGCCCGCGCTCGACGATTCCGCCATTACCGTCGGCGCCACGGCGTCGTCGGATGTGATTGCCAGTTTTAGCAGCCGCGGCCCGGTAACCGTGGATGGGAGCAATCGGCGCAAGCCGGACTTGACCGCACCGGGCGTCAGCATTCAGTCCAGTGTACCGCTCGCGAATCCGTACTGCCCCGGAAATACGTATTGTCCTATTAGCGGCACCTCAATGGCTTCGCCCCACGTGGCGGGCGGGGTGGCGCTGTTGTGGTCGGCGTTTCCCGGTTTGCGCGGGAATGTGGATCAGACCGAGTTCTTGCTGCAGCAGAGCGCGGTGCATTTGACGACGGCACAGGGTTGCGGCGGCGATACGCCAACGCAAGTGCCGAATAATGTTTACGGCTACGGCCGCATAGATTTGCTGGCCGCTTATAATCTAGAGTGGGCGCTCCTGGCCCCCTTCAAGTATTATTTCCCGATCATTTCCAAGAGTCCATAGAGGTAATCTCGCATGTTCAAGTTCGTTCGCCTAATCATCTTCGTTCTTGTTCTCTTTACGCTTTTCGCGTGCGCACCGGTCGCCGCGCCTACGCCAGTTCCGCCGACGGCTACGGCGCCCAGCGTTGTCACCGCGCCCACGCTCGCGCCCGCGCCGGCTGCTACCGCATTCGACGCGCGCCGCGCGTACGACCACAACCAGATGCTGGCAGTGACGATCGGCAAGCGCGTGGCGTCCACGGAGGGCGGCACACGCGCGGGCGACTATATCGCGCAGCAGTTCAAGAGTTTTGGTTTCACCGTCGAAAAGCAGGCGTTTCCATTCGAGTCGTGGGAAGATCACGGCACGCAAGTGCAGGTGACCGCGCCGGAAGAGCGCCCCATCCAGGCCAGGCCGATTCAATACAGCCCGCCCGGTAACGTTGAGGCGGAACTGGTCTCGGTCCGCGGCAACGGGACGGAAAGCGACTTTGGGAACGTGGACGTAAAAGGGCGCGTCGCGCTGGTCCAACGCGGCACGATTCCGTTTTCCGATAAAGCGATTAACGCGGCGAAAGCCGGCGCCGCGGCGGTCCTGATTTACAACACCGAGCCGATTGCTTTCACCGGCACATTGCGCGACCCCGTTTCGATTCCGGCAATCGCCCTGAGCGGAACGGATGGCCGATCACTTTTGGATCTCTTGGCCAAAGGGTCGGTGAAGGTCAAGGTGACGAGCGACACAGCCGTCGTGCAAAAGACGGGGCAGAATATCGTCGCTACAAAGCGCGGCTCGAGCGATGGTGTGATCGTGCTCGGCGGGCATTATGATTCGGTGGATGCGGGACCGGGCGCGGGCGACAACGGCTCGGGCACGGCGGTCCTGCTGGAATTGGCGCGCGTGCTCGGACAGCAGCCGCACAAGAACACGCTGGTCTTTATCGCCTTCGACGCCGAGGAACTGGGACTATACGGCTCGCGCTACTATGTGGAGCGCCTGAGCGCGGCCGACCGCGCCAATATCAAAGGGATGCTGAATTTCGACATGCTCGGGGGCGGCTCGGGTCCGCTGCTGGCGGGCGGCGATGGGACGCTTGGCCGGTTGACGCGTGATGCCGCCGAGCAATTAGGCATCCAGGCGCGCAACTTTCAATTGGGCGGCAACGCGGGCAGCGACCACGAGCCATTCCAACGCGTCGGCATTGACACTGTGTTCTTCTCCCGCGATTACGATCTCCTGCACACGCCGCAAGACACGATTGATCAAATCCAGGAAGCATATCTGGGCGAAGCCGGCCGCGTGGGCGAGCGCGTCGTGACGGAGTTGGATCAGAAAGCGGCGCAGAGCCCAAAAGACCTTCGAGGTTTTTGGAAACCTCGAAGGTCTTGTTGTTTCAGCCGGGGGAACGTGATATAATCAAAGCAGAGTAGGGCAAGAACGCAGATTCGGTTCGCCGGAGGCGTTATGCTCGGCAATCTGCAACAGATTCCCCTGGGCGTTTGGCTCGCGGCAGTCGCCGTGATGGTTCTCCTGACCGTCGTCATCATGCGGTCGCTCGATTTCGAAGGCGTCAATCTCACCGCGACGCCGCCGTTTTTCACATTCCGCTTCAAACGCAGAACCGCGCGCACCCAGCCCCGTCCGGTCTCCGGAGACCGGACGGGTCTGCCCGCGTCGCGCGATTTCAGCGGCACGATCAACGCCGGCGGCGGAACGACATTGGTCGCGCAAGGCGACCATACGCAGCAGGTCTTGACTGGCGGCGCGCCTTACATCGGGACCTATGTAGCCCCTTCCTCTGTTTTACCCTTGCCCAAGGGCAGCGCCCCGCCGCCATCGCGGACGGCGCACTATGTCCAGCGCGGGGATGTTCAGAACCAAGTGCGCGACGCGCTCGTGTCGCAAACATCGGTTGCCGTGGTGGGCGTGGCGGGAATGGGCGGAATCGGCAAGACCGAACTGGCGCGTTTTCTCGCGAACGAGTTTGAAGGAACGCATCGTGTCATTTGGCTCGAAGTGAACGATCGTCCGCTGAGTATCTTGCAGGGTGAGTTGGGTCGCGCCCTGGGCATCACGTTCTCGCCGAATACGACCGACCAGAGCCGCTACGAAATGCTCCTGGCCGCGTTCCACAACAACCCGCACATTGTCTTTTTCGACGACGTCTACAAATCGGCGATTCTTCACCTAAAATGGCTGTTGCCGCCCGCGCCACCGTGCGCCGCGCTCATCACCTCGCGCCAACGTGAACTGGGTGTCGCGCGTGTAGTTGAACTGGACGTGATGACGCCCGAGCAATCGCTTGAACTTGTCCGCGAGGCGCACGGCCTGGGCGACGCGATCGCGCGTGAACCGGACGCCGCGCTCAAATTGTGCGAACTGTGCGGGTATCTCCCGCTTGCGCTGGATATTACCGCGAGCCGTCTCCGCAAGCAGTTGCACTTTTCCAAGACGCCCATTGCCGCGTTCAACCAGACGTTGACGAATCGCTTGAAAGAATTGCAGCGTGGCGCCAAACGCGACCGGTTGGATAGTGTCACCGCGAACATTGACCTGAGTTACAGCACTCTGAGTGATGATGACCGGCGTCGTCTGCGTGCGCTCGCGGCATTCGCGCCGAGCGGATTTCTGCCGCGTGCGGCTGCCGCCGTGTGGAGCCAAGGTGAAGGCGACGCGTGCGCGAGTATTGAGCACTTGCAGGACGAATCGCTGGTGATGAACGCGCAAGGGGTGGGGCGATTCCGTTTGCACGATCTGGTACGCGATTACGCCGCGCAAAAATTAAGCGAGTCCGGTGAACGCGAGACCGCGAGTCGCCTACACGCCGAATTTCTGGTCAAGTTGTTTGACGAGCATTTCACCGATGATATCAGCAATGCGCCGGACGTGGGCGACGAACTGGACAACCTCCGCGTCGCGGCGAATTGGGCGCGCTCGAAACACGAGGGTCATTTACTCGCATTGCTTGCGACCAAGCCGCGCAACTGGCTGTATGTTTACTTTGTGAGTGCGTGGGACGAATGGTTGGGATGGCTCACGGACGCGTTGCGCGTAGCCAATCACTATGATGGCGGTCTGCGTGCCAACGTGCTCCAAGCGATTGGCGACGTGCAACAATTCCGCGACGAGCGAGACGCCGCGCTCAAAAGTTACGCGCAAGCGTTGGAACTGTTTCGCAGTGTGGGTGCCCGCTTGGGCGAAGCCAACGTGCTCCAAGCGATTGGCGACGTGCAACAATTCCGCAAAGAAAATGACGCCGCGCTGCAGAGCTACGCGCAAGCCCTGACGCTCTTTCGGAGTGTGGGTGACCGCTTGGGCGAAGCCAACGTGCTCGCCTCCGAAGGGAAACTCTACCTTATCTCCGATCCCAAGCGCGCCGATGAACTGCTTGGGTAGGCCATCGAATCTTACAGCCAAATTGGCTCTCGCTACAGTGTGCCTGCTCAAATAGGCAACTTTGGCTGGGAACTGTTGCGGCTGAACCAAGTTGAACGGGCGCAACCTTATCTGGCGCGCGCCGCGGATCTATTTGAGCAAATGGGCTTGAGAGATTACGCTGAACGGCATCGCACGACGGCAGTAGCAATCGAGAAAGCGATTGGCCTGGAGAAAACTCTTGTTCACGCAAATGCCCTTTACGAACAGAAGGATTTCGAAGGCGCAATCGAAGAATTCCGTCGCGTAATTCAAACCGCACCGGATGCGCGTGCCTGGAACGGCCTCGCCAGCGCACTCGAATCGCTGAAACGTTACGACGAAGCAATTGACGGATACACGCATGCCATCGAACGCGAACCGAATAGCGCGTATCTCTACCGCAACCGCGCCAATATCCTGCTCGACCAAGACCGGCTTGACGAAGCGGAACGCGACATTGTGCGCGCGGCTGAACTGGAGCCGGAGCACGCCTTTACCCACGCGCGGCAGGCAGAGCTCGCGCTGGCGCGCGGGCAGTTTGTGGACGCGCTAACGCATTTTCAGTTTGCATCTGAACACAGTGACGACCTTGACTGGCAATTTGGTTTGGCGGTCGCGCAACTTGCCACTGGGAATCCGGATCGAGCGCAACAGACCATTGCCGTGGCGTTGCCAAAGGCGAATGACGACAACCGTGAGAGCGCCCGGAGCTGGTTGAAGCGCGTGGTAAACTTGCGCCCTGAACTTGCGGAAGCAGCAGAACGAATTGCCGAGATGCTGAAATGACGGTAGCAGACCCGAAGGGTTTCCGAAAACCCTTCGGGTCTCTCCGTGCTTGCAACTCCCTTCACGCGTCCAACGTCTACGCGCAGTTGAGCAGTCTCATTTTCGGTGATATAATCCAGCCACGCTAGAAACGCTGAGGAAATCATGCCGGAGATCAGCCGCTTCCTTGGAATTGTGATCCGAATGTACCACCGGGAGCATATGCCGCCTCATTTTCACGCGCAGTACGCGGAACATGAAGCAGAGATCACGATTCAAACGCTGGAAGTCATATCGGGAAGTCTGCCGAATCGGGTTTTGGCGCTGGTGATCGAATGGGCAGTTTTGCATCGCGCCGAACTGCGCGAAGATTGGGAGCGCGCGGTTGCGCAACGAGAACTGTTCCGTATTGATCCATTGACGTAGGAGGGACGATGAACCATGTTTCCAAAGTGATTCCATACCCTGATTTTTCGATCGAGCTCCACTTCGCAGATGGATTGGTGACTCATTTGAATATGCGTCCATTCATTGGCGACGGCATCTCCGCGCCGCTTGCCGATTGGGCATACTTTAGACAGGTGGCAGTTGAGGAAGGCGGTGGGATTACTTGGCCTAACGGCTACGATTTCTGCCCCGAGTACTTGCATGATTTTGTCACTCAGCTGAAGTCACAATAGCGACCTGATCGCCCCAGACCTTCGAGGTTTCCTCGGCTCCGCAGGAGCCGCAAAACCTCGAAGGTCTCTTGGTGGAACTCCTTTCACGCTTTCGTCGTCTAATAGGCGAACATGATCGCGTGAAAGGAGTTCCCCATGAAGACCCGCCTGCTCGTTGCCGCTTCCACCAAGGTGGTGACCTCGGTCATCGCGGCTTTCGTCGCTTTCGCGAGTTTCGCGTTCCAAGCTCTTCCTGCCTCCGCCGACGGCCTCGTCGTCGTGACGTGCCCACCGATTGACATCTCTCCCAATCCGGGCGGGACTCCCATCCCGCTCCCATTTCCCAACGTTGGCCCCACTTCTGTCCCCGGCATGCCGCCAATTGTTACGCCACGCCCACCTGTCGTTCCGCCGCGCCCACCCAATTGCCCAACCTACCTCGCCGTCAAGAACCACAACGTCACCGTGACGATTGACAACCAGATCGCGCGCACGCGGGTGGATCAAACCTTCATCAACGACAGCACCTACCAGCTCGAAGGCACGTACATTTTCCCGCTGCCGGACGATGCGGCGATTAGCGAATTCGCGATGTGGGTGGATGGCAAAAAGCTGGAAGGGCAGGTGCTCGACCGGAACCAGGCGCGGCAGATTTACGAGGACATTGTCCGCAGCCGGCGCGACCCCGCGCTCCTCGAATACGTGGGCCGCAACGCGTTCCGCGCGAGCATCTTTCCGATTCCACCGCGCACCGAAAAGCGCGTCGAGATCGAGTACGCGCAGGTGCTGAAAGCAGAGCAGGGCCTTGTCCGCTACGTCTACCCGCTCAACACCGAAAAGTTTTCTCCCAAGCCGCTGGCCAGCGTCTCGGTGAACGTCTCCGTCCGCTCGAACGCCGCGCTCAAGGCGATCTATTCGCCGTCGCACGACGTGTCCGTATCTCGCGATGGCGATTTCCGAGCCAAGGTCGGATACGAAGCGGCGAACGTCAAGCCGGACCGCGATTTCGTGCTGTACTATTCAGTTACCCAAGACGATATTGGGCTGAACTTGCTGTCGTACAAGGGCAGTGACGATGGTTTCTTTCTGATGCTCGTTGCGCCCAAGGTTGAGGTGTCCAGATCGCAGGTGATCGCCAAAGACGTGATTCTCGTACTCGACATCTCCGGCTCGATGCAGGGGCAAAAGATCGAGCAGGCCAAGCGCGCGCTCAGCTATGTGCTCGATCAACTCAACGACGCCGATCGGTTCAACATCATCGCTTTTAGCACCGGCACGACTCCCTACGCGAGTTCGCTGCGGCCCGCCTCGGCGCGGAACGACGCGCGCAACTTTGTCTCGCGATTGCGCGCCGAAGGTTCGACCGACATCAACCGCGCGCTGCTGGAAGCGATGAGCAATGCCGATAAAGTCGAAGATCCCGCGCTCTCCAGCGGGAAGCGCCCGACGATTGTCGTCTTCCTGACCGATGGCTTGCCCACGACCGGCGAGACTAACTCGCAAAAGATTATCGCGAACGTGACGAATAGCGCGCCCAAGAACATTCGCCTGTTCACTTTCGGCGTCGGCGATGACGTGAACACGATCATGCTCGATACGCTCGCGGAAAAACTGCGCGGCGCGAGCGGTTATGTCCGCCCGAACGAAAAGATTGACGAGATTGTTTCGGCCTTTTACGCCAAGGTCTCGATTCCCGTCCTTTCGGATTTGACGGTAGATTGGGGCGGGATTACGGTGAGCGATGTTTACCCGTACCCGCTGCCCGATCTTTTCGCGGGCACACAGCTTGTGGTCGCGGGGCGTTATCGAAACGGCGGACCGACGACGATCACTTTGAAGGGATTGGTAAATGGTACTCCGCAGACGTTTCGCTATTCGGATGTGACATTCAAAAACTCTGGCGGTGAGGATTCTATTCCGCGCCTCTGGGCCACGCGCAAGATCGGCTATTTGCTCAACGAGATACGTCTGCGCGGCGAATCGAAGGAGATCGTGAACGAGATCGTTACGCTCGCGGTGCGCTATGGCATCGTTACGCCGTACACCTCGTTCCTCGTGGACGAGCGCCGCGATGTGCTGACCGACTCGGGTCGCGGCGGCGCGGCGCAGGACCTCAGCAAGACATTCGCCGCTCCCGCCGCGCGACCAACCTCAGGCGCGGCAGCCGTGCAGCAAAGTCAAGAGCAGAATCAATTACGCGGCGCAAACGTCGCGCCAACTATGGCGCCCGTAGCAACATCGGCGCCGCGCCCGGGCGCGCCCGGCCCGGTCGAGCAAGTCGCGCCCGTGCAAGCGCTCGGCGACAAGACGTTCCTGTTGCGAAATGGAGTTTGGACGGACACGCAATTCGACCCGTCCAAGATGACGACGAAGAAGATCGAGTTCAACAGCGACGCGTATTTCGCGCTGGCGCAAAATACGGGCTTGGGCAAGTATCTCGCGCTGGGCGCGCGCGTGATCGTCGTGTTGAATGGGGTCGCGTACGAAATCACGGACGATGGCAGCGGCGCATCGTCGCCAGAGGCAGTGCCGACCGCTCTCCCGAGCGCTCTGCCCGCCGCGCCGCCAAAAAGCGAAATATCAACTCCGATTCCCGGCGCTTCTCCACAGGCACGCACCGTTGAACCCGATGCGCTGAATACGACGCTGCTGATTGGCGGTGGATTGCTCGGCGCGGCGCTGGCGGGCGGCGTGGGGATTGTTGCGGTCCTTGTCTTGAGAAGCAGATTCGCGCAACGGTGAACTGAAAAGTAATCCGCGAATCGCGCGAATCCTCATCAAGTTTCATGGGTGCAACTCTCAAACTGTGAGCACACCTGTTCGGATTAAGTTGACAAAAGGTAGCCATCCGTGCAAAGTAGGAGTCTGACCAAGATTCCACTCGACACGGAGGCTACCCAATGGAAGTCTATCACAGGGATTCGATTCTGCAAAGCCCGGCCTTTGAGCGGCTGGGACAATTTGTCCGCCAACACCGTCAGCAGTGGACGGAAGGTACTCCCGATTTGGAACAGTTTGAGCACGAACTGCATGAGCATGTCATGGCCATCGAGCGCGAAGTGGTGGCCGAAGAATTGGCGCGCT
>JACQYF010000133.1 GCA_016208315.1 Chloroflexota bacterium | reverse complement strand
TACGCGCGAAGGTGCGCGCCTTCGAGCTGCAGCATGTGGATGAGGTCGAACGACGCGGCTTCGCGCACGTCGTCCGTGTTCAGCTTGAACGCCAGTCCCCACAGGCCGATGGTCTTGCCGTGTAGCGTGCCGAGCAGCTCGCGCAACTTGGTGAGCACCTGGCGACGCTGGTCGCGATTAATGTCCATCACCGCGCGCAAGAGCTGCGGGTGGCAGCCGTTGATCTGCGCCAGCCACGTCAACGCTTTCACGTCTTTCGGGAAACAACTGCCCCCAAAACCGAGTCCCGCGTTGAGAAACGCTTTCCCAATCCGCCGATCCATGCCCATACCCGCGGCCACTTCTTTGACGTCCGCGCCCACCTTTTCGCAAATGGTCGCGATCTCGTTGATGAAGGAAATGCGTGTGGCGAGAAACGCGTTCGACGCGTACTTGATCATCTCGGCGGTGCGGAGGTCGGTCGTCATGATGGTGCAGCGCAGCGGCAAATACAACTGGGCAACTTTATCCGCGGCTTCGGGATTGGTGGACCCCAGGACGACGCGGTCGGGTTGCTGGAAATCGTAAACCGCCGTCCCTTCGCTGAGGAATTCGGGGTTGGAGACCACGTCGAAATCCACGCCGGGCGTTTTGCCGCGCTCCTGCAAAATCTCGGCGACCGAGTCGCCCGTGCCGACCGGGACCGTGCTCTTGTTAATGATGATCGCGTATTTAGTCAGGACCTGCGAGATGCTCTGCGCGGCGGCGCGAACGTAATCCAGATCCGCCTCGCCGTCCACGCCGGAGGGCGTTTGCACCGCAATAAAAATAAAGTCCGCATCACCTACCGCGTCGGCGTAACTGGTCGTAAAGCAGAGCCGGCCCGCCGCGATGTTGCGCTCGACCAGCTCTTCAAGCCCCGGTTCGTAAATCGGCATCTCGCCGCGTTTCAGTTTTTCGATTCTCTCCGCGGCGATGTCGAGGCAGATGACTTGGTGACCCAGGTCGGCGAAGCACGTGCCCGTTACCAAGCCGACGTAGCCCACGCCAATGACACATATCTTGCGCATCCGGATACTTACCTCGTTTGAGAATTCCGCGCAACATCATCATACCACAAGAAATAGAAAACTCAAAGTGTGTGATTATTTCAATAGTTCAATAGTTGGATAGTTTTGTAGTTAGGGCAGTATCCCAACCACAAAACTATCCAACTATGCAACTATCTAACTGTCAATTGTAACGGCGCTTGCGTGCCGGCGACGTCGGGATTGTAATAGTCGTACGTTGTCGAACTAGGCGTCTGGGCGCGCAGCGGGAATTTCGCCTTTAGGTGGTACGCGAACGTGACGGGTTGCTTGGAACTGAATTCCTCGAGGTAAATGATGATCTGTCGCCCGGCGAGTTCATAACGCGCGATGCGTTTCGATTTGACCAGCGCCTCGAAATCCTCCGCCATCACCGTAAAGCCCGGCGGCACGCCGAGGTCCACGAGCGTCATCCGCGCCGTGCCCGCTTTGGTGAGCGTGACGCGCACGTTCACGCCCACCTGCTCGTCCACCGCCAGCGTCGTGCGATCGTACGCGACCTGGATGTCCACGAGTTTATCTTTTTCGGCCATAGGCGGGACGAGCGACCACGGCAGATAGTACGAGGTGGTCACTTGATAGGCGAACGAACCCTTCCCCTCTACTTTAAAGGAGACGCGATTCGCGCCCGGCGATACGTCGTCGAACGTGACGAGCTGGACAACGCCCGAATTCTCGCGATTGATCTGGATCGGTTTCGCTTCCGCGCCGTTAAACGATACGCGTACCGTCGCGTCCTGCGTCGTCTCGCCGCTCGCCAGCACCGATTCGATCAGCGCGCGCAGCGCGAGGATGGTCGCCTGCGTCGTGCCCCACGTGCCGTTGGGGGATTTCTTTTGCATCATGTACGTGAGCGCGCGCTGCGCCGACTCGGGATACGCTTTGGCGCGCAGGAACGCGTACGCGGCGAGCGCGGTCGTCTCCACGTTGCCGGACACGCCGGACGCGCCCGTGAACGATCCGACCTTGCTGCCCCAATACGTTCCGTCGGCTTGGGCCACTTTCATTTGGTCGAGCCGCGCCAGCGCGTCTTTGGCCGCACCGTCGTTTGGATCGCTGGCGACGAGCGCGTTGGCGAGAATCGCGAGGATGTAGGGATCGGTCGCGCGCGCGGCGTTCTCTTTCAGGTACGCGACCGCGCGGTTCACGCCCGCATCGTCCTTCTTGCCCGATTCGAGCAGCGCCCACGTGACGTACGCGGTGAGCGGCAGCGGATCGCCGGCGCCGCCCGAGGGATAGTCCCACGTGGCCGACCCGGCCCAACTACCGTCCGGTTTTTGCTGCGCGAGCAGCCAGCGCCGCGTGCGCTCGATCAACGCGGGATCAACGGGATACACTTTCGCCATATCACTGAATTCGAGCAGACCTTTTGCGGTCAGCATCACACTTGCGGGCGGCTGGCCGAAAATCGAAAAGCCACCGTTGGCAACTTCAAAGGTCAACAGGCGTTGATAGCCGAGCGCGATGTAATTCTCGGCCTTGAGCTGAATTTCGGGCGCGGCCTGCTTGGTTTGTTTCAAATAGTTGAGCACGAGCACATTGGGGAACGTCACCGACGTCGTTTGCTCAAATCAGCCGTAGGGCACTTTGAGCAATCCCTCCAATCCGTTGATCGCCTGGCTCATGATGCCCGGGTAAATCTTCACCTCGATGCGCGACGCGCCGGGGATCGCGGGCGCCGGAATCTCGACGACTTGCTGCGTGTCGCTCTTGAGCCAATTGCTCTGCGTGGCTTCGATCTGTTTGCCGTCGGGATAGACGCGGATTTCGCGCTGGATCGCGTCGCTCATCCCTTCGACTCCGCTCAGGGCAGGCTTTTCGCCGAGCGCGGTGATCTTGAGTTTCTGCATCCCGAACGTCGTCGCCTTGATGCGGAAATAGACGACGGTAATATCGTTCGACGCGATCTTGAGCGTTTTCTCGGCGTCGCCTTGCAGCGTGAACCAGGGCTGTTTTTCGATTTGGAGTTTCACCTGCTGCGCGGCGGGCAGGTAGTTGTAGACCGCGACCGGGACCGAGATTTCGTCGTTCTGCGTCAGCGCGGCCGGCAGATCGAGGTCTACGAAGAAATCCTGAAAGACGCGCAGGCCCGCGCTTGACGCGCCGAGTTCGCCGCGCTGGGACGAGGCCATCGCCGCCAGCCGCCAGGTCGTGATCGAGTCGGCGAGCGGGATGTCGAGCGCGGCGCGGCCGTTTTCGTCCGTGATCACTTGCGGATTATTGTAGAGCGTTTCGGGAAAATATTCGCGCACGCGCGGCGCGGCTTGACCGGGCGCGGTTTCTTCGACGGCCTTGGGCGCCGTGGTCGCCGCCGGCGCCGCGGTGGGCGGCACGGGCATCGGCGGCGGTATACTGAGCGCGCCGCCAACCAAACCTCTTTGGACGTCGCGGAATACATTCGAGGTCGGACCACTCATCATGCGCTGGAATGGGCCGCCGGACGGGAGCGCCGCGAGCAGGATCGTCGCCGGGATGAATAACACCGCGAGTACAAGCGCGGCAAAGCCAGGCGCGATTTCTTTTTGAACCAACAGCCCTACACCCATCAGCACAAGCGCGCCCACTCCCACGAGATAGCCGATAACGACCGCGGACAGCGCCCACTCGCCGAAATTGGCGGCGCGCCCGCCGGCGTACAGCAGGAGACCGAAAAACACAACGTATGCGACCAGCAAGAGCAGCGAGACTTGGAGCCACGCCGCGCGCCGCACGACGGCATACACGGCGAGAATGCCGAACCCGACCAGCCATGCGAGCGCGATGAGCGCAATCAGGATCAGCGTAAGGTTCACTTGCATCAACAGCGCGCCCGAAACTGCGATCATTGCGGCCATGAATGGCGTGACGATGCAATAGGCGAGCGCCGCGCCCAGCCAGATCGCAAGCGAGCGGCCCAGAACCTTATTCGCGCGCAGACCGGCCAGGACGAATCCGCCGAGCGCGAGCGGGATCGCCGCCAGCAAAAGCGCGAGCGACACGGCGAGATTGTTGAACGCCTCGGCTTGCGCCTTGTTCGCCGCGGTGACCTTTTCGGGCTGCGAATTCGCGCGCAGCACGAAATCGAACGGCGTTGCGCCGGCCCACGCCGCGCTCGTCGCCTGGTCTTGCGCGGCGCGCAGGTCTTGCGGCTTGGGCGAGGTCGGCGCGACGATCTCTTTGGTCTCAAAGCCCTTGACCTGGAATTTCGGATCGAGCAGCTCTTTCTGCAAGAGGAAATAGAGTTTGGCGAAACCGGGGTCTTGCTCGGCGAGCGCAAAGACCGATTCGTCCACCGCGGTCACGCCAAGCGCGCTCGGCACGCCCTTGCCTTCCGAGTTGGTCACGTTAAAAGTGACGCGCGAGTTCTCGCCGGGGCGATAGGTATCGCGGTCGGCCTTGATTGCGACTTGCAGACTGTTCAACTGCTCGACGACGATCACGCGCGTATCGCGCACGATCGTGCCATCGCGTTCGACGTGGTACGCGTGCAGTTGCGTCGTGCCGATGAGTTCGGGCGTCACGTCAATGTCGGCGGACGCGCGGCCGCTCAACACGTCGAGCGCGCGCGTCGAAAACGTCTGCCCCTCTTTGATGATGTCGAGGTAAACGGTGCCGACTCCGCCGCTCGTGAGCATCTCCAAGCGCATCGTGTCGCCGACGCGGTAGGTCGCGCGGTCGGGGCGGAGGAGGATTTGGGCGGCCGTCGTCTCGCTCTGTAACGTGACCGCGCGGGTTGCCGAGCGACCCTGCGCATCGCGCGCGTTGATGGTCAACGTGTTGTTGCCGCGCTGCGGGATGAGCTTGATTTCGGCGAGGCCGTATTTGCCGGTGCGCACGCGGCCGATATTCCCAATCGTCAGTTCGCTCTCCACCGGCGAACCGTCCGGCAGCGACGTCAACACGTAGATGAGGTTTTCCACGCCGACGATCAGCTTGCCGCTTTCGGGCACGGCGTCAATCATGATCGCGTCGCTCGCAATCGGCAGGACGAGCGAGGTATGCTCCGTGTGGTTCGCCAGATCGTTGACGGAGACTTCCAATCCGAAATCGGCGCGGTTCTTGTCCAAGCCGCGTCCCGCGAAATAATTCGGCAGGGTGAAAGAGAACGCATAGACGCCGTTCGCGTCGGTCTTGCCCGTGAGGTTCACCGTCTCGGCGCGGGCGACATCGTACACGACGCCCTTGAGTGGCACGTCGCTCTTGGCGACCGGCTTGCCAAAAAAGTAATCGGCGCGCACGCGGCCCGTGACGCGCTCGCCGGGCAAATAATAGCCGCGGTCGGTCTCGACGGAGACTTTGAACTTGGGGAGCACGTAGGGCTTGACCGTCACGGCCTTTTCCGATTTCGTCGGGTGAACTCCACCCGCATCGCCGATGCTCGCCGTAATCTTGTACGCGCCCGCATTCAGCGTATCGGCGAATTGGAAATCCGCGCTCGTGATGCCGTAAGCCGAAGTCTGGACGGTCTTGCGATAAATCTTGTTGCCCTTGGGGTCTTCAATCAGAAACTCGAGTGGCTGATCTTTGGCGGGCGCTCGGTCGAGCGCGCCGAGCGCGAGGGCGCGGAGGTGAATCGTTTGACCGGGCTGGTAGAGGGGTTTGTCGGTGGTAATGAGTAATTTGTAATTGCGCTGGACCACGATCGCTTTTTCGATGTGATCGCGCCCCGCGCCGGAGCTGGTTTCGACGACGAGGGTTTGATCGCGCGTCGTATTCGGCGGGATCGTGAACGCGACGGGCGCGGTGCCGCGCGCGTCGGTCTTGCCGCTGTAGAGCGTTTGCGCCGCGCCGCCGCCTTTCGGTTGCAAGCGCACCGCGACGTCGGCATTTGCGACCGGCTGCCCGGTTCTTTGATCGTGCACCAATACGCGGAGCG
>JACQYF010000132.1 GCA_016208315.1 Chloroflexota bacterium | reverse complement strand
CGTCGTAAACGCAACGTTACCGCCGCGCACCAAGCGCACATAGTTGTTGATGTGGATCGCGTCACCCTGGGGACCGCGTCCTGTGGGATAGTCAGCAGGGTTTCCATTCTTGGGATCACTGCGTTGCGCGCCTGCGCCATGTATATCCACCCAGGCGCTATTCATATAGCCCATCGCTCTGCCAAACGCGAGGTAAACCGCCGCCGCGCCCGAGCCATTTGAAGAGGCGTGCGTTGTGCTAGTCCAGTAACACGGATAGTCGGTCTTGCCGGGTTCGTTCGTAATGGCGGTGACGCTGAACAGCGGATCAATCGCGGCGGAACTCGTCGTGTCGGGTGAGCGTTTGTAATCCACGATGCTTTGCAATTCTTTCGCGTTCGGCAATCGCCAATCGCTATAACCCAGGTATGTCTCGGCGTTCTTGGCTTGCGCCCACGCAAGCGCCGCTTCCCAGTTCATTCCCTTGCCGCTATCCGCTTGCGACCAGATCAACCCGGTCGCTTGGTCAGTGATCGTGCCGTTGCCATTGTTGACGAAACTGTTCACGCCGTAACTCGGATTGCCGCGCACATAGCGCACGAACTGGCTCATAACCGATCCCGCATATCCTTTGATGCGACCATCCGCAAAATTGACGCCGAAGGTTTTGCCATCGCGTGACGGCGCGACATACTGGGTGCTCGACCAATACTGCGCATCAATGATCCGTTCGCCCGCGCTGGTGTTGCCGTACTGGAAATCGAAATACTGGGTGTTGATGAACGGCGTCAAACCTTGGGCGTCGCTGGCACTCACGTTCGGATCCGTGCCGCTGAAATCAATGAGCGAGTAAAGCTCCTTGATGGTCGGCACGCGCCAATCCGTATAGCCGCCCAGGTTGAGCGATTTCGCGCCGGCGATGGCGTTCGCAAACGTGACTTTGCTCCCCGGACTTGTCTGCCACATCAACCCGGTGGTGAGATCGGTGATCGTGCCATCGCCGTTGTCCTGGTAACGCGGCGCGTTGCCGCTGTACTGCGCGTCCTGCCCGAAGAACGCCGCGCTCGTTTGCGGGCAAACGATTTGTTGGGTGTTGTTGTAGCAGTGTGTCTGCCCCGTGTCCACGATGGCGTAACTGAGCGTGACTGAAGCGATTGTTTGCGCACCAATCGTCGTTGCCGAGCAAGCGATCAACGTCAACACGCCGAGCAATAGGACCGCCTTTGAACCGATGGAAAAAAGATTGTGTCTCATTGAAGACCTCCGTACTGGATTCTGCGTTGTCTGCAACGCTTGATTGTCTCCAATATAACCGGAGGATGTTCAGATTCTGTTAAGAAGTGATTGCGATTCTGTTTAGGTTCGCGCAAACAAAAATGCGGCAAGTTCAACTTGGGCCGCATTCCTTCCAGGGCGCACTCACAATGGAGTCAGGGACAAATCGCAAAAGAATCACCCACGGCTTCTACTCGGGTCAGGTTGGTCGTATGCTCGCCGACTCATGCCAACGCCAAAATCCTGCGTGCGGCAAGATCGTCGGTCACCAGAAGATTAAGATAGCGCCCCCGCAACGCGCCCAGGATCGCTTCGGCTTTGGCCTCGCCGCCCGCCACCGCGATCACGGTTTCGACGTTTTGCAGAGTCTTGATGCCAATTCCAATCGCGCGGCGATTCAATTCCACATCGAGCAATTGTCCCTGTTGATCGAAAAACTGCCCGCACATGTGTCCGACCGCACCCTGCTCCTTGACGCGTTCGATTTCGCGCTCGTTGAGATAGCCGCTCCAAATCAAGCTCGATACGCCTGGACCCGGCGCACCGATGCCGAGCAACGCAATGTGCGCCTTGCGCGCGAGGGCGAGAATGTCATAAATTTGCCCCGATTCCACGAGCGCATCGCGGGTGCGCGTATCCTCGACCAAGAGCGGCACCGGCAAATAACGGTACTCACCACCGTAAATCTGCGCGATTTGTCGGATGAGTTCGGGACCATCAATCAGCGGATTGTCCGAGCCCACCGCGCCGATGATAGGGACAACCGTAATCGCGATTTTGCGCGTGGGCTGCAGCGCGGCAATCGTACTGGCGAGCGAGCGTCCATACGAAATGCCAAAAATCATTCGATCTTTGAGGTGACTGTCAATCACGCGTGCCGCGAGCACTCCCATTCCCTTCCGGACCTCTTCCTCATCGCGCCCTTTGCCGATCAGCACGCGCGCCTCACGCAAATGAAACTTGGCAGTGAGTTGTTGCTCCAGTTCTTGCGCCCGTTCCCACGCGTAATTGATCGTGATCTTGACGATCCCAGTGTCTAGCGCCTGTTGCAACAAACGCGAAACAGTTGACCGTGACGCGTTGATGCGACGCCCGATCTCCGTCTGCGTTAGATTCTGTTGATAGTAATAGCGCGCCACATTAACCAACAATTCTTCTTGATCTCGCATCATGCCTCCAATGCCGCTGCTCGTCATTATGAACATTTTCTCACATATTTTACTCTCAACTGGCTGTTGTTGTCAAATCAGCGTCTATTTGTGCACATTTTCCCAGATTAGCGGGAAAATGTTGACATTCGCCCTGTTCTGCCATAGAATGGGTGCAGTTCCTCCCCCGTTTTCCCCCACCGAATCTACTCGCATCCTTATCGAGGAGAATCAAGTGAGCAAAGTCAGTGAGATAACCCGAGAATCTTGGATATTGAACACCTTTCCTGAATGGGGCGCCTGGCTAAACGAAGAAATCGAGCGCGAGGTGGTTGCGCCGAGTTCGTTCGTGATGTGGTGGCTCGGTTGCACCGGCATTTGGGTCAAGACTGAAAGCAGCGCCAATCTCTGCATTGATTTGTGGGTGGGCACGGGTAAACGCTCCGGCAAAAACGAATTGATGAATCCACACCACCAAATGCAACGGATGTCGGGCTGCCAGAAAGTCCAACCCAATTTGCGCAACGTGCCGTGCGTGCTCGATCCGTTCGCGATCGAACATCTCGACGCGGTTATCGCGACGCACGATCACGGCGATCACATTGATGCGAACGTTGCCGCCGCGGTCCTGAAAAATTGCGCCGCGTCCGTGCCATTCATCGGACCGAAAGCGTGCGTCGAGTTGTGGCAGAGCTGGGGCGTCCCCGCCGAACGCTGCATCACGGTCAAACCCGGCGATGTCGTCAGAATCAAAGACACGGAACTGGTCGCGCTCGATTCGTTCGACCGCACTGAATTGGTGACCGCGCCAGCTGGCGTGACGCTCGCCGGAAAAATTCCCCAAGAGATGGACGACAAGGCGGTGAACTATCTCATCAAAATGCCGGGCGGCAGTTTGTATCACAGCGGCGATTCACACTATTCGAATTATTACGCTAAGCATGGCAACGATCACGCGATTGACGTCGCGCTCGGCGCGTTCGGCGAAAACCCGCGCGGCATCACCGACAAGATGACGGCGTCGGATATTTTGCGAATGGCGGAAGCGTTGAAAACCCAGGTCGTCATTCCGATTCACCACGACATTTGGACCAACTTTCAAGCCGACCCGTATGAAATCCTCGTGTTGTGGAAAATGCGCCGGCATCGTCTGCAATATCAATTCAAACCGTTCATCTGGCAAGTCGGCGGCAAGTTCGTTTATCCCAACGACATGGACAAATTGGTTTATCAACATCCGCGCGGATTTGACGATGTGTTTGAAGGCGAACCCGACTTACCATTCAGGTCGTTTCTCTAAATCATGAGGGAGGTGGAGCCGCGTCAATTTTGTCTGCCCAAATGTGGTACGGCTTGGTTGAAAATACTCGATCCGCAAAGACGCAAGTCACAAAGCATATTTCTTTGTGGCTCTGTCTTTGGGGAGAGGTGTTTTCCAGAAGAGTCGCAGCGCAAAGTCGAATCAAGATTTCTCGAAGAGGAGAGGAAGATGAACAAGCACAATTTCTTTCGATTGGCGATCACCGTCATGCTGTTGAGCATCCTGATGACGGCATGTGGTGCGCCCGCATCGCCCACTCAGGTCCCCGCAGCCGGCGCGCCCACTGCCGTGAAGGCACAGCCCACGGTCGCACCCACCCAGGCGATGAGTTTGCCGCCGGGACAAGCCGCACAAGCTACCAAAGCGCCGGAACCCACGACTGCCGCGCAACCGATGCAACCCGGCGAATCGCCGAACAAAAAGTACGCCGGCACGAAACTCGTCGTCTCGTGGCCCTCGCTCTCGCACTTTCAAAATGCCGCCAAGATGATTCCCGATTTCACCAAAGAGACCGGCATTCAAGTCGAAGTGGATTTCACCGAGTACGCCAAATTGAAAGACAAGCAGGTGCTCGAGTTGTCCAAGGCGACCGGCGATTACGACGTGGTCGCGTGGACGGTGTTTGAGAAGGGCGAGTACGTCGCCAAGGGTTTGCTCACGCCCATGTCGCAGTACTTTGCCATGCCCGCGCTCGTGGACCCCGACTATGATCCCGAGGACATCGCGCCCGCATTTCTCTTGTCCGGTTCGGTGGTCGGCGGCAAAAAGGGATACCTGCCCGGCGTGACCCAGGGTCTCTATGGGATTCCCTTTGGACCCGAGACAAGCATCCTCGCCTACCGCAAAGACATTTTTGAACAGTACAAACTCAAAGTCCCCGAGACGTACGACGAAATGTTGCAGACCGCCGAGTGGATCAACAAGAACGTGCCCAACATGAAAGGGCTGACCTCGCGCGGTCAATCCGGACACCAAATCGTTCACGCGTATCTCTTGCACCTCAGTCCGCTCGGCGGACAAATCTTCGACGATAAATGGAATCCGGTGTTCAACAACGACGCCGGTCTCAAAGCCGCCGAAACCCTCAAGAAAATCATTGAACTCTCGCCTGCCGGCGTCAACAACTACGATTTCGGCGCGGAAGCGAACGCGTTCCTGCAAGGGCAAGCCGCGATGTACGTAGACGCCCACAAGATCGCCGCGATGAGCCGCGATCCCAAGCAATCGAAAGTGGATGGCAAGGTCGGCTACGCGTTGCATCCGAAAGGCAAGACTGGCTTGGCGGAAACTGGCGGGCAAGCGATGGGCATTGCCGCCAACTCGAAGAAGAAGGAAGCCGCATTCCTGTTCATCCAATGGATGACCTCGAAGAAAGCGGACAAGAAAGTCGTCGAACTGGGCGGCGATCCGATTCGCAAGTCTACCTTTGGTGACCCGGAACTGCAAAAGAAATACCCAGAGTATCCCGTCATCGTCAAGCAACTCGAAACCGCAAACGCCGACTGGCGACCGCTCATCCCCGAGTGGCAGTCCATCAATGCGCCGATCCTGGGCGTCGAGTTGTCCGAATTTGTGACCGGTAAGAAGACGGCGAAGCAAGCGTTGGACGACGCCGCGAACAAGGTGCGCGCCGAAATGGATCGCGCGGGCTACTATTCGTTCGGCGCGAACACGTACAAGAAATACGCCGGAACCAAGATTGTCGTCTCGTGGCCCTCGCTCTCGCACTTTCAAAATGCCGCCAAGATGGTCCCCGATTTCACCAAAGAGACCGGCATTCAAGTCGAAGTGGATTTCGCCGAGTACACCAAACTGAAAGACAAGCAGGTGCTCGAGCTGTCCAAGGCGACCGGCGACTACGATGTCGTCGCGTGGACGGTGTTTGAGAAGGGCGAGTACGTCGCCAAGGGTCTGCTCGCGCCCATGTCGCAGTACTTTGCCATGCCCGCGCTCGTGGACCCGAACTATGATGCCGACGACATCGCGTATGCGTTCATCGCGTCCGGCGCGATTGTCGGCGGCAAAAAAGGATACTTGCCTGGACCGACCCAGGCATTATACGGCGTACCGTTTGGTCCCGAGACGAGCATTCTTGCCTATCGGAAAGATATTTTCGAGCAGAACAAGTTAAAGGTGCCGGAAACGTACGACGAAATGCTGCAGACCGCCGAGTGGATTAGCAAGAACGTACCCAACATGAAAGGCATGACCTCGCGCGGGCAATCGGGACACCAAATCGTTGCCGCGTGGTTGCTGCACCTGAGTCCCTACGGCGGACTAATCTTTGACGACAAATGGAACCCCGTGTTCAACAACGACGCCGGTCTCAAAGCCGCTGAAACGACGAGAAAGATTTTGGATAATTCGCCGGCGGGTGTGACAAACTACGATTTCGGCGCGGCGGCAAACGCGTTCTTGCAAGGCAATGCTGCGATGTGGGTAGACGCGCACAAGATCGCCGCGATGAGCCGCGACCCCAAGCAATCCAAAGTGGATGGCAAGGTCGGCTACGCGTTGCATCCCAAGGATAAGACCTGCCTCTCCGAAACCGGCGGGCAAGCGATGGGCATTGCCGCCAACTCGAAGAAGAAGGAAGCTGCGTTCCTGTTCATCCAATGGATAACCTCGAAAGCGCAAGACAAAAAAGTGGTGGAACTCGGCGGCGATCCGATTCGCAAGTCTACGTTTGGCGATGCGGCGCTTCAAATAAAGTTCCCGGAGTATCCCGTGATCGTCAAGCAGTTGGAATGCGCGGCGGTGGATTGGCGCCCGCTGATCCCGGAATGGCAAGCGATCAACGCGCCCATTATCGGCGTCGAATTGTCCGAGTATGTGACGGGCAAGAAAACGGCGAAGCAAGCGTTGGACGACGCCGCGAACAAAGTGCGCCAAGACATGACGCGCGCCGGGTACTATAGTTGGACGAGTAAGTAAATTGGAAATTGGAGGTTAGAGGTTGGAGGTTGGCGGTTAGATATTGGAAGTTGGAAATTGGAAGTTGGAAAATCGATCTTCCAACCTCCAACCTCGAACTTCCAACTTCCAATTTCCAACTTCCAATGTCCCGTCGGGAGGCAAAGCCGCCGTGCTGAAATCGCTTACGAATCCCAAAACCTACGTCGCCTACTTGTTCCTTCTGCCTGCCGTGGCGATTCTCGCCGCCGGGCTTTTGGTGCCGCTCTTTAACGCGTTCGACCTGAGTCTGTATAAGTGGTCTATCGGCATCCCCTGGGACAAGCGCGAGTTCATTGGTGGGGCGTCGTACACGCGAATGCTAACCGACGACTATGTGTGGACTTCGCTCGGCGTCACGCTCCGGTACGCGTTGTGGATTATGGTGCTCGAAATGATCCTGGGCACGCTGCTCGCGTTGACGCTCGAACGACCGTTTGCCGGCGTCGCGGTCTTTCGCACGATTTTCATCTTGCCGCTGATGGTCTCGCCGATTGTCGTCGGCTTGATCTGGCGCTATCTCTTTGACGCGCGCGTCGGCATTATTGACCATTATCTCGAAGCGATTGGCAACGCGATCCCCGTGCTGCAGCCGCTCGGCTTTACGCGTGTCGAATGGCTCGGCAGTCCCGACCTGGCCTTGCCCGCGCTCATCATCACCGACATCTGGCAATGGACGCCCTTTATCTTTATCATCGTGCTCGCCGGCTTGCAGGGCTTGCCGAGCGAAGTGACCGAAGCCGCGTTCATGGACGGCGCGAACTGGCTGCAGATGACCTTGTTCGTCAAGCTGCCCATGCTCCGCTCGATTTTGCTCGTCACTTTGTTGATGCGTCTCATTGACGTGTTCCGCGCGCTCGAAGTCATCTTCATTATGACGTTCGGCGGACCAGGGCTTTCGACCGAGGTGCTCTCGCTGCACATTTACAAGACCGCGTTCACTTCGCAAGAGTTGGGCTACGCCGCGGGGATTTCCGTTTTGCTGATTTCGATCATCCTTGTCCTCAGTCTGGGGATCATGGTGTTCAACAATCCGCTCAAAGAGCGGAGCGATTTCTAGCCGGGAGGACGCGCATGACGGAGAGCCGCAAAATCAAATGGGGCAGCGTTGGGTATTTCGCGATGCTCGTGGCGCTTGCCCTGGTCAGTCTCTTTCCGATCTACGTGATGTTTGTAACCGCGTTCAAGACCCAGGTTGACATCATGTCGAGCGAGCCGATGTGGATTTTCGCGCCGACGCTCGACAATTACGAGACGGTGCTCTTTGGACAAAGGTTTGATCGCTTTTTGACCAACTCGGCGATCGTCGGATTGGTCACGATGTTCCTCACGCTCTTCACCGCCGGCTTGGCGTCGTACGCGCTCGCGCGTTTGCAATTCCCAGGGCGCGGTTTGCTCGCGCAAGGCACGCTGATTATCCGCATGGTTCCGCCCGCCGTGCTCGCGGTGCCGATTTTCGCGCTGTGGCAAAACTGGGGCGTCGAAGACGGTCGCATTGGCTTGATTCTGTTTTACACCGCGCTCGGCTTGCCGTTCGCGATCTGGCTCTTGTTCGGTTTCATCAAACAAATTCCGGTCGAACTCGAAGAGGCCGCGATCATTGATGGCTGCAATCCGTTCCAGGTTTTTTTCCAAATTCTGTTTCCCTTGATGCGCGCCGGGTACGCGGTCGCCGCGATCTTTACCTTTCGCATCGCGTGGAACGAATTCTTGATCGCGCTCATCCTGACGAATCGCTACACGCGCACCCTGCCCGTCGCGACGACCTTGTATCTTACCGAGCAAGGCGTCGAGTGGGGACGCATCATGGCGATGGGTTCGTTGCTCGTCATCCCGCCGCTATTGCTTACCTTCGTCTCCGCGCGCCAGATCATCCAAGGGATGACGGCGGGCGCGGTGAAGGGATAGGGACTGGAGATTGGAGATTGGAAATTGGAAATGGAATCGCCAAAACTACAAATGGCGCTCGACACGTACGACCTGCCTTCCGCGCTCAAGCCGTTGCAGCAAGCCGCGCCGCACATTGACGTGATCGAATGCGGCACGATTCTCTGTCTCGCCGAAGGAATGCGCGCGGTCAAGGTCATTCGCAGTCTGTTCCCGGAAAAAGTCATTCTTGCCGATGTCCGCATCGCCGAAGCGGGCAGCCTCATTTCGAAGATGGCGTTTGACGCCGGCGCGAACTGGGTCAGCGTGGTGAGCGGCGCGACGATGACGACCGTCGAGGCCGTGATGAAGGAAGCAGCGAAACGCGGCGGTGAGGCGCAAATCGAATTGATTGACGGCTGGACCTGGGAACAAGCAAAATGCTGGCGCGCGCTCGGCGTTCCGCACGTCATCACGCATCGCTCGCGCGACGCCGAAGCGAAAGGCGAACTGGCTTGGAGTGAAAAAGATTTCGACGAGATTCGCAAATTGAACGACCTGGGATTCAAGGTCACGGTGACGGGCGGCGTCGTCCCGCAAGATATTCCGCTGTTCGAGGGCGCGCCAGTGTACGCGTTCATCGCCGGGCGCGGCATCTACGCCGCGCCCGATCCCGCGCTCGCGGCGAAAACATTCAGGGACGCGATTCACACAACATTTGGATAACGACGTGGCACACGCACTTGCGCTCGGCATCTACGAAAAAGCCCTGCCCTACCATATCACCTGGCATGAACGACTCGACCTCGCGAAATCGGCGGGGTTTGATTTTGTCGAAATGTCGATGGACGAAAGCGACGCGCGCCTCGCGCGCCTGGCCTGGTCGCCACGCGAACGCGCCGGATTGCGCGACGCGATCAACACGACCGGCGTGCCGATCACGACGATGTGCTTGAGCGGGCATCGCAAGTTCGCGCTCGGCAGCGCCGACGCCGCGATTCGCGCCCGCGCGTTCGACATTTTGCGCCGCGCGATTGATCTCGCCATCGGCGTAAACATTCGCGTGATTCAACTCGCCGGATATTACGTGTACTACGAACCGCACACTCCTTCCTCGCGCGCGCGTTATCGCGAGGGACTCGCGCAGGGACTCGAATGGGCGAGCAACGCCGGCGTGATGCTCGCGCTCGAAAATGTGGACGGCGACGACGTAGATTCGATCACGCGCGCGATGGAATTTGTGTGCGAATTCAATTCCCCTTGGTTTCAGATTTACCCAGACATTGGCAACCTGGGCGAACACCGACTCGACGTGCGCGCCGAACTCGAACGCGGGCGCGGGCACATCGTCGGCGTGCACGTCAAGGACACGCGCCCCGGCGAACCGCGCCGCGTGCCGTTCGGGCAAGGCAGCGTGCCGTTCGTGGACGCGTTTCAAAAACTCGCCGCGATGAATTTCGCCGGACCCGTGATGCTCGAAATGTGGAACGACGATTCGCCGGACGCGCTGCGAATCATCCGCGCATCGCGCGACTGGGTCGTCGCGCGAATGTGTGAGGCGGGCTTGATTCGTTATCCGTGATTCGCCATTCGCCATACGAGGAGATTGTGATGATGCTCGAAAAACTGCGCGCGGAAGTGTACCGGGCGAATCTGGCTTTGCCCGCGAACAACCTGGTTACGTGGACGAGCGGAAACGTGAGCGGACGTGACCTCAAATCCGGTCTGGTCGTCATCAAACCGAGCGGCGTCTTGTTCGATGAACTGTCGCCGGACAATATGGTCGTCGTTGACCTCGACGGCAATGTGGTCGAAGGAACGCTTGGCGCGTCTACCGACACCGCGTCGCACGTCTACGTTTACAAACAGCGCGCCGACGTGAACGGCATCGTCCACACGCACTCGAATTACGCGACCGCGTTCGCGGCAGTCGGCAAGGCCATTCCCGTCTGTCTCACCGCGATTGCGGACGAATTCGGCGCGGCGATTCCGTGCGGCGATTACATTCGCATCGGCGGCGAAGCGATTGGCGCAGAAATTTTGCGTTGCATCGGCGCGTCGCCGGCAATTCTGATGAAACAGCACGGCGTTTTTGCGATTGGCGCGACGGTGCAAAAAGCGTTAAAGGCCGCGGTAATGGTCGAAGATGTCGCGCGCACGGTGTGGCTCGCGATGCAAATCGGTCAGGTGCAAGGATTGCCCGCCGAAGAAATCGCCGCGAACTATGAACGATATCAAACGCGTTATGGCACCGCGCAAGCGAGCAAACCAAAATGAATCCGCCGACGACATCCCGCACGCGCGTGCTTACCGCGCTGTCGCATCAACCGCCAGATCGCGTGCCGATGGATCTCGGCGGCTCGATGGTCAGTAGCATTCACGTGGATGCGTACACGCGGCTCAAGGATTTTCTCAAACTCGATTTGGGCGAGACGCAAAGTTTCGCGCGCGTCTCACAACTCGCGGCCGTTGATCGAGTTGTGCTTGATCGGCTCGGCGTGGATACGTGCGGCGTCAAGCCCGGTACGCCGGAAAATCATCCGCACCGTGAATTGCCGGACGAATATGGCTTTGTTGACGAATGGGGCATCTTGCGTAAAATGCCGCCAGACGCGGACACGTATTACGTTGCCAATGCGCCGCTCGCCGGCGACATTTCGATCCACGATGTGCTCAACTATCCCATGCCCGATCCGACCGACCCGGGTTATACGAACGGACTCCGCGATAAAATACTCGCCTTGCGCGCGGCGGACCAACGCGCGATCGTCATGTCCTTACCCGACAGCGTCGTTCAACAAAGCCAATTACTGCGCGGTTTCGGCGAATGGTACACCGACGCGGCGGCGAATCCCGCTTTGCTGTGCGCGCTGATGGACCGGGTGTTGGAAATTCAGATCGCGGTCTGGGATACGATTCTGAGCGCGGTCGGCGATGTCGTGGATGTCGTGTTCAACTTTGACGATCTCGCGATGCAAGACCGCTTGATCGTTTCGCCGGCGATGTATCGCAAATATCTCGAACCGCGCGTCCGCAAATATATCGAGTGGCTCAAGCGCAAGACCTCGGCCAAGATTGTGTTTCACACCGACGGCGCGGTCGCGCCCGTCCTGGCGAGTCTCGCGGATATGGGCGTGGATGGCGTCAACCCGCTCCAGGTTTCGGCAAAGGGTATGGGCGATGTCGCCGCGTTGAAAAAACAATTCGGCGACCGCCTCGCGTTTTGGGGCGGCGTGGATTCGCAACATACTTTACCGCACGGTACGCCCGACGCCGTGCGCGCGGAGACCGCGAGCCGCATTCGCGATCTCAATCAAAACGGCGGCTATGTGCTGGGCGCGGTACACAACATTCAAAGCGACGTGCCGCCCGAAAACATCGTGGCGCTTTTCGAGACGGGACTGGGAAGGGAATTGAGCAACACGAAAAATGATTGACGCGGTTATCTTCGATCTCGACGGATTGCTCGTGGATTCCGAGCGGTGCTGGAACGCAGCGCGCGCGGCGATGGCGGCGGAACGCGGCGTCGCGTGGGACAAGGACGACCATCGCGCGTGCATGGGCGTCAGTTCGCGCACGTGGGCGAACTATATGATTCGCCGGCTCAACCTGGAACTTGCGCCGGAACAAGTCGAGGCGCGCATCATCGGCGCAATGGTCGAGTTGTACGCCCGCCAAATTCCGTACCTGCCCGGCGCAATCGAGGCGGTTGATCTCGCGCGGCACAATTATCGCGTGGGGTTGGCTTCCGGCTCGCCGCGCGTGTTGATAGACGCCGTGGCGAATGACGCCGCGATGCGCGGCAAGTTTCAAGCGATTGTCTGCTCGGATGAGTTGCCGCGCGGCAAACCCGCGCCGGACGTGTACCTGCACGCCGCGCGCTTGCTGAATGTCGAACCGGAGCGATGCGTGTGCCTCGAAGATTCCGGTAACGGGATTCTCGCCGGCAAGAACGCTGGGATGAAAGTGATCGCCGTGCCGGACGCGCGCTATGCGCCACCTGCGCCGGAGATTTTGCAGCAGGCGAATCTCGCGCTGCCTTCGCTCGACGATTTCAATCTGAGTGTGATTTACGCTTTGGAGAATGCCTAATGCCGCGATTCGACGTCACGACGATTGGCGAGGGACAGTTGCGCTACAGCGTTCCGCCGGGGCAACGTCTGGAGCGCGCAACGCAGCTCGACGTGCGCGTTTCATGCACGGAAGCGAATGTCGCGAGTCTGCTCGCGCGTTTGGGTTGGCGCTGCGGCTGGGTCACCAGTTTGCCGACGACGCCGCTGGGCAGGCGCGTCGCGAACGAATTGATGCTATCCGGACTCGATCTCGCGGCAATTGTGTGGACGGACAAGTATCGTCTGGCGACGTACTATGTCGAGTACGCGGTCCCGCCGCGCGCGACCGAGGTTTATTTCGACCGCGCGAATACCTGCTTTACGAATTTGATGAAAGAACAGATCGCCTGGGATTATTTGCTCGACACCCGTTTGCTTCACTTGTCCGGCTTGACCGTGCCCTTGTCGCCCTCGCTTGGCGAGATCGTACAGGAAGCCGTGCGCCGCGCGAACGCAAAAAAGATCGCGATCAGTTTCGACGTGAATTATCGGCGGCGCGTGTGGACGCCGGAGCAAGCGCGCGAAATTCTCGCGCCGATCTTGAAAGATGTGACAATTCTGTTTTGCAGTCGCGGCGATGCGAATCAGGTGTTTGGCATCGAAGGTGAGCCGCAGGAAATTGCCAGTCAACTTGGCGCGTTGACCGGCGCCGGTTACATTGTCACCTCGTTGTCGTCCGAGGGTTTGATCGGTTGGGATCGCCGAGAATTCTATCGCCAACCCGCGCGTGAGGTCGTAATCCTTGATCGTATCGGCGCGGGCGATGCGATGGTCGGCGGCGTCTTGTACGGCTGGCTGCAAAACGACTTTGCCAAAGGCATTCGTTATGGCGCGCTCACTGCCGCGCTCGCGCTGAGCCAATACGGGGATCAGGTCATCACGACTCGCGATGAAGTTGAAACGCTGCTCGACGCAATCTGGTCATTGTGTGAAAAACTACTGACCAAGCCGACCTTTTCTATGAAAAACGCTGTTCTTCCCACGGGTCTCCGCGCATGTGATACCCATACCCTTCCCAGAATCCCGCGCGATCGTTCGCCATGAACTCGATGCCGCGCAGCCACTTGGCCGATTTCCAGAAATACAAATGCGGCACGAGCAGGCGCAGCGGATAACCGTGATCGGGTTCGAGCGGCTGGTCGCCGTATTTGTACGCGAGCATCACGTCGGGCTTGAGCATCTCTTCAAGCGGGACGTTCGCGGTAAAATCAAAATCATAGTTGGGAACACAATGCTAACGAGATCCAGACGGAAGAGGCGGAAGCTGTCCTCATCCAAAAGGAAGGAATTGTGCTGAGGTCAGGGGTGATTGATCTTGCTTCCCAGTTTTCAACTGCCAACCCATAAATATCTCCGCGCTGCGCGCTACGGAAATCTTTCTTCTTTGAATGGGTCATCGCGCATACGCGTATGGTGTGGGTTCGAGCCGATGGAATTCATTACAGAGCTAGGATTGCTTCTTGTACCAAATCATATTGGACAACAGAAGAAAATAGCAGTAAATTAGCATTGCCGCTATAGAGTTGCTCGGTTGTATTTCGATTTGAAAGGATCTTTATGGCTCCAGCAACTACCGGAACAAAGTTGGCTCCTATTCAGCTTCGCCTATTCCTTCTAGGATCTTTCCACCTCGAATACAAGAAGCGAATGATTCATTTCCCCACACGCAAGATCGAATCGCTTTTAGCATTCCTTGTACTTCACCCTGAATCACACTCGCGCGAGAACCTCGCTACGCTCTTGTGGGGCGATTTGAGTGATGAGCGTGCGCGGGCATCGCTTCGGTTTGCACTCTCCGCGTTGCGAAAAGAGCTGGGCGACATTTTGCTTGTTGACCGAGAGACCGTCCACCTGAATCCTGATTGTCCGATTTGGGTAGATGCCGTTGAATTTTCCACAAACGTGGAACGCGAATCCGCGATTGAGCTGTATGTGAGCGATCTTTTACCCGACTGGTACGACGATTGGATTATGCCCGAACGCGAACGGCTGCTGAGACTCTATCTTGATACGCTGTTGCAATTGACGCAACAGGCGCGCTCAGAAAGCCAGTACACACGCGCGATTCAACTCGCGCAAAAAATACTGGCGAGCGATCCCGCGAACGAACAAGCGCATCAACATCTGATTTTTTGCCACCTGGCAACTGGGAATCGGCTCGCGGCTCGCAAGCAATACGAAGACTGTCGGCGTGCCTTACGCGCCGAATTGGATGTCGCGCCATCGCCAGAGACGACAGCGTTGTACGAACGATCCCTTGCCCAAGCCGACGCGCCGGAACGGGATGCGCTATTTACCAATTTGCCGATTCCGCTAACTAGCTTCGTCGGACGCCAGCATGAGATTGCGCAAGTCAAGGCGTTGCTCGAAACCGCGCGTTTGCTCACCCTGACGGGCGCGGGTGGGTGTGGTAAGACGCGCCTCGCCATTCAGTCGGCGACTCAACTCGCCGCACAAGATCGATTCAAGGGTGGCGTGTGGTGGGTTGATCTTGGTGCATTGAGCAATCCTGGTCTCGTGACGCAATCGGTTGCGATGGTGTTCGACTTGAGTGAATCACCTGGGATGCCGCTGCTCGCCGTGCTCACGAATTATTTGCGCACGAGGGAATTGCTGCTCGTCATCGACAACTGCGAGCATCTGCTCGGCGCGTGCGCGCAGTTGATCAGCGTGCTGTTGAGCGTGTGCCCCAAGTTGAAAATTCTGGCGACGAGCCGCGAGGCGTTGAACATCGGCGGCGAAACGGTGTGGCGCGTGCCCTCGCTCGCGCTGCCCGACCTCGCACCCGTGCCGCCGCTCGCGCAACTCCGCCAATTCGATGCGATTCAACTTTTCGTCGAGCGTGCGACGGCAGTTTCGGCAAACTGGCGGCTCGTCGAAAACGCCGCGCCTGCCGCGCAAGTATGCGCGCGCCTCGACGGTATCCCGCTCGCAATCGAACTGGCGACCGCGCGGCTGAAAGTTTTGTCGGCGGAGCAAATCGCGGCGCGGCTGGATGATCGTTTCAATTTGCTGACTGGCGGCAATCGCGCCGCGTTGCCGCGTCATCAAACGCTGCGCGCGACGATGGACTGGAGTTACGATTTGTTGTCGGACGCGGAGCGCGCGTTGTTGCGACGGCTGTCGGTGTTTGCCGGTGGGTTTTCGCTTGAGGCAGTTGAAGGAGTGGTCAAGGGTTCAGGGGACAGGGGTCAGAGGTCAGAGATCAATCAGTTGATTCCTGACCCCCGACCCCTGACCCCTGTTCTTGATTTGCTCACCGCGCTCATAGACAAATCGCTCGTCGTCGTGGAAACGCGTGGCAACGCGACGCGCTATCGTCTGCTGGAAACGGTGTGGCAGTACGCGCGCGAAAAACTGCGGGAAGCGAATGAATCCGAAATCTACGCGCGGCGGCATCGCGATTGGTTTCTCCAATGCGCGGAACAAGCCGATCCCAAGGTTCGCAGCCGGGAACAACTGGAGTGGTGCGAGCGGCTGGAACGCGACATGGAAAATTTCCGCGCCGCGCTGACGTGGTCGCTTGAGCAAAACGATGACGCGAACGCCGAAAGCGCGCTACGGCTTGCTGGCGCGTTGTGGTGGTTTTGGATGATTCGCGGCTACGCGAGCGAAGCACAAACCTGGCTGAAGAGGGCTTTGGAGAATCATGCCAACATACCTGCCAGAGCCAAGGCGCTCTTGGGACTTGGCATTATGGAATATGCGCGCCAGGGTGTACCAGAACGTTGCCTTGCGCTGTTAGATGAGAGTTTAGCGTTGTACCGCCAACAGAGAGATGATTGGAGTATCGCTCTCGCGGCTAGTTTTTGTGGAGCAGCACAGAGTGATCAGTTACGAGCAAATGCACTATTTGACGAGGCACGGTCAATTGCAGAGGAATTGAAAGATGAATGGCTTGTAGCGGGAACGGACATTCGGCAGGGATTATTTGCCAACCATCGCGGAGAGCTGGCGCTCGCGCGAGCGCTTAACGAGTCCGCACTCTATCATGCGCGACAGTCAGGTGATCGTTGGTTGATTGGGGTCGCATTGAGCAATTTGGGATCGGTGGAGCTCGAGCTAGGTAATATTGATCGAGCAGAATTATTATTCACCGAGGGTTTAGAGTTCTACCGAGAACTGAGTAACAAACGGTCTATGTCAAATGTGATATATGGATTGGGGCAAATTGCATTGCGCCGTCACAATAGTCAACAAGCAAAGACATTTTTTAAGCAAGCCCTTACACTTCGCTGCGAAACGGGACATACGCGCGGTGTCCTTGAATGCCTGTGGGCATTCGGCGCGGTGGCGGCAGCAGAGGAGCGATCCGAACGCGCCGCGCGGCTCCTGGGCGCGGCAGCGGCTCTGCGCGAGATGCTCAACACAGGAGACCTCCCCGCGTATGAGCGCGACATGAGCGCGGTGCGCGCACAATCGAGTGACGCGGCGTTTGACAAAGCGTGGGCAGAGGGGCGCGCACTGTCGTTGGAACAAGCCGTCGAGTACGCGTTGGAGAATGTGAAAGACGCGTAGGGGCAACCCTTGTGGTCGCCCGAAGACCTCACAGGTTTTCCAAAACCTGTGAGGTCTATTTATTTAACGATGATTTAACGATGACCGTGTATGTTGAAGGCACTTGCAACCTTGCGAAGGTTGTCCGAACTCTCGCAAGGATGAACAGCGAAGGGAGGAAAACGAAAATGGACGAGCAGGCAATTTCCCGACGTCAATTCTTGGTTGACGCCGGCACGCTCGCGACCGGTTTCGTTACTGGCGCAAGCATTGTCGGCATCACCTCTTGCGCGCCGCAAGAAATCGTCAGAGAAGTGCCGAAAGAGGTCATCAAAGAAGTACCGAAGGAGATTATCAAAGAGATCGTCAAAGAAGTACCCAAATGGCCCTGGCCCTACGTTAAACTCGATCCGGAACTCGTCCGCAAAAAAGGACACCTCCGGTGCGCTGGGGGCGGGTGCGGTTATGGCGCATTTGCGGCGATCATCGAGGCATTGCGCGAAACAGTGGGATTCCCGTACACCCAAATCCCAACCGAGTTGTTGTATTACGGCAAGGGCGGCGTCGTCGCGTTGGGGAGTTTTTGCGGCGCGCTGAACGGCGCAGCGGCGGCGATCACATTGGTCACCAACTCGTATGGCGGGCTGGTCGCGCAATTGGCAAATTGGTACACCAAATTCGCCTTCCCCAGCGATCTGAGCAATCAGTACGCCAAGGAGCGCGCCTTCCAAGTTGGCTCCGACAAGGTGCTGGTAACGAGCGTTGCCAACTCGCTGCTCTGCAAAGATTCGATCGCGAATTGGTGCAAAGAGTCTGGTTTCAGTTCCGGCTCATCCGAGCGCACCGAGCGGTGTTATCGTTTGACCGGCGACGTTGCCGCGCAAGCAGTGATGTTGCTCAATAATTTGTAATGTCGCACCGATTGTCCGTCAGGCACTCGCGGCAAATGTCGCGAGGGGACGAAACGCGCGCGATGTTTTGAAATGGCGTAGGACAAATTTGCAAATTTGTCCTACGAAGGAAAGGAGAGTCACCATGCAACTGAATCCGGAAGTTCTATGGGCTGCCTTCGCCAAGTACAACCTCACGATTTGGCCCCTGCAAGTGGTCGCGTACGTGCTTATCATCGCCGCGCTGTTCGTTGCTGCCAAGAAGGTCAAGCATTCCGATCGAATCGTCGCGGCAATCCTCGCATTTTTCTGGCTCTGGTTGGGGATCATGTTCTGGATGCCCTTCGCGCAGATGTTCGCGCCGGCGTACGCCCTTGCCGCGTTGTGCGTGATTCAAGGCGTCCTGTTTCTGATTGGCATCGCTAGACCCAGCATGTCGTACCGAATCGGGACGGATGTCTTTTCAGTCACAGGGCTGGCGCTCGTCATGTACGCGACGATCTTTTATCCACTGGTCGGATATGCCGTCGGGCACATCTACCCGCGCGCGATGTTGGTCGGTGTGTTCCCTTGTCCCACGACGGTCGTGACGTTCGGGCTGTTTCTATGCACGGAAAAAAAGTTGCCCAAGTACCTGCTCGTGGTCCCATTCTTGTTCGCGCTGCTCGGTATTCTATGGGCGTCGCGGGGGATCGTCGAGGACGTTGGGCTGGTCATCGCCGGAATCCTGGCAACCGCGATGATCATGTATCGCGATCGCAAGGTGATGCTGGTCACCGCGCCGCGACCGGCGTGATCAACACGCGCGACGAACGTTCAAAGTGAATGGAGTGCGGGTAACTCTCCGGCGTGCCTGCCGTCTGAGAGTTCCCGGCTTGAGCCGGAGGGGGATCCACCTCCGGCTCTTGTGACGCGGAAACGCGCGCACACGCGCGATCCGGAGGCAGGCAATGAGTTGTACCGATGATTGCCGAACCCGGCTCGCGGAAACGCAAGTCGGGTTTTGGTTTTTCAAAAGGAGGAAGATGCGAATTTCCGTTTTCCAATTTCCAACATCAAACTGGCAACATCTAATTTCTAACTCAAGGAGGAGAAAATGAAAACGAAATTGTTTTTGCTGTGCGCGTTCGCACTGATCGCACTCGTTGCATGTGCCGCGCCGGCGCCGACGGCAACGCCCGTGCCGCCAACCACAGTACCCATGCCAACTGTCGTGCCGTCACCCGACCTCGCGTCGGTAATCAAGTCCCAAGTAGACGCGCTCAATGCGGGTAACGTAGATGCGGTGATGGCTTTCTTCGCAGATGCCGCGACTCAGACCATGCAGCCCCCGCCAGCTGGTCAATCGGGCGTCTGGACCGGCAAAGAGCAGATCCGTGGTTTTTTCAGCGGCTTGATCGCCGACCACTTTAGCGTTGAGTTGAGCAACGTCAAGATGGCAGGCGACAAAATCACTTACACCTGTACATTTTCCACGGACAGCTACAAGAAACTGGGCGTCGCTCCAATCGTCGCGGTGGAGGATACCGTGTTTGAGGGGGGCAAGATCAAGTCCAAAACAATAACCCTGACACCCGAGTCGCTGGCGAAGATCCAAGCCGCGATGGCGGCGGCACAAGCCAAGGCGGCACCCACGCCAACTACTGCACCGCCAACGTCAGCGCCAGCTATGGCAACGCCTACACCGCGCGCGGTGTCGCAAGCGACCATTCGCGTCGGCGATCTCGACCGCACGTACTTGTATTACGTTCCCGCGAATCTCCCGCGCAACACGCCGTTACTTTTTGCATTGCACGCTTATCGAGGAGTGGATGCCGAGAGGATGCGCGCCGTTACGGTGTACGAGTTTGAGAGTTTAGCCGATCAATACGGTTTTGTCGTCGTGTATCCGCAAGGATACCAAATCAGTTGGAACGCGTGCACCAAAGCCGAGACGATCCCAGCAATAAAGCAAAACATTGACGATACCGGTTTCATCCGTGCGCTTATCGCGAAATTCCGCGCCGACTATGGCATCAACACATCGCGCGTTTTTGCGATGGGTTTCTCGCAAGGTGGGGATATGAGTTATCGGCTCGCGTTGGAAATCCCCGATGAAATCACTGCCATCGCAACAATCGGCGCGAATCTACCAACTGACGATAATAACCAGTGCCGCGCGTCAGGCAAACCGATTCCTGTGCTGATTATGAGCGGAACAAATGATTCTCTGATGCCCTACAATGGCGGTTATGCAATTCAAGGTGACGTTCGCTCAGTGCAAGCAACGGCTGAGTATTTCGCCAAGTTGAACGGGCAGACCAGTCCACCCAAGACCACGCGCTTGCCGCATCAAGACCCATCCGATCCAACTTCTGTGGATCGAATTGTTTGGAGCGACGCCGGCAAACCTGAGGTCATTCTCGTTAGGATCAACGAGGGCGGGCACACCGTGCCGCAACCAAAGATCGTGTTCCCGTCTAACACAGGACGAACCAACAAGGATCTGAACGGTCTGATGGAAATCTGGGAATTTTTCGCGCGGCAGCGACCGTTGAGATAAAAGACTCGCTCGATTCCGCGACATTGCTGGCGGAATAGGTGAAAAGAAGCGGACAAAGGTTTGCCTTCGTCCGCATTCTTATATCGGCCAGTCGGCAAAAACAGTTCTACTATTCACGGCTTGCGAAAAGCCACTCAAAATCGCGCACGGTTTCCTATGAAAATCGCTCTTCTAAAAATGGATCACCCCTCATGTGATACCCGTACCCCTCCCAAAATCCAGGACGGTCATTCGCCATAAACTCAATGCCGCGCAGCCATTTGGCTGATTTCCAAAAGTAGAGGTGCGGCACGAATAATCTTAGCGGATAACCGTGATCGGGTTCGAGTGGCTTGTCGTCGTACTTGTACGCAAGCATCGAGTTTTCGTCGGACAACATTTCGTCGAGCGGAACATTCGCGGTGAAGTCGTACTCGCAGTTGGGAACACAATGCTAACGAGATCCAGACGGAAGAGGCGGAAGCTGTCCTCATCCAAAAGGAAGGAATTGTGCTGAGGTCGGGAGTGATTGATCTTGCTTCCCAGGTTTCAACTGGAAACCCATAAATATCTCCGCGTTGCGCGCTACGAAAATCTTTCTTCTTTGAATGGGTCACCTCGCACACGTGTATTGGATAGGTTTGAGCGGATGGAATTCGTCACTATGCTAAAGGCGTTTCTTCACAACACGGCATACACTCACGATCAAAGCACTAAACTCTCTCCTTTATTGCATCCAGTGTCTGAATTACATCCTCAATCTTTGGACGATCACGCGGCTTGAGACCCAAGAATCTCCACGCGACGGTGCCATCGGGCTTGACGATGAACGTGACGGGATAGGGAATGTGTCCGTGTTCTTCGTGCTGGGTGTGATAGATGCCATAGAGATTGACGACCTCAAGAGTTTCGTCGGCGAGGAACGTAAACGGCGCACCACGTTTCTCTTTGAATCGCGCCGTCGAAGCCACGTCTTGGGGATTGATGACCCAAACCGTTGCGCGTCGTTGCAATTCCAATGCGTGTTCAACCAACTGCACGAGTTGGTGATTACACCATGTTCACCATTCGCCGCGCATGAAAAAGAGCACGATGGGTTTGCCTGCGCGCAATTCGTCTACCAATGAATGCGGTTGATTATTTTCGTCGGGGAGTGTGAAAAGTGGTGCGCGTGCGCCAATGCATGGCGCAGATTGTTCACGCGGATGCCCTGCGGGGGTCAGTTCCATCATGCTCCTGGTTGAGTCGCACGCACAGCGCGTAACAAGGCCTCAAACTCTTCGCGGCAATCGGGACACATATCGAGATGCTGTTGCACGAGCGGCATCAAATGGGCAACATCTTTGCCCTTCACCACCGCTTCAGTAAATTCGTCGAGCAATTGGTAGACATCGTCGCACGAGTATTCTTTTTCTTGCGTTCGCGCTACTCCACGAACCATTGTTTTAAGTTTATCGATTGGAATTTGCATCTTGGCTTTCCTTATTCAGACGCTTTGACTCGCGTTTTTCTTACCTCGATTCAAACGCCGCTAAAACCTCTTCAGGTGTCAACCCCTCACGTTCCATCCGCTTTTTGAGTTTCAGCCGCGCGTCGTGCAAGAGCTTGTAAAGCGCGTTCCGTTCCATCCCCATTTGGCGCGCGACTTCTTCGATGGGCATTCCGTTCACACGCACCGCAATCATTGCCATACGCTGCTTCTCGGTCATTTCCTCTGCCATTAAGCGTTCCAGCATCGCCATCATTTCCGATTGTTCGGCGGCGCGGGCTGGGTCGGGCGCGGTATTCGATTGCGCCATTGGCATTGATTCTTCACCTTCTTCGGTCATTAGCGAGTCGAGCGAGACATCTTTCCAGCGCCGCCGCCGCAATTCGGTGAGCGCGACGCGCACGGCGATTTTCTGAACCCAGGTCGTGAATTGACTGCGCCCTTCAAACGAATCGAGATGCTTGATGACTTTGAGGAGGGTTTCTTGCGTGACATCTTCGGCGAGTGCATCGAACTGCGGATCGCTGGGCGAGAGCCAGTTTGAGAGCGCATAAGGCAACCCAGTCGCAATGACCGCGCGCAAGTCCAGCAACGCGGCGTCGCGGATTTTTTCATCGGCGCGCAGGTCGGCGAGCCATTCGGCATTGGCGCGTGTGTTCATTGCGCGCCATTCTATCACGCCCAGTCAGATGATGCAAAGGTAAGAAATATTTACTTCACCGTGTCTGTGAAGGAGAGCGAACAAAATCAGCCACGAGGAATTTGAAATGAACAACGACGACACAATTATCGTTTACGGCGCGATGTGGTGCCCCGATTGCACCCGCGCGAAACAATTCTTTGGCGAGCATCGCGTGCAATATCGCTGGGTAGACATCGAGCAAGATAGCGAAGCGATGACGTACGTCCAAGAAGTGAATCACGGAATGCGGAGCATTCCAACGATTGTTTTTTCCGATGGCAGTATTCTGGTCGAACCGTCGAACGCGCAACTCGCGGAGAAACTGGGTCTGCAACGCCATGCTCAACGAATGTTCTACGATGTGATCGTCATCGGCGGCGGACCTACGGGACTAACCGCGGCGATTTACACAGCACGCGAAGGCATCGATACTCTCGTCATCGAAAAATCAGCGCTGGGCGGACAGGTCGGCATCACGCAAACGCTTGACAACTATCCTGGGTTCGACGAAGGCATCAGCGGCGCGGAATTTGCGCGGCGGCTAGGCAATCAAGCGCGCCGTTTCGGCGTCGAGATTCTGCAAGCGCAAGCGGTGAAAAGCATTTTCAAGGACGGTCGCTATGTCTGCGTCACGACGAGCGATGGCGCGGGCTACGCGGCAAAAGCCGTTCTTGTTGCCACGGGTTCCAAGTATCGCAAGTTGGATGTGGCTGGCGAAGATGCGCTCATTGGCATCAACGTGCATTTCTGCGCAACGTGCGACGGCGCGTTCTACAAAGGCAAAGAGGTGCTCGTCGTCGGCACAGGCAATTCTGGATTCGAGGAAGGATTGTTTCTTACCAAGTTCGCCAAGAAAATAACGATTGTCGGAAACACGCCCGAAGCGAAAGCAAGCAAAATCCTGCAAGAACGCGTCGCCGAACGTTCGGATATGCGCGTCGTCACGAATCACATCATCAAGGAATTTCAGGTGAAGGATCGCAAACTGGCGGGCGTCGTCGTCGAGAATCGCGCGACGGGCGAGCAACAAACCTGGCATCCCGATGGTGTCTTTGTCTTCATCGGGCTTGCGCCGAATGCTGGGTTCCTGCCCGCTGAAATCGCCCGCGAGAAGATGGGATTTATCGTCACGAGCAATACCTTGATGACGACGATGCCAGGTGTCTATGCCGCAGGCGACGTGCGCGCGGGTTCGACCAAGCAAGCCGCGAGTGCGGCGGGTGAAGGCGCGACGGCGGCGTTAATGATGCGCGAGTATTTGAAAAACTTGCAATGAAATACAGGTAAGATTTCGACGAACTACAACGTCTATAGGGCATAAGCGAATAATCAAGTTCGCAAAAATCTCAGATTCTTTAGGAGGAATCATGTCAAGCACAACTCTTAGCACGACCCACACTACACTCTCGGCGAAATTGCTGGGCGCGGGACTCATCGCCAGTCTGGTGATGGGGATGTGGGAAATGATGGTCGAAGCCATCATCCCCAATGGCGCAGGTTTCTGGTCCGCCCCGACGTACATCGCCGCGACAATTCTCCGCAATCTGCAAGCCGTCGCGCGTCCCGTCCCATTCGATCTCGTCGCCGTGATGGCGGGCTTGATGGGACACATGATGAATTCGGTCATCTTCGGTCTCGTCTTCGCCTTCGTGATCGCGCCGCGCTTCAAATCGCTCATCGGTCAAGTCGTGGCGGGGATGATGTATGGCGCGGTGGTTTATGCGGTGATGGCACTCATCGTTGTTCCGCTCGTCGATCCCGTGATGGCGAATCTAAATGCCGTCGTCTTCTTCCTGGGTCACTTGATGTGGGGCGTCGCGCTCGGCGCGTTGAATTATCGCTTTACCAAAGCATAACGATTATCTGACTCGACCGATTGACAGAGCCGAGGAATGAACTGCCTCGGCTCTGGTCTTGCATAAGAAATTCACAGGCGCACAATGGATCCGACGTCATACTGGTACATGTTCCCGATCGCTTTGGGTATTGCGACGCTAGGGAATGCCACAGGCATCGAAGGCGAGACGTTCTTTTCGCCCGTTTTCATTTTACTGTTGCGACTCGATCCGCGAATCGCGATTGGGACCGCGCTCATCACCCAGGTTTTTGGGGTTGGCTCAAGCGTCTGGTCGCATGGGCGGAAACGCTGGATCGATTACCCACTGGGCGCACAACTTTTAATCGTGACGGTACCGCTCGCGCTGGTGGGCGCACATCTGGCGGGTAGCATCCCGACGGATCTATTGAAATCAATTTTCGGCATGGGCTTGCTCGCAATCGGCGTGATGTTTTTGCGAACGCCGTCCCAGGAGCCGATGAACACTCCATCGCACGACATCGCATCAAACCAGATTAGCCATCGATTAGGAGGAATGCTGCTTTGCGGCACAGGCGGCTTGTTCATGGGTCTGATCGGCACGGGGCAAGGAGCGATGAACGGAGTCTACCTGCTGCGCCGCCGTCAAATGCCCAGCCAGGTTGTCGTGGCGACGAGCGTTTTTGTCATCGCCATTACAGGGCTGGCTGCCTCGTCGGGATACTTACTCACGTTCGTTCGCGCGGGCGGTGATGTGCTCACCCAGGTCTTGAACCTGGCTCTTTACACGGTGCCTGGCGTCGTGATCGGCGGACAGATTGCGCCGCACATTTCGGCGCGACTCGACAAGCAAAAAATGGAACGGCTCTTGGCAATCATTTTTCTATTCATTGGAGGACTGACTTTATGGACAACATGGAACGAGATACACTGATTGTGTACGGACATGATTACTGTTGGCAATCGCAACTTCTCAAGAGGGCATTGCGCGATCACCACATCGAACACGAATGGCGCGATGTGGTGCAGGGCGACCCGCAATATCAAATCGATGTGAAGAAACTCGCGCGGGGATACTTGTCGGTGCCGACGGTCATTTTTCCTGACGGTACGGTGATGGTCGAGCCAATGCCTGACCAAGTATTGAATCGGTAGAAACCGCATGAGCCAGGTTTGCTGGAGCGTTGGTTGGGAGGAGACAAACCAAAACCAGCCAACTAATGGCTGGGCAACTCGCGAGTCGCTTCAGCCACACAACATCATCGATGCGGCGATGGCAGTCAGCAGCCCATACGCCATCAGCATCAGTTTATTACTTTTTGAGGAGATGGTTTTGAATCAATGAATATTGCACTGTTGAGTGTCCATACTTGTCCACTCGCCGCGCTCGGCGGAAAAGAAACTGGGGGACTAAACGTCTACGTGCGCGAACTGGCGCACGAGCTTGCCGCACGGGGTCATCGCGTCGATATTTTTACGCGTGTTCATAACCCACGTCTAACACATTCTGTGCAGGATTCAGAACTTCAAGTGCGCGTATTTCATGTACCTGCTGGAAATCCCGAATCGTACAACAAACAACATCTCTTTGAGTCCTTACCCGAGTTCACACGAGGCGTGCAGACGCTCGTCGAACGAGAGAACATTTGCTATGACGTCTATCATTCACATTACTGGCTTTCGGGTTGGGTCGCGCGCGAATTACAAAAACGCCAGCCCGCACCCATTGTGCACATGTTCCACACGCTCGGCGCGATGAAGAATCGAGTCGCATCCAGGTCAGCGAATCGCGAGTCCAAACTTCGCGTTCGGGTCGAGCGCGACATCCTGCAATTTGTCGATTGCATTGTAGCCGCCACGCCGCACGATCAACAACAAATGATTAAACTGTACGGCGCATCTGAAAACAAAATAGCCATTATCCCACCTGGGGTTAGTCTCAATCGGTTTCATCCAGTTAAGGCGAATCGTCCGCGAGCGTATTTTCAAGACAAGCATACTATTTTGTTTGTCGGACGGCTGGACCCCATCAAGGGACTGGATGTTTGGTTTCGCGCGATGGCACTGATGATGCAAGCCCATCCCGATTGGCGTGGGCATGTGTGCGCTTGTGTAATCGGAGGCGATGCCGACGATGCAGCGATTCCAGATACCGAGCTAGCGCGTTTGCGCACACTGAAAAACGACCTGGGACTGAACGATGTGATAACCTTTATGGGGAAACGCTTACAAGAATCGTTGCCATCCTATTATGCCTCTGCCGACGTGGTGGTGATGCCGTCGCGGTACGAATCATTTGGCATGGCGGCGTTGGAAGCGATGGCGTGCGGAACGCCAGTCGTCGCCTCCGCTGTGGGCGGATTGTCCTTTGTGGTGCGAGACGGCGAAACAGGTTTTCTGGTGCCAGAGAACGATCCGCAGGCGCTCGCCAATTGCCTGGGAAAACTCCTGGGCGATTCAGGCTTACGAAAACGCCTGGGTGAGTGTGGTGCTCAAGTTGCGCGTGGCTATGCGTGGTCTCGCATTGCCGAACAAATTGAGCAAGTTTACAATGTCGTGAACCATGCTCTACTTCTTCCATCATTTGACCTGGCGCAAATCTATAGTAGAATAAATTACTTACAATGAGGCGGTAATGGCTGATCCAGATTTGCTCTCGCTCTACAATTACGATGAATTTATCCCAGCGAAATTTGAACGGTGGCTAAACTTTGCTGCCAGTCCACCGCTTGGCGAATTCGCGCCTGATTTTCCGCTCTGGCATCTCGATGGTCGTGAAACCCGCCTGAGTGAAATCTGGTCACTCAATGCGTTCATGGTCGTCGAATTCGGCAGTTTCACTTGACCGTACTGCGGGATGGCGGCGTCATCCATGAACGCGCTGGCAGAAAAATTCTCCGCGCACGACGTTGGCACAATTTTTCTCTATACGCACGAAGCGCATCCAGGCGAAAATTATCCGCACTTGATTTCGATGGAGCAAAAGTTTCATCATGCGCGCGCGTTGCGTGATCTGATTGGCGTCACGCGCCCGGTTGTGTTGGATGCGCTCGACGGCGCGTGTCACCGCGCGTACGGCTCAATGCCGAATATGAGTTGGATTTTCAATCGGTCGGGCACGCCGATCTACAAATCGGATTGGAGTGATGCGCGCAGTATCGAGAACGCGTTGGAATATTTTCTCGACGCGACTGAACGCCGACGCACGGGAGAAATTCTCGCGCCGTTCCACGTCGAGCGATTGGATTTGCGGAATCACGACCGCGCGGCATTCTACAAGGGGCTCGAACGGAATGGACCGAAAGCGGTGCGCGAGTTTCGTGCGGTATACGGATAGCGCCGTGTATGTGGTTTGCCCTTCATCGGCTCGCGGAGGATAAGGCATGGAAGACACTACCCATTCTCAACCGGAACCCGTTCCAGAAACTCGAAACCTACATGCGCATCGCGAGGTACTGACACGCGAGGAACAAACGCAGTCAGAAAGCGAAAATCGCTATCGCTATCTCTTCGAGAACAATCCTCAGCCCATGTTGCTGTACGATCTCGACACGCTCGCTATCATGGAAGTCAACGAAGCACTTGTTCAATCTTATGGCTATTCACGCGAAGAATTTCTCGCTATGACGATAAAGGATATTCGTCCACCGGAAGACATTCCGGCTTTGCTCGAGAATATCGCGCAAACCGTGACAACGATTGACGATTCGGGTAAGGGTAGACACCGTAAAAAAGATGGCTCGCTCATTGATGTCGAAATAACCTCACACACGTTTGACTATAGCGGCAAGCCAGCACGCCTAGTGTTAATCAATGATGTTACTGAACGCAATCACGCGGAGCGCGAGATTTTGCAGCGCAATGCCGCGCTCGCCGCGCTCAACCAAGTGGGTCAAGCGATGGGCAAACTTGCCACTCAAGACGAGATTCTGGAAGTGATCTATGAAAACATCGGGCATGTGCTGGACAATCGCAATCTCTATATCGCGTTGTACGACGAAGCCCGTCGTCAGATTGCGTTTCCTATCTACACGATAGAGGGCGAACGCCGGTCAGTTGCATCCCGCGCGTTCGGCAATGGTTTGACCGAATACATTATTCGGACCAAGCAGCCGTTGCTCATTCGGTCGGAGGTCAAAGAGAACCTTGAGAAACTTGGCATTGCGACTCTGGGTCAAAGGTCACACAGTCTGCTGAGTGTACCGATGCTCGCCGAAGGGCAAATCATTGGCGTTATCACAATTCAGGATTATCACCGAGCCATGGTGTACGATACGGCACATCTCGAATTACTCTCTACGTTCGCGGCGCAAGCCGCGATTGCTATCGTCAATGCGCGATTATATGCCGCCGAACAGCAGCGCGCCCACGAACTACGCGCGCTAACCGCCATTGGACAACGCCTAACCGGTGTGCTCGATTTGGCAACAGTGCTCCGCGATTTGCTAGACGAGACCGCGCAAATCGTTCCGGGGCATGCGCTTGCGATTATGCTGTTCGACGCGGCGCGTGAAGAATTGTGGATTGAAACCGCGCGCGGTTATCTGGGTGAGACCTGGCGCGATTTTCGTGTGCGCTTGGGCGAAGGCGTCACCGGGCGTGTCGCGGCGATGCGCCAACCGGCGCTCATCCGCGATGCGGCAAATGATCCCCACTGGCTCGGCATAGGGGATATGCCACTCAGCCGTTCGGAACTTGCGGTTCCGCTGGTATCACGCAATCGCCTCGTCGGTGTCATTAACGTGGAAAGTAAACGCCCAGCCGCTTTCGATGAACATCACCTGACCTTGTTGACGGCGATTGCCGATCACGCGGCTATCGCGATTGAAAATGCGCAGTTGTTCGAACGTGAACAGGCGCGCGTAGAAGAACTCGGCGCGTTATACTCTCTCGCACGCACGTTAGCAGATTCCCGTGAGCTGGACAACGTTCTCCAGTCTATCGCGCGCGGCGCCGTCGAAACGATCCATGTCACATTCGCGCGCATTTTTCTCGTTGAAGGAAACGAGTTAGTGATCCGCTTCGTATATCCCTTTCGCGTTCTCGATTGCGATCTCCAACTCGGACGGCGTGAGGCGCTAGATACTCACCCGTATCTGCACCGCCTCTTGAGACAAAACGAACCTGTGGCTCTTTCTCAAGATGCCTTGGACCTTACGGCGGCGGAGCGTGAACTGCTCCTGCTAGACTTTGTCAAGACAGTGTGCTTGGTTCCTTTTCGAATCGGCGCTCACGTAGGCGGTCTCTTGATGCTCGGCGAGGTGCGTAACCCGAACCGTGAACCTTTCAACGCAGATAAACTCCGGCTGGCGCGCAGTATCGGCGACCAAGCCGCGAGCGCAATTCAGCGCGTCCTGCTCTTTCAGCAGACCGTACGTGACGCAGAAGAATTGGCGCATGCGTACGACGCGACCATCGAAGGATGGTCGCGCGCGCTCGACCTGCGCGATAAGGAGACACAAGGACACACCCAGCGCGTGACGGAATTAACTGTGCGCCTCGCGCGGGTGTTCGGCATGAACGACGACCTACTGGTTCACGTCCAGCGCGGCGCGCTCTTACATGATATTGGGAAGATGGGTATCCCTGACGCGATCCTGCTCAAGCCGGGACCTTTGACAGACATCGAATGGGTGATTATGCGGCAGCATCCGACGATTGCATACGAACTGCTTGCGCCGATCGCCTATCTGCAACCTGCGCTAGATATTCCGTACTGCCATCACGAAAAATGGGACGGCACCGGTTATCCACGCGGATTGCGCGGCGAGGAGATTCCGCTGGCGGCGCGTGTGTTTATGGTGGTAGATGTATGGGACGCGCTACGTTCCGACCGTCCGTATCGCTCGGCGTGGTCTGCGGAAAAAGCATGCCAACACATTCTCTCGCTCGCGGGAACCCACTTTAGTCACGAAATCGTCGAATTGTTCCTGGATGTGGTATCGAATGGAGATGAACGGACCACAGATTCGGTTATATCATTAGGACTTTCGCTCAGGCGGGCTGAAAAGCAGAAACATGCGGATGCCGCAATTCCGCCCGGAGATAATCGCGTAAGAGATCGGTCTTGACTTCGTAGAGCGTCTTGTTCAACTTGGTCGCCAGCACTTTCAGAGAGAGCC
>JACQYF010000131.1 GCA_016208315.1 Chloroflexota bacterium | reverse complement strand
CTGGTCGCGCAAAGCCGGCGACACTATGGCGGCTACCTCGCTCACATCGGCATCGTCTTCATGGCGCTCGGTCTCGCGTCCGGCGAAGAACTGATCTGGGCCGGGTTGGCGATCCTCACAATTGGAACGCTCGTCGCTGTCTTGCCCGCCCAACAGCGAGTTGAGGAAAAACGAATCAACGAATTCATTCGTGCTTCCCCAATTCGTGTTGTGCTTTCGCCGCACGAACTGGGGAATCCGGAACGAACGCCCGGCTTGCTCTTTACCTGTTTACCTGTGTACTTGTCTACCTGTCTACCGCATCGCCCGCTGCCGCGCAATCTCCGGCGCGGGCTGAACGTCGTCGTGCGCGCGCTCGAAGCCGATGGGCGCGAAGGGGCGACATTCACTGCGACCACGAACGACGCGGGCGAATATCGCGTGGCAGAGGTGGCGCATGGGGCGGGACGGCGTTATGCGGCGACGGTCGAGTACCAGGGCATCGTGTACCGGAGCGACGTGTTATCGTTCAACGCGGACGCGCGCGAACTCTATCTCCCGCTCGCCATTTTTGAAACGACCGAGACGGATGACGCGTTGCGGATCGAGCGCGCGCACATCCTCGTCGAGTTTCAGCGCGAGCATCTCTTCGTCACCGAGATGCTCGTCGTCGCGAACGCGAGCGACCGCACGTACATCGGCAGGCCGCAGCCCGCATTGGCGACGCCGACCGCGGCGCTGGCGAAACGCGCGACGCCCACCCCGGCGCGTGGAACTGTGGCGCCGAGCGACGCCCCGCGCGTCCAGCCCCCGCGCGAGGTGCTGCGGATCGCGCTGCCGCGCAACGTGAGCGAAGTGCGCTTTCCGGACGCCGCGCTCGGCGCGCAGACGCGCGTGACGAATGGCGACGTGATTTTCATGCAGCCGCTCCCGCCGCAGCGCAGCCAAATCATTTTTTCCTACCTCGTGCCGCGCGACCAGAATGCGGCGCAATTCGACGTGACGCTGCCGTATGCGGCGAGCGCCGTGAACGCGCTCGTGGCCGATGTGGGCGCGCAGGCCCAAGGGGACGGCTTGACCGCGCTCGCGGCGGTCGAAGGCGAACAAGCGCCAGCGCGGTATCTGAATTTCGGCGGCGAGAATTTGCCGCGCGGCGCGAAAATCACTGTTCGCATTTCTGACATTCCCGGCGAATTGCCGTTGCGCGGTGCGGCGATTGTGAGGTCGGATGGATCGCCCAACGCGTGGGCGTTCGTGGTGCTCGCGCTGGCAACGCCCGCGCTCGGCTTGAGTCTGTGGAGCGCGCGGCGGGTCGGGAAAACTCCGAGCGCAAAATAAGGAGTTATCCATGTACGCACAGCACCCGGCAGCCAAACGAATTATAGGACGCGGATAACGCGGATGAAAAGAAAAAAATCCGCGCTCGTCCGCGTTCATCCGCGTCCTATTCTCCAGGAGAAGGCATGGAAGCGTTGCGAATTCTGATTGTGGATCACGAACCGGATGTGCGCGCCGCGCTCGCCGATACCCTGCGCCGCGAATATCCCGACGCGCTGATTTCGGTTCTCCCGGACGGCAACAATCTCGTCAGCCAACTCTATCGCCTCGGCCCGCACATCGTGCTCATCAACTATTCGCTGCGTCCGAACAACGGCTTTGTCAAGACGGTGTTGGCCAAGGCGTGTTTGCCGCAGACGCGTGTGATTCTCGTGCTGCCGGACGATCAGCCCGTGTATCACACGATGGCGCAACTGAGCGGCGCGGACGCGTGGATCGCCAAACCGCAATTGCACCTGGCGCTCTTGCCGACCATCGCCGCGAAATTTCGCGAGTTATCGCGAAAGGATGCGAAAGGGCACGAAAGGGCGCGATAGACTGAGGATAGACGTGTGGAAAACTGTTGGGCTGGTCGCGCTTTGGCTCGCGCTCGCGTTGTGGACGAACGCCGAACCCGCGCGCGCTCAAGGCCCGAGCGGCAAGACCTGCGCGACGTGCCACGCGCAGCCCGCGCTCGCCACGCGGCTGGCGAACGGCGAAGCGCTCTCGCTCTACGTGGACACGACGGCGTTCGCCCGCTCGGTTCACGGGCAGCGCGGCTTGACGTGCGCCGACTGCCACACCGCGCTCGCCGACCGCGCGGCGTACCATCCCGCGTCCGCGCGCTGTCAGGACTGCCACACGACGGCAGGGCATAAGCCGGTTACGCTCGGCGTCGTCGGCAAGCTGCCGCACGCAGACGCCAACGCCTACCGCGCGGCGAACGCGAATTTGACGGCTTGCCAAGCGTGCCACGCGAACCAATCGGCCGCGAACCAAGACCGCTTGCACGCGAACGTCGCGGAAAAAGGACGGACGCCCACCTGTACGACGTGCCACAATCCGCACACGACCGAGCCGACCGTCGCGCCGTACCGAGAGATTTCGGCCAAGTGCGTGGACTGCCACCGCACGCTCTACGACGAGAAACTCTCGCGCGTTCACGGGCACGCGCCGCTGACCGGCGCGAGCGACAGCGCCAGCAACGCGACGTGCGTCGAGTGCCATTCCGTTCACAGCGCGACCGCGCGGCCCAAGCCCGTCGTCGTGAGGGCCGCGGGGGACAAGGCGTGCGCCACGTGTCACGCGAGTCTCGGGGCGCGCGGCGGCAACTCGCTCGCGGCGGACGTGCGCCAACCGGATGTGACGATGCTCGGCGGCCGGGTCGCGCTGCAAGTCACGTCGGCACATTCCGACGACACGGCGCGCAACGAGGTTCAGCAGACGTGCCAGAGTTGTCACGCCGAAACCAATCTCGCGTTCGACGCGCTACGGCGCGGGAGCCAGCGCCCGGCCCGCCCGTCCGCGCCGCAAGGGCTGGGCGCCACGTGGCAAGCTAGCGTTCTCGGCGCGATCGCGGTCGCCGCACTTGCGCTTTACGTGACACAGGATTTCATCGTCGCGGCATGGCGCAAGCAAGGCATCCGCGAATCCCAAAGGGACTTTCAGTCTCGCGAATCTCACGAATAAACGAGTTCTCGAATCAGATTTTGGGCGCAACCCGATTCATCGAGTTTCCACCTGTTGAGGCGGACGATTGCATCGTCCGATTGACAAAATGTTTCGCCGCGTAACCGTTTTCGTCAAAACCAATTTTCGCTGGTGGCACGTCGCGCTGGCATTCGTCGCGGGCATCGTGCTGATGGTTGCCGCGGGTGTCGGTGGCGTCGCGGTTTACGAGTACACCGAGACGCCCTCGTTCTGCTCGACGTGCCACGTGATGAAGCCGCAGTATATCGTCTATCAACAACAGCCGCACGCGAACGTCTCCTGCGCCACGTGCCATATCGGCGAGGGCGCGTCGTTCTTTATCAAATCCAAGATTGACGGCACGCGCCAACTCGCCGCGACGCTGACGAATACGTACGAGCGCCCCGTCCCGTCGCCGGTCAAGGATTTGCGCCCGGCGCGCGAGACGTGCCAAACCTGTCACTCGCCCGACAAGTTCACCGACGACGTGATCAAGCTGCACACGCACTTTGAATCGGACGAACAGAACACCGAGACCAACGCGCTCCTCGTCCTCAAACTCGGCGGCTATGACAAGACGACGAAAGAGAGCAAAGGCATTCACTGGCACATCAAGAGCAAGGTCTACTACATCGCGGGAGATGAGGAACGGCAGACGATGCTATGGATCGGCGTCGAGGACGAGAACGGGAAATTGACCGAGTACTGGTCGCGAGATCTGCTGACCGCGGCGCGCTCCGGTCTCGTCGAAAAGGCGCGCGCCGAAGGTCGGGTGCGGCAATTGGACTGCATTGACTGCCACAATCGCGCCGCGCACTTGATCGAGCCGCCGGCGACGCTCGTAGACAAGGCGCTGGCGGCCGGGCAACTCGACCGCACTCTGCCGCACCTCAAGCAGCAAAGCGTGCAGTTGTTGAGCGGCGAATACGCCAGCCAGGATCAGGGCGCGGCGGCCCTGGAAGCGCTGGACACGTATTTTCAGCGCGAGCACCCCGACGCGTACGCCCGGAATCGCGCGGCGATCCAGGACGCGGTGGCGCAGCTCCAAGACATTTATCGCAAGACGAACTTTCCCGACATGAAACTCAACTGGCAGACCTATCCCAACAACGTCAATCACCGCGAGTTCCAGGGCTGTTTCCGCTGCCACGACGGGCAGCACGTCCGCATTGATGCCAAGGGCCAAGTCACGGGAACGATCCGCAATTCGTGCAACCTGTGCCACAGCGTACCGGTTGTCACGCGCGTCGGGGGCCCCGGGGCGCGCGTCGAGCCGGAACTACGGCCGGATGGCTTGAATTACGTCCCGCGCGACATGTCCGGGCGCGTACTGCCAACGCCGTCCACGCACAACGGCGCGATTGATCTGACGGAATGAACGCGCATCGCCTTTTACTCGGATTGACGCTGGGCGCGGCGGCGCTAGTGGCGGTTGTCCTCGCGGGCTTGGCCGCATACGCGGCGACCAGTCGGGCGATAGAATCGCCCGACTCAATAGGTGAAAACCCGATGAATCGGGTTGCAGCGCAATCCGATTCCATCGGGTTGGCGCCTGAGTTAGTAACCAACGGCGGCCGCTCGCGCGCGACGGCAGCGCCCACGACAACTGACGGTGGTCTGCTCGTCGGCGTGCCGCTCACGGCGGCGCAAGCGCCGGCATCGCACGCGGATTGGAGTTGGACGATCCGGCACCGCGACACGTCGGTCCAAGACCGCGCATCCTGCTCGACGTGCCATAGCCAGAGTTTCTGTGCGACGTGCCATCGCAACGCGCCGCCGCACCCGCGTGACATATTGTACACGCATCCGCAGGTGATTCGCGCTTACAAGGATTCGGGACGGCTGGGATGCTACACGTATCATCAGAATATCGGCTGCGCGCGGTGTCATACGGGGAATGTGGTGGGGAATCCGTGATGCGTGTTGCGTATTGCGTAACTCACCTTCCGCATGTCACCCTGAGCCGAGTTTGCGACTGCGAAGCGTCCCGAAGGGAAGGGTCTCCACTTGCGCACCGGAGATGCTTCGCAAGTACGGCTCAGCATGACAACGTGCGTAGCGTCAGTGAATAGGGCAGAATACGCCAAAAGGGAATTAGACGATGACAACCATCGAGCGGATGCTGAAACTTGCTATCGCTGCGATCGCGGCGCTGCTCGTCGTCGCGGTCGCCGGGCTGGGCGCTTACTATTACCAGGAGCGACTAGCGCCGCGCGACCCGGGGACGCAGCTCGGCGCGCAAACGCGCGACGGCGAGCAGCAGGTGCGCGCCGATCCCCAAAACGCCGACCTGCGCGCGTCGGTCGCGACGATGTATTTTGAACAGGGCCAGTACGAGCAAGCGGTCGCGCAGGCAGAAGCCGCGCTGAAATTGAAACCCGAACACCAAGGCGCGCTGCTTGTAGTCGGACAAACGCGGCAAGCGACCGGACAGACCGACGCCGCCATCGAGGCATACCAAACCATCGTCGTCTTGAACAAAGACAATCCCACGGCCAAAGTGAATCGCAACCTCGAACTGGTCTATTACTCGCTCGGCGAAATCTACGCACGGCGCGGCGACCCCCAAGCGGCGAGCGAAAATTGTCGCGCCGCGTTGGAGATTCAGCCAGGGGATGCGGACGCCAGTTTGGGGTTGGGGCGCGCGTATGAAAAACTTGGGGAGCACTCTGAGGCGGTAACCGCTTTCAACGCCGCCGTGCGCTATGATCCCGAGTTCCGCGAAGCGTACGAAGGGCTGCTGGCGTGCTACCAGGCGTTGAACCGCGCGGCCGGCATCGCCTACGCGCGCGGCATGATCGCGCACTCGACGCGCGATGACACGACGGCCGTGGCG
>JACQYF010000114.1 GCA_016208315.1 Chloroflexota bacterium | reverse complement strand
CCATGTTCGCGCCAAGCGCGAGGTGTGGAAAATGCTGACGCAACGCATCCGCGAGCATCGTCGCGCGCGAGGCCGTGCGATTCACAATGTCGATACTGGCCGCGCCCCTCTCAGCGAACGCAAAGGCAACCGCGCGCGCCGCGCCCCCCGCGCCGAGAATGACCACGCGCGCATTACGCGGATCAACGCGCGCGTCGCGCAGCGCGGCGATAAAACCGACCGCGTCCGTATTGTCCCCGATCAATCGTCCATCGCGCGCGATGATCGTATTCACCGCGCCAATTGCACGTGCGGTGTTGGAAAGTTCGTCGAGGTATTCCATCACGGATTGTTTGTGCGGGAGCGTCACGTTCGCGCCCCCGCAATCGTCGGCGCGCAGCCGTGCCAACGCTTCGTGCAATTTTTCGTGCGGCGTTTCGAGCAATTCGTATCGCCAATTCAAGTCAAGCGCGCGAAACGCGGCGTTGTGCATCGCGGGGGACAGCGAGTGTGAAATCGGATAGCCCAAGAGAAAAACACGTTTCATTTAGGATATAAACCGCAGCATTTCTTCAAAATTCGGAAATGAGTCGGCGACACATTCCCAACCCTCGATAATGGTCTCGCCGCGCGCGATCAGCCCCGCGACCGCAAGCGACATCGCCAGCCGATGATCGTTATGCGCGGACACGCGCGCTCCGCGCAAAACCGTCGGCCCTGCCACGATAAACCCGTCCGCGCGCTCTTCGATCTGCGCGCCCATCTGGCACAACTCCGCCGCAAGCGCGGCGATGCGATCCGATTCTTTCACGCGCAACTCTTGTGCATCACGTACGCACGTTTCGCCATGCGCCTGTGTGGCCGCAACCGCGAAGATTGGAAATTCGTCAATCATTCGCGGCACCGTTTCGCCCGAAATCTCGGTTGCGCGTAATTCGCCTGCCGCGCGCACGATTAAATCCGCGACAGGTTCGCCCGATTCCTCGCGTTCGTTTTCCATCGTCACGCGCGCACCCATTTGCGCCAGCGCGTCGAGCAAGCCCGTGCGCGTGGGATTCACGCCAACGTTGGTGATACAAATTTCTGAGTTGGGCACAAGCAGCGCAGCAACGATGAAGAATGTGGCGGAGGAAAAGTCGGAGGGAATGATAATGGACGTTGGAGATTGGAGATTAGAGGTTGGATCAAGTCGAATTCCGAATTCCGAACTCCAAATTTCTACCCCAAACGCTTTCATCATTCGTTCGGTGTGATCGCGACTCGGAGAAGGTTCATGCACCGTCGTCGGTGTGTCGTCGAACAGACCTGCGAGGAGAATGGCAGATTTGACTTGCGCGCTGGCGACGTTCATCGTGTAATCAATGCCACGCAGATCCCCCCCGCGAATCGCGAGTGGCGGCAAACGCCAGTCGTCGCGCGCCAAAATCGTCGCCCCCATCGCGCGCAGGGGTTCGATGACACGCGCCATCGGACGGCGTTTCAGCGCGGGCGTGCCGTCCAGAATCGAAAGGAAATTTTGCCCCGCGCAAATTCCCGCGAGTAGCCGCATCGTCGTCCCCGACCCCGCGCAAAACAGAACGTCGTGTGGTTCGCGCAAAGAAGGGCGCTTTCAGGGCCAAGCCGATCTGCCGCAGCTCGATGTGTTCGATCCTCACCCCATAGCCTTTCTGAGAATTCCATACCGCGCGGCGGTATGCGTGAAGGCAGAAACGCTCCCCTGCGAGGAGGCAGTTTTTGCCGACGAAGCAATCCCCATCGAGCGAACTGGAGATTGCTTCGCTCCGCTCGCAATGACAGTGGAGTTTCTGAGTAGCGAAGCGAGGAATCTCCCATGCCGCACTGAGACCCTTCGCTTCGCTCAGGGTGACAGCCTTCGGACTATCTGAACAGTTCGCGCCTCGGAATCGCCGCGCTCTCCAGAATCGCGCGCAGCGCGTTTTCGTCCTTGTCCACAATCCAATCGGCGAGTTCGGTCAAGTGGCGCGTGCAGGTGCGTATTGAGTCGGCAACGTTGTCACTGTTCGTCAATAGAATGTCGAGCATCATCGTCGTGTCGCTCGCGGCAAGGCGCGAGGTGTCGCGGAAACCACTGGCGGCAAGCGTGAAAAGCAAATTGTCCATTCGAGCAAGCTCGTTAGTCGTCGTCATCAGCGTCGCGGCGAGCACAAAAGGGAGATGGCTAATCCCGGCGACGATTTTATCGTGGCGCGCCGCATCAAGAATAATCGGATGCGCGCCGAGGATGGTCGCGAACGATTCCGCGAAGGCAAGGGTCTGAGACGCAGTGCGAGCAAGTGGGGTCAAGACAAACACAGCATCGCGATACAGATTGGCTTCCGCCGCATCGAACCCAGAAGTTTCTTTGCCGCACAGTGGATGCGCGCCGATGGGTTGAACGTGTGCGGGCAATCGTTCCATCGCCCGGACGATTTCACGCTTGGTCGAACCCAGGTCCATAATGATCGCGCCTGCGCGCGCAATTTCACCGACGCGCGGAAGTTGTTCGAGAACCGTGCGCACGGGCGTGGCGAGGACAATGATGTCCGCGTCCGATGCCAGGGATAAATCCGAGCTCGCTTCGTCCACGACGCCGCGCGAGAGGACTTGCGCGCACGTGGCAGCGTTCGGCGCGATGCCGAATATCTTTTTACACGCGTTCTTCTCGCGCAGCGCGAGCGCAAGCGACCCGCCCATTAGGCCCAGGCCGACAATCGCGACCACTGCATCGCACAACGGTTGCATGTGGTGCGCCCAATCGCTTCGGCAATACGGCGTACATCGGCGATCATCCGCGCAAAATGATCTGGCGTTAATGATTGCGCGCCGTCGCTGAGCGCGTGTGCTGGATCGTGATGGACTTCGACGAGTAGACCATCCGCGCCTGCGGCGATTGCCGCGCGCGCGACCGCCGGGACGAGTTCCCACTTGCCGGTGCCGTGGCTCGGATCAGCGATGACCGGCAAATGCGTTAGCGATTTGAGCACGGGGATGGCGTTGATGTCGAAGGTGTTGCGCGTCGCGGTTTCAAAGGTGCGAATGCCGCGCTCGCACACCATCACGCGTGGATTGCCCTGCGCCAAAATATATTCGGCTGCCATCAAGAGTTCCTCGACGGTGGACATCTTCCCGCGTTTCAACAGCACGGGTTTTTGAATTTCGCCCACCGCGCGGAGCAGCGCGGAATTTTCCATATTGCGCGCGCCGACCTGGAGAATGTCGGCATATTGCGCGACGAGTGTGACCTCTTGTGGCGACATCACCTCGGTAACGATAGGCAGGTCAAGTTGTTCGCGCGCCTCGCGCAACAGTTCAAGCCCCTTGAGGCCCAGACCTTGAAACGCGTAGGGCGAGGTACGCGGTTTGAACGCGCCGCCGCGCAAAATGTGTGCGCCCGCCTCTTTGACCGCTGCCGCCGTCTCCATCAACTGTTCGCGTGATTCGACCGAGCAAGGTCCCGCCATCACGATAACTTGCCGCGCGCCGATAGAGACGCCGTTGATTTTGACGACGGAGTCATCAGGGTGAAAATCGCGTGAGGCGAGTTTGAATGGATGCAAGATGCGTATCGCGCGTTCGACGCCCGCGCACAACTCGAAATGTTCGGGTTCGATCGGCCGTTCGTCGCCGATGACACCGATGATCGTACATTCTTCGCCACGCGAAACGTGTGGCTTAAAGCCCAGCGACTCGACGTGCTGGATGACACCGGCAATCTCTTCCGCGGTGGCGCCGTGTTTCATCACAATGACCATTGCATCTTTCTCCTTACGCAAAGTGTGGGCGTGCTGTTTTCTCCTCACGCGCCGTGGTGTAGAGGTGGGGAAGATGTGAATCAATCAACATGGGTATGCCTCCCTGTCCAGGTGTGTTCCGAAAACCGGTGCGGCTGAGTAAGAACCGAGCACTTTCAAGAATGAAGTCTTGCTGAGCAAGCCGCGGAGCGCGTCGCGACACGGCGCGTCATCCCGATGCCCCTCGAAATCGAGATAGAACACATAGTGCCATGGACGCTGTCGGTCGGGCCTTGATTCGAGTTTAGTCAGGTTGATGCCGCGCGCGGCGAACTCACCAAGGCATGCGTACAGCGCGCCAGGAACGTGCCGCGTGGCGAAGACAAGGGAGGTCTTGGATTTTTCTGTGCGCGGGGGTTCCTCGCGGCCGACGACGAAAAAGCGCGTCAGGTTATTCGCTAAATCTTCGATGCCGCATGCGAGGATGTGCAAGCCATACAGCCGCGCCGCCGTTTCGCTCGCAATCGCGCCTGCGTCTTTTTCGCGCGACGCGGCGAGTTGTTTCGCCGCGCCAGCGGTGTCATACGCGGCAACGGGTTCCCAGCCGCGTTCCGCGATAAAGCGTTCGCATTGAGCCAGCGCGGCGGGATGGGAATACACGCGCATGAGATCGCCAAGCGCGACGCCCGGCACCGCCAGCAGCGCGTGGCGCACGCGCCAGATCACTTCGCGCGTGATTTTCAAATCGTAATCCAGAAGCAGATCGTATGATTGGTTAATCGAGCCTGCCGTGGAATTCTCAATGGGCACCATCCCCAAATCCGCGCGACCGCTCTCCACGGCGCGAAAAATCTCAGCGAACGTGTGGCACGTGAGCGTCTGCACCTCCGCGCCAAACGTTTCAAAGATTGCTTCCTGCGAATAAGCGCCGTCTTCTCCTTGAAAGGCGATGAGAGTCATTGGTCTCCTCATGAGGGCGAATCAATTCGCAACAACCTACAGCCAAGCCAGCCTTCGCTGGCTCGTAGCCGACGCAGATCGGCTTCGCCCTGCGTTGCCGCGATTTCTAATCGCCCCATGCTCGGTCCGATCTCAACCCCCGTGCCTCGTGCAAATACACGTGTCGAATTTCTTTTTCCGCGTGGTCGGTGTTCCAATGAATCAGCACACGAATACAGCGCGGAACATCGTTCATCACGCGCGGGGCCTGGGCGTCGAGCAGCGCGATGTTGTTCCAACCCATCGCGCGCGCGGCGTTCGCGGGAAACGCGGCGTCCAGATCGGGCGTCATTGTAAAATACACGCTGGCGATTTCAGACACGCGCAGCGCATTGGCTTGCAATAGCGCCTCCAGTAATTCGCGCGTGGCGTCGAGAATCGCGTCGCGTGTGTTCGCGCGGGCAGTAGTTGCACCGCGAATTCCACGAACCGGCATAGGGAAATCTCTCTGCAAAACAGAAAGAGCGTGGGGGGGAATCCCACGCTCTTCATTGAAATCTAAATAAACCTATGGCGTGATGATTCGACCCCGCGTTGAACCAGCGGTGCCAAAAAAGTAGGCATAAAAGTAAAACGCGTAGGTCGAATACTGATTCGCCATCATAGCGTAAGTTTACCATACAATCGGCATTTTTGTCAAGTGTCGAGTGTGCGGTGTCCAGGACGGGCAGCCCCCGCGTTCTCTTCTCCCGGATGATCTTCAGAGTTTCCTAAAGGGAGGTTTCCGGCATGATCATGATGAGATCAGGGGTCATACGATCTCTCACGAGCATTGGTCACGCCTTCCTGATCTTTTTCTGAGCAATGGCCTGAGCCCAGGCGATAAGCTCTTCCGCCTGGC
>JACQYF010000113.1 GCA_016208315.1 Chloroflexota bacterium | reverse complement strand
GGCGCTCGGCTCGAACGGCGCGGGCGGCGCCTCGCTCAACAACCCCGTCTACGCCCTCGCGGTCAGCGGCGATGACCTGTACGTGGGCGGGATGTTCACCGACGTCAACAACAACGGAGCGCCACTGACCGCGGCGGACAGAGTCGCCGGGTTTGGAATTGGCGCCGCGGCGACGCCCACGCCCACGCGCACCCCGACCGCAACGGCGACTGCGACGCACACACCGACGAACACGCCGACTGTGACGCCCACTGCAACCGCGACCGCGACGGGCACCTCCACTAGCACACCCACGCGGACGCCCACCATCACGCCGACCGCAACGGCCACCGCGACGGCAACTTCGACAGCCACGCCTACGCTCACGCCTGTTAGCAGCGGTCTCATAGGACCGAACGGCGGCACGGTCACTTCGCCCGACGGCAAATTCCAAATGACGTTTCCGCCGGGCGCGGTGAACGGCAATGTCACGGTCACGTATACCGAACTTGCTGCTCCCACGCAACCGCTGCCCACGGGCCGCATCGGCGCACGCTATTTCACCATCGAGGCGCGCGATGGCGCGGGCAACCTTGTCACTAACTTCAACCAGCCCTACACCATGATCCTCACATACACAGATGCGGAACTGGCCGCCGCGGGCATCCTGGAGGCGAATCTCAACGTCGCGTTCTGGAATGGGAGCGCATGGGTGGACATGCTGCCGTGTGCGGGTTGCGGCGTGGACACAATCGCCAACCGCGTGACGATCATCGCCAATCACCTGACGCCCTTCGCGCTGGTGGGCGGCGGTATAATCCACCGGCTGTTCCTGCCGATGACCGCCCGCGGCGGAGAAGGCGCGCCCGACCTGATCGTGCAGAGCATCGCCGCAAACGCGACGACTCTCCAGATCGTCGTCAAGAACCAGGGGAATGCGCCGGTCGTGGACGAATTCTGGGTGGATGTGTACATCAATCCCAACCCCGCGCCGACGAAGGCGAACCAGACGTGGCAGATGCTGGCGAGTCAGGGATTGGTGTGGGGCGTCACGTCGTCCGCGCTCCCGCTCATTCCGGGCGGCACGCTCACGCTCAGTGTTGGCGATGCCTACTATTGGCCGTCGCTCAGCAACGTGGCCGCCACACTCGCGGCGGGGACGGTCGTGTATGCCCAAGTGGATTCGGCGAATGCGGACACGAACTATGGCGCGGTGCTGGAGAATCACGAGCGGTCGGGCGGCGCGTACAACAACATTACGGGCGGCACGCTGACGACCGGGCTGACCCTTCCGCGCGTGGGCTCCGGTGGACCGCGCGCTCCGTCGTCCAATCGCCTGCCGCGCAGACCGTGAGAAGGTGACGAGTGACAGGTGACGGGCGACAAGTGAAGAATGAAGAATGAAGGATGAGCGAGGTCACTTGGGCGAGGGATGAGACATGAAAACAATTTTGCTTGGACTCGTTCTACTCGGGGCAGTCATTCTCGCAACACTGCTCGCGAGCGCTGCGCCCGCACGCGCAAGTTTGCCGCCGCGACCGACGCTGCCGATTGTTGCCGAATCGCCGCCGCCCAAGCCCATCGGCGGGTGGATCGAGTTGCGCGCACAGAATGTGCCGAGCGGCAACGTGTGGACGATCGTGCAATGGCAAGACGCGCTGCAGGCGAGGCACGACGTGATCGAGTGGCGCGGGAGGTTTGACGAGATCGAGGATGGCACGGGCAGAAAAACGTGGTGGGTGGCACAAAAGGATTTCGGCATGCGCTTGCGTTGGCTGGTCTACACGGAAGCGCGCGAGCAAGTCGTCTGCGAGAGCCAACCGTTTGACGCGCCGAGAGAGAACCGGCAAACGGTGGTTGTGGCGGTGGATTGCAAATAACAACGTCACCTTCCCATCGGAGGTAACATGGAAACCGAATCGCCGTTGAGCCGCCGCGAACACGAGATCGCCGCACTCGTCGCGACGGGCGCGAGCAACAAAGAGATCGCCCGCGAACTCGCAGTCAGCATCAAGACGGTCAAGAACACGTTGACCCACGTCTTTGTGAAAACCAACTCGCGCTCGCGTACGGAACTGGCGATCCGACTCGTCCATGCCCATTACAATGCCCCGGGAGCGCGTGGATGCTAGCCAATACTTCGCGCAGTCAATCAGAGTAGTGAGGATTTACCTGCCTCTTATCTCGCGCGGCCAGTAAGGACCTGCGCCAAACAGCAAGTCCACGCTACGACGCAGGCGCGCGTGCGGGACTTTTGGCTCGCGCCGATGAGTTGATGTATAATCGGGAGCAGATTCGGCATTTCAAACTGTTATCAAGAGAGTGTTGGAATGACCACTTCTCCCCATCGCAATCGGCGCATTGGCTTTATCTCGACTCGCTTTCGCGGAACGGACGGCGTTTCGCTCGAAACCGCAAAATGGGCGCACGTCCTGGAACGTCTCGGACACACCTGCTTTTATTTTGCCGGCGCCTCCGACCGCGCGCCCGAACGCGCCTGCATCGTACCCGAAGCGCTCTTTACGCATCCCGACATCCACGCCATCTACGTCACCGCTTTTTCCCAGCGCACGCGCCCGCGCGAAAGCACCGCGCGCATTCACCAGTTCAAGGATTATCTCAAAGAGCAAATCTACGCCTTTGTCCGCGCGTTCGAGATCGAACTCGTGATCGTGGAAAACGCGCTGACGATTCCGATGAACATTCCGTTGGGACTCGCCCTCGCCGAATTCATCGCCGAAACCGGTTTTCCAACCATCGCCCATCATCACGATTTTTTCTGGGAACGCAAACGATTCCTGGTGAACTGCGTGTGGGATTATCTCAACATGGCGTTCCCCCCGCATCTCCCTTCGATCCACCACGTGGTCATCAATTCATCCGGCGCGAACCAGTTGAGCTTGCGCACGGGCATCTCCAGCCTGCTGATTCCCAATGTAATGGATTTCGATCAGCCGCCTTCGCCGCCGGACGAATACGCGCGCGATGTGCGCGCGGCGCTCGGCGTCGAATCCGGCGAGTTGCTTTTCTTGCAGCCCACGCGCGTCGTCCAACGCAAAGGCATCGAGCACGCGATCGAGTTGATCCATCGTGCGGGGATAAACGCGCGGCTGGTGATCTCGCACGCGTCGGGAGATGAGGGGGACGCGTACGAGCGGCGCGTGCGCGAGTTCGCCGCGCTGCTCGGGGCGCCGACGAACTTTGTGGCGGACATCATCCAGGAGCAGCGCGGCGCGACCGCCGACGGCCGCAAGATTTACACGTTGGCGGACGTGTATCCCCATGCCGACCTGGTGACGTATCCTTCGGATATTGAAGGATTTGGCAATGCGTTCCTCGAAGCCGTCTATTTCCGGCGTCCCATCGTCGTGAACAGCTATTCGATTTACGATATAGACATCAAGCCCAAGGGCTTTCGCGTGATCGAGTTTGACGGCTATGTGACCGACGAAACCATCCGCCTGACGCGCCAGGTCCTAGCCGATCGGCAGCTCGCGGACGAAATGACCGAGCACAATTACCAGGTGGCAAAACACCATTACTCCTATGCGATGCTGGAGCGCCGCCTGGAGATGTTGCTCGCGGATTGCTTTGGCGAACAGCACATGAGGAATTCGCTATGACGCGACAAACCTTGCTCATTGCGGGTACGTCCACGGCGGAAATCCGGACGCTCGCCGGGTACGGGCAAGCGATCGCCGCCGCGGAAGATTACCGCATCGCTCTGTTGGGCTTGATTAACGATTCCAGAATATCGCCGCGATATCGAGTGTTTGACGACAAGTCATTTAGGACTGCGGAGCGTCCCGTAGGGATTTACGAATTACGAATTATCGGAGCGAAGCGGAGATCCCGCGCCCTTTGCGGGACGAATTACGATCTATCATTGGCCGAGCGCTTGGACACATCTCGCGCAGCGGGCACTCCCCACATCGCGGCGCGCTCTTGCGGCAATAGTGCTTGCCCAGCATGACGAGGAGCGCGTGGTACTCGTTGAACAATTGCGTGTCGCGCGGCAGATTCGCCGTAAATAGCCGCTGTAACTCGTCGTACGTGGCGTCCTCGCGCGATAAACCCAGCCGCGCGGCAATCCGGCGCGTGTACGCATCAATCACAAAGATCGGCTGGTTCGCCGCGTACAGGATGATCGAGTCGGCGGTTTCGGGGCCGATGCCGTAGACGGCGAGCAGTTCGGCGCGGAGTGATGCAGTATCGCGCTTGAACAAGTGCGCCAGCTTGCCGTGATGCTCGTCGAAGAGAAATCGAACGAACGTCTTGAGTTTTTTCGCCTTTAGGTTGAAATAGCCCGACGGCCGAATCAACCGCGCGATCCGCGTCTCCCGCGCGCGATGCAGCCGCGCGGGATCGAGCAGCCCCGCGCGTTTCAGGTTCCCCATCGCCTTCTCGACATTCGTCCACGCCGTATTCTGCGTCAGAATCGCTCCGACAATCACCTCAAACGCGCCGTCCCCGGGCCACCAGTGCTGCGGCCCAAAGTGCGCGACCAGCCGCGCGTAGATTTCGTTCAACCGTAATTCCATCGGCGCGAATTGTAGCAGACCTCGGCACGGGTCGCAAGTCGCCGGGCCACTTTTGACGCTGGAACGTGAACATCATATAATGAATCGAGGCACAAGATGGGAATCATCAATTTCCTCTTCTCCATTCGGCGCACTTTCGAAGCCGAGCGGGCCAAGTACTTTGCCGTTGAGCAGGGGGCGCGCCAAGCGGCGGAACAGCGCAGCCAGGAATTGGCGGCCCAAGTCGCAGAATCAGAGTCGCGCTACCGCCAGGTATTCGAGAATGCCAACGATGCGATTTTCATTCACGACCTGCAGGGCCGCTTTATCGAAGTGAACCAGTTCGCCTGTCAGCAGCTGGGTTATGCGCGCGCAGAATTGCTCCAGATGGCGGTCAAGGAAATTGACACGCCTCAGGCGGGGGCGCATTTCGAAGAAGGCGTTCAGGCGCTCGTCCAGCAGGGCCAAGTCGTCGTCACCAGTTGTCACGTGCGCAAAGATGGTACTCCCATCCCCGTAGAGATCAGCGCGCGCATCATCGAATACAATGGGCAGCCCGCGGTGCTGAGCGTCGCGCGCGACATCAGCGAGCGGAAACGCGCCGAAGCCGAGATTCAGGCGCGCAACCAGGAACTCGACGCCCTTTACCGCCAAGCCGAAGAGCGCGCGCGGCGCATCGCCGTCAGCAATGAAATCATTCGCACGGTGAGCTCGGCGCGTACGCTCGAACAGATTTTCCAAACGTTCGCCGAACAGACCCGGAAGCTGGTACCGTACGACCGCATGTCCATCGCGCTGGTCCATGAGGCAAGCACTCAACTGACCGTCCACTCAATCGCCGAAACGGGCATGAGCGGCCCGCAGCCCGGAATGCTCGTGCAAATGGAGGGAACGGCCACCCCAATGGTCAGTGAAACCCGTCAGCCCTTTATCTGTTCCGATGTGAGCCAAGAGCCGCGCTTTCCCGTTGCCAAGCAAATGCTGGAAAAACTCGGGATACAGTCCTACGTCATCTTACCCCTGTTCGCCAAGGACGAATTCTTGGGGGCCTTGAACCTCGGCAGCCGTTCCACGAATGCTTACCACGAAACGGATTTGCACGTTCTGGTTCCAATCGCCGGGCAACTGGCGATCGTGATCGAAAACGCGCGCCTGCAGGAACAGATCGCCAGTATGGCCATTCGCGAAGAGCGGGATCGTTTGGGACGCGAGTTGCACGATAGCTTGGGTCAAGTGTTGGGATACATCGGCCTCAAGACCGACCAGATCAATAGTTGGCTGCGCCGCGGGTTGATCGAAGATGCGCGTCAAGGTCTGACGGAATTGAACCAGGTCGCCCAAACCGCCTATGCCGACGTTCGAGAGTCCATCCTGGGTTTGCGAGCGACGGTGACGACCAATGCCGGACTCGAGCATGTCCTGCGTGAGTATTTGAATCGTTATCAGCGCGAGTGGCGCATTGCCGGCGATTTGGCGGTGGCCGAAGGCGCCTTACCGCGTCTCCTGCCGTCGGTCGAAATTCAGCTTTTGCGGATCGTGCAGGAAGCGTTGACCAACGCGCGGAAACACGCCCAAGCCAGCCACGTCTGGATTCGCTTCGAGCGCGAGGGCGAGCGCTTGGTCGTTACGATCCGCGATGACGGAATTGGATTCGATCCGACGCTGTCGCGTCGCGAGCATTTCGGTCTGGAAACCATGCGGGAGCGCGCCGAAAGCGTGCGCGGGACTTGGCAGGTGGATAGCGCACCGGGTCGCGGCGCCGTGATCCGCGTGACCTTGCCGGCTTCGAGCTAGGGGAGTTGAAAGATGAAAGCCATCTCGGTTCTTTTGGTGGACGATCACACGCTGTTTCGACAAGGACTGGCGAGCGTGCTCAAAGAGTGCCCGAATTACCAGGTCGTGGGTCTCGCCGCGAATGGGCAGCAAGCGCTTGAGTTGGCGCGGCAATTGATGCCTGATATGATTCTCATGGACGTGCAGATGCCGGTGCTCGACGGCCTGGAAGCCACGCGGCAGATCAAACGCGAGATGCCCGACGTGCGCATTGTGATGCTCACGATGTCGGAAAATGACCAGGACTTGTTCGAAGCTGTCAAGCGCGGCGCGCAAGGATACCTGTTGAAGAATACGCCTGCTGAACTGCTATTTCACTTTTTGGACGGGGTTATGGAGGGCGAAGCGCCGGTCTCCGGAGTCATGGCCGCCAAGATGCTGGGTGAGTTCCGGAAACCGAAACACGCGTCTTCGGAGGCAACTGGAAGCGAGCAACTTACGGAACGCGAGCTGCAAGTGTTACGGCATGTCGCGGAGGGGCTGTCGAATCGTGAGATAGCAGCGATTTTGCAGGTCAGCGAGAATACCATCAAGAAGCATCTGCGCAATATTCTCGCCAAGCTGCACTTGGAAAATCGCGTGCAGGCGGCTTTGTACGCCAGAAACTGCGCGTAGCGCCTACTCCTTTTGGATACCGCCGCGGTATCCCAATGCTCAGATCGGGTCACATCGGTGACCCGATTTTTTTGTCCTCGAGATTCTCCTAAAGGAGGGCGACAATCCCGAGGGATTGCGTTATATTCCGATGTGGTGCTCGATAATGGGCGCTTGCAGACTTTACGGCCGAACACCATGAGACCACTTTCCCGACGAGATTTTCTCAAGAATGGATCTTGAAAGAGTTGATAGCCACACGGTCTCCGTTCCGACCGTCAAGGAAAAACACGCGCCCAGTCGCTTCTGGCCCCGGCTGCGCGCGATCACCACGATCGCGGCTCTGCTGCTTTTCGCGATGGCGGCGCGATCCAAGGTTGAGTTGGGTACCTATTCTTCCGTGACGCTGGGGCCGCTTAGAATCTCTGAACCCTTGGGCGTCGCACAGGTGATCGTCGCCACGCAACAAGTCACCCCCGTACTGGTGTTCGGCGGTCTTGCCGGAGTGCTCGTCATCGTCCTATTTGGTCGCGCGTTTTGCGCTTGGTTGTGTCCGGCGCGCTGGATCTTTAACCGCGGTCCCTCGCAGGCGCGCAAGCCGTGGGCAGCCCGCCCATGGATTCAGAGCGGCATCGTGGGGAGTATTGTCGGTCTCGCCTGGATAATGCGCGCGCCCGTTTTTTGCGTCATCTGCCCGGCCGGCGTCATCTGTCGCGGCGCCGTTGCCGCTGGCACCGGCGGCAGCATTCTCCCGACCATCGGCTGGTTGAGCGCGGTCTTTGGCGCCGAATGGCTGAGTGGTCGTGCGTGGTGCCGCGACCTCTGTCCACTCGGCGCGGCGCTCAGCCGGCTGAGCCGCCTCAATCCATTTATCAAGGTGCGGGCGAATCCGGAGCGCTGTCGTATCTGCGTGGCATGCCAAAATGCCTGCCCGGAAGGATTGCATTTGGTGAAAGACAAGGATTTTTCGAGTTGTACCAAATGCTTTGCTTGCCAAGCGGCCTGTCCGCGCGGCGCGGTCGAAATCAAATGGTTCTGAAAAGGCGCTTGCGCTCACGGCTCTCGCTCAATCTTTTCGCGCGCGTCATCGGGTTCGTGAGCATCGGACTCGCGCTGATGTTCGCGGGCTTTACCTTGCTCAGTCTGCAAGCCGTGCGGGAAAGCACCGAGCGCACGTTGCAAGAGCGGCTGCTGATCGCCCAGATTTCGGCGAATCGCGTGGACGACTTGCTGCAGCAAACGATCACCGTTCTACAAACGGTCGTCGAACAGAATGCGATTGATCCCGACCAAGTAGTGCCCAATGGCAACGAACGCGAACTACGCACGATTTCTCAGCAGCTCGGCGATTTTGTGCTCCATGTCGGCGTGGTTGACCGTAACGGCAAGATCGTTCGGACCGAACCCGATTTACCGAACTTGATCGGGACCGACCTTTCTGCCAACCGCTACGTGGTCCAGGTCCTCAGTACGGGACGGTCCGTCGTTTCTGGATTCTTTGCGCCGGAGAGCGTGGATCCGAGCGCTGCCATTCTATTCCCGACGAAACGGGCCGATGGCTCGGTCAATGGTCTCGTCTACGCCGCGGTCAACTTGAGGCATCCCAGCATGAGCCGGCTGCTCGGCCCCTTGGGGTTGGGGAAGACGGGCTATGCGGAGATCGTAGATGAGGACGGGTTCCCGCTGGCGAGCACCTGGGAGCAGCAGTCGTGGCGCAATTGTCGTTACGGCGACCGGTTTGCCACGCTCATCCGGGATCGCGGCGCCGTCGTCGGGCAATGCCATGATTGCCACAACACCTCGAATGACCGAAAGAAACAGGACGGCGTCATGGCCTTTGCCGCGCTTTCTACGGCGCCGTGGGGCATCGTCGTGCAGCAGGACGAAGCGGAAGCATTCGCTTACAGTCGCTCCTTACAGCAGAACCTTTTCTTTTTCGGCGCGACGGCCTTTCTCGTCGCCTTGTTCGTCGCGTGGGCCTTGACGCGTAGCGTGGTCAGACCGATCCAGAATGTCACGGGAGCTTGTCAGCGCATCGCGGCCGGCGACCTCGCGGAACCGATCCCCGTTAGGGGCAGCAGCGAAATCAGCACTTTGGCGCGTTCATTCAACGTCATGCGCCAAAAGCTCAAAAGCTCGCTGGAGGAGATCCAACAGTGGAATCAAGAACTGGAAGGTCGCGTGGACGCGCGCACCCGTGAACTGGCCGACGCCGAAACGAGTCGGCGCGAGCTTTTGCGCAAGTTGGTGGTGGCGCAAGAAGACGAGCGGCGCGCCGTGGCGCGCGAACTGCACGACGAGACGAGTCAGGCGCTGACCGCGCTCGTCGTGAAGCTGGAGACGGTCGCGACGGCGCCCACGGCCGATGTCGCGGAATTAAAGAACCAGTTGCATCCGATCCAAGCCATGACGAACGAGATGCTGCGCGAGGTGCAGCGCATCATTCGCGATCTGCGCCCAGCCATTCTGGATGATCTCGGATTGATGGCCGCCATTGATTGGTTCGCCGAGAGCCGTTTGGCCTCCGCAGGCATTCGCGTCGCGCTGGAAACCATCGGCGTCGAACGGCGCTTGCCTTCGGAGGTCGAGACGGTCATCTTTCGGATCGCGCAGGAAGCCATCAACAACATCGCGCGGCATGCCCGGGCGAGAAATGCCAGCATCACCCTGGATTTTCGAGAGCCCCTCATCATTCTGGAGGTCGAAGATGACGGCTGTGGTTTTTCAGCCGATGGCATTTTGGCGAGCCACGGAACGACGGCCTCCTTTGGACTCACCGGAATGAGGGAGCGGGTCACGCTCTTTAGCGGCGCCATGCAGATTCACTCGCAGCCCGGCCAGGGCACGCGCCTGGTTGTGGCAATCCCAGTCGAGGGGGCCGATCATGCAAAAGATACGCGTTCTAATCGTGGATGACCATGCCATCTTGCGGGAAGGACTGAGAGCGATGCTGGCTCTCTCCGGCGATATTCAAGTCATCGGGGAAGCCGGCGACGGACGGGAAGCGCTGCAGGCCACCGAGCGGCTCGCGCCCGAAGTCGTCATTATGGATATGGCGATGCCCGGAATGGATGGTCTGGAAGCCACCCGGCGGCTCGCCAAGGAAAGCCCGGCGACCAAAGTCCTCGTTCTGAGCCAGCACGACGACGAACGTTACATCTTGCCGGTCTTGCGGGCCGGCGCGATGGGCTATGTCCTCAAACGGGCGGTCAGCGCGGAACTGGTCACCGCGATTCGGATGGTGCATCGCGGCGAGTGCTTTGTGCCGCCGTCCATCACCCAAATGCTTCTCCACGACTATCGCAAGCAAGAGCCGCCCAAATCGCCGGCGACGGAGGATGCCTTGTCCGAGCGGGAGAAGGAAATCCTCAAGCTAGTCGCCGAAGGGCGCACGAGCCAAGAGATTGCCGAAACGTTGTCGCTCAGCAAAAATACCGTGATGTGCCACCGGGCGAACATCTATCAAAAACTCCACACGCATAATCGCACCGAACTGATCAAGCACGCCGTGCATTTGGGGCTGATCGAGTTTGGCTCATGACGGAAAACTAGATAGTTCGAGGGTGGATAATTAATTACTTGTAGCGATTGCCAAGCGACCCATCTGGACGTAAATTGTGAGGTGACTCGCTCTCAATGAAGGAGAGAATGCAGACCCTCATGTTTTCTAAAGCTTGGATCGGCTTTGCCAGTTTGGTATTTCTGATTGTTTTCGCCGTCGCCTGCGCCAGCCCCACGCCCAAGCCCACGCCGACACTCAGTCTACTCGAGCGGCTCGAACGACTCCCCACCGCAACTCCCAGGACACCCCAGACCATCGAACAGGTCATGCAGGGCTGGCAGACCTCGCGGTATCTGGATAACAAACATCTTTCAAAGGGCATGGCTTGCGCCACTTGTCACACACCATCGCCGCCGCCAAACCCGCCCACGTCGGCCGCCTGCCTGACGTGCCACAAGGGAAGCTACACGGCGCTTGCCGAAGTGACGCAGCGCATAAACCCCAATCCCCACAAATCCCATCTTGGAGAAGCGGAGTGTGCGGATTGTCACCGCGGCCACCGGCCGTTTGAGTATGCCTGCAAGACCTGCCATAACGAATATTCCAACAGCCGTTATGAGTAAAGCCAGCGCGCAGGAAAGGAGGAATTATCGCCACAAGCCAATCAGATGAAACGGACCTCTAATTCTCATTGCTCACACAGGGGTGAAGTATGGGCGAGAAACTCGCACTTTCACGACGGGACTTTATTAAACTCGCCGGGGCAGCCGGTGGAGTGGTCGGGCTAGCCGGTGTCGGGCTAGCAGGTTGGGACAGCGGTGTCAGCGGCGCAGCTTACACCGGCTGGCAATCAGAACAAGGGCTATTCATTTTTGACCGCGAGCCCTATCGGGTGGACAAGCCAACCTACGGGTTAGCCAAAGCCATACCCGACCGTCTCGATGGCCGAGAGGTGATTTTCAATCGCGACAGCGCGCTCAAGGCCCAATGGTACACGAGCAAAAAGGCCGAAGCGGGGCTGGACGACTGGATGAAAGAGTATTACAGCAAGTTCCCCGAAAAACTGCAATTGGATCGCGTCCGCAACGAAAAGATCGAGCCGGAGCGCCTCGAGAACCAAAAAAAGTACGGCGAGCCATACATCATGTCGCAAATCTGGTCCGCCGCGTGGAGTGCAGTTGCCGTGCCGCGCTCAGACAAGCCAGAGAAAACGGACATGGAAGGCATGTTCAAGCCGGCGTACAAGGTTAAAGACGTTGCGGCCATGTCCAAGCTGATCAAGAAAGTGACGATGACCTTCGGCGCAACCATGGTCGGCATCGCCAAATTCAATCCCGCGTGGGTCTATGCCTACGCCGGCGCAGACGGACATGGCTGGAAGCGCGGCGACCGCATTGACATTCCCGAATGGTGGCAGTATGCCATCGCGTTTGGCACGCCGCACGAATGGGACATTGTCAAGTCGAACCCGACCTACGGCACGAGCAGCGATGCCTACAACCGTTCCAGCATCGCCGCGGCGCGCCTGGTCACGTTCATCAAAAAGCTGGGCTATGCGGCGCGCGAAGAATCGCCCAACGGCGGTTACGACACGATGGTCCCACCGATTCTCATTGACGCCGGGCTGGCGGAACAGGGACGGTTTGGCTTTTCAATCACTCCTGAAACAGGTGGGAACTTCCGCCCTGCCGTCGTTTTCACGAACTTGCCCTTGGTACCGGACAAACCCATCAACATGGGATTGAAAGAGTACTGCCTCAACTGCAAGATTTGCGCCGAGCAATGCCCATCGCGCGCGATTCCTTTTGACGAGCCGAAGGAAATTCGCGGCGTGGTCAAGTGGACGATCAATCACGAGCGCTGCTTTAACTACTGGCGCTCGGTCGTCGGTTCCGGGAGTTGCCGCGTGTGCCTCGCACTCTGCCCGTGGAGCCGGAAGAATGCCTGGGCGTACAACATGACCAAGCAAATGCTGTCGCGTGATCCGACCGGCGTCCTCGGAAAAATCTCGGTCGAAGTCCAAAAACTGCTCTACGAGAATCCCGATCCCGCAACCTATTACGCACCGACCAATGCTTCGGTCCGACCGCCCGAGTGGTGGATGAAGAACGATCCGTTCATCGAAATTCCACCGGCTAAGGGCGTGCGTGCCCCCATTTGGGATGCGATGCAGGAAGAAGCGTGGCTCGGCGACGCGTTGGAAATCTAAGGAGGTGGGTAATGGTTAACAGCGGTTTGCTTTGGTTCATTATCGGCATCGGTACCACCTTGGCCTTCTTCGGCCTAAAGGAATGGCTGGACGAGAAGCAGGTCGCCCTCAACTGGTGGCAGTGGTTGTTGGCGGTGGCGTGGACACTCGTGCTGGCGCTCACCGTGGCGTTTACCGCGCTGAATGCGGCGGCGAACGAGGCGCGCGCGGCCATGCTAGGATTCGTGATCCTCGCCGTGATCCTCGCCGTGTGGGCCGTTCTTGGATGGTACTTTATCCTGCGCCGGAAACTAGTCAAGGCGGCGTGAAGTAATAGAGCCGGGCTTGGCGGAACGTCAAGCCCGGCAAGAAAAAACTGCTTAGGAGCAAAGAGCATGCGCGCAGCTTTCCTGGTCATCATTCTGGTCATCATCGCTTTGTCGTCCGTCGCCTGCGGCGGCGGCCAGGCGCCGGTCGTCATGGACGAACCAGTGCCCGCCGGCGCGGAGGGCGCCAAGATCGTCGAATTGACCTTTTCGTCCGCGGATATTACGCCGGACAAGGTCTCGATCAAAGCCGGGGAAAAGGTCCTCTTCGTTATCAAGAACACGGACAAGCAGGACGATCACAACCTCGTCGGAACGGACATTGGGCTGAAAGAGATTCTGGTCAAACCCGGGCAGACGGTTAGGCGCTTGTGGACGGCCCCGGCCAAAACAGGTGAGTTCCCCTCGGGCTGTACGATCCATCCTGAGATCCGCATGAAATTCAATCTCCAGTGAGCGTGGATGCGCACGCGGGGACTACGTAGGTATCAGAGCGACGTGTAACGAATGCACGCACAATTGACGAATTGATTCCCATGCATCAAGGAGGTGCAAAATGGCAATTGATCTAACCCGGCGTGAATTTTTGAAAGACCTCGGTCTGCTCGGCGCGGGCGTCACGTTGGCGCCCGCCGGCGTGACCGGGAATGCGGCGTTTGATTGGGATCGCGAAAAGTCCCCTGGCTCAAACCGTCCCGCGTGGGTCAAGACGGTGGACAAGCCGACCACCGAGGTAGACTGGAACAAGCTCCAACGGTACAGCGAAATGAAAACGCTGCGCCACGAACCCCAGTACATTGACAAAGAGCGCAACGACAAATTGCTCCAGATTCAAGCCGACAACCTCGCGAACTGGCTAAAGGCGTCCAAACCCGGCTATGCGCTCCGGGATATTGCGCTCCAAGCGGCGACCGGCATCGGCGTGGGACAAACCGGCTTGAGTTTCCTCCTCGATCCAACAAAAGTGACAACACCGGAGAAGCGCGGTGTCCCCAAATGGACCGGTACACCGGAGGATGCCGCCCAACTGGTCACGGCGGCACTACGTCACATGGGCGCGGCAACGGTTGGCTTTGTGCAGTTGGATACGAACACGACGGAGAAACTGCTCTACTCGAATGATCCGGACAACAAAGAACTGGTGATCTCGGATGTGGCTCAGCCGTCGGAAACTGACAAGCAGCGCATCATTCCGAAGAAGGCGCGCACGATGATCGTCTACACGATCCAGATGTCCCAGGAAACGCTCAAGCGCGCGCCCACGGCCTTAGCCGGGCAGACCACGACCTTGAGCTACTCGCGTTTTCAATTCATGCAGCCGCGTGCGCAGACCTTCCTCATGGCGCTGGGGTACATGGCGATGGGTGAAGCGAGCATCAACGCGCTGGGCATCGCGCCCGCCTTCGGCGTCATGGCAGGACTAGGCGAGCTTTCACGCTACAATCGCTTGCTCACGCCGGAATACGGTCCGATGGTGCGCGTGTTCAAGCTGTTAACCGACCTACCAATTGCCCCAACAAAACCCATCAACGCCGGCCTCTTGGAATTCTGCAAGGCGTGCAAGAAATGCGCCGAAGCATGTCCCTCCAAGGCGCTGAGCTTCGAGACGGAACCGACCTGGGAAGTCAAGGGCGGCTGGAACAATCCGGGGCACAAGGCGTGGTTTGAAGACTCGGTCAAGTGCATCAACTACTGGCGGCAAGTGGGCACAAACTGCGGGATCTGCTTTGCGGTCTGCCCGTTCGCATCCAAGAACAAGGCGTTCGTCAATGCGTTCCGCAATGCAATGGCAAGCACAGTGCCGGCTTTCGACGGCGTCCTCAAGGATTTAGACGACCTGCTGTACGGCAACCCCGGCGCTTCCGGAGAACCGCAGAAAGACAACTCGTCATGGTGGCAACTCGATCTGGCGGAGTATGGCATTGACACAACCCAGGGACATCGGGACGTGTAAAGGAGAAATGAACATGTTGTGGCTCATTATCGGATTGATTATCGGCGTGGGCGGCTGGTGGCTGGTGTCGTGGACCGGCAGAAAGAAACTGGGCGTCAAGTGGTATGAATGGCTGCTCGCCGCGCTGGCGGTAGCGTTCGCACTGCTCGCGATCCAGAACCTGACCGCTTCGATTGCCGAGTTGGAACCGCAAGCCGGCGGGATTCTGCTCGCGTTGTTCGGAGTCCCGGCGCTGTGGTGGATTCGTAGGGGCAGTGCCTTGTGCCTGCCCGTCCGGTGGATTCGTAGGGGCAGTGCCTTGTGCCTGCTCGTCCGGTGGATTCGTAGGGGCAGTGCCTTGTGCATGCCCGTCCGGCGGATTCGTAAGGGCAGTGCCTTGTGCCTGCCCGTCCCCAGGGCAACCACAAGGGATTGCCCCTACCGCATGTCAAAAGGGTGTATCCGAAATCTTTGACGGCGGCATCCCATGCCACCGTCAAATGAGGTGGAAAGCATAACGTTCACATCAAGGAGGATGCCAAATGCCAGACAATCTAACCCGTCGCGAATTCTTGAAAGACCTTGGATTGATGGGCGCGGGGGTGACGCTCGGCCCGGTTGCGGCTCAGGGCGAATCGTTCGATTCGTTCTTGGAACGCGCGGATCACGGTTGGAAGCCCGGCCCCGCGACGCGACCCGCGTGGGTCAAAGAAGTGGACAAGCCCACAATCGAAATTGATTGGGAGAAGGTGCAGCGGTACGATCCGCGCCTGAGTGCCGGCAATGCCAAGTACTATCCAGGAGATCGCCAGAAAAAACTGCAAGACCTTCAGGTGGAGAACACCACGCGCTACCTCAAGGAAAATCGCCCCGGGTACACGCTGAGAGACTGGGCCTTGATGGATGGCGCGAACGTGCGGGCCTTTGCGAATGTGTCGGGCGCCGAGTTTCCCTTCCTTGGGTTGCGCAGCGTCAAGACGCCCGAGCAGAGAGGAGTGCCCAAGTACACGGCGACACCGGAGGAAGCCGCCAAGGTAGTTGCCGCGGCCATGCGCTTTTACGGCGCGGGCACGGTCGGCTTTGTAGAGCTGGATCCCAAGACGACGCAGAAGCTCATCTATGCCAACGACGGCGATGGCAAGATTCTGGAATTTGCCGATGTGGACGTGGCACAGGAAACTAAAGAAAAGCGCGTCATTCCAAACAAGGCGCGCTGGGCGATTGTCTTTACTGCGCAAATGTCGGTCGAGACGCAGCGCCGAGCGCCCACGCCGACGGGCGCGGCCACGACCTACGCGGCTTACGAGGCGGGCGGACTGATCCAGACTCGTACCCAAGAGTTTCTGCGCGCGCTCGGCTATCAAGGCATCGGCGAGGCCTCGCGCAACGCGCTGGGCATCGCTCCCGCGTTCGGAGTAATGGCGGGTTTGGGCGAGCTATCCCGCGTGAATCGCTTGGTGACGCCCGAGTATGGCCCGGTCGTCCGCGTCTTCAAGATGCTCACCGATCTACCTCTCGCACCCACCAAACCGATCAACGCCGGCATATTTCAATTCTGCCACGCGTGCAAGAAATGCGCCGACTCGTGCCCTTCCAAGGCGTTGTCCTTTGAAGACCCAACGTGGAACGTGAAAGGCGGCTGGAACAACCCAGGTCACAAGACGTTTTACGAAGACTCGGTGAAATGCCGCAGCTATTGGTACGAAGTCGGCACCGGCTGCGCGATCTGTTTCGCCGCCTGTCCATTCGCCACCAAAGATCAGGCGTTCATGTACCACGTTCGCAACATGCTGACTTCGGTCGTGCCGGGTTGGGGTGGAATCGCCAAGAACCTGGACGACGTGCTCTATGGGGCAACCGACGGGACGGGCAAGCCGCGCAAAGACCCAACGACTTGGTGGGACCTAGATCTGCCCGAGTACGGGATTGATACCATGCGTGCCAAGCGCGATTCAGGGTAAAGCAAGTGAGCTAGATGCTCAGGTCACGCGCGCAAGTACAGGACATGGCAACCTAAACTTGCTGGCCTGAAAAGAACGATCGCGACGGTTGCGAAAAAGTGAGACGCAGTAACCATCTGCTTGCATGAAGGAGGTTCACCATGGCAGACAATCTGACCCGTCGTGAGTTTTTGAAAGACCTTGGCTTGCTCGGCGCGGGGGTCACGCTGGCGCCCGGGGAGATTGTGGGCAGCAGCATTATTGACTGGGACGACGAAAAGACCGCAGGCGTCAAGCGTCCCGCCTGGGTCAAAACGGTGGGCAATCCGACCACCGAAATTGACTGGGGCAAGATGAAGCGCTATGATGAGCGGTTAACGCTGCGTCACGAGCCCCAGTACATCCCGAAAGAACGGTACGACAAGCTCGTCGCACTTCAGGCAGAGAACCTGTCCAAGTTTTTAAAAGCCAACAAGGCAGGTTATACGCTGCGCGATGTCGCGCTCCAGGCAGCAGTTGGGAACGGCAAAAGCCCGACGAGTTTCATCCTTGATCCCAAAGGAGTGACCACGCCGGAGAAACGCGGGGTCGCCAGATGGACCGGGACGCCGGAGGACGCGGCGCAAATGGTCACCGCGGCGATGCGGCACATGGGCGCGGCAACCATCGGCTATGTGCCGCTCGAGACCGAGACCACCGAGAAACTGATCTACGGCATAGACCCGGATGGCAAGGAAAATCTGATTACCGATGTGGACATGCCGGCGGAGAACGACAAGCAGCGCATCATTCCGAAGAAGGCGCGTTGGGTCATCGTGTTTACCGTTCAAATGTCGCAGGAGACGCTCAAGCGCGCGCCGGTCGTGCTCGGAGCGCAGACGACGAACCTGACGTATACCCGCGCCGCGAATATCCAGGTGCGTCTGCAGTACTTTTTGATGTCGTTGGGCTACATGGCGCTCGCCGGCGCGACTACGAATTCGCTGGGCATTGCGCCCGCGTTCGGCGTCATGGGTGGATTGGGGGAACTGTCGCGCTACAATCGTCTGATCACGCCCGAATACGGGCCGATGGTGCGCGTGTTCCGAATCGTCACCGACTTGCCGCTGGCGCCGAGCAAGCCGATTGACGCTGGGCTGAACGCCTTCTGCAAGGCGTGCAAGAAATGCGCCGAGGCGTGCCCCTCCAAGGCGCTGAGCTTTGAGACGGAGCCGACCTGGGACGTCAAGGGCGGCTGGAACAATTCCGGTCACAAGGCGTGGTATGAAGATTCGGTCAAGTGCCGCAACTACTGGTTCGAAGTGGGCACGAACTGCGGCATCTGCTTTGCGGTGTGTCCATTCGCGTCCAAGAACCTGGCGTTCATGAACTCGTTCCGCAACGCCATGGCCAGCAACGTGCCCGTCTTTGATGGGGTATTGAAGACGCTGGACGATGTGCTCTACGGGAATCCGGGCGTTAGTGGAGTGCCGCAGAAAGACATCACGTCGTGGTGGAAACTGGACTTGCCCGAGTACGGCATTGACAGCACGCAGGGACATCGAGACGGATACGCCTAAAGGAGGCAAGTAAAATGTTGTGGCTCATTATTGGACTCATTGTCGGCGTGGGCGGCTGGTGGCTAGTGTCGTGGGCCGGCAAGAAAAAATTGGGCGTCAAGTGGTACGAGTGGCTGCTGACCGCGCTGGCCGTCGGGTTCGCGCTGCTGGCGATTCAGAATTTCCAGGCGTCGCTCGCCGAACTTGAGCCGGGCGCGGCGGGGATTCTCCTCGCGCTTTTTGGAATCCCGGCCGTGATTCTGGAAGCCATCGCCGCGTTCCTCGTCTGGCGACGGCAGAAAGGCGTTAAGACGCCCGCGCCTGCGAAAGCTCCCGCGCCTACGCAAGCATGATTAAAGTATGAACGAGGTCCGACGGAGGTGCGGGCTGAACATCCCGCACCTTCCTCCGCCCTTCAAATATCAGAGGATGCAACTATGAATGTGAAACACTGGATGATCGCCTTCGGCGTGATGCTCTTGATTCTCCTGCCTATCCCGGCCCTGGCCTTCGCCAAAGTCAACACCGCCCGCGAGTTCTCGCTCTCCGCCACCGCCTTCGCCTACACTCCCAACTTTATCCGCGT
>JACQYF010000082.1 GCA_016208315.1 Chloroflexota bacterium | reverse complement strand
CCAGGCCTCTTGCAGCCGCTGCCATTCCCGGCTGTGGCCGACCAGCGGCGGGGCGGGATGCGCCGCGGGCTTGGCGGCCGACGGGAGCTCGAGCAGGCGTTGGTAGGCCTGGTGGGTGGCGGGGCTGGGTTCGACGTCCAGCTCTTTCTGCAACACGGCTCGGCAGGTCTGGTAGGTGCGGAGCGCCGCGGCGCGATCCTCGCCGAGGGCGTAGAGGCGCATGAGGGTGCGATAGACATCTTCGTGCAGCGGGTCGTGGTGCAGCAAGAGTTGGGCGTATTGGATCGCCCCGCGATAGTCGCCCTGATTTTCCAACAACCCGATGAGGCGATTCAGCCCGTCAATGAAAAGCTGATGGAGCCGTTCGCGTTCGGGGAGCACCCAATCGTCGTAGCAGCTTTGGAACAAGGGACCCTGGTAAAGCGCCACGGTCTTTTGCAATTGGTCCGCCGTGCCGGACTGGTTCAAGGATCGTTCCAGTTCCGTCACGTCGAGAACATACGGACCGTCGGCGCGCCACATCAGGTTGGGACCCTCACTCACGATGAATCGCTCCACGTCAGGCAGGGCGCGCCGGAGGTCGTGCAAGAGTTTGCGGAGATTGCTGCGCGATTGTTCGTCGGAGGAATCGGGCCAGAGGAGAAAGGCGAGATGGCGGCGCGACTGCGGCACACCCGCGCGCAGAACTAGGTAGGCAAGCAGCGATTGCGCTCGCACGGACGTTATCGCGGGTACCGGCTCAGCGCCGCGCGTGACACGCAAGTCGCCAAGAAGATGAATATGTAGAAGAGGTAATTGTGCGGCCATAGTGCGTTATTCAGACTTGGAAATCTGCGAGATTTCCAAGTCTGAATGCATCTTCCCACAAAGTTGATTATTCGTCCATTAGGTCTTACCCTACCTTTGTAGCACAATCGCCCCTATTGCCGGAAATGGAACAACCGGCTGCTCTTTTGCGGAAAGGCGACTGGCCGATCAGGAACGACGTAGGGAGTCAAACCGTAGCAAAAGTGGCCCGATTGTACTCAGGCCAGCTACTCACGTCAAGGGGGCTCTATCAGATAGCTGTGTCTCCCTATCAATTCGCCGTTGTGGCCTCTTCGACATTGATCTGAGCCATTTCCGACTCGGGCGCGTTTTTGGTCAGCACGGCGCGCAACGTATCCGCTTGACGTTCCGCCCGGTGCGCCTTTTCTTCAAAACTCTCGGCCAGCGGCAACCGGTTATGTTTGCGCGCCCGCTGCGCCACTCGCCGCGCCAACGCGATGTTCTCGTCCATCGCCCGCAACGCGGCCCAGAGCGCGCCCTCCACCAACTCCGACTGCTTGGCCGCGAGAGTTTCGGGCGAATAAGCATGTCCCGTTTGGCAGCGAAAGCGCATCAGATCGTCTTCGTGCATTTCCCACAAAGTTCCGCCACAATCCGGGCACGTCAATCGCGAGGGCGTTCCGAGCTTGGGCATCTTATCCATAGAAATCACCCCTTGACCGATCTTCGCTTCAATATCCATGTCCTGTGGGAGGGGGAACTGGATTTCGTCGGGCGCGGGCGTGCTCGCCAGATGCGCCAACAGCGACCCGAGTTGCGCGACGCGAATAATGTGATCCACGCGGACGTTATCAATCGCGCTCTGCGGCATTTGCGGAAAGAGCGCGTCGCGCGGGTCTTGCGCGATGGCGATGCCGCCGCGGCGTTTGATCGCCACCAACCCCGCGGTCCCATCGTCGAGCAAACCGGAAAGGACGACGCCGATGACGCGCGGCCCATAGTATGCGGCCGCGGAACGAAACAAGGCATTCACCGCGGGGCGCACGCTGTTCTCTTTGGGCCCGTGGTCGAGGCGGATGTGTCCCGGTGTCAGTGTGAGATGATGACCGGGCACGCCGAGATAGCATCGTCCCATCTCGATTGGTTCACCGTCGGTGGCGGCCCGGCAAGGCATCGCGCTTTTGCGACTGAGAATCCTGGGCAGAATTTCCGGCGGCTGGGAACCGATGTGCAGCACGACGAAAACGCTTGCGGGCAAATCGCGCGGCAGACCGCGCGCCAGTTCTTGGAGGGCTTCCACGCCGCCCGCCGAAGCTCCCACGACGATAATGTCGTGACCAGGCATGAGATTCCCCCTTGTAGGACAATGCGGCGCCGATAGCGCCGAGGCAAATTGTCCTACTTTGGCAAATTGTCCTACGTGCTATAACGATGCGCCGGGGTAGAACTGAACGCTTTTTTTCGCGCGCAAACCTTGCATATGCCGTCAATCGGGGTTATAATGAAAATCAGGTGAAATCCGTTAGATAAATCGAGATGCAAAAATGAATGACGATCAAGAACCCTCGGCGCGTGCGGTTTTTGACATTGTCGCGCTCGCGTGCTCGGCGGGTGGCCTCACCGCTCTCGGCAAAATTCTCTCCGACCTCCCCGCCGATTTTCCCGTTCCCGTCATCGTCCTGCAGCATCTCGATCCGCGTCACCGGAGTCTCATGGCCGAAATCCTGGGACGGCGCACGGCGCTCGCCGTGAAAGAAGCCCGGGATGGCGAGCGCGCCGAACCCTGCACCGTCTATGTCGCGCCCCCAAACCGTCACCTGCTCGTCAACCCCGACCGAACCTTTTCGCTCACGCAAACCGAACTCGTCCACTTTGTCCGCCCGTCGGCCGATCTGTTATTCGAATCGGTCGCGGCAAGTTTCCGCGACCGCGCCATTGCCGTCGTCCTCACCGGCACCGGCAGCGATGGCTCGATGGGCGTCCAGGCGGTCAAAAAAATGGCCGGCACGGTGATCGCCCAGGACAAAGCCACCGCGGAATTCTTTTCCATGCCGCAAGCCGCTATCGAAACCCAAACGGTAGATTTCATTCTGCCGCTCGAAGAAATAGCGCAAGCCCTCATTACGCTGGTGGTGAAGGAGCGACTAAATGGCACACACGGATGACGATCCAAAATTCGAAGCGCTCCTGGATTATTTGCAGCGCAGCCGCGGCTTTGACTTTACCGGCTACAAGCGCACCAGTCTCACGCGCCGCGTCGGCAAGCGGATGGAAATGGTTGGCGTCCACGATTACGGCGAATACACCGATTACCTCGAAGTCCACCCCGAAGAATTTAGCCAGCTTTTCAATACCATCCTCATCAACGTCACAAACTTTTTCCGCGATCAACCCGCGTGGGATTTTCTGGCGAAAGAAATCGTCCCCAAGCTGATCGCCTCCAACCGGTCCTTGCGTGTCTGGTGTGCGGGGGTTGCCTCCGGCGAGGAAGCGTATACGACGGCAATGATCTTCGCGGAAGCGATGGGCACGGACAATTTTCTGGAACGCGTCAAGGTTTATGCGACCGACGTGGACGACGAGGCGCTCACCCAGGCGCGCCAGGCGAGCTACCGGCGCGAAGACCTGGAGCAACTCCCGGAAGAACTGCGGAAACGCTATTTCGAGATGCTCAACAGCCGCGGCATCTTTCGCGCCGACCTACGCCGCTCGGTCATCTTTGGACGTCACGACCTGGTGCAAGACGCGCCCATCTCGCGCCTCGATCTCCTCATCTCCCGCAACACGCTGATGTATTTCAACATCGAAACGCAGACGCGCATCCTCGCGCGTTTTCACTTTGCGCTCAAAGAGGAAGGGTATCTCTTCCTCGGCAAAGCCGAGATGCTGCTGACGCACGCCAACCTCTTTGCGCCGGTGGATTTGCGGCATCGCATTTTTTCCAAAATCTCGCGGAACGATCTGCGCGAACGCGCCTTTATGGGGGCCCCCACCGAGGATGCGGAGGCCCATAATCGGACGCAGCGCTACCTGCGCATGCGCGATGCGGCCTTGGAAACGCACCCCACCGCGCAGATCGTCGTGGATTTGAACAACACGCTCGTCATGGCGAACAACCGCGCCCGCTCGCTCTTTGGATTCAGCGCCAAAGACTTGGGGCGCTCGTTTGCCGAATTGGAACTTTCGTACCGCCCGGTCGAGCTGCGTTCGCGGATCGAGCAAGCGTACGCCGAACGGCATCCCGTGGTCATCCCGGAAGTGGCGCGCAACCTGTCCAACGACGGGCGCCAATATTTGGACGTCGAGGTCATTCCGCTGCAAGACAACGACGGCACCTGGATCGGCGTCACGATCACCTTCGACGACGTGACGCGGCGGCATCAATTGCAGCAAGACCTGCAGCGCACGCGCCAGGACCTGGAAACCGCCTACGAAGAACTGCAATCCGCCAACGAGGAACTGGAGACGACCAACGAGGAACTGCAATCCACCGTCGAGGAATTGCAGACGACGAATGAAGAACTCCAGTCTACCAACGAAGAATTGGAGACGATGAACGAGGAACTCCAGTCCACGAACGAAGAGCAAGAGACGACGAACATGGAACTGCGCCAACGCACGGGGGAGCTCGGCGATTCCAACGCGTTTCAATCCTCGATCTTGCATTCGCTGCGCGCCGGCGTCGTCGTCGTGGACCACAATCTGAGCGTCCTGGTGTGGAACCGCGCCGCGGAAGATTTATGGGGCTTGCGCGCGGACGAGGTCCTGGGGCATTCCTTTTTCAAACTGGATATTGGCTTGCCGGTGGATAAGCTGGGCAACGTGATCCGCAGTTGCATGAGCGGCGCGTGCGATACCGAGTCCCTGATGCTGGCGGCGCGCAACCGCCGCGGCAAAATGATTCAATGCTCGGTCAAGCTGGGACCGCTGACGGGGCCGCGCCAAGAACGCCGCGGGGTCGTGTTGATGATGGAAGAAGACTGAAGGAACGAACAATGAGACCGGAAGAATTCGACGCCAAGATGAGCCAAGTGCTCACGCGTCTCGAGTCCATGCAAACGCGCGCCCGTGAGAATACGACCACCGACGCGCATACGAGCCGGGAGGCCATCGAAGAGCTTGCCATCGCGTTAGAAGAGTTGCAGGTCGCGGACCGTGAATTTCGAGACAAGACCGAACAACTCGCCGTGTCGAATCAGCGTTACCAAGACCTCTTTAATTTCGCGCCGGACGTTTACATCGTCACGGACAAATTCGGGATGATTCGGGAAGCCAATGCCGCGGCGGCCGCGCTCTTCGGCGTTCCCACGATTGATTTGATCGGCCATCCGCTGGCAAACTGGCTTGAGGAAAGCGGCCGTTCTGAGTTCCGTCGCGTGATCAATACCCTGCCGGCGGCCACCCAAGTCCGCGATCGCGATGCGCAATTTTCTCCCTCCCCCCAGCACAACGAACCTATTGATGCCGCGATCAGTGCGCGCGTGCTCCGCGATCGGCAGCAGCAAGTGAGCGGCCTGCTGTGGCTCATTCGTGACATCCGCGCCCGCAAACACGCCGAGCGCGACTTGCAGGCCGCCCAGGACTCGCTGCGCGCGAGCGAGGCGCGTTTTCGCTTGGCGCTCGATAAAGCGCCGGTCTCGGTTTTTTCCCTAAATCGAGATTTGCGGTATACTTGGGTCCATCATCCGACGTTGGGGTGCGCGCCGGACGAGATGATCGGCAAGACCGATGCAGAATTGTTGGCGGCGGAGGATGCGGAGCAGCTCGCCGACCTCCAGCGGAACGCGATGGAGCATGGCGTCACGACGCGCCGCGAGGTGGCGCTCCACGATTGCAGCGGCGCGCGGCGCTATTTCGATTTGACGGTCGAGCCGCTGCGCGACGACCAGGACGCGGTGATCGGATTGCTGGGCGCGTACATTGACGTAACGGACCAGCAGCGCGCGCGCGAGCGCTTGGAGGCCCAAGTCGCCGGGCGCACGCGCGAACTGGCGCAAGCCAATGCGCAACTCCGGTCGCTGACCCAACGCGTCGTCTCGGTGCAGGAGGACGAGCGCGCCCGGATCTCGCGTGAAATCCACGACGAAGCCGGGCAAGCGTTGACCGCGCTCAAGATGATGCTGGAGGCCCTGCGCGATGACATGGCAGGTTGCGCAAGCGAATTGCGCCTGGGCATGGACGACGCGGTGGCGCTCACGCAAGACACCATGGAACAACTGCGCGTGCTGGCCTATAACCTGCGCCCGCCTGCGTTGGATGCGGCCCAATTGAATGACGTGCTGGAAGCCCTGTGCCACGAGTTTTCGCGGCGGAGCAACATCCCGGTCCAGTACCGCGGCATGTCGGTCACGGAACCGCCGATCCTAATGAGCATTACCCTGTATCGCTTTTTGCAGGAAGCGTTGACCAACATGGTCAAGCACTCGCAAGCGACAGAGGCGCAGGTCATGCTGAGGTCGGATGCCGAAGGCATTCAACTGACGGTCGCCGACAATGGACGGGGTTTCGATTGGCTGGCGAAGCGGATGGACGAGGAGGGCCCGCCGCAGGGAATTGGCTTGATCGGCTTGGAAGAACGACTTAAAACCATAGGAGGGACGTTGGAGATTCATTCAGAGCCAGGACAAGGCACACGGCTCGTCGCGGCGGTACCTTGGAAGGAGGCCGAATGATTCGCGTACTCATCGTAAAAGATCATCATCTCGTGCGGCAGGGTATTCGGGCGTTGTCCGAGCCAAGCCAAGGCACATGGCTGGTCGCGGCGGCACCTTGGAAGGAGGCCGAATGATCCGCGTACTCATCGTCGAAGATCATCATCTCGTGAGGCAAGGTATCCGGGCGTTATTGGAAAAAGCGGAAGACATGCAGGTGGTCGGCGAAGCGCGGGATGGGCAGGAAGCCGTGGAGCTGGCCGAACGGCTGACGCCGGATGTGGTCGTGATGGACCTCTCCATGCCGCGGCTCAACGGGAATCAAGCCGCGGAGCGCATCCGGGCGCTGCGCCTTCCGTCCCAAGTCGTCATCCTCTCGATGTATTCGGATGAGATGCTCGTGCGGCAAGCGTTGCGGTCGGGCGCCAAGGGGTATTTGCTCAAACACTCGGTGACCGAGGAATTGCTGCTGGCGGTGCGGGCCGCTTGTCGCGGCGAAACGTTTCTCTCGTCCGCGGTCTCGGGCCAAATCGTGGCGAACGTGCTCACGCCGCCGGGGGCCGCGACCGAGGCGGAGCCATTCGACCGCCTCTCGGCCCGCGAACAGCAGGTCTTGAAACTCGTCGCCGAAGGCCGCACGAACAACGCCATCGCGCAGATCATGAATGTGAGCGTCAAAACGGTGGAAAAACATCGGAGCAGTCTGATGCAAAAACTGGACGTTCACGACATGGCGGGCCTGATCAAGATCGCCATGAAACATGGCCTGATCTTTATGGACGAGTAGAGGGATGCCGAGACCCTTCGGGTTTCTCAAACCCGAAGGGTCTTTTTTTGCCCCGCGAATGCTAGGCGCGGCGCCCGCACTGAACCGTTCGAACGGACGGCACAAAATCAGCGTGATGCTGGTAGACGACGAGACCACCTTTCTGCGAATTGAAACGCTTTTCTTGGAAACGCATTATCGCAATGAGGTGAACGTCGTCGGGACCGCCAATACGGGAGAAGAATGTCTCGCCAAGGCGCAACTACTCGCGCCCGAACTGATTTTGATTGACCTGAACATGCCCGGGTTGAGCGGCCTGCAAACGATCCCGCTGCTCCGCATCATGTTTCCGGAAACGCGGATTATCGCCCTGACCTTGAACGACGGCGAGAACTCCCGGCGGGCCGTGTTGGCGGCCGGCGGCAACGAGCTGGTTTCCAAGGCGACGATGAGCACCGACTTGATGCCGGCGATTCGTCGCGTGATGCGACAGGATCAGCTTACGCTGCAATTTGCCGGGGTATAAGATACTCGTACTCTCCGGGTGCGCGCGGCGAGGAAACCAGATCGAAACGGCGCAACCATCATTCCAAATCCTTGGCGAGGTCACCCTACCCTAACCGACGCCTCCTACCCGCCAAGCCAGGCCCATACGCGTTCAGTGCCTTCGCCGCGCACACCTGGAGAGTACGTCCCAAGGGCTGCCGCCACACCGGGCAGCCCTTGTCGTCGGCGGTCTGTCAGGTAACCCAAACCTTCCTGGAAGTGGACCGAATTACGACGCTATGAATAAACGGATTCAAGAAAACCGGCTGGTCTTCCGGCTCTATATCACACAAGGGGCCCATAGTTCCGTACGCGCGATGGCTAATCTCAAAATCATTTGCCGAGACTACTTGAACGGCAATTGCCAGCTCGAGATCATAGACACCCAAAAAGACCCGATTCGCGCGATGCAGGACGGGATCGTCGTGACGCCCACCCTGGTCAAGCTTGCGCCCGAACCCAGGTGGACCATCGTCGGCGATCTCAGCGAGGACGCCCGCGTTTTGGCGTCCATGTACGCGGTTGTTCCCAACGGCAATTCAAACGCCCGGCACCAAAAAATCCTAGTTCGTGGAGGCCAACATGCTTCATTCGAACGGACACGTGGAACGCCAGGTCCAAGAATGGGCCGCCGCACTTGAAGCCACGCAGAGTCAGCTCGCGAAACGCGAGCATGACTTGCGCGCTCTGCAAATCCAGTACCGAGAACTGCAAGGTCAACTGGCGGCGGAACGCCGGCGGGCGGAGATGCTAGCCGCCCTGTCCGACCGCTTTGGCGCGAGGTAATGCCGCACCCCCTACCCCCGCACCCCCTCCCCCCTCTCCTGAGTTTGAAGTTCAAATCAGGAGAGGGGGGAGGGGGCTGGGGAGAGGGGGGTGAGGTGGAGGTAATCGCTATGATGCGAATTCAGGATCTCGTCCTGGAAGACGAGCGAAACGCTGCGCAGTTCAGCCCCTCGCCGCGGCCGCACTCCCAACGCGAAAAAGCCGAGCCACACAAACCGGAACTCGTGCTGGTGGATTTCATCGCCGAGACGACGCCCGATTTTGTCGCCACGATTGACGTGCATGGTCACGTGCTGTATCTCAACCCCACCGCGCGGCGCTGGCTGGGGTTAAGGGACGACGAGCCACTGCCCCACATCGCCGATGCTCACCCCATCTGGGCCAATGCCATCGTCCTCGGCGAAGGGATCGAGACCGCGATTCTGGATGGCGCGTGGCGGGGCGAAACTTGCTTGCTCACGCGCGCGGGGCGCGAGATTCCCGTCTCGGAGGCGATCATCGCGCATACGGGCCGGGGCGGGCGCTGCGATTTTCTCACGCTCGTGGCGCGCGATATTACCGAGCTCAAACGCACCGAGACCGCGCTGCGCCAGAGCGAGCAGTTCTATCGCCGCATCGTCGAGACCGCGGACATTGGTATCTGGCTGATTGACCCAGAGAACCGAGTGGCATTTGCGAATGCCAAGATGGTTAAACTGCTGGGTGGAACGGTCGAGGAACTTACCGGTCAACCACTGGCAAACTTTATGGCGGGGGTGACCGGCGAAACGCATCCACCCGGCGTCAAGAATCAGCGCGAGTTCAAACTGCGGCGGATGGATGGAAACGAGTTTTGGGCCACTCTGGCGACGCGGCCGCTGTACGACAACGAGGAACGCTATATCGGCGTGCTGGGGATGGTGGTTGGAACCTAAAAGACCCGGAAGGTCTCGCAGACCTTCCGGGTCTTTTACTTGACGAACAGCCATGCCGATACACACAGCCCGATGAAGACGATAAACGCGCGGAGCGCGCGCTGATTGATGCGTTTCGCCAAGCGCGCGCCACCATACCCGCCGATGATCGCGCCGATTGCCATCGTGATCGCGACGGGCCAAACGATCAGCCCTTTGACGACGAAAAACACGAGCGCGACGCCGTTAATCGTGGCGCCGAGCACCGTCTTGAGCGCATTCATGCGATGGACATTGCTCAAGCCCATCATGCTGAGTGACGCGAGCATCAAGAAGCCCATCCCCGCGCCAAAGTACCCGCCATACGTCGCCACTAGAAGCTGAAACCCAAAACCCCAAAGGCCACTCGCCCAATTCACTTGCTCGATATGATCGTCGCCGTTGGTCTTGGACAGACGCTTGAACCAATCGCTCGTCGCAAAGAGCAGCGTCGCAAAGAGAACGAGGAGCGGAACGATCTGGGCGAACGTCTCTTCCGGCGTGCTCACCAGAATCACCGCGCCGAGCAAGCCGCCGATAAGACTGGGAACCAAGAGGGTGAGGAGCAAAGGGCGCTCGCGTGTCAGGTCATCACGATAGGCAATCGCGCTGCTGAGCGTGCCAGGCCAAACGACTCCCGTGTTCGTCGCGTTGGCAACCACGGTCGGCACGCCGTAGGCAACCAAACCAGGAAACGAAATCAAACTGCCGCCGCCCGCGACCGAATTGATCGCGCCGGCAATCACGCCCGCGAGAAACAAAACCACTAGACCGAATAGAGTGTCCATGCATCACTTCACGCCTTCAAACAAATCGCGCTCGCGGCGCGGCGGCGCTTCAGCAGGGAAGGCGCGCATGTACGTCTCGCTGCCGCCCAACACGCGCTGCAACCAGCGCAGGATCGGCGGCATCGAACCGCCCTGGCTGGCATGACATGCCGCCGCCTTTTCCTTCAAGTCCATCACATCGTGAATCGGCACGGCCGCGTGAATGGGAAAATCCACCTCGGCCAGCGACGCGATGTCAATGTCCTTGTTCTTGCCAAAGTGCGCCGGGTCTCGGCCCAGGAGCCGCAACACGCGCACGACCATCTTGAGAAACCGCCGCGGAAACGTCGAGAAATAAAGTTTCTGTGGACTGTACGCCGGCAAATCTCCAATCTCTAATCTCCAATTCCCCGTCATCTTGAACGCCTCGACGGTCGCGCGGTGAATCGCGATATGGTCGGGATGGCGATAGCCGCCAATCGGATCGAATGTGATCACCACTTGCGGGCGAACCTCGCGAATGTAGCGCGCCACCTCCCGCGCGAGTTTCTCCACGGGCTGCGCCGCGCACGCCTGGGGATGCGTGTTGTCGGCGGAACCGGGCATGCCGGAATCGCGATAGCCGAGAAAGTAGACCGCCTTCAAACTGAGAATGCCGGCCGCGCAGCGCAACTCGTCCTCGCGCATCGCGCCGACGGAAGGAAACCCCTTGAGGTCCGCGGGCGCTTCGCCCACTTCGCCGCGCGTCGCGCAGATCAAATGCACTTCCACGCCTTGCCGCGCGTAATGCGCCAGCGTGCCGCCCGTGCCGAATGTTTCATCGTCGGGGTGGGCAAAGACGGCGAGTAATCTGCGAGTGGTCTTATGCTCAGTCACAAAAAACTCCCTGCATCGTTTGATGCGGGGAGTAAGTCGCCTGTGGCGAACCAAAGGGCCTCAGGCAGGTTGCCGCGTCTTGACACGCTTGGCCTTGGGCTTGCCAGAAGACAGTTCCTCCCGCACCACACGCCGCAGAGTGTCCTCCAATGGTTCTTGTTCCTGTCGTATATACTGTCTCAACGCGTCGTTAATAAGGACTTGATAGTTACCGCCGCCAGCCGCGTGGACTTGAGCGCGAAACCATTCCAAGATCTCGTCGTCCAAATGAAGGGTGACGCGGGTTTTGCCCGCATAGCTCCCGTCAATTGCGCCGCGCTTGGCCTGACTAAAATCGTATTCTTCTTTCATAGTTTACCTTCATACTGCTCACGTTCGTGGCTCTCGGCCATGCGAGCCGAAATAACGCGAATCATTTCGCCACGCCACGTGAATGAAACGACGAGAATCCGGCCCAGCGCATCCATCCCAAGCGTAATAAATCGTTCTTCTTCAATATGCTCTTCATCCGGCATCGTCAAAGCGGCATCGTCTGTAAAAACTGTGGCCGCGTCAGCAAAATCTACGTGGTGCTTTCGACGGTTAGCTCTGGCTTTGGTTTTGTCCCATTGGTAGAGCACGGCTGTATTATATACTAAACAGCGGACGTGTCTAGTCGCGCTTCATCACCAACAGCCGCGCGCCGGGTCGCATCAAGGGCATGAGGATATTCGCAAGCCGGTGTATGCGGCGAAAATATGGTGGCATTGCGTCGCGCGCGATCGTGCGAAAAGCAAAGCGCGTGTAAAACCCTTCGAGCGCATCGCGGCACGTCAGGTACACCGTGCCCGTCTCCTTCCCCAGTAACCCGCGAATGATCTCGCTCGCGATGCCTTCGCCCTGCCGCTCCGGGATCACCGCTATGGATGCCAGTTCGCGGCTGCCATCCCCATGCGGCTTGACCTGTCCCACGCCCACGATGGACCCGAAGGGTTTTTGTAGTAGAGCCGTTGCATGCAACGGCTCTACAAAACCCTTCGGGTCTTGATCTTCCGCGACCACAAACCGCCGCCAATCCAACCCCATCGGATTGATCTGCGCGGCGCGAACGATACGGCGGATGATCGTCTGGTCAGCGGCGACGGCGGAACGAATCTCTACTCCCACACTCCCACACTCCCATACTCAAACTCGCTCCATAAACGCCATCGTGTACAATTCGAAATAGCGACCGCGCCGCTCCAAGAGTTCCGCGTGCGTGCCCTCTTCCACGATGCGCCCCTTGTCGAGCACGACGATCTTGTCCGCGCGCGTGATGGTGGAGAGGCGGTGCGCGATCACGAACGACGTGCGCTCCTTGAAGAGCCGTTCGAGCGCGGACTGGATAACGCGTTCGGTCTGCGTGTCCACTGACGAGGTCGCTTCGTCGAGAATCAGAATGCCCGGGTCGGCGAGCAGCGCGCGGGCGAATGAGATGAGCTGGCGCTGACCGCCCGACAGGATCGCGCCGCCCTCGCCGACGAGTGTATTATAACCGTTTTCGAGCGCCATGATGAACTCGTGCGCGCCGACCGCGCGCGCCGCCTGCTCAATGTCGGCATCCGGCGCATCTAACTGACCATACGCGATGTTATCGCGAATCGTGCCGGAAAAGAGGAACGGGTCTTGGAGCACGACGCCCATTTGCCGCCGCAGCGAATTCTGCGTGACCGTGCGAACGTCCACGCCGTCAATCCGCACCGCGCCCTCGGTGGGGTCATAAAAGCGGCTGACGAGTTTCACCATCGTGGACTTGCCCGCGCCCGTCTCACCCACCAGCGCGACCGTTTGCCCCGCTTTCACATTTAGGACGATGTCTTCCAGGACCGCGGTGGGGTCGTCACTGTAATGAAAGCCGACATGATCGAATTCCACCGCGCCGCGAATCGGCGGCAGATCGCGCGCGTTCGGCGCATCCAGTACCTCGACCGGCGTATCGAGCAGTTCAAAGATGCGCTCGCCGCTCGCCATCGTCGCCTGAAAGTTGTTATAGCGCTGGGCGAGATCGCGGATCGGGTTGTAGAATCGGTCAATGTACAGCGCAAACGCGACGAGTGTACCCGCCGTGATCGGCGCCGCGCCGGCGAAACTGACCGCGCCCAGCACGGCCAAGCCACCCAGCCATACGACCAACCCTAACGCTAAACTGCCGAGGAAATCAATCGTCGGGAAAAAGATCGAGGCGATGAGGGTCGCGAGATTGTTTTGCCTCAACAGATTGCCGTTCACGTCCGCGCCGAACACGCGATAATTATGGTCCTCACGCGAGAACGACTGCACGACGCGCACGCCCACGATGTTCTCGTTCAGCACCGCGTTGACCCAGCCCACCGCCGAGCGCACCAAACGATACGCCGTCCGCATCCGGCGGCGGAAGATTTCGGTCGCCACCGCCATGACCGGCAGGACGAGGAACGTGACGAGCGACAACTGCCAGTTCAAAAAGAGCATCGCGAACAGCGTGCCGAATAGATCGAAGACATCGCGAAAGACGGCGACGACCGACCAGGTGATCATCTCGCGCAGCACGCCCACGTCGTTCATCACGCGCGACACCAGACGCCCGACGGCGTAGCGGCTGTAGAATCCGAGCGACAGGGCTTGCAAGTGGTCGAACAATTCGCGGCGCAGATCGAGGATGATGCTCTGGCCGGTGTATGCCATGATACGGACGCGCAGGTACGTGCCGACCCACATGACGAGCGACGCGACGAGGTAGAGCGCGATCGCTTGACTGAGCACGCCCGCGTCTTTCTGCGCCACGCCGTCGTCGAGCGCGACCTTGACGATGTACGGCCCGGCAATGCTCGAAGCCGTTGCGAGGCCCATAAAGAACAGGGCAGCAAGCAGATTCCGCTTATACGGACCAACGTACGCCAGCAATCGCCGCGTGATCTGCGGATCATACGCCTTGCCGAGAATTGTGTCGTCGGTCGGCGGAGTTGCTGGTTTCGGTTTCGTTTGAGTTGCAGTTGTTACGGTCATGTCTCACGCATCCACAAACAGCATCTCGCGCCGAAACTGCTCTTGATCCTTCAACTGCAAATCGTAAATCTCTTTGTACAGTCCGCCTTGTTCGAGCAGTGCGGCATGCTTGCCGCGCTGGACGATGCGGCCTTGATCGAGCACGAGAATCTGGTCGGCGCGCTTGACCGTCGAGAGGCGCTGCGCGATGACGAACGTCGTGCGACCGCGCATCAATTCCGCCAGCGCCTGCTGGATCAGATATTCGGTCTGCGTATCCACGCTCGAAGTCGAATCGTCGAGAATCAAGATGCGCGGGTTCATCAGCAGCGCACGCGCAATGGCGATCCGCTGGCGCTGCCCGCCGGAGAGCGTGACGCCGCGCTCGCCGACCAGCGTCTCGTACCCTTGCGGCAGCGCGAGGATGAACTCATGGGCGCGCGCCGCCTTCGCCGCCGCGATGAGTTCCTCGTCACTGGCGTCTAATCGCCCGTACGCGATGTTCTCGCGGATCGTCGTCGAAAACAACAGCGAGGTTTGCAGCACAATACCGATTTGCGAGCGCAGCGCTTTGAGTTCGACCGAGCGCACGTCGCGACTGTCTACGCAAACCGCGCCGCCGGTCACATCGTAAAAACGCGGAATGAGGTTGATGAGACTCGTCTTGCCGCTGCCGGTCGGACCGATCAACGCGATGACTTGATTCGGCTCGGCTTCGAACGAGACTTGCTGCAGGGCGTCGCGTTCGCCCCCCTCTAAAGAGGATCTTCGACGGTACCAGAATGAAACAGAGTCGAACGTCACGCGGCCGGTGAGCGTGGCAAGCGGCAAGGGCTGCGGCGGCGATTTCACTTCTTCGCTCAAGTCCAGAATTTCGTAAATCCGCTGGCCGCCCGCAATTGCCTCACCCGCGGCGTTGACGATAAAGCCCAACTCGGTCACGGGCATTCCGAGGAGCGCAAGGTACGCGTTGAACGCGACCAACTCGCCCAATGTCATTGTGCCCGCGATCACCATTTGCCCGCCGAACCACAGAATGAGCGCGGTCGAAAACATCACCAGGATCGTCATCGTCGGCCAGAAGAAACCCCAACTGCTGACGACGTTGACGCGCGCGTCGAACAGCGTGCGGTTCACGCGTTCGAATTTATCTTTTTCATAGTCTTCGCGCGCGAACGCGCGGACGACTTGCACGCCGCCGAGGTTCTCTTGCAGCGTCGCCGACACGTCGCCGAGCGCGCGGTCTACGGCGAGAAACAAACGGCTCTGCCGCCGCGCGAGTATTGTCGTAACCATCGCCAAGACGACGAGGGGCGCGAGGCCGATGAGGATCAAGGTTGCGCTCGTGTTGAAGAGCAGGACGAGGATGCCCGCGAGCAGCAACACGACGTTCAGGAAATCCACGCCGCCCTGCCCGACGAATCGCGAGAGCGCGCTAATGTCCTCGGTGCAGCGGCTCATCAGTTGTCCGGTCTGCGCCTGGTCGTGATAACTAAACGAGAGGCGTTGAATCTTGTCGTACATCCGGTTGCGGAAATCATAGCCCGACCGGTTGACCAGCCATTCGGAAAGATACCGCCGGCCAAAGTTGAATAGCGAGCGTGCGAGACCGATCGCGACAATCGTCAAACCGACCGCGAGCAGCGCGTCGGGACTGTGCTTGCCCAAGCCCTCGTCAATCGCCATGCGAATCAGGGAGGGAATGACGAGCGACGCACTCGTGACGGCAACAATACAGATGACGAGCGCGAGCACTTGGACGCGATACGGGGCGAGCGAGCGGAAAAGACGGAGGAGGATTTTCATGAAATGAACCTTGCGTAGGGGCGGGGTCACCCCGCCCTTGCCACGCAAGGTTCAAGAATATCCAAGAACTCTGGATTGTCAAATGGTAGGGGCGGAGGGCGGGGTCACCCCGCCCCTACATTACAGATCGCGCCGGCCAAACTGCCGCACCGCGAGCGCCAGCGCGGCCACCAGGTAGAGCGCGGCGTAGCCGACCATCAATTCGCTCGGCACGGAAAGCGTGAGGAACGGGCCGCTGAAACTGACGCCTAAGACTTGGGCGATCTGCGGCGTCATTTCGTACGCGGCGCGCCGCCAGAGCGCTTCGCTGGGAATGATGAGACTCGAAACGATGCCGACATTGATGGCCGTTTGGTTTTGCATGAACGAGCCGAATTGCTCGACCCAGCCGCCGATGAACGCGACGCCGTACAGTCCAAAGATCACGCCGCCCGTCGCCAGCGTCGGAATCGTGCTGCTCAAGGCGAGCGTCACCGACATCACGAGCAGCGTCTCGAGGTAAATAAGCCCGATGCCGGCCAACACATTCGGCAGCACGTAACCGCTCAACGCGAAAGAGACCGCGAGCACGCCGCCGGCCATCAAGATCAAATACAGCGCGAGCAAAATCGCATAGCCGATCCATTTGCCCAGGACGATTTCGCCGCGCCGGACCGGCTTGGTCACGATCGCCTGGATCGTGCCCGAGCCGATTTCGCCGGCGAGCGTATCCGCCGAAAGCAGCGCGCCCATCGCGATCGCGAGAAAGTTGACGGCGTACAAACCGGAGAGCGTGAGAAAGTTGAAAAAACCCTTTTGGAACAACTCGCGCGTCGGCCCCTCAGAACTGAATCTCACCTCGCCCGCCATGAAATAGAACCCGACCCCGTACAGAATCAGGAACGCCACGCCGAGCACGAACGCCGCCAGCATGATGCGCCGGCGGACGGCTTCCTTGAGACTGAGGCGCGCAATAATCAAGGCCGCCATCAAAGCCCACCATCCGTGCCGACGATTTGAATGAACAAGTCCTCGAGCGAAACATGCTCCGGCGTGAGCGCATACACCTCGGCGGCGTTGGCGACCAAGTAGCGATTGATCGCGGGCAACACGCCCTCGTCGGAAACGGTCAGTTGGACTTGATTCCCATCCGCGCGCACCTCTTTGCCCCACTGTTGCAGCCCGGCGATCACGTCCTGCGTCAAGCCGGTCGCGCGCACCGTGACGCGCGTCGCGCCGTTGACGAGCGACTTGAGTTCGCTCACGCGAATCACTTCGCCGTGCTTGATGAATGCGACCCGGTCGCACGTAATTTCGACTTCGCTCAGCAAGTGCGAGTTGAGAAAGATCGTCGTGCCGCGAGCGCGCAGATCGTGGATGATATCGCGCACGAGCCGCCGACCGACCGGATCGAGTCCCGAGGTCGGTTCGTCGAGAAAGACGAGCGCGGGATCGTTGAGCAGCGCTTGCGCCAGTCCGATGCGTTGGAGCATCCCTTTCGAAAAGGTCCGCAGGTGCTTGTCGCGAAACGGAGTCAGCCCCACGAGTTCCAGTAATTCGGCGATCTTTTCCTTGAGCCGCGCCCCCCCCATGCCATAGAGTTGCCCGTGCAATTGCAGAAATTCCTGCGCGCTCAGCCAATCGTGAAAACGAAAATGCTCGGGCAAGAACCCGATGCGGGCGCGCGTCGCGCGGTCGCCGAGCGGCGCGCCGAGGAGCATGGCCTTGCCCGCGGTTGGCGCGACGAGGCCGAGGAGCATTTTGATCGTCGTGGATTTGCCCGCGCCGTTGGGGCCGAGAAAGCCAAAAACCTCACCCTGCTGTACTTGCAAAGTGAGGCCGCGCACGGCGACGTTTTCCTCGAACGTCTTACGGAGGTTGTTTGTCTCAAAAGCAAACATGGTTTTGTAGTTTGATAGTTGAATAGTTGTATAGTCAATGCGTTTCGACTACACAACTATTCAACTACGCAACTATCCAACTACCTCAGCGAATTCGCAATTTCCAACGCAGGCGCCGTATTGCTGCCCAGGCCGGCGACCGCGTAGACGATGCCGTTCTTGACCCACACGATGACGTGTTGGCGGTCGTCCGCGGGACGTTGAATCAGGTAACCGCTCACGCCATCTACGACGAGTTCCTTGTAGGTCGCAGTGTTGCCCGGAATGGGAATGACGAGGGTCGAAGTCCAATCCACCTTCTGGCTAAACGCGCGCGCTTGATCCGGCTTCATGCCGGTGAACTGCAAGCCGAGTTCCGCCATCTGCGCCACGTCGAGGTCCGGCGGCGTGTCCACCGTGGGACTGGGCATTTCGACGAGCATCACACAGTTGGCAAAGCGCCGGCTCGGCGAGCTGGTCGTGTTTTCCTCGGCGTTCGGTTTGGGGCAATCGCCATACGCGATTGACACCCCGGTTGGAATACTCACTTTGATGTTCGCGCCGTCAATCGAAGGCGGCAGCGTGATGTTGCTCGCGCCGGCTTCATTCAACAACGCCTGGGCGCGGGCGCGGTTCACTACGAACTCGAACGCGCCGCCGTCCTGCACCGTAATGGTCGGCGCGTCCGAACGGCTGCCCGCGGTCCGCACATTGAACCCGGCGCGTTTGCTCGCCTCCGCGGCATTCGCGACGATTTGCGGCTTGCCCGGCTCTTTCGTCACCTTGATCGAATCGGAGACGAGCTGCCCGATTTGCTTGCCGAGCGCGGTGTTGGTCGTCAGCTCGTTGAGGCGCGTGTTGTCCACTTGAACGACGGTCACTTTTTGGACGCGGAAGCGGGCGAGCAAGTCGCTGGCAAAGGCGCGCACGGATGGAAAGCTGAACGCCACCGTGAAGAGCGCGATCACGGACACGCCCACCCACAATGGGCGAAGGCGCGGCGACAAAATCGTTTTGACCATTTCGAATTGTTCCTTTCCCGCGGCAGCGGTCTGCCGCGCGTAGAGTTGCGCGATGGCGATGGGCGCGGCGCGCGGCGCGTCGCCGGGGCGGGGGGCCAGCGTCGTCAAGTGCGCGTCGACGCGCGCGGCGCGCGCCTGCATCGTGTTCAGCCGAGTCTGGCACAGGGGGCACCCGTTCAGGTGCTCAGCCGCGCGTTCTGCATCGTCCAATTGTTCGTCAAGCAACGCGCGCAGCGTGTCATCACTGAGGTGCATGTGGACCTCCTACCTCACCTCCTACCCCCTTCCCTCTCCCCCCTCTCCTGATTTGAACTTCAAAATCAGGAGAGGGGGGAGGGGGACCGAGGGGGAGAGGGGTGCGGCTACTCTCCATACAGCTTTTCAAACTCTTCTTCCGCCCGCGTGAGCAGCGTGCCTACCGAGTTGGGCGAAACCCCGAGCGCGGCGGCGATGTCGTTGTACGACAGGCCCGAGTGCCGCAAGAGAAGCAGTTGCGCGTCGCGCTCGGACATTTGGCTGAGCGCCGCGCGGACGCTGGCGCGCTCGTCCGAGCGTTCCGCTTCCCGCGCGGGGTCCGGCGACACCGCGGCATCGCGCAGGGCCGCGTCCTCGTAGCGCGTCCGGCGCTTGGCGGCGCGCAGCGCGTTGTAGCCGAGCCGCGTCGCGACGCGATAGAGCCACCCGCCCAGGTTGTCGGCGCGGCGCGGCGGCTGCTGCCACAACCGCCAGAACGTTTCGAGGGTGAGGTCTTCCGCCTCGGCCTTGTCGCCTATGAGACGAAAGAGCACGCCGTACACGCGCGTATAGTGCTGAAAGAACGCCGCCTCGAACTCCGCCCGCTTCGATTGCGCCTCCTGGTTCACGCGCATGTGTTCAGCTGTCACGGTCACCGGTAACCTCGTCTACCATGTAAACACCGGTCAAAACGATTTTGTGACAGTAGGTCAAGTTGGCAACTTGACCTACGTCGTACGGCCGGAGTATATCACAGTTTACGATCTCCATCCGGTGTGCGTTGCGCTCGCCCGTTGTTGAGCGAAATGAGGGACGATGCTATAATGTCTTCGTGGCAAAGGAACTCGGATCTACGGTTGCAGCTCGAACCAAGCGCAGAGCGGCGCCGCCGCGCTGGGGCTTGACACCGCGCGAGTGGCGCGCGGTTCAGCGCGCTCGCGCGCGCCTACACGACATCTTGTCCAACGGCGAGTTGCAGAGTTTGACGCTCTATGGCTCCAAGGTGCGGGGCAAGGCACGCCCGGATTCGGACATTGACCTGTTTCTCGTCTATAATCACGTGACGCCTCAGCAAAAAGAAACGCTGGAAGATTACACGGCGGACCTGATCTTCGAGCAGCCGCGCATCCACGTCTTGCTCTACTCCGCCGAGGAATTGGCGCAGGTCAAGGGAATCAATAGTCTCCTCATCTACAACGTATCCCGCCAGGGGATTCCCTTGGAAGGAGCTCCAATGCCCAAATTGGAAATCAACCGCCGCGAAGTTGCCGAGGATGCCATCGCCGAGGCAAAAGAAAAACTCGCCGCAGCGGAATACAATCTGAATGGCAATTTTTACCGCGACGCAATTTCCCGCGCGTACTATGCCGTGTTGTACGCGGCCGATGCGGCGCTCGCCACCAAAGGGTTTGTGCCCAAGTCACACTCCGGCACTAACACGCTCTTCGGCTATCACGTTATCCAGAAAAAACGGGTAGATGCCAAATTCAAGGGCTTGTTTCGGAGAATCGAAAAGGCGCGCAACGATGCGGATTATCACCCCAAGGTGCCGTTCAACCGCGAGGACGCCGAATACTGGCTCGAGCGCGCAAAAGAGTTTGTCACGGCGATCGAGTCCGGAATTCCAGACTGGCTGGCAGAGTAAACTCCACTCTGCTTTGGAGGATAATTCAATGGGTATCGAAATCGCAGATCAAGAATTAGTACACCAGATCGAGCGCATTGCGCAACGTGAAGGGCGAGCAGAAATACAGGTCATCGCTGAGGCGGTGCGCTTGTACGAAGCAAAGGCACAACCGGCTGATAGCAGATCCTTTCTATTGGCAATCGCCGATCTTGGGAGTTCTGGACACGAAGACATAGCCGAACGCGCTGAGGAAATCCTTGCATCGGAAATTGATCCGCTGCATGGTTGGAACATCAAAGGAGAAACACGGTGAATGCGCTTCTGGATACGAGTTTCCTTTACGCGTTAGCGGACACAACCGATCGCAATCATGAACGCACACTCGATGTAGCGCGTAGTTTGATCGCATCTCTGATCCTGCCTATTCCGGTTTTACCCGAAGTGTGTTATCTGATCGGTTCGCGGTTGGGGCACGGCGCAATGCGCCGGTTTCTCAACGAGTTGGCGGCTAGCGATACTCTACTCGAATCCATTGACAAAGTTGACTTGCAGCGAATCAATGAACTATTGGATCAGTACTCCGATAGCAGAATTGATTTCGTGGACGCGGCTACAATCGCGATTGCTGAAAGGCGGCAGGTAACTCGAATTCTGACGCTCGATCGCCGTGACTTTTCAATCGTGCGTCCCCGGCATTGTGACTTTTTCGAGATACTCCCATAGTCTTGGTTATATTCTCCCCGTGCGCCAAATCCTCCATCTCGATCTCGACGCGTTCTTTGCGTCGGTTGAAGAGCTTCTCAATCCGCAGTTGAAAGACAAGCCGCTGATCGTCGCGATGGGCAACCCCAACGGCCGGGGCGTCGTTTCGACCGCGTCGTACGCGGCGCGCAAGTTCGGCGTCCACAGCGCCATGCCGCTGCGCGAGGCCGTGCGCCTCTGCCCCCAAGCAATCATCGTGCCGGTCCGCCACGGCGTCTACTCCGAGCACTCGCGGCGCGTGATGAACCTGCTGCGCGAGATTTCGCCGCTGGTCGAACAGGTTTCGATTGACGAATGCTACGTCGAGATTCCGCCGGATCGAGATGCGGCACAGTTGGGCCAAGAGATGCAGCAGCGCATCAAAACCGAACTCGGCTTGGACTGCACGATTGCGCTCGCGACGAACAAGCTCGTGTCCAAAATTGCGTGCAGCGCAGTCAAGCCGCGCGGCTGGGTCGCCGTCCCGCCGGGGCACGAAGCCGCGTTCCTCGCGCCGCTGGCGATCGAAAAGCTGCCGGGCGCGGGCAAGGTGACGCGCGCCAAACTCGCGCGGTGGAACGTGCGCACGATTGGCGACTTGGCGCGCGTGCCGGTCGAGGAGTTGCGAAAGGAATTCGGCAAGAATGGCGGCTGGCTGCACCAAGCCGCGCTCGGCCAGGACGATTCGCCCATCGTGACCGAATGGAAGCCGAAATCGGTGAGCCAGGAGAATACGTTCGACCGCGACACGCGGAACGCGGCCGCGATCGAAAAAAACCTGGTCGAGATGAGCGCACGCGTGGCGCACGAATTGGCGCGCGAGGGCTATCGCGCGCGCACGATCGTGCTCAAGCTGCGTTACGGCGATTTCACGACGGTCACACGCCAAGTCACGCTCGCCGCGCCGACCGCCGACGCGGCCGCGATCGGCGATTGCGCGCAGCGGCTGTTGCGAACGCATTGGAACAAATCGCGGCCGATTCGCTTGATCGGCGTCGGCGCGCATAATCTGATCGAAACTTCGAGCGCGCGGCAGTTGAGTTTTTCGGAAGGATGAACAAGTGGTATAATGGCGCCACAATGTCTCCTGATCCTTTGCCCCCGCGCCTCACGCGCGTCATCCGTCCCTTGCGCTGGGTGATCCCCCTCATCCTCAGTGCGCTCGGTTTTGGTTACACGATCTGGGAAAGCATCCTCTGGGATGGCTATCCCATCCTCTCCGTCCAATTCCTGCTCGGCTTGGGACTGTTGGGTTTGGCTGGTCCGCTCCTCACTTTCGTGACATTGACGTGGGCCGAGCGCGTGGCCGCCTCGTATGAGCGGGCCGAAGAGGCGCGCGAGCGCCAGTACCGGCAACTCCTCGCGCTCAACACCATCATCGCCGCGGTCAACCAATCGCTGGACCTCGACACGGTCCTCCATCGCGCGCTGGATCATGTGCTCAGCGTGATGCGGATCGAATCCGGCGAGGTTCGCCTGATCGAGAACAATCGCTTGACGCTGCGGGCGTATCGGGGGGTTTCGGCAGAGTTCGTCCAGCAAGAACAGAGTATTCCGCTCGGCCAGTGCGTGTGCGGCAAATCCGCGGCGCGCGGCGAATTGATCGCGGTGGAAGACTTGGAACGCGCGCCCCATCTGTCCCAGACGACGTGCGCCTGCGAACGATTTCGCGCGGTGCTCAGCGTGCCGGTGCGAACGACCGATCACGTCGTCGGCGTGATTCACGTCGCGAGTCAGACGCCGCGCGCGTTCAGTCCCGCCGACCGGGCCTTGCTCGTGGCCATCGGACATCAAGTGGGCGGCGCAATCGAAAAAGCCCAGCTCCACGCGGAATTGAAGGCGTTGAACCAGCAGCTCGAAGCGCGCGTCGTACAGCGCACGCGCGATTTGTTAGCGGCGAAAGAGGAATTGGCGCGCAAGGCCGACGCGCTGCGGCAGGTGCTCGCCGAGGAGCGCCGCGTCGAGGAACGGACGCGCGCCCAGATCGCGCACGACTTGCACGACGGCATCCAGCAGATCATCATCGGCGCGTTGTTTGAAACGCAAGCCGCTCGCGAGACGCTCGCCGCGCAGCCCGAAACGGCCCTGCAACGCCTGGACGACGCGCAGCAACTTTTGCGGCGCATCGAATCCGAGATGCGGGACGCCATCTACAGTCTGCGCCCGGTCGCGCTCGACGCCCAGGGACTCGCGCCCGCGCTGCGGGAATGCGTGGTTAGCTTCGAACGCGTGGCGCGGATTCCATGCGAATTGCAGATCGAAGAGCCGCCGCGGCGGTTCAGCCCCGAGGCCGAAGTGGCCGCGTTCCGCATCGTCCAGGAAGCGTTGAATAACGTCGAAGCGCACGCCCAAGCCAAGCGCGCGTGCGTGCGCGTCCGGTTTGGCCCACGCGAGGTGCGCGTGGAAATCGCCGACGACGGCTGCGGCTTTGATATGGTTCGCGTGACGAATGAACCGCGTACTCAATTGGGCTTGATGGGCATGCAAGAGCGCGCCGAGAGCGTCGGCGGCAAGCTGGACGTGTGGTCGCGCGTGGGAGAGGGCGCACGCGTGGAATTGACGATACCGATGGTTTAGGAGGAATCTTGGACATTATTCGCGTGTTGCTCGTAGACGATCACCCGATCGTTCGCCAGGGTGTGCGGAGCGTGCTGGCGAATCACCCCGATGTGAACGTGGTCGGCGAGGCGGAAAGCGCGGCCACGTTGTTTGCGTGCCTCGATTCGGTCAAGCCCGATGTCATCTTGCTGGACGTGCGAATGCCCGGGCCCAACGGAATCGAGATTACGCAGCGTCTGAAACGCGAATATCCGCAGATCAAGATCATCGTCCTCAGCACCTACGACGACGACGAATTTCTGCTCGGCGCGCTGCGCGCCGGCGCGGAGGGTTACTTGCTCAAGAGCGCGTCCGCGCAAGTGCTCGCCTCCGCCGTCCGCCAGGTGGCCCACGGCGAGCGGTTGCTCAGTCCCACGCTCATCACCAAGGTCATGCGCGAGTTTCAGGAACTATCGAAAGACAAAACGCGCGCGGATTCCGGCCTGACCGATCAGGAGCTTTCAGTTCTGAGAATGATCGCCGCCGGCGCGACGAACAAGGAAATCGCCGAGAAACTGTACTGGAGCGAAGTCACGGTCAAGCGCAAAGTGCAGGATATTCTCGAAAAGATGGGCGTGGCGAACCGCGCGCAAGCCGTGGCCGAAGCGGCCAAACGCGGGCTGCTGTGAGGTGCGTCGCACGTCTCCCCACTTGACGACGCGCCCGCGTCTCCGCTATAATCCCGCCGCAAGCGGAATTTTTCTTCGAGGAGCAATGTTATGCCTAACGATCAGGTTAACGTCAAGACACCTTCCCCCGTCAAAGAGCAAACCCAAACGGACGGGCATGACCAGCAACTCTCGGGCGATGTGTATTATCCTTCCCCCGATGTCACGCAGCAGGCGCGCGTCAAAGATTGGCAGGCCATCGCCGACTTTGCCGCTCAAGACCTGCGGGGCTATTGGGCCAAGGAAGCCGAGGAACTGAGTTGGTTCCAGAAATGGGACGAGGTTCTCGACGATAGCGACAAGCCGTTTTTCAAATGGTTTGCCGGCGCGAAAACGAACATCGTCTACAATTGTCTCGACCGCTATCAAAAGACGGGAGTTCAAAACAAGCTGGCGATGGTTTGGGTCGGCGAGCCGGGCGACGTGCGCACCTATTCGTATTACGCGCTCAACCGCGAAGTGAATCAGTTCGCGAACGTGCTCAAAGCCATGGGCGTGAAGAAGGGCGACCGCGTCACCGTCTACATGCCGCGCATTCCCGAAATCGCCATTGCGATGCTGGCGTGTGCGAAAATCGGCGCGATCCATTCGGTCGTCTACGGCGGCTTTAGCGTGGATGCGCTGCAGGGCCGCATAGAGGATTCGGAATCGAGAGTGGTCGTGACCGCGGATGGCGGCTGGATGAATGGCAAAATCGTCGAGCTGAAGAAAACGGTAGACGACGCGGTGAGGCGCTGCCCGACGGTCGAGACGGTGATCGTCGTCCGGCGCACGCATCACGAAGTGAAAATGGAATCCGGGCGCGATTACTGGTATCACGACCTGATGAAGCTGCCCGTCGCGAGCGGCAAATGCCAGACCGAAGTGATGGACGCGAACGATCCCCTCTACATACTCTACACGTCGGGCACGACCGGCAAGCCCAAGGCGATTCAGCACGTACACGGCGGTTACATGGTCGGCATTTACAGCACGCTCAAGAACGTGTTCGACCTTCGCGACGAGGACCGCTGGTGGTGCGCCGCCGACCCCGGCTGGGTCACGGGCCATTCATACATCGTCTATGGCCCGCTGCTCGTCGGCGCAACCTCGTTCATGTACGAAGGCGCGCCGACCTATCCCTATCCCAATCGCTGGTGGTCTTTGATCGAAAAATACGGCATTACGATTCTCTACACTGCGCCAACCGCGATTCGCGGCTTGATGCGTTTTGGCGAATCGTGGCCCAATCGCCACGACCTGTCCTCGCTGCGACTCCTCGGGACCGTCGGCGAGCCGATCAACCCCGAAGCGTGGAAGTGGTATCATCGCGTGATCGGCAAAGAAAAATGTCCCATCATGGATACGTGGTGGCAGACCGAGACGGGCATGTTCATGATCACGCCGACGCCGACCGTCCCGCTCAAACCCGGTAGCGGGACACGCCCGTACTTTGGCTTGACCGCCGAGATCGTGGACGACCAGGGGAATCCGACGCCCACCGACGAAGAGGGCTATCTCGTGCTCACGCGACCCTGGCCCGCGATGTTGAGCACGATCTACAGAGACCCGGAGCGGTACGTGCGCCAATATTGGAGCAAATATCCGGGCAAGTACATGACGGGCGATTCCGCCAAACGCGATGTGGATGGCTATTACTGGATCATCGGTCGCGTGGACGATGTGATCAAGGTTTCGGGTTATCGGCTCGGGACGGCGGAGATCGAATCCGCGCTCGTCAGCCACCCCGCGGTGGCCGAAGCCGCGGCCATCGGCTTGCCGCACGAGATCAAAGGTCAGGCGATCTACTCCTACTGCATCCTCCGCGCGGGCCACAGCCCCTCGCCGGAATTAGCGGAAGAATTACGCCAGCACGTGGGCCAGCACATGGGGCCGATTGCCCGCCCCGAACAAGTTACGTTCGTCGAGAAATTGCCCAAGACCCGTTCGGGCAAGATCATGCGCCGCGTCCTCAAAGCCCGCGCCCAAGGGCTGCCCGAAGGCGACGTAACCACGCTCGAAGAGTAAGCCAATTTTGACCTTCAGCCACTATCAGTTATAATCGGCCACGTATTCTCACTCCGTCGCGTGCTGAAGGTGAAATCGGCGATGTGGTCCGACCGCGCGAATCAGTGGCCGCTCTGCTCTGGAATCCGCGTAAGGCGGACATCTACGCGCGCTTTTTCCCCAATCGCGTAATCGCTTTCCCCTTTGCGTTTCTCACGCGACGGTTCATCCGCATGCTTTGCTTGGCCGGCCCGAGAAGGAAGGATGACCCGTGCGTAACGAAACGATTCTAGTCGTCGAGGATGACCTTCCGATTGTCGAATTGATAACCAAGTACCTGAGCGCCGAGGGCTTTGTCGTTTACGCTGCGTATGATGGTGCGACCGCACTGAAACAGGCGCGTACGCTCAAGCCCGAGCTGATCGTGTTGGATGTGATGCTGCCCGGGATAGACGGCTTTGAAGTCTGCCGGCGCATCCAACAGGAATCGGATGTCTACGTCTTGATGCTGACCGCGCGGGCCGAAGAAATAGACAAAATCGTCGGCCTCTAGGTCGGCGCCGACGACTACCTCACCAAGCCCTTTAGCCCTCGCGAACTGGTCGCGCGCGTCAAAGCCATCTTACGCCGCCATCGCAAACGCAACGCGCCCCAAGAGTCAACTCCCGAACGCCCCACCTTGTCATTCGATGGAATCGAAATCAATCCCGAGACGCGCCAAGTCACTTGTCGCGCCAAGCCGGTCGAACTCACTCAGCGCGAATTTGATTTGCTCTATACGCTGGCCGACCAGCCGGGGCGCGTGTTCAGCCGGGACCAGTTGTTGGAACGCGTCTGGGGGCACGATTTTGCGGGCATTGACCGCGTCGTAGATGTCACGGTCGGCATTCTCCGGCGCAAGCTGGAAGACGACCCTGCCAACCCCACTCTGATTCAAACGATCCGCGGGATTGGTTACAAGCTGGTAGCCCGAAAAAAGCAATGAGCCAACCGCTTGCCGCACCCCCCTCTCCTGATTTTGAAGTTCAAATCAGGAGAGGGGAGAGGGGGGGTGAGGTTTTATGACCTGGCTGCGACAGTTACGCTGGAAGTTGTTCGTCTCACACGTGGTGGTCATCGCCATTGGCATCGTGATCCTGCTGCCCACCGCGCAGTTTTTCGCGCGCAATCCCATGATCGGGACGAGTGACTCGACGCTGCTTGCCGCCGCTCCGCCCGATACACCCGCGCCTTCCCAGCAGGATACCTTTCAATCGGTCATCGAACAGTCGCTCTTGATCGCGGGATTTGCCGTATTCACCGCCGCCGTCGTCGTCAGTCTGTTTGTCTCGCGCCGTATCGTCGAGCCGTTGCAGGAACTGACGCTCGTGAGCGGCCGACTGGCGCAAGGGTATTACCGCGAGCGCACGACACTGCAATCCGACGACGAACTGGCGCAACTCAGCCACAGCATCAACCAACTGGCCGAGGCGCTCGAAAAGACCGAACAGCGCCGCCTGGGGTTGATTACGGATGTGAGCCACGAGCTGCGGACGCCGTTGACCGTCATCGCCGGATACATGGAAGGTTTGATTGACGGCGTCATCCAGCCCGAGCCGCAAATCTTTGCGCTGGTTCACCACGAGGCCGTGCGGCTCAAATGGATGACCGAGGAACTCGCGCTGCTCTCGCGCGCCGAGGCGGGGCAACTGCGCGTCGAGCCGCGCCTCATCGTGCTCGCCATCGTGATCGAGCGCGTGGCCGCGCACTTTCAATCCCAGATCGCTTCCCAAGGGCTGTCGATCGAACTGCAACTCGCGTCCGATTTGCCGCCCGTTTTGGCCGACCCGGACCGCGTGGAGCAGATTCTCATCAACTTGATGACGAACGCCGTGCAGTACACGCCGTCGGGCGGCAAGGTCGTCGTTTTCGCGCGCGCCCTCGACCCATTTGTGGAGGTCGGCGTCACCGATACGGGCAACGGCATCGGCGGCGAACATCTGCCGCATATTTTCGAGCGCTTTTATCGCGTGGACAAGTCGCGCGCGCGGCAGAGCGGCGGCGCGGGAATCGGCTTGACCATCGCGCGGCACCTGGTCTACGCGCACGGCGGCGAGATTTGGGCCGAAAGCGCGGGCCCGGGCCACGGTTCCACGTTTCGCTTTACGCTGCCCGTGTATGGGCAATCAGGCATTTAGTATTCAGTAATCAGTATTCAGTGTTCAATCGCCGAACACTGTTCACTGTTTACTGTTCACTGTTTACTGTTTACTGACTATGGCCGCGATGAACTGGCTCGAATTCATACCGATCATTGGATTGTGGTTGCTGACCGTCTTGGTGTCGGTCGGCGTGCTGGCATGGCTGTTTCCCCGCATGAAGCACGGCGAAGCCGACACGTCCGCCGCGCAGAGCGAGGTCTTGCACTGGTACCCGATTCCGCCGCGCGTGCGCCAACTCCTCGAACGGCGCGCTCAAGTGGGCCAGATTAGTCTGCCGGCGATTGACCCGGCCTATTGGCGGACCAACTTGCGCGTCATCGTGTGGCTGCTGACGATTTGGGCCGCGGTCTCGATTTTGCCCACGGTTTTCTCGACGGTCTTGAACAACATTCGCATCCTCACCGGTTTTCCCCTCGGCTATTATATGGGCGCGCAAGGCGCGCTGATCGTTTTTTTCGGCTTGATTACGGGCTATGCTTGGTACATGGCGCGCCTCGACCGTCGCTATGCGCGAGCTACCGAACCGGCCACGCATTCGCCCGCATCCAATTGGGCGCGGCCCGGCGTCGCACTCTTGTGGTTTACGATTGGTTTTGTTCTGTTCGTCGCCGCGTTGGGAGTGGTGGAGACTCAATTCGGTCTCCCGGCGAACATGCTCGGTTGGGCGTTGATGATCGCGACCATCGGGCTGTATGCCATCATCGGCGTCGGCAACCGCGCGCACTCACTGGACGAGTATTTTGTCGCGGGACGCCGTGTGCCCGCGTTCTTTAACGGCATGGCGCTCGCCGGCGATTGGATGAGCGCCGCCACGTTTATTTCGATGGCGGGCACGCTGTGGCTGCTCGGCTACGAAGGGCTGGCCTACATCCTCGGCTGGACCGGCGGCTATGTTATTCTCGTCACGCTCCTCGCGCCCTACCTCCGCAAGTTCGGCCAGTACACGATACCCGATTTTGTCGCCGCGCGTTACGAGGGCAACGCCGCGCGCCTCGTCGCCGCGCTGATCGGCGTGATCATTTCGTTCACCTACGTGACCGCGCAGGTGACGGGCATCGGCATTATCATGACGCGTTTTCTCGGCGTCAACTATCTTGTCGGCGTGATCGTCGGGATGGGCGCGGTTCTGTTTTGCTCTTATCTCGGCGGGATGCGGGCCATCACTTGGACCCAAGCCGCGCAGTGCGTCGTGCTCGTGTTGGCTTATTTGATTCCGGTGACCCTCTTGGCTTGGCGCGATACCGGTATTCCGTTTCCGCAACTCATGTACGGCCAGGCCCTCGAACAAATCGTGCGCCTCGAAGTCGAACAAGGGATCACCAGTTCCTATATCACTCCCTTTACGCAGGGGACGATGTTCAACTTTATTGCGCTGATGTTGTGCCTGATGTTGGGCACGGCGGGCTTGCCGCACATCCTAGTCCGTTTTTACACGGTGCCGAACGCCGGGGCCGCGCGCCGCAGCGTGGGCTGGGCGATCGTGTTTATCGCGCTGCTCTATTTGACCGCGCCCGCGTACGCGGCTTTTTCGCGGTGGGAAATTTTGCAGAATGTGATCGGCAAGCCCGTGGCCCAGGTGCCCGAATGGGCGATCAACTGGGCGAACGCCGGTCTGTTGACGATCCAGGACTTGAACGGCGATGGCATTTTGCAGTTTAGTGAATTGCGAATTGATCTCGACGTCGTCGTGCTGGCGACGCCCGAAATGGCCAACCTGCCGCAAACCATCGCGGCGCTCGTCGCCGCGGGCGGCCTGGCCGCAGCGCTGTCTACCGCCGACGGATTGTTGCTAGTAATCGCCTCCGCCTTGTCCCACGACTTGTACGCGCGCACGCTCAATCCCTCGGCCTCGCCGCACACGCGCTTGATGCTCAGCCGCGCGGCGGTCTTTGCCGCGGCGATGTTGGCCGCGCTCATCGCCGTGCGGCGGCTCGGGATCATCGTCCAGTTGGTCGCGTGGGCGTTTTCGTTCGCCGCCGCGACCCTGTTCCCGATCCTGGTTCTCGGCATCTTTTGGAAGCGCGCGAACGGAAAAGGCGCGGTGGCGGGAATGCTCACGGGCCTCGCCGTGACGCTCGGCTACATGTTGTTGAACGCGGTGAATTCCAACTGGCATATTCTCGGCATCACGCACGTGGCCGCGGGAATTTTTGGCATCCCCGCCAATTTTGCCGTCACCATCGTCGTCAGCAAACTCACCGCGCCTCCGCCTCCGCAAGTCGCCGCGCTGGTCGAATCGCTAAGGCAACCGTAACGTTACACAAACGTTACACAAACCTCACCGATTTTTTTATTTCCCCTTATTCTCCCCTTACGCGGCTGTGGTACTCTGACCGCAGATTCTCCCGCATTAAACCGGCACTCACAATCTCTCCCAGAGTGTACGCGATGACGCGACTGCCTGAAGAAGGGCATCGGGTTTGATATGCAGAATCAACCCGAGCTGCTCCACAATCTGACCGTGGATTTCTTGCGCCAGCATTACCCTTTCGACTTGTTGACCGAGTCGGAAATACAGGGAATGGCGCAAGCCGCCGCGCTCGATTTCTTCCCCAAAGATACCCAGATCCTCATCCAAGACGGACAACCCTCCGAATTTCTTTACGTGATCCAAAAAGGGAGCGTCCGCATTTCCGTGCGCGCCGAGAGCGGCGACGACATCATCCTCGATATGCGGAGCGAGGGCGAGCACTTTGGCCTCACCTCGATGATGCGCGGCACCGCCTCGCAGATGAACGTCACCGCCGCCGAAGATATGCTCGGCTACGTCTTCCCCAAACAGTTGATCATGCAGGTGATGCAGCAAAACGCGGTCTTTGGCGAATCGCTGCTCCACACCTCGGCGCAGCGCTATCTCGACAGCACCTTGCGCGAGATTCGCTACAGCGACGCGCGCGGCGGCAGCGAGCGCCTTTTGTTCACCCTGCCCGTGCGCGCTCTCATTCAACGTTTGCTCGTGAGCTGCACGGTCGAGACGACGATTCAACAAGCCGCCGTGATGATGCGCGACCGGCGGGTCAGTTCCATCATCGTGAACGACGCGCGCGGCAAGGGCATCGGCATTGTCACCGACCGCGATTTACGCAACGCGGTCGTCGCCGCGGGCCGCAGCGCGCACCAACCCATCTCGGCCATCATGCAATCGCCGGTGATCACGATTGACCAGGATGACCTGGCTTTCGAAGCGCTGTTGCGGATGCTCAACGCCGGCATTCATCATCTGCTCGTCGTGGAACAGGGTCAGGGCGTCGGCGTCGTCACGACCTCGGACCTGATGCGGCTGCAAGGTTCCTCGCCGCTCCTCGTCGCCAAAGACGTGAACCATCAGAATACCGTCGAAGAACTGGCGATCTCGCTCCAGCGCGCGAACCAGATCGTCCCGCTGATGTTCAAAGAGGGCGCGCATCCCAGCAGCATCGCGCGCGTCATCGCCGAGATCAACGACCGCGTGACGGCGAAACTGCTGACGCTGGCCGAACAGCGCTTCGGTCCGCCGCCCGTCGCGTATTCGTGGGTCGTCCTGGGCAGCGAAGGGCGCAAAGAGCAGACGTTCAAGACCGACCAGGACAACGCGCTAATCTACGCCGATCCCGCGGACGACGCGCAGCTGCAAGTCGCGCAAGATTACTTTGCCCGATTTGCCGATTGGGTGGGCGGCGCGCTCGAACAGTGCGGGTATCCGCTGTGCCCCGGCAACTATATGGCGCGCAACCCGCGCTGGTGTCAGCCGCTGCGCGTCTGGCGGCGCTATTTCAGCAACTGGATCGAAACCCCCGAACCGGCCCAAGTGCTCTATTCAACCATCTTTTTCGATATGCGCGCGGTGGGCAAGGCCAGCGGCCTGGCCGCCGCGCTGCAAGACCACTTTTTGCGATTGGTACGCGGGCAGGGCATTTTCCTCGCGCACATGGCGCGGCTCGCCGTCGAACACACCCCGCCGATCGGCTTTTTCCGCAATTTTGTACTAGACCGCAGCGGCCCCCACAAGAATACTTTGAATCTGAAAGAACGCGGCACGGGACCGATCGTGGACCTGGTGCGAGTCTTTGCGCTGGAGCACGGCATAAGCGAGACCAACACCCTGGAGCGACTGCGCGCGCTAGTCAGCCGCGGCGCGATGGGCCAAGCCGAGGCCGACCAACTGGAAAACACCCTCGAGTTCCTGATGCTGTTGCGGATGCGTCACCAGGTCGAGCAAGTCGTGCAGGAGCAGGAACCGGATAATTTTCTCAACCCCAAATTGCTAAGCGAACTTGAGCGCACGTCGCTGAAACAGGCCTTTCAGATCGTCTCGCGCGAGCAGGCCGCCGTTACGGAACGCTACCAATTGGGGCGGCTGGCATGAGGGAAAAACAATGAGCCAAAGCGCATTATCCCTTCGTGTTTCAAACTGGCTATCGGGCGCGCCGCGCACGGACTGGCGCAGCATGTTGGGGTTGTGGGACCACCGCAAGAGCCAGCCGTTGGAGCAGGCGCGCTATGTGGTCATTGATACGGAACTGACGGGCTTGAATCGCCGGCACGATGCCGTCATCGCCCTGGGCGCGATTCGCATGCAGGGGCCGCGCATTCTCATGGGACAGACCTTTTACACGCTCGTGAATCCCGAGCGCAAACTCGACCCCGATAACGTGCTCGTGCATCGCATCCGCCCTTCGGAGTTGACGCACCAACCGACGATTGATATCGCGCTGCGGCGCCTGCAAGAGTTTGTAGGCGACGACGTGCTCGTCGGACATTTCGTCCAGTTGGACCGGTCGTTCCTCAACCGGGACATGCAGCGCTATCTCGGACAGCCGCTGCAAAATCCACAGGTGGACACGTGCCAGGTGAGCCAATGGATGGACGAGCAGCAGCGCGGTTTGTACAGCGCGCGCCGCGCATACGGCGTCGAACTGAGCGATTACAACTTGTTCGCGCTGGCCGAGCGCTATCACATTCACGTGCAGGACGCCCATCACGCGCTGTACGATGCGTTTCTGACCGCGCGCCTGTGGCAGCGTTTCCTGGCCGACCTGCCCGCTTTGGGCGTATCGCGCCTGGGCGACGCGCTGGCCATCGCCGGAAGATAGGAGGTGTCTTTCGACCAATCGCAATGACATCGAGAGTGTATCCAAAATCCTAATCGGAGGGAGCAAGTCGCATGAGCGCGAAAAATCCAACGCACGCACCAAGCAAGCTGGATACTTACTGGAAAGCGAATCTCCGCTTGATCTCGATCCTCCTGGTGATCTGGGCTGCGGTCGCGTTTATTCCGCCGCTGTTCATTGACCAGTTCAACTCGATCGTGATCGCCGGCTTCCCGCTGGGCTATTACATGGGCAGCCAGGGCTCGTTGATCGTCTTTGTCGTTCTGATCTTTTACTACGCCGCGCGGATGAACAAGCTCGACCAGCAGCACGGTATGCGCGACCAGGACAAATAAAGGAGTCCCGCCATGTTTCAAGACAAACTCTTCAAGTATTACGGGCTGTTCACGATCGGCTTTATTCTCTTTAGCATCTTGATGCTGATATTGGAGCTCGTTGTCGGTGTGCCCACCGGCATTATCGGCTGGGCGTTCCTCCTGCTGACGATGGGCCTGTACGCGACCGTCGGTATCATCAGCCGCACCAAGGTTCTGGACGAGTACTATGTGGCGGGCCGCCGCGTCCCCGGCTTTTTCAACGGGATGGCGACCGGCGCGGACTGGATGAGCGCGGCATCGTTCATTTCGATGGCCGGCTCGCTCTGGCTCCTGGGCTATGACGGCCTGGCCTACATTATGGGGTGGACCGGCGGCTATGTGCTGCTCGCGCTCTTGTTCGCGCCGTACATTCGCAAGTTCGGACAGTACACGATCCCGGACTTTGTGGGCGCGCGTTTTGGCGGCAACAAGCCCCGCGCGGTCGCCGCGTTCGCCGCGGTCATCGTCAGCTTTACGTACGTGACGGCGCAGGTCACCGGGGTCGGCTTGATCATGAGCCGCTTTGTCGGCGTGCCGTACGAATGGGGCGTCATCATCGGTCTCTCGGGCGTGCTGGTCTGCTCGTTCCTGGGCGGCATGAAAGCCGTGACCTGGACACAGGTCGCCCAGTACGTTATCCTGATCGTCGCCTATCTCGTCCCCGTGACGTTCCTCTCGGTAAAACTGACCGGCTTTCCAATTCCCGAGCTGGCGTACGGTCAGGCGCTGCAAAATATCCAGCGTCTAGAAGTCGAACAAAAGATTTCGAAAGGGTACATCACACCCTTCAACGAATCGTTGAGTAATGCTTCTGCGGTTGCCGCGACCAAGCAAATCAATTCGATGACGGGCGCCAACATTGCGGAACCCATTCCGGCGGTCGTGTCCGATTGGACCAAGTCGCCCTGGGATTTCATGGCGTTGACGCTCGTTTTGATGATTGGTACTGCTGGGTTGCCGCATATTCTCATCCGGTTCTATACGGTGCCAAGTATCCGCGAGAGCCGTAAGAGCGTGGGTTGGGCGTTATTCTTTATCTTCCTCCTATACTTTACGGCGCCTGCGTACGCGTCTTTCTCTAGATGGGAAATGTTAAAGAACGTTGCCGGTCTCAAGATTGGCACGGTGCAGGATGGCGGCAAAACCTACACCACCGTGCTGGGCAATGATGGCAAGCCGCTGTCCTGGGTGCTCAACTTTGGCAAGACCGGTTTGCTGACGATCAACGACGCCAACAAAGACGGCGTCCTGCAATTCACCGAACTCAACATCGTCGCCGACTTGATCGTTCTCTCGACGCCCGAAATCGCGGGCTTGCCCTACACGATTGCCGCGTTGGTGGCGGCAGGTGGTCTCGCCGCCGCGCTCTCGACGGCCGACGGCTTGCTCGTCGTGATCGCGTCCGCCGTCGCGCACGATTGGTACTATCGCATCTACAATCCGAAAGCGTCGGCAGGGAGACGTATGGCGCTTGGAAAGGCCATGGTGGTGGTCGCGGCTGCGGCGGCGGCGCTGGCGGCGATGCCACGCCTCGCATTGATCGTGCAAATGGTGTCGTGGGCCTTTTCGCTCGCGGCGGCATCCTTCTTCCCGATCGTGCTTTTGGGCATATTCTGGAAGAGGGCGAACGGCGTCGGCGCGAGCTTTGGCATCATCAGCGGCTTGGCCGTGACCCTCATCTACATGGTGGGTAACTATACCAATCCGGCGTTCAACATCCTCGGCATCTCGCACTTGAGCGCGGGTCTTTTTGGCGCAATTGCGAACTTTACGGTAACGATCGGTCTGAGTCTCGTGACCGCTGCCCCGCCCAAAGAGATCCAGGAGTTGGTCGAGCACCTGCGCCATCCGCAGGAAGATGATGCGTTAATGGATGACCTGGCCGGCGGTAAGGTGATACAGCCGTTGCCCGCGCCAGCGCCCGCGTCGAACTAGGGACAGAGACCTGTGAGGTGCTTCGCAAGACCTCACAGGTCTACCACAGGAAATCATGACAAATACACTTGTTCTCGGACAACATGTGAAGAAAACAGAGACACGGTCGGGACGCTTGGACTGGAGCTTTTCCGTCATGTGGGTTCTGCTGCTCCCGGCCGCCCAATTCGTGCCCGCCCCAACGGTAAATCCTCAAATGGGCGCGGCGCTCGATCTACCCATCTTTTTGCTGTTGGTCTTTGTGCTGGGCCTGCTGCGCGGCGCCGCCGTTGGGATCGCGCAATGGCTCGCCCAGCGTTGGGGCGGCTACCGCTTTAAATGGTGGATACCTGCCACAGCGGTCGCCTGGTCATTCGGCTTGGTGGTGGCGCTGGCAGTGGGTTCGATCACCGCGGCAACACCGTCACTTGTTTCGGCGCTCATCTTTGTAATGCCGGGTGTTCTCGCCGGCTGTGTCCAATGGGTCCTGCTGCGCGGGACTGTGGCGCGCGCCGAGTTGTGGGTGCTCGCCACCATGATTGGATGGGTTCTCGGCGCCGGCATTGCCGCAACCTCCGGCTGGACGATTTCGGCCGTGGGCATCGTGGTCGCATGGGGGTTCAGCGGACTTGCGATGCACTGGTTATTGCGCCACCCGCTCAGTGCCGATGCATAGCATAACAAGCAAAGGGCGTGCCGCGCTTATCCTCATCGCGTGGCTACGGCCCGCGTCCGCCGAGGCATCGGGCGAATGGCAAGTCCGATTTCTCAACCGTGTGCCAGATTTTTGTGTCTTTGTGTCTTTGTGGTAAGATGCTACTCAGCGCCCATGCATAGTGTCACTCGCAAGATCGGTACTCTCTTTATTCTCATCGCGTTGCTACTGCCTGCTGCCGCCGAGGCGTCGGGTGAACCCGCGGCCGCGTCCAGTTTCGCGCTGACTTTTCTCTGGATCGTCGTCCTCCTCGTCGTCGCCAAGGTCGCGAGTCTGGTGGAACGCATCGGCCAGCCGTCCGTGTTGGGCGAGCTGATCGCCGGAGTGGTCTTGGGTAATCTCGCGCTCGTCGGTATCCAGACCTTTGAGCCGATCAAGACCAACGAGTTCATCCTCTTCTTGTCCGAACTGGGCGTCGTCATCCTCTTGTTCCAGGTTGGACTGGAGACCAACATCGAGGAAATGCGCCGCGTCGGCGTGCGCGCGTTTCTGGTCGCCACAGTCGGCGTGGTCGTCCCGTTTTTCCTCGGCTCGGCCATCGTCGGTCCCCAACTTTTGCCGGGCCTCTCTTCGAACGTCTACATCTTTCTCGGCGCGATCCTGACCGCGACTTCGGTCGGCATTACGGCGCGCGTCTTTCGCGATCTCGGCAAGCTGCAAACCCCCGAGGCGCAAATCGTCCTGGGCGCGGCGGTCATTGACGATGTGCTCGGGCTTATCATCCTCGCGGTCGTCTCCGCCATCGTCACGGTCGGCACGGCGAGCGTGATCACCATCGCCGAGATCACGCTGAAAGCGGTCGCCTTCCTCGCCGGCGCGATTGTGCTGGGCAAAGTGCTCGCGCCGCGCCTGAGTCATTTCTTTTCACGCATCAACACCGGCACCGGCATGAAGTTTACGCTGGCGATTGGCTTTGGCCTGGTGACCGCGTTTCTGGCGGAACGCATTGGCCTCGCGCCCATCGTCGGCGCGTTCGCAGCCGGTCTGGTGCTTGATCCGGTACACTTTCGTCTCTTTGAAAACCACGAGCTGGTTAACGAAATCAACCATGCGCTGAAGGACGCCGAGCCGAGCTTGCAGCAGCGGATCGCGCAAATCGTCAAGCGCCACGAGGACCGCCACGTCGAAGAACTGGTGGAGCCGCTGGGGTACTTTTTGGTGCCGATCTTTTTCGTGCTCACGGGCATGCACGTCCGGCTCGATGCCCTGTTCAATGGGCCCATCCTCGTGGTCGCGCTCGGCATCACCGTCGCCGCGTTCGTCGGCAAAGTGGCGTCGGGCCTGGTCGCCGGGCCGGTGAACAAGGCGATCGTCGGCTTTGGCATGATCCCGCGCGGCGAAGTCGGCCTGATCTTTGCCGCGACCGGCAAGACGCTCGGCGTGGTGAACGACGAGATCTTTTCGATGATCGTCATCGTAGTTCTCTTGAGCACGTTCCTATCGCCGCCCATCCTCACCTTTTTGCTCAAGCGGCAAGCAACACCGTCAGCGAAGCAAAAACGAATAAACGAATTAAGGAGCCAGTATGACTGACCCCACCCGCAAGAATGGTTTGACCGGCGAGGTGTACTATCCCTCGCCTGATGTCATCGCGCAGGCGCGCCTCCAGGATTGGGAGGCCACCGCCGAGTTTGCCGCGCAAGACCTCGCCGGCTTTTGGGCGCAAGAAGCCGAGGAACTCGAATGGTATCAAAAATGGGATACGGTCCTCGACGACAGTAACAAACCCTTTTTCAAGTGGTTCGTCGGCGCGAAAACCAATATCGTCCACAACTGCCTCGACCGGCATCAAAAGACCTGGCGCAAGAACAAACTCGCGCTGGTCTGGGTCGGCGAGCCGGGCGACGTGCGTACCTATTCGTATTATGCCCTCAATCGCGAAGTGAACCAGTTCGCCAACGTGCTCAAGGCGATGGGCGTGAAGAAAGGCGACCGCGTCACAATCTACATGCCGCGCATTCCGGAAATCATCATCGCGATGCTCGCGTGCGCGAAAATCGGCGCGGTACACTCGGTCGTCTACGGCGGCTTTAGCGTGGACGCGCTGCAGGGCCGCATCGAGGATTCCGAATCGCGCGTCTGTATCACCGCGGATGGCGGCTGGATGAACGGCAAGGTCGTCGAGCTGAAAAAGACGATGGACGACGCCGTCAAGCGCTGCCCGACGGTCGAGACGGTGATCGTCGTCAAGCGCACCGCGCAACAAGTCAAGATGGAAGCGGGGCGCGATTACTGGTATCACGACCTGATGAAACTGCCGATCGCGAACGGCAAGTGCGCGAACGAGGTCATGGACGCCGAAGACCCGCTCTATATGCTCTACACCTCGGGCACGACGGGCAAGCCGAAAGCCATTCTCCACGTCCACGGCGGCTACATGGTCGGCATTTACAGCACGCTGAAGAATGTTTTCGATCTCAAGGACGATGACCGCTGGTGGTGCGCGGCCGATCCCGGCTGGGTCACGGGCCATTCGTACATCGTCTACGGGCCGCTGCTGCTTGGCGCCACGTCGTTCATGTACGAAGGCGCGCCGACCTTCCCCTATCCAAACCGCTGGTGGTCGCTGGTCGAAAAGTACGGTGTCACGGTGCTCTATACCGCGCCGACCGCGATCCGCGGCTTGATGCGTTTTGGCGAGTCGTGGCCCAATCGCCACGACCTCTCGTCGTTGCGCCTGCTCGGTTCGGTCGGCGAACCGATCAATCCCGAGGCGTGGAAGTGGTATCACCGCGTGATCGGCAAAGAGAAATGCCCGATCATGGATACGTGGTGGCAGACCGAGACGGGTATGTTCATGATCACGCCGACGCCGGTCGTCCCGCTCAAACCCGGCAGCGGCACGCGGCCCTACTTTGGGCAAGAAGCGCAAATCGTCAACGAACAGGGCGAACTCGTGGGCGACGACGAGGAAGGGTATCTCGTCCTCAAGAAACCGTGGCCCGCAATGCTCCGCACGATTTACAAAGACCCCGAGCGCTACGTCAAGCAGTATTGGAGCAAGAACCCCGGATTCTATACCACGGGTGATTCGGCCAAGCGCGACAAGGACGGTTATTACTGGATCATTGGCCGCGTGGACGACGTGCTCAAGGTGTCGGGCTATCGGCTCGGCACGGCGGAGATCGAAAGCGCGCTCGTCAGCCATCCCGCGGTCGCAGAAGCCGCGGCCATCGGCTTGCCGCACGAAATCAAAGGCCAGGGCATTTTCACCTACTGCATCCTGCGCGCCGGATTCAGCCCCTCCGCCGAGTTGCAAGAAGAACTGCGCCTGCACGTGGGCAAGCACATGGGACCGATCGCGAAACCGGAACAAGTCAACTTTGTGGACAAGCTCCCCAAGACGCGCAGCGGCAAGATCATGCGCCGCGTCCTCAAAGCCCGCGCGCAAGGGCTGCCGGAAGGGGACGTCACGACGCTGGAGGAATAGCAAAGATACGTTTTGCGCGCGGCAATGACCCGTTTGTACATTATGCGGCGGAGACAAGCGTGTTAGAATAGGCGAGACCATACGCAATGAGGAGCACCCATGCCAACCGATGCGCCTTCTGACATTGCCTTCCGCATGTTGAAACTCGAGCAGCAGCTCGACTCGTATCAGCGTCTGCACGCCGAAGAGCTGGAACAAATCCGCCGCGCGCTGGCCGACCTCAAAGACCGCGTGCTCGCGCTCGCCGCGGAGAAGGAAAGTGCGACGAACGGAGAAACGGCGCGGGCCGAGCCGTAGCGCCCGGCGCGCGTCGACCAGCGTGTCTCGTTTCTCTGCGACCTCGTCGCGGATGGAGGGAGTGACCGCCCTCCGCAGGTTGTTCGTGTTCGCCGCACCCGCCTGCCGGAGGGCGGTCTATTTTCAGGGGAGGTACTGGCATGGCTCTGGTTAATCCAATCGTTCAACGCTGGGTCGAGGACGCGCGCCGCGACCCGGATACCTTTTGGGCTAAAGCCGCCGATCATCTGCCGTGGTTTCGCAAATGGGACCGCGTGCTCGAATGGAATTATCCCACGTTCAAATGGTTCGTCGGGGGGCAGACGAACTTGGCTTTTAACGCGCTCGACCATCACGTCAAGCGCGGCTGGGGCGGACACACCGCCCTCATCTACGTCAACGAACGCGGCGAGCGCCGCATCTTCACCTACGCGCAGCTCTCGCGCCAGGTCGAGCGCGTCGCGGCGGCGCTGCGCGGCATGGGCATTCAAAAGGGCGACCGCCTCACCATTTACATGCCGACCTGCCCGGAAGCCATCATCCTCATGCTGGCGACCGTCCGCATCGGCGCGATCCATTCCGTCGTCTTTGCGGGCTTTGGCGCAAAAGCATTAGCCGACCGCGTGCAAGCGAGCGGCTCGCGTCTCCTCTTTACGGCCGATATTACTTTTCGCAAAGGCAAAGACGTGCCGCTGAAAGGCATCGTGGACGAGGCGCTCGCCGCGACCAACTCGGTCGAAAAAGTGATCGTCTTGAATCGCGCGAATGGCGACACGGCAATGCAAGCCGGGCGCGACATTGCGTGGGAAGAATTCTTGCAGCGCGGCGCGGGGCAGGACAGCCGCCACGTCGAGATGGAAGCGAACGAACCCGCGTTCATCCTCGCGACGTCGGGCACAACCGCGAAACCGAAACTCGCGATCCATACGCACGGCGGCTATCAAGTCCACATTCACAGCATGGGCAAATGGGTGTTCGGCCTAAAGCCGACCGACGTTTGGTGGTCCACCTCGGACATTGGCTGGATCGTCGGGCACAGTTACATCGTCTACGCGCCCCTCGTCGCCGGCGCGACGACCATCGCCTTCGAAGGCGCGCTCGATTATCCGAAACCCGAAACGCACTGGACGACCCTCATCGAGGAATTTCGCGTGACCGGTATTTTCACGTCGCCGACCGCGGTGCGCTTGTTGATGCGTTACGGCGACGAGCCGTTGAGCAAAGTGGACCATGACTATCTCGAACGCGTTTTTTGCGCGGGCGAGGTGCTGAACGCGCCCGCGTGGGAATGGCTCCAGAAGAAAATCCTCAAAGACAAAATCCCCGTGATTGACCACATGTGGCAGACCGAAACCGGCGGGCCCGTTTTCGGCAATCCTTACGGACTCGGCATGTTGCCGATCAAACCCGGCTCGGCGACGATTGCGCTGCCGGGGATCGAAGCGATGGTCGTCGGTCCCGAGGGCCAACCATGCGGAGCGAACGAAAAGGGCATCATGGTCCTCAAGCGACCGTTCCCCGGGCTGACGCCGTGGCTGTGGGGCGAGCCGGAACGGTACGGCAAGGATTACTGGGAACGCATCCCGGGCGTGTATTACACGGGCGACTCGGCGCGCATTGACGAGGACGGCTACGTTTGGTTCGCGGGCCGCGCCGATGAGATCATCAAGATCGCGGGCCACCGCATCGGCACCATCGAGGTGGAGACCGCGCTCATGATGCACCCGGCGACCGCCGAGGCCGGCGTGATCGGTCGCCCGGACGAAATGCGCGGTGAGGTCATCTCGGCCTTCGTCCTGCTCAAGCAAGGGTTCAAAGCATCGGACCAATTGAAACGCGAATTGCTGGAGACCGTGCGCCACGAGTTGGGGCCGATCGCCGTGATCGGCGAGCTGAATTTCGTCAACATGTTGCCCAAGACACGCAGCGGCAAGATCATGCGCCGCGTCCTCAAGGCCGTCACGGTCGACCGCGATCCCGGCGACATTACGACCATCGAGGACGAGGGTTCGGTCGAAGAAGCGCGCCATGCGTGGGCCGAGATGAAACAGGCCCTCGATGATACGTTTGCACGCGCAAAATGACCCGTTTGGCCGTCGTCGCCAGCGTGGGAGGCGTGTTAGAATAGGTCAGCCCGTGCTTGATTGAAAAAATCTCGTTGTCTGTGAGCGCGCCGTCGCGGCGCGCGGTGATGTTGCCATTTGCCCATGGAGGGCTAGATGCCGCCTATTCCCGCAATTCGTCCCTCTTTGCGCCACCCCCATTTTCGGCTCGCTTGGCGATCCCCACTTGAATTCGGTCTTCGACCTGCCGTTTGGCAAGACAATCCGCCCTCCTATTCGTTTATTCGTTGGACATTTGTTGAGTTGAATTTACAGGAGGGACGAAGATGAAACTCGGCACACTGATGACGTTCAAAGCCATCGTTTGCATTGTCACGGGAGGCATTTTTATCATCTTTCCTGGCCAATGGCTCTGGCTCTTGAGAATGGACCTCGACCTGAACGGCACGTTTCTGGCGCGGCTTTTCGGCGCGACCTTCGTCTTGGTCGGTCTCTTTTTGTGGATGACCCGTGAAATCGCCGATCCCGCGACGCGGCGCGCCGTGACGCTATCCGTTTTCGTCGGCGATCTGCTGGGCTTTGGTATAGTCCTGACCGCGCAACTCTCCGGCATTATCAACCCATTCGGTTGGGCGATGGTGATGATCTATCTGCTATTGGCGATCGGCTTTGGGTATTTTCAGTTTGCCGGCTCTCGATGATACGCTTGCCCGTCCAAAATGACCCGTTTGGACGTTGCCTTGCCAGGTCATACCGCCATAAAATGGATTAGCCCTTGCTGGCCTGTAATTTGACCCAATCGGCATCTTCAGGGGAGATAGGCGGCGGAGGCGGGGACTGACGATAGTCAATGGAGAGGTCGTACGCCGCTCTATCATAGATCGTAGAAAACGCGAGAGATAATTCGAGCGGCACATCGGGATCGGGCGCGCGCAGAGGCACAGGCACGGTGGGCAACGGGTCCTGTAACCGCAGAGGCCACGCTTCCATCTTATTCGAAAACGCACGCGTGAGCGCGACCACGTAGCTTGTTGCGCGCAGTTGCGCCACCGACCAAGGACGCGTGCCGCGGCGCAGGAGATCAATCTCCAGCAGATGGACGCCAGTCTCATAAAACTCGGCGCGTTTTTGCAGATATCGCGTCAGCCCCGGCTCGCGCTTGTTGACCGGCGATAGAATTTCGATAACCGCAACTAATTCATTCTGCGCGACATCGCGCACCTCGACGCTGGTCACACGAGTTTCAAAAACGGGGATCGTCAGCGGCGCGGTCAAGGTCGGCGCAGTAACCGCAGAAGTGAGCACGGGAGCGCGAGTTTCAGCCAAACGACGTGATCGCACCACCTCGACATCGGGATACATGATGCGGATTTCATCTTCGGGTGGCTGGTCCGCCAGAACGCGAATGCTGAGGCGAGCCACATAGCGCGGTCTCAAACGCGGCGCCAACAATTCACTAATTTGATCGGCCAATCGGTGATGAACGTCGGGCCACAAGTAACCTTCGAGGTACGGATCCATACCGGGAAAAGGAGATGGCATAGACGCCTCCTAGTGAGGCCTAGTATAACCTTCGTTTCGAGCGGTGTCAATTGAACTAACATCGTTTTATGGGAGGAAAAGAATGGACCTGTCACGACGCGATTTTCTAAAGGTTGGAAGTGTCGCTGCGGCAAGTCTCCTGCTGCCGGCCGGCTCGGCCGCGGCAGCCAGCGCGGCGACGTTTCCGCTGCACAAGCGCGTGGGCGAAGCGGCCTCGATCTGCCCCTATTGTTCGGTGGGCTGCGGTTTGATCGTTGCGACCGATGCGCAGGGTCGTATCGTCAACACCGAAGGCGATCCGGACAATATCCACAATCGCGGCGCGCTCGACCCCAAAGGCGTTTCCGTCACGCAGCTCAACACCGACCCCAAGCGCGCGACCAAGGTGCTCTATCGCGCGCCCAACGGCGACAAGTGGGAGGAAAAGTCCTGGGACTGGGCGATCGGCGAAATCGCCAAACGCGTCAAGTCGACGCGCGACGCGACGTTCAAAGAGAAAGACGGCGAGGCGACCGTCAATCGCACCGAAGGCATCGCCTGGGTGGGCGGGGCGTCGAACACCAACGAGGACTGTTACCTCGCGGCGAAATTCTCGCGCGCCCTCGGCATTGCCTACCTCGAACACCAGGCCCGGATCTGACACTCGTCCACGGTGGCCGGTCTCGGCCCCACATTCGGACGCGGCGCGATGACCAACCATTGGGTTGATCTCAAGAACAGCGACGCGTTCCTCGTCTTCGGCGCTAATCCCGCCGAGAATCACCCCATCTCGTTCAAATGGATCACGGCCGCGATGGAAGAGCGCGGCGCGAAACTCATCGTCGTGGACCCGCGCTTTAATCGCAGCGGCTCCAAGGCGGACATTTACGCGCCCATTCGCTCGGGTACCGACATTACGTTCCTCGGTGGGCTGATCAGCTATGTGATCCAGAACAAACTGTACAACGCAGAGTACGTCCAATCATTCACCAACGCGCTCACGCTCGTCAACGCGACCTACAAAGGTCCCGCCGACCTCGACGGCTTGTTCAGCGGCTTCAACAAGGACACCAAAACCTACGACGGCGCGACCTGGCAGTATCAGACCGAAAAGGTCAAGGCGAAAGACGCGGCGGGCAACGAAATCGAAGTGAGCGTCCCCAAGCAGGCGTCAACGCTCGACGATCCGAACAGCGTGTTCGCGCTCATGACCAAGCACTACGCGCGCTATACGCCCGAGATGGTCGAGCGCGTGTGCGGCACGCCGAAAGACAAGTTCCTCGAGGTCGCGAAAGCGTTCGCCGCGACGGGCGTGCCCGACAAGTCGGGAACCATCATGTACGCGATGGGGCAGACGCAGCACACCGTCGGCACGCAGAACGTGCGCGCGATGGCGATCCTGCAACTGCTGCTCGGCAACATCGGCGTGCCCGGCGGCGGCGTCAATGCGCTGCGCGGTCTCTCGAACGTGCAAGGTTCGACCGATATGGCGTTGCTTTTCCAGGATTTGCCCGGCTATCTCGGCTTGCCCACCGCCGCGCAGCGCGACCTCAAGACGTTCACCGCGAAATTCGACACGACGAGTTACTGGTCGAACGGTCCGCGCTTTGTCGTCTCGCTGCTCAAGGCGTGGTGGGGCAATGCCGCGACGAAAGAGAACGACTACGCCTTTAACTATCTCCCCAAATCCTCCGGCAACTATTCATGGATTCCGCTTTTCGAAGCGATGTACAAGGGAACGATCAAGGGTATGTTCGTGATGGGGCAAAACCCCTACGTCTGCGGTCCCAACGCGCGCCTCGAGCGCAAGGCGATGGAGAATCTCGATTGGATGGTCGTGCAAGAAATCTTCGATACCGAGACCTCGTCGTTCTGGCGCGCGCCGGGCCTAGACCCGAAAACGATCAAGACCGAAGTCTTTCTCCTGCCCGCCGCCGACGCTCAGCAAAAAGCGGGCAGCATAACGACGAGCGGACGTCTCATCCAATGGAAGCCGCGCGTGGCCGCGCCGCAGGGGGATGCCAAAGAGGACATCTGGATTCTCGACAAGATGATCAAGGCGATCAAAGCCGCGTACCAAGGCAGCACCGCCGCGAAAGACAAACCCATCCTCGACCTGCTCTGGGATTACGGCGAGCCGGCGAACGTCGAACTGGTCGCGCGTGAGGTGAACGGGTACGCGCAAGATGCGGTAAAAGACGCGGCGGGCGCAACGCTCGTCGCGAAAGGCGCGGTCATCCCCGGCTTTGCGACGATCGCCACCGCGGCGAATCCCGACGTGATCGCGTGCGGCAATTGGATTTACTCGGGCTACTTTGCGCCCGCGGACGATGGCACAGGAGTGGTTATGCCGGCCGCGAAACGGCGCGGACAAAAAGACCCGGGCGGGATGGGCACGTATCCATTCTGGGGCTGGGCCTGGCCCGCCAATCGCCACATCGTCTACAATCGCGCCTCGGCGAAACCAGACGGGACGCCGTGGGCGGAAGGCAAGAAACTCGTCTGGTGGAACGCCGAGACCAAGACGTGGGGCGGTTACGACGTGCCCGATTTTGCGCCCACCAAAGCGCCGGACGCCAAAGCCAACCCCGCGGGCGTCGGTCTCGCCGCGCAAGCCGGCACCGACCCGTTCCTGATGAAGGCCGACGGCAAGGGCTGGCTCTTTGCGCCCAAAGGTCTGAACGAGGGCCCGCTGCCCGAACACTACGAGCCGCTCGAAGCACCCATCGCCAACCTGCTCTCCAAGACGAACTTTAATCCCGTCGTCAAAGTTTTTGACACCGATGCGGGCAAGGACATTGGCGACAGCGTCGGCACGCCGGACAAGTTCCCCATCGTCTGCACCACGTTCCGTCTGACCGAACATCATCAAGCCGGTTCGATGTCGCGTTATTTGCCGTGGCTCGCGGAGACGCAGCCGACATTGTTTGTCGAAATGTCGAAAGAACTCGCGGCGGAAAAAGGCATTGCCAACGGCGACCTCGTCCAACTCGCCAGCGCGCGCGGCAAGATCAAAGCCGTGGCGATGGTCACGGCGCGCTGGAAGCCGCACACGATTGACGGCAAGAAGGTGCATCAAGTCGGCATCCCGTGGCACTTTGCGTGGCAGGGTATCGCCACCGGCGACAGCGCCAACGACCTCACCCCGCACGTCGGCGACGGCAATACGATGATACCGGAGTACAAGGCATTCTTGGTGGAGATCAAAAAAGTTTGATAGTTGCATAGTTCAGTAGTTGAATAGTCTACCGCTTGACTATGAAACTATGAAACTAGCCAACTATTCAACTTCCCAAAGGTGACAATATGGCTCAAGTAACCCTTCTCGTAGACACTTCGAAGTGCCACGGCTGTCGCGGGTGCCAGGTGGCGTGCAAGCAGTGGTGGGACCTGGAGGCGAGCAAGACGACCCAGACCGGCTCGTACGAAAACCCCAAGGACCTCGCGTCGAATACGTGGCTGCGCGTGCGCTTTAACGAATATGAATCGGGCGGCAAATTGCAGTGGCTCTATCTGCCCTTTGGCTGTCTCCACTGCACGAACGCGCCGTGCGTGGACGTTTGTCCCACGACCGCGCTCAAGCAGAATGCGACGGGCTTTGTTTCGTTCGAGCGCGATCTGTGCAACGGCTGCGCGTACTGCACCCAAGCGTGTCCATTCGACGTGCCTCGCATGGAAGTAATAAATCAACTGACCGGCGATGCCAAGGCGAGCAAGTGCAACCTCTGCCAGGACCGGGTAACGCAGGGCCTGGCGCCCGCGTGCGTCAAGACCTGCCCGCCCGGCGCGCTGCAATTCGGCGAGCGCACCGCAATGCTCAATATCGCGAAAAAGCGCGTGGACGCGCTCAAGGCAAGGGGCCAGGCGCAAGCCGGCATCTACGGAGAGACTGAACTGGGCGGACTGCGGCGCCTGTACGTTCTGAGCGCGCCGCCCCAGGCGTATGGCCTGCCCGGCGCGCCCGAATATCCGGCCGAAGTGAACTTGTGGCAGAACCTCGTCCAGCCGTTTGGCTACGTGGCCGCCGGACTCACGGCCGTTGGACTCGCGATCAACATGTTCCTGACGCGCCGCGATGGGTTGAACCATCACGAGCCGGCGGGCCAGTAGAGGAGAAATAAGATGGCAACCGCAGTTACTCAAGTCGGCGCGGCCGAACGCCAAGTGCTCGTCATGCGCTTTACGGGCGCGGAGCGTCTGGCGCACTGGATCCACTTTTGCGCGTTTACCGTCCTCCTGGGCACCGGCCTGTTCATCTACGTCCCGTGGTTTCAGCCCTTCACGGTCGGCGGGGCCGGCGAGGCGGCTCGCCTGGCGCACCGCGTCGCGGCGGTCGTGTTCATCGCCGCGCCGCTGTTCTACCTGATCTTTTCGCCGCGCGACTTTTTCTACTCGCTCAAAGATTCGTTTACGTGGGGCAAGGACGACATCGGCTGGCTGAAAAACGCGTGGGATTACTATTCGCATGGCAAAATGGGCGCGATCCCGCCGCAGGGCAAGTACAACGCGGGACAAAAGTTCAACGCGCTGACGCAGATCATCACCTTCGTGCTATTTACCGTCACAGGGCTGGTGATGTGGTTCGGCAAAGGCGCGGTGCCCGCGAACGTGTTCCTGTGGAGCGTCGTGCTGCACGATCTCTCGGTGATCGCGACCGTGCTGTTGTTCATGCTGCATGTCTATCTCGTCGCGGTCCATCCGCTGCACCGCGAATCCATCACCTCGATGTTTGAAGGCACGGTAACGGAAGAATACGCGCGGGAACACCACGGCAAGTGGCTGGCGGACCGCGTCTGGCGCAAGCGGCAGTAAAGAGTTGTCTTCGCAGTATTGACGGCGGCATCGTCCTGAGCGGCAGTCGAAGGATGCCGCCGTCAAACACTTTTGGAACAACCTCTTAAAGATCGCTGGCTGGCCCGCCGGCACTGAGCGGAAAGGATCGAGAGCCATGTCAAGCTACAAGTCGCCCTCCATCTCACGCTGGCTGTTCGGCTGTTTGATTCTCGCGCTCTTGGCGTTTGTGGTCGGCGGCGGTATCGCCCTGCTTGCCATGCAAGTCCCGACTGTGGCGCAGCAACTCCCGCCAAACGCCATGCCACTGGTCGTCACCCTCACCACGCCGCTCAACGCCAGCACAGTGCCACTGAATCAAATCACGAATATTAGCGCGGAAGCGATCGGGGCCAAACCCATCCTCGCGCTCGAGTTGTGGGTGGACGGCGCGCGGCTGCAAACGAAAAACGCGCCCGCGGGGTCCGCGCTCTCGCAGTTCAGCGCGTTTTGGACCTGGACGCCGGCGACGGAAGGCGAGCACGTCTTGGTCGTGCGCGCGACCGATGCCGATGAGCGCGTGAGCCAATCGAACGTCGTGCGCGTAACCGCGGCAGTTTTGCCGCCCTCCATTGTTCAAGCGCCGTACCCGGTCAAGCCGGGCGACACGGTTGCCTCGGTCGCGCAAAAGCAGAAAATCACCCCGCAAGAAATCGTCGCGCTGAATCCGCAAGTCAATCCCAATAATCCACTCCCGCCCGGCGAAACCATTTCGGTCCCGGTCGCGATCCCGACGCCGGGACCTCCCGCGCCGGTCGCAGAGCAGACGCCTATCGCGCCGGAGCCGACTCCAACGCCGCCAAGCGATCCGCCGCAGCCGCCGCCCGGCAATCCCAATCCCCTCAAGTTCCTGCTCGCCAAGTACTTGTTCGGCGCGGTCAAGCCGCCTCAAGCGCCGACGATTTGGCTGAAAATCACGAGCTGCACCGCCAATTTGCTCGTCCAAGACAAGTCGAGCAACGAGGATGGCTTTTTCGTCTATCGGTTCGATCCGACCGAGCTGTTATTTACGCGCATCGCGACGCTCGACGCCTATTCCCAGCCGCAGCCGTTCGAGTACAGCGACCCTAACTTGTACAGCGGCGAATGGTACTATTACATCACGGCGTTCAACACGAAAGGCGAATCGCCGAGCAACCAGGTCAAGGTCAAGATTGCCAGTCCGTCATGCGATGCCGCCGCGCCCAAAGGCCCGCAACTCGGCAAAGGCAAACTGAGCGTCTCGGAGAAAGTGGATAAGGTCTATTGCTACCTTTCGATCAACGGCGCTTCCTGGAAGCGCATCCCACCGGCGCCGAACACGTTCATCACGCCCGACAAGAACGGCGACTTTGACGTGAGTCCTTATCTCAACGCTCTGCCGCCCGGCATCAACACGATCGCGCTCGAATGTTGGGGTTGGAACGGCGACACGCTGGTCTATCTCGGCAAAACGAAACAGACGATCAAGAACCAAGACTCGGGTCCCGTCGTCTGGGCCGGCGACAAATTCAAGTTGGCGGGTGAAATCGCCTTCAAGCCAATGGGCGGCGGTTTGCCGCCGTCGAATTATTGGCTCAATTCTCCATCCAATCTCAGCAGCACCGGCGACCCGAAAAAGTGCGCCGAGCACTTGCCGGGGCTGTTGCTGGTGCTCTTGGGTCCGATCTGCCAGGAAGCCATCAAGGGTGGCTATGCGGTTTTGGTTTGGCAATGGGACGAGGGGTTCTGTGTCACTCCCAACTGCGTCAACGTCGGCGAGCCGGATGGCTATCGAGTGTACAAGCTGAACGCGCTGGTCAAAGAAGTGGACGAAGGGGATTTGACCTTGGCCCTATTCCCGTGGCCGTCCCCGCAGTACACGAACTGTTACCGTGTTCGCGCGTTCAAAAAGACCCTAGAAGGAGTCGTCGAGTCCGATGACAGCAATTCCTTTTGTCTGAAAGATAAGAGCGGTTCGACCGGCGTCAAGATTACGAATCTCAAGCCGGGCGATTCGATGTGGCGAAGCGCTTCCGTGTGGGTGGAAGACAACTGGCAGTGCGGCACGAAAGCGCCGCCGCCCGAAGGCCCGGGCGCGATTGCCGCCGGTTACCGCTGGGAGTTCATGACCAATTGCTTTGACTATTACGATACGGTCTATCGCGGCGCCGTTTGGTTTGATCTTGCCGGGCTGCCAACTCCGATTGTCGAGGCGCGGCTGAACTATAACACGACGCATATTTACTGCCCGCCTGTTTATGGTGGGCCAGAAAACGTCGGCAAGAACGTGGACCTGGGCACGAACCTGATGCTCGGGACCGCGGACTGGAAAGGCAATCCCTGGGGCAACCAGTTCCTTCCAAATGTCATCCCGGCTGAAGATTATTTGCAAACGGGGCCGGCGCCGAATTGGACGTATTCGATTGACGTGACCAGCTTGGTAAAAGAATGGATACAGGGGACGCGCCCCAATTATGGTTTTGTATTCCGCGGCAACGACGAAAGTTTTCCGACCGACGAAGGCGTGAACATCGGCGGCGAATACGCGTGTTATTCCAAGTACGGCAACTTTACGCTCGCGGTGACGCACTTTAATCCGTGATCAACATGAGCGGAGGTCCAAGCCATGAAATGCTCTTGCCCGTTGCTACTGGCCCTGCTGTCCGCGATGTTGATAGCGGGCTGCGATCCGATCCAATCCCAAAAGAGCGCATCACCGGCCGCGCCTAGATCGTGGATTGACGCGCCGCTCGACGGCAGCCGCGTTCCGCTCGCGCCTCTGCAAGTGGTCTCTCATTCCAGCGATCCCTTGCAAATCGTTCAGGTCGAACTCTCCGTGAACGGGGCCGCAGTTCACACTGAGCCGAATCCCAATCCAGCCGAAACTCTCGTCACAACCAAACAGTCGTGGTCGCCGCCAGGGCCGGGAAATTACACCTTGATGGTGCGCGCGCAGAACAGCGCAGGCGCGTGGGGCTGCGCGCGCAGAACAGCGCAGGCGCGTGGGGCCCTTATGCCGAAGCCATAGTCACCATCGGCGCGAGCGCGATCACGCCGACCGGCTCGCCCACCGCCGCGCGCACCGAGCCGACCGCAACGCGGCCGAGCGGCGCGACCTCGACAGCCACCCGTTTTGTCACCGCCACTCGGACACCGGTCCGGCCATCCACGCCTACGAGAACACCCGGCCCGTTGCCTCAAGCGACGCCGACTTGGACGCGCACCCCGCCGCCGACCGCAACGTTCACTCGTTCGCCGACGCCGGGCGATACGCAAGGGCCCGGCGCGCCAACCCAAATTTCGCCAATTGGCGGAGTTTTGGTACAATGCGGTCAGACCAATTTGATCTGGCGAGCGCCCTCGGACCCGAGCGGCATTCGCGATTACGATGTCGAGTTGCAGCGTTGGGCTGGGCGTTCGTACGTCGCCGATAAAGCGTGGAACAATCAGGGCGGCAATTCCGTATCGTTCGCGCCGGCGTGCGGCACGGATTATCGCTGGCGCGTGAGCGCAACCGACAACGCCGGCAACGTGGGCAGTTGGTCCGGCTATCAAACCTTTAGCGTGGCGACAATTTCCCGCGGTGCTGGAAGCGCGAAGTAAGTTGGAAGTTGGAAGTTGGAAGTTGCCCCTCGATCCCTCGGGGTCTGAGGGAGAAGTTGGAAGTGATGAGGCGCGGGCGCGGTTGGCGCGCGGAGAGCCGATCTTGCGCGCGAACGAACTCGTCCTCGACTGGAACGCGTTCGCGCGCTTGTTCCAAGAGACCTGCCGCGTCGCCGCGCGCCATCGTGCAAGTGATGCAGACGAATTCAACCACCTCGCCGAGCTTTTCGGAAACGATCCAGCCCACAGTGGTAAATTGGCTCGCGAGTACATTTCAGGCACCAACCATCAATTACTAATTACCAATCTCCAATCTCCAATCTCCAATCTCCAATCTTTCGTGCTCAACAACGCGCTCCATCCGTTCCTCGCCGCGTTTGCGCGCGAGCATCAAGCGCTTATTGATGACGCCGCGTGGTATCGCGCGGATTGCCCGGTGTGCGGCGGCGAGCCGGATTTCGCCGCGCTGGAAAAAGAGAGCGGCGCGCGCCGGCTGCTGTGCTCGCGCTGCGATACCGAATGGACTTTTCACCGCACGACCTGCCCGTTTTGCGGCGAACAAGAGCCGGAGAAACTCGGTTACTATCCCGGCGGCCACGGCGCCTACCGGCTGTACACCTGCGAAAACTGCAAGCGCTATCTCAAGACGATTGATCTCCGCGAACTCGCGCGTGAGGTGAATTTGCCCGGCGAGCGCGTGCTGACAATTGGAATGGATTTGGCAGCGGCGAACGCGGGATACGCGTGACGATTTTTCACTCATTTTACAGCCCCTTCATTTTGCGTTAATCCGCAGGCGCGACAATCGTTTCAGATTCGCGTTGAAAGGAGCAAAATGAAAACCCAATCCGCCGCCACCTTGTTCGTCGCGCTAGTTGCGCTCTTGCTCGTGAGTTGCAGTTCGCCGGACGCGCCAACGCTCGCGCCAGCGACCCCAACCGTCAACCCCAGTCCTACTCTCGTTGCGCCGACAACCACTGTATCGCCCGCGCCCACCGTCGCGCCGCGACCGGCCCAGGCGACGCCCGCGCGCCTCGGTCAAGCGCAAAAGGATGTCACGTACTGCACCGCCGGCGGCGTCGCGCTCAAGATGGACATCTATCCGCCGAAAAGTTTGAATGGCAAGCCCGCGCCCGTCGTGGTCTATGTTCACGGCGGCGGTTGGCGTTCAGGCGACAAGGACAGCGGCGCGGGCATACGCGATCTGCCTGAACTCGCCCGCCGCGGCTATCTCGTCGCTTCGATCAACTATCGCCTCGCGCCAGAGCATAAATGGCCCGCGCAAATCCAGGATGTGAAATGCGCGATCCGCTACCTGCGCGCGAACGCGGCGACGTACAACCTCGACCCCAACCGGATCGGCGCGATCGGTGGGAGCGCGGGCGGGCATCTGGTCGCGATGCTGGGTGTGACCGACAAGAGCGCGGGCTTTGATGTGGGCGAATACCTCGATCAGTCCAGCCGCGTTCAAGCCGTGGTGGATTTATTCGGCCCGTCAGATTTGACGGCAAGCGGCTTTATCCAATCCCAAGCCAAGCTCGGCAAAGAGGTATTTGGCGTCACGTCCCCGCGCGACCCCATCTTGGCGCAAGCCAGCCCGGTCACGTACATCACCAAAGATGATCCTCCGTTCCTCATCCTGCAGGGCGATCAGGACACAACCGTGCCACCGGCCCAATCACAAGAACTGTACGACCGGCTGCAAGCGGCGGGCGTGCCCGCAACGCTCGTCATGGTGAAAAATGCCGGCCACAGCTTTGCGCCCGTTGGCGGCGCGATCAGCCCAAGTTTGGCCGACCTGGCCAAAATGACCGCCGACTTTTTCGACAAACACCTGAAGAGCCAGTGAACAGTAAACAGTGAACAGTCAACAGTGAACGGTGAATACCGTTGACTGTTCACTGTTTACTGTTGACTGACTCGCGTTTGAGCAAATCCCCCGACAATGCTATAATCTGGGTGCAATGGCAAATCGGCTCCTTCCTACTAAGCAGCGGCGAACTAGAACCCGCGCCGCGCCACCGCGGTGGGGCTTGACGACGCGGGAATGGCGCAGCGTCCAGCGCTTTCGGCGGCGGGCGCGCGCGGTGCTGCCTAACGGCGAGATGAAAAGTGTCGTCCTCTACGGCTCGCGCGTTTACGGCAAGCCGCGCCCCGGCTCCGACATTGACCTCTTTCTCGTCTACGACGATGTGACGCCCGAGCAAGAACAATCGCTCAAAGAACTCGCGCTGGACTTGGATAGCGAGTTCATGGACGTCCACGTCTTCCTATACCGCGCCGACAGGTTAGCCCGCGACATTACCGTGAGTCCGCTGATCTACAATGTCGCGCATCGCGGCATTCTGCTGGAAGGAGCCCCCTTGCCAAGACTCGACATTGACCGCCGCCACGTGGCGGAAAAACTAATCAAAGATGCCAAAGAGAACTTGCGGCTTGTTCAGCCAGTCATTGATCTAGGCGGCTACCGCAATGCGATCTCGATGTCCTACTATGCTGTCCTCTATGCCGCCGATGCAGCGCTCGCGACCAAGGGCTTTGTTGCCAAATCGCACGCCGGCACCGACTCACTATTTGGCAACCATTTTTTCCGCAAGGGCTTGGTAGATCGCAAATTCAAGGGCTTGGTAGGCCGCGCGGCCGAGGAGCGCATCAAAGCCGACTATGACCACGACGTAGAATTTAACCGCGCGGACGCCGAGTACTGGTTCGGACGCGCCCAAGAGTTTGTCGCGGCGATTGATACGGCGATGCCGAACTGGCTGGCAGAGGCCGGTGAACAGTGAACAGTTTTCAGTATTCAGTGTTCACTGTTGACTGTTGACTGTTCACTGCAATTACTCAGAGGCAGCATGGCATACCGTGACCTGCGCGACTTTATCGCCCGCTTGGAAAAGTGCGGCCAACTGAAACGAATCTCCGTCCCGGTCAACCAGGACTTGGAGATTACCGAAATCGCCGACCGCGTGGTCAAAGGGCCGCGAGATCAAAACGTCGCGCTGCTCTTTGAGAACGTGCGCGGCCATTCGATTCCGGTCGCGATCAATTTGTTCGGCACGGCAGAGCGCATGGCGTGGGCGCTCGGCGTGGACAAGCTGGACGAACTCAACGCCAAACTCTCCGAACTGATTTCGCTCAACATGCCGCACGGCTTGATCGAAAAAGCCCAACGCGGGCTGGAGATGCTGACCGCGCTGCGCCACACCGAACCGCACATCGTCAGCCGCGGCGCGTGCCAAGAAGTGATCGAAGAAAATCCCTCGCTCGCCGCGCTGCCCATTATCCAGTGCTGGCCCAAAGACGCCGGGCGATATATTACGCTGCCTTCGGTGTTTAGCCGCGATCCGAAAACCGGCCGGCGCAACGTCGGCATGTATCGGCTTCAAGTTGTGGACGATCAGACGCTAGGGATGCACTGGCAGCGCCAAAAGGGCGGCGCAGAACACGAACGCGTCGCGCGCCATATCGGCGCAGAGCGCATTCCCGTCGCGGTCGCGATCGGCGGCGATCCCGCGATCATCTGGGCCGGTTCCGCGCCGCTGCCGCCGGATATTGACGAGCTAATGCTCGCCGGCTGGCTGCGCGGCAAATCAGTGGACCTGGTGCGCTGCGTTTCGCAGCCGCTCGAGGTTCCGGCGGACGCCGAGATCGTCATTGAAGGTTTCGTGGACCCGAGCGACCAGCGCATCGAAGGGCCGTTCGGCGATCACACGGGCTATTACTCGTTGCCCGATCATTATCCCGTGATGCGCGTCACGGCGATCACGCATCGCCGCGCGCCGATTTATCCCACGACGATTGTGGGCAAGCCGCCGATGGAAGACCTCTGGATGGGCAAAGCGACCGAGCGATTGTTCCTGCCGCTCATCAAACTCTTTCTCGGCGAAGTCGTGGACGTCAACATGCCCGCCGAAGGCGTCTTCCACAATCTGGTGATCGTCAGCATCAAGAAACGCTATCCCGGCCACGCGCGCAAGGTGATGAACGGCTTGTGGGGTTTGGGCTTGATGATGCTCACCAAAACCATCGTCATCGTGGATGCGGACGTGGACGTTCAGAACCTTTCGCAAGTCGCCTTTGAGGTTTTGGCGAACTATGATCCGCAGCGCGATGTGCTCATCACCACCGGTCCCAGCGATGACCTCGATCACGCGTCGCTGCAAAAAAACTGGGGAGGCAAAATGGGCATTGACGCCACCCGCAAGAGCGAGCGCGATCCAGGCCCGCATCAACCCTGGCCCGAGGAAATCGCGATGACGCCCGAGATCAAGGCGCTGGTGAGCGCGCGTTGGAAAGAATACGGGCTTGATTGAATCGCAGGTAATCACGATGAATTGGCCCAGCAATCCCTACGTCCTGCCCGCCTTCATCAGCGCCATGGTCGCCGCGCTCTTGTGCGCCTTTGTCTGGCGGCGACACCCGGCTCTCGGCGCCAGGTCGTGCGCTATGGTCATGTTGGCGGTCACGGTCTGGTGCTTGGGATATACCTTCGAACTCGCCAGCCCCAATTTGCCGGACCGAGTCTTTTGGTCCAAATTCGAATACTTGGGGATCGTCAGCATGCCCGTGGCCTGGTTTGCCTTCGCGATGGAATACACGGGTCACGGGCGATTCTTATCGCGGCGCAATTTGGCGCTCTTGGCGATCGTGCCTCTGGTCACTCTGGCGCTCGTTTGGACAAACGAAAGTCACCGGCTCATTTGGAGCAGGTTCGAAGTAGACACTCGGCTCGGGTTTGTCATGTCGGCCCCGACTCGTAATGTCGGGTTCTACATCCATTGGACTTTTGCCTACGCTTTGCTCCTCTCGAGCACTCTCCTCATCCTCCATTGGCTGGTTCGGTCGGTCGGCTTGTATCGTAAACAAGCCGCGGCTTTGTTGATCGCCACGTTGACGCCCTGGGCTGGGAACGCGCTGTTTATCTCTAGTCTTTCTCCTTTCCCGCGTCTTGATCTGACCCCGCTCTCGTTCACCGTCTCCGGCGCGGTTCTGGCTTGGGGGCTGTTTCGCTATCGCCTGTTGGACATTGTGCCCGTCGCTCGTGAGAGGGTCGTCGAAAAGTTGCAGGATGCCGTGATCGTCCTAGACGCGCAGGATCGTATTATAGACGCAAACTCTGCGGCCCAAGCGCTCCTGGGATGCAAGCCCGAAGATGCGATCGGCAGGCCAGCGGGCCGTGTGTTTTCGATTTACCCTGACCTCGTTCGGCGATTTCAAAACGAATCGGTCACACATGCCGAACTGGAAGTTGACCAAGGCCCCGCGCGCCGGTATTTGGATTTGGACATTTCCACGTTCAAGCTCCACGATCAAGAGCAGCCCGGCGCGCGGCTCTTGGTGCTACGCGATGTTACCACGCGCAAGCAGCTCGAGCAGGAGCTGTTTCAGGCGCATGCCGACGCCGAGCGCCAAGCGGCAGAGCTGGGCGCTATTCTCGACTGCATGGTGGATTTGCTTCTGGTCTACGATCACACTGGCCGGGCGGTGCAGATCAACCCGGCCGCGCAGAAATTCTTCGGCATCAATCCCACCGGCATGGCATGGGAGGAGCAAGCGCAAGTGATGCTCAAGGCCACGGCGCGTCATCCGGACGGGCAACTCCTGCGCCATGAGGACCGCCCCGCGGCGCGCGCCTTGCGCGGCGAAACGGTCCGCGATGGAACGATGGTCATGACCGACGCGGAGGGACGTGACACGGTGTTTTCGGTCTCGTCGGCTCCGATCCATGTCGGACTTGAAGTCACCGGCGCGGTCACCGTGGGCCACGACATTACCGACCGTATGCGGGCGGAAGAACAAGTGCGCCGGTTGAACGACGAGTTGGAGCAGCGCGTGGTCGAGCGTACCGCGCAACTCGTCGCCGCGAACCGGGCGCTCGAGGAGACCGTGGCCGAACTCGAGCGGGCCAAAATCGAACTGGATCGCCAATTGCAGGAAAGCGAAGCGATGGCGGCCCAAAACGCGCGTCTCTATCAGAAACTGGAGCGCGCCTTGCAGCAAGAGCAAGCCATTCGCGTTCAACTTGTGCAAACCGATAAGCTGGCGGCGATGGGCCGCATGGTCGCGTCGGTGGCGCACGAGTTGAACAATCCGCTCCAGGCGATCAAGAACTGTATGTTTCTCATTCAGCAGAATCTGGCGCCGGATTGCCAAGACGCCGAAATTCTGGAAATGGCGCTCGCCGAAATCCAACGCCTCTCGGATTTGGTGACGCGCTTGCGCTCGGTCTATCGGCCCAGCTCGGCCGCGGAGATGCGACCGGTGGACCTGGTACCGCTGCTGGACCAAGTCGGCGTGCTCGCCGCTTCGCACTTGCGAAAAAATAACGTCGCGTGGGAATTCGCGCGGCCCGCCTCATCACCCTGCATTGTCGGTTGTGCCGATATGCTCAAACAAGTATTTCTGAACCTCGCCTTGAATGCAGTAGATGCGATGCGCGAGCACGGCGGAACCTTGTCGGTCCGGCTCATATCGTCGGACGACCGCCAAGAAATCGGGATTGGCTTTAGCGACACCGGACGCGGCATTCGGCCCGAGGACATGCCGCACGTCTTTGAACCGTTTTTTACGACCCGAGAAACGGGCATGGGCTTGGGGCTGGCGATTTGCCACGACATCGCGCAGACGCACAAGGGCCGCATTACGATCGAAAGCCAGGTCGGGCGCGGGAGCACGTTTACCGTGTGGCTGCCCGCGGGGGCAGTGAACAGTGAACAGTGAACAGTCAACAGTCAACAGTCAACAGTCAACAGTCAACAGTGAACGGTGAACAGTGAACAGTCAACAGTGAACAGTCAACAGTCAACAGTCAACAGTGAACGGTGAACAGTGAACAGTGAACGGTGAACAGTATTCAGTATTCAGTGTTCACTGTTGACTGTTCACTGGTTTATCCCACGGAACAACACCGATGCCTTCCACCAACACGATCCTCGTGGTTGACGACGAAGATAGCTTGCGAATCTCGTTGACGCTTATCTTGGAAAGAGCGGGGTACGCGGTGAATGCGGCCGCGCACGCGCGAGATGCGCTGCGATACGTCCAGGCGCGCGCGTATGATTTGGTATTCCTCGATCTGCAAATGCCGGACATGGACGGGATGACCTTGCTGGCCGAAATCCATCGCTTGTGTCCGGAATTGCCGGTCCTCATCCTCACCGCCCACGCCACGCTCGAATCGGCCATTGAAGCGGTCCGGCACGGCGCGCGCGATTATTTGCTAAAGCCGGTTGACCCGCCGCGCATCCTCGCCCGCGTGCGCGAGGTTTTGAGCGAACAAGCGCAGCCGGCGCGCCGCCGCGAGATCGTCGGGCAGATTCAGGACTTGCTATCCCAACTGCGTCAGTTTGACGGGCCCGACATGCCGCCGGCGACCCTCATCGCGACGGTACCACCCACCGACCCGGCGCGTTTTCTCCGCCGCGGCGCGTTCACGCTTGACTTGCACACGCGCCACTGCACGATGGGTGACAAGTTTGTCGAGTTGACGCCGACCACGTTTGACTATCTGGTCACATTGGTACGCCACGCCCCCAACCCGGTTCTGTATCGCACCCTGGTCAAGGAATCGCAAGGATATGATTTGACGCAGGTCGAGGCCGAAGAAATGGCGCGCTGGCGCATCCACGAGCTTCGCAAGGCGCTCGAGCCGAACATGCAGCATCCGCGTTACGTCCTCACGGTCCGCGGGACCGGTTACCGGTTTGTCCCGTAGGGGCGTACCCTTGTGGTCGCCCCGGACCGGGCTGGGCGACCACAAGGGTACGCCCCTACATTTCCCCAACAAATCCCACTGAAACTCTCACGTTTCCGCCGCGTCCTTCTCCTATAATGGTCATCGTTCGGGCATGAGTCTCCATGCCAAACGTTTAACCTAGAGTTAGGAGACGCACGATGCACGCGCTCAACCGTATTCTCCTCGTCGAAGACCAACGCAACATCCGGACGGTGACCGAACTATCTCTCAGAGCCGTGGGCGGCTTTGCTGTCCAGTCCTGCAGTTCGGGAATCGAAGCACTCCAGGCCATACCCGCTTTTGCCCCAGACTTGATTCTCCTAGACAGCATGTTGCCCGGGATGGACGGTGCCGCCACGCTCCGCGCGTTGCGCGCAAACCCGCAAACGGCGTGCATCCCGGTCATTTTTCTGACCGCCACGGCGCAGCCCCACGCGATTCGCGAACTTAGGGAACTGGGCGCCCTGGATGTGATCGTCAAACCCTTCGACCCGATGACGTTGGCCGAAACTGTCAAAACGATTTGGACGCGATACCATGATGGATGACACACTGGAAATCGAAGAACAGTTGCGCGCGCTGCGCGAGACATTCGTCCAGGGACTCGCCGGCGAAATCGAATCTATTGAAACCAGCTGGGCTTGTTTCCGCGGCGGCGCGTGGGACGCCGATGGCTTTATGCGGCTCGTTCGCATGGTCCACGACCTTGTGGCCGCCGGCGGCGTATTTGGTTTTCCCGCGGTGAGCCAACGCGCGCGCGCGCTAGAGGATAAGCTGCGGGTGGTCGCGGAAGCTGACGTCCCGCCCACGGCGCGGCAGCGCGCGCAGATCACCACCCGGCTCGCCGCCCTGAAACGCGCGGCTAAGGAATGACGACGATGGATACCTCAAAACCCCACGTCTTGCTCGTAGATGACGATCCACGGATCGCCGAAGCAACGCGGCTGGCGCTGATCAAAGGCGGCTACGCGGTCACGTACGCTCAGTCGGCGGAGCAAGCCCTCGAAGTGCTCAAGCAAGAGGTACCCGACGCGGCCGTGCTCGACGTCATGATGCCCGGCATGGATGGCTATGCCCTTTGCCGGCAAATGCGTAAGATGCCCACCACGCGCCTGATCCCGGTGATCATGCTCACCGCCAGAGGAAAACTGGAAGACAAGGTCTCCGGGTTTCAGGCCGGCGCGGATGATTATCTGGTCAAGCCGGCGGAACCCAGGGAGCTGATCTATCGCCTCAAGGCCCTGCTGGCGCGCATCCACGCGCGCCAAGACCTGTACAAGCCCATCGGCGCGGCGGGCAAACTCATTGCCGTCTTTAGCACAAAAGGCGGAGTCGGCAAGACCACGCTCGCCGTCAATCTGGCCATGGCCTTCCAAAAGCGCAATGTGGGCCGCGTCGCGCTGTTCGATGCGAATCTAACGTTTGGCGAGACTGGTTCTTTGCTCAACGTACCGCCCGTACGCAGCATTTTAGACCTGGTGAAAACGGAAAGCGAAATAGATAATTACATCGTGTCCCAAGTCATGACCCGGCATTCGTCCGGAGTTCACCTGCTGGCCAGTCCTTTCCGTCCCGAGCACTCGGAACTGATCTGCGCCGATCACATCAGAAAGGTCGCCGAATTGCTGCCGACGGTATTTAGCGTCGTGGTGGTGGATTGTGAAGCCAGTTATTCGGAGCGGATGTTCGTCATTCTGGAACGCGCCGATGCTATTCTTCTGGTGGTGATTCCGGAAATTGGATCCGTGCTCCACACGAGTTACTTTTTGGAGATGGCAGAGAAGATCGGCGTGAATCCGGAAAGAATTTTCCCGGTATTGAACCGCGCCAATTCCAAGGTCGGACTCTCGGCGACGGACATTGAGCGCACGTTCAAACGCCCGCTATCCTTAAAAGTCCCGAGCAGCGGCCGCGCTCTAACGCAATGCGCCAATTCCGGAAATCCGCTGGTCCTCGCGCAGCCCAGGCACCCGGTCTCGCAGCAACTGCTCAAAGTGGCCGATTACTTTGTCGAGCATCTCGGGGTCAGCGAACCGGAGCCCGAGTGGGTAGATTAGGATTAGGGTGCGATGGAAGTAATGCGTGACATTACAGCCCAGCAACGAGTCGAAGAGGAATCCTGCGAGAACGAACGAATGATGAACCGGACGCAGGAGATGGCCCACCTCGGCAGTTGGGAACTCGACGTCGTCAACAATCGTCTGACGTGGTCCGATGAGGTCTACCGCATCTTCGGATTACAGCCACAACAGTTTGAAGCGACTTATGCAGCATTCCTGCAAGCCGTCCACCCGGATGATCGCGCGGCCGTAGACGCCGCGTATTCCGGCTCGTTGCGTGAGAGCCGAGACACCTATGAGGTCAAGCACCGGATTGTGAGAAGATCCGATGATCAAGTTCGCGTGGTCTATGAAAAATGCGAACACCTCCGCGATGAATCGGGCCACATTCTCCGCTCGCTCGGCATGGTCCAGGACATCACCGAGCGCGAGCAGACCGAGGAAAAGCTGCGCCAATTGTCTCTGGCCGTTGACCAAAGCCCGGCGTCCGTCGTCATGACCGACCTTGCGGGCAACATCGAATACATCAACCCCAAATTCTCGCAGTTAACCGGTTACCGCCCCGAGGAGGTGATCGGCAAGAATCCGCGCGCCTTGAAATCCGGCCTGACCCCGCGGGAAACTTATGCCCAGTTGTGGCGGACGATCAGGGCGGGTCGTGAGTGGCACGGCGAGTTTATCAATCGCAAGAAGAATGGCGAGCTATATCACGAGGATGCCCGCATCTCGCCCATCGTCAACCCGGAAGGGCGGATCACTCACTATTTGGCGGTCAAAGAAGATATCACCGAACGGAAGAACATCGAGCGGATGAAAAACGAATTCGTCTCCATGGTGAGCCACGAACTCCGCACGCCGCTCACTTCGATCCGCGGCGCGCTCGGCCTGATCGCCGGGGGCGTGATGGGCGAGATTCCGGCGCAAGCCAAAGAACTGATTGCCATTGCCAACCAAGACTGTGAACGCCTGGTGCGGCTGGTCAACGACATCCTCGACATTCAAAAGCTCGAATGCGGCAAAATGGTTTTTGATTTCAGGCCGCTCGACCTGGGCGCTTTGGTCGCAGCGGCGCTGGAAGCGAACCGTGGGTATGCCGAGCAGTATGGCGTCCGGTTCGTGCTGACGGAGAAACTTGACCGCGTGCTCGTCAACGGAGATCGCGATCGTCTCCTCCAGGTGATGGCCAACCTGCTATCGAACGCGGCCAAGTTTTCTCCCCGCCATAGCATGGTGACGATTTCGCTTTCGGGCCCGGGCGCCATGGTTCGAGTGGCGGTGAGCGATTGCGGGCCCGGTATCCCGGTCGAATTTCGCGCTCGCATCTTCCAGAAATTCGCCCAGGCGGATTCGTCCGAGTCCAGACAAAAGGGCGGCAGCGGGCTAGGTTTGAGCATCTCCAAGGAATTGATCGAAAAGCACGGCGGTCAACTCGGCTTTTATTCAGAAACGGACCGCGGCACGACCTTTTATTTTGACTTGCCGCGCCTTGACTTTAGGTGAGCGACCAACAGAGCGCGAAAAATGACTGACGTGTTGCCAGCAAACTTGACGGATAACCGCAGCATGACCACCGTGGACAAGGCGCGCATTCTCATTGTGGAGGACGAGCGCACGATTGCGCTCACCCTCGCGCAGGCATTCCGCCGCGCTCCGGATAATCGTCTGAGTGTAGATGTCTGTTACACCGCGTCTGAGGCCCTCGCCCTGCTCCCCACACAAACGTTCCAACTCGTCCTTTGCGATCTGCGGCTCCCCGGCATGTCCGGCCTCGAACTGATCGCCCAGATTCGCCACACTTATCCGACCACCCGTACGATTCTCATGACCGGCTTCGGGTCTCCCGAAATCGAAGCTAAAGCCAAAGTACTCACCGACGCATATCTTGCCAAACCGTTTGAGATGGCGGACATGTTGAAGATCGTGCAGGAACTGATCCTGAAACCATTTCCCATCCCAGTGATCAAGCCGTCTTGAAAAAGGAGTGCTTACTTGGACTCGACGTGGAGGAGCAACACAGCACTAACCGTTTGGACCGTGGCGCCGATTTCCTACGCCTGGAAACTGCGTCTCTTGCTCGCGCCCTTTCTCATCGGCGGGACGTTGCTGGTCCTCATGCCCGTGTTTGTTACGCTGGGGCTGGCGTTCACGCAATACGATGTTTTTTCTCCGCCCCGGTGGAACGACTATGCCAACTTTCATAATCTCTTCTCCGATCTGCGCTTCAAGCGCGCGCTCTACAATTCGCTTTGGTTTGGCGCGATCGCGGTACCCTTGCGCGTGGCGGGCGCGTTCCTCCTCGCGCTCGCATTAAATCGCAGCGGTCGCGCGTTTGAAATCGCCCGCGCGACGATCTACTTGCCGACGATTATCCCCGAGGTCGCGTACGCGTTGGTCTGGCTGCTCATTCTCAACCCAGGATTTGGACCGCTCAACCTTGCGCTCAACGCGATCGGATTGCCCGGCGTCGCCTGGCTGCAAGAGCCGCTGACGGCGCGCGGGGCCGTCGTGGTCATGTGGCTGTTTCAACTCGGCGAAGGATTTGTGCTGATGCTGGCGATGCTGCAGACGATTCCACGCGAACTCTTTGAATCTGCCGCGCTCGACGGCGCAAATCGAGTCCAGATTTTTCGTCGTATCGTATTGCCGCTCATGGTCCCCGCGCTGTTCTTGCTCTCGTTTCGCGATACGGCGCTCTCGTTTCAGGGAACGTTCGTGCCCGGTCTCATCACGACGGAAACCGGCCCGTACTATGCAACCTTTTTCCTGCCGCACTATATCGTGGACGAGTCGTTCGGCTTGTTCCGCTACGGTTATGGCGCGGCGGCAACGATCATCCTCTACCTCGTGACAGCGATGTACATTGGTATGCAGTCGCTCCTCGCGGACCCAGAATGATGAAACACGACGCTAAATTACTTCGCAAATTGACTACCTGGGCGTGGCTCGGCGCGCTCGTCGTCGTTTTCGCCTTCCCGCTGGTCTGGATGCTCTCGTATTCCCTCCGCCCGACAACCGAGCCGCCGCCGAATCGTCTGGAATTTCTTGCGCCGCCATTCGCGTTTGAGAATTATTTGATCGCGCTCGATCGCTATGTGGCGCTCGGCCGATTTCTTTTGAATTCTTTGGTCGTCGTCGTAGTCGCCGTCCCGCTCACGGTGGTGACCGCATCCTGGGCCGGGTTCGCGATGTCGCAGTTGTCCAAGCGCGCCCAGGTATTCTTGTTCGGCTTGTGCCTGGCATGGTTGCTCGTGCCGCCGCCCACCGTTTGGGTTCCGCGCTTTCTATTCTTTGTCCAAATCGGTTGGATTGATTCGTTCGCCGCGTTGATCGCCCCGGCGGCGATGGGCGCGAGTCCGTTCTACGTTATGCTTTTCTACCTCGCGTGCTTGCGCGTCTCGCGCGAGGTGTACGAATCGGCGCAGGTCGAGGGCGCGAGTCCGTTGCGGATTTGGTATTCGATTGCGCTGCCTGCGGCCTGGCCGTGCGTGATCACCGTCGCGATGCTGGCGTTCACGTTCTTTTGGAACGATTATGTCAGTCCGCTGTTGTACCTTCGCTCGCCGTCGAATTTTACCTTGCCCGTCGGACTCGAAACCTTGCAACAACTGGCTCAGTCCAACTATCCTGTGTTGATGGCGGCGGCGGTCATCATGGTCGCGCCCATCGTCCTGCTCTTTGCCTTAACGCAACGATTCTTTTTGCAAGAGCAGATTGATCTCGTGCGGACCGTCCGCGCCCCCAATCAAATAGAGGGACGAACTCGATGAAAAGAGCGATGCTGTGTTTGGTGTTCGTTTGCGCGCTAGCCGCGTGCGCGCCAATCGCCCCAACGACAACCCCCGCCGTACCCGGCGCGCCAAAGGGTGAGATTGTGCTGTTGCTGAGTGATACGCCGGAAGGCGCGGCGGGCTACCGGCAACTCGTCGCCGCGTTTGCGCAAGTTCAGCCCAGCATCAAGGTCACGATTAACAACGTTCCCGACAGCGCGCAATTCTTGAAACGCCTCGCCGCTGATTTCGCCGCCCGGACGCCGCCCGATGTGTTCCTGATCAACTATCGCCGCTTTGGTCAATTCGCGATCAAAGGCGCGCTCGAACCGGTGGATGGATACGTCGCGGAGAGCCAGGCCGTCGCGCCAGCCGATTTCTATCCCGTCGCGCTCGACGCGTTCAAATTCAAGGGCAAGCAATACTGCCTGCCCCAAAACCTGTCATCGCTTCAGGTTTATTACAACAAGAAACTATTCACCGCGGCGAATGTCCCGTTTCCCAAGAGCAATTGGACGTGGAATGATTTTCTCAGCGCCGCGCGCGCGCTGACCAAATCGGCGAATGGCAAAGTCGTCCAGTACGGATTGGGCGTTGACCCCGTCGCGCTGCGGCTCGCGCCTTTTATCTGGGCGCACGGCGGCGAATTGGTTGACGATCTGAACAAGCCGCGGGGACTCGCGCTCGATTCCGTTCCGTCGCGCGAAGCGTTTCAATGGTTTGTGAATCTGCAAGTGAAGGAACACGTCGTTCCCTCCAAAGCCGACGAGGCGACCGAAAAATCCCAATCGCGCTTTCAGCACGGCACGTTAGGCATGCTCTTGCAGAGTCGCTCCATCACGCCCGAATTGCGCGACACGATCAAGGATTTCGAATGGGACATCGCGCCGCTGCCGGGCGACAAAAATGTGGCGACGGCGCTGCACAGCGATGGCTATTGCATCGCCCGCGATTCAAAGAATAAACCGGCCGCGTGGGCCTTTGTCGAATTCGCCGCCAGCCGAGAGGGACAGAAAATCATGGTCGCCTCGGGGCGCACCGTGCCCTCGGCAAAGTCCATCGCCGAATCGCCGTTGTTCCTCGGTACGAATCTTGCGCCGGCCAGCAGTCGCGTTTATCTGGACATGGCGCCGCACATTCGCCGCGTGCCGATCATGACGACGTGGCTTGACGTCGAGGATGCGCTCAATCAAGAAATCAAGCGCGCGTTCTACGGAGACGTTTCCGTGAACGATGCGATCCGCTCGGCGGCGAGTCAAACCCAGGAGTACTTTCGGCTGAATCAAGGCGATCTGGGGCCGTAAGGTTTTCATATCATGTTAGCATTAATCGTTTGGTGGATAGGATTGTCGCTGCTTGGCGCGTGTGCTGCGCCGACGGTTCCCGCGCCAGCCGCCGCGCCCGTCGCAACCGCGCCCGCGCCTGCTTCACCCACTCCAACTGTTGCGATGGCAACGGCGACGGTCATTCATGCTGATGTGATACTCACGGAGTCGCAACATCAGATCGCGACGACCGTCAAAGTTGGGCAGATAATTAATGTTTCGGATTTTCCGGAGCATGAATGGACCGTCAGCTATCGTGATCTCGTTTTGCTCGCGCTGACACCGCCAGAAAAGATGAACAGGCCGGGACCTGCCGGTTGGTTCTTCCGCGTGATTGCGCCCGGCAGCACGGAGATCGCCTTGGAACGCGTCCCGCCGCCGTGCCCAGGTGGTACGCCCTGTCCGCCGGCCCTTATTCGTTTTGTATTTCCAATCCAAGCCGTGCCATAAGAAAAAGATGGTCGGCGCTCACTAATCTCAAAGGGAGGGGTCGTCATGTCCACGTTGTTCTCACCCTTCAATCGTCGCATCCTTTTTCTGCTGCTGACTATGGTGGCCGTGATGCTATTCGCGTTCCCGTATTCGGCGGTATGGAACACGCAAGCCGTCGAAGAAGAAGAGAACGAAGCCGCGACCATAGAAGAATACTTTCAATGGCGCTTCGATCAGATGAAGGACAAAACCGGAACGATCCCTGACGGCGCGCTGATCAAGGCGCTGAATCAACGCACGGCGATGGTGCAGCAGCACGCGCGTGCCCCACGCGTCGCCGGCATTGACAATGTGAGTTGGATCGAAGCCGGTCCGAAGAATGTCGGCGGTCGCATCCGCTCGATTCTGCCGCTCAGTGCCAGCACGGTACTTATCGGTAGTGTCTCTGGCGGTCTTTGGAAGACGACCAACTGTTGTTCCACCAGCACCACCTGGGCGCCGATTGACGATTGGATGGCGAACCTGGGGATCAGTAGTTTGATCATGGATCCGACCAACGCTAACGTGATGTACGCTGGCACTGGCGAAACCTCGGGCACTGGCTTTCGCGGGGCGGGGGTCTTTAAGAGTACCGATGGCGGCACGACCTGGACGCAATTGTCCAGCACGAACACTTCTGATTGGTACTTTGTGAACCGGCTTGCCATCTCACCGGATGGCGCAAATTTGCTGGCGGCGACAGGCACCGGTCTCTATCACAGTACCGATGGCGGCGCCACTTGGACACGACGTGTCACTGGCAGTTGGAGAGATGTGAAATTTGACCCGACAAATAGCAATAACGCCGTGGCAGGTGGCAGTGGATACTCATGGTATACAACAGGTGGCGGCGCATCTGGCTGGGCAGCCGCAACCTTCACTCCCACCATCTCTGGACGCGTTGAACTGGCATACTCGTCCAGCAATCCTTCCATCGTTTATGCCAGTGTCAATCAAAATTCAGGCGACGTGTACAAGAGTATGGATGGTGGACATACTTACACCCGCGTGAACACGGGTCAGCAGTTACTGAGCAGCCAAGGCGATTACGACAACGCGATTTGGGTAAAACCAGATGACCCGAACTTTGTTGTGGTTGCGGGCGTAGACATGTACAAGTCAACCGACGGTGGGACTACATTTACCAAAATTGCCTACTGGGGTTATTCATGGCACTATAGAGAACCACCTTCGCCCCATGCCGATCACCACGCGCTCGTGTCTATTCCCGGCTCTAACCTTGCCCTGCTCAACGGTAATGATGGGGGTATCTACTATACTGCCGATGTCACGACGGCGGGGACGAATGCCGATTACAACCTGGGTTGGGTCTACATGAACAACAACCTGGGAATCACCCAATTCTATGGCGTCGCAGGCAACAACAACGGTGTCTTGGTCGGCGGCAGTCAGGACAATGGGGCAACGGTGTACACTCCGGCCGGCGGAGCCAATGCTTGGACCTATTTTAGTGGTGGTGACGGTGGCAAGTCCGCTGCTGACCCGACGAATCCTAATTACCTCTACAATGAGTATATCTATGGTCAGGTGCATCGCTCCGACACTGGCGGCGATGGTGATTCAGATTCCATTTGGGGGACCTATTGGGATGGCGCTGCCTGGACTTGCCGTGCTGCACCGTATCGGATTGATGATGCGTGCAATGGGGTCGGTAGTTTCATTGCGCCTATCCTGCTCGATCCCAATAACGCCAATCGGCTTTTCGTAGGCGACCTTTCGCTCTGGGTTACCAACGATGCGCGCACGCCGTATGTATGGAATAGTCCGACCGGTGGTCCGCAATGGACGGCGCTTAAAGCTTCGATTGGTAGCGGCATCAATGCCATCGCCGTTGCGCCCAGCAACTCGAACGTCATCTGGGTGGGTCACAAAAACAGCCAAATTTACATGACGACGAATGGGACAAGTACCCCGCCAGCCTGGACGCGCGTGGATACGAATATTGGCGCGGGCAATCCTGGGACGGCAATTGGGTCAATTGCGATTGACAAGAACAATAGCAACATCCTCTACGTGGGCTATTGGGGCTATGGCGCAAATCGCCTCTGGCGCACGGCGGACGGTGGTACCACGTGGACCAGCATCACCAGCAATCTGCCGCAAGTACCGATCTATGCCGTGGCGATCAATCCGGCTAACTCGGCTTGGCTCTACGTGGGAACAGAGATTGGCGTCTTTGCGAGCACCGACACCGGCGCAACTTGGAATGTGCCTACGGGGACCGGGAAGAACGGCGATGGTCCTGCTAACGTCGCCGTGGAAGACTTGCAATGGATGGGCGGCGGCAACAGCACCGGCTCAACCATCTTGATCGCCGGCACACATGGACGCGGCGCATTCACGGCGGACGTTACGCCGCCGGGGATAACGAATACCTATGCCGATGACGACCTGGTGTGCGCCGGTAATACACCTTGTTACGCGACCATCGGCGAAGCGCTTAACAACGTTGCCACCGGTGGGACAGTCACAGTCTATGCCGGGGCTTTTTCGGAGAGTGTGTCGGTCGCCAAGAACGCCACGGTGAATGTTGTCGGCAACATTATCGCCAATGATGTGTCGCTATACTCTGGCGCCACGTGGAATGCCAACAGTTGGACCATGACCGCCGGTAATGTGAGTCTCTTTGGCGGAACTTGGAACGCGAATAGTTCGACGTTGGCTGTAAACGATTTTGATCTCTCTAGCGGAACCTGGAATGCGAATAGTTCCACGCTGACGGTGAATGGGAACTGGACGACAAGCGGAACCTTCAACGCCGGCACGGGCACGGTCGTCTTTGCCAAGAACGGTGTTGTGACTGTAAATTTGCCCAGTGTGACAGAAGGCACACTCTCTTTCTGCAATGTCACCATCAACGGCAACACTACGGTGGACCCGACGGATGACTTTATCAGCGCCGCCACCGGTGGAAGTTGTACCCAATTCACTCAGAATGGCAAACTGCGCCGCGAAGCTCCGACCCAGGACGTCTTGTATCCCGGGTACGACATATCATATACTTTCAAGGATGCTCGTAATCGCAATGCAGTTGTGCTGGGCCCCAGGATTGGTACCCCGAGTCTCCGCAACACATCCGTGACGATTACGTCGAACCAGCAACCGCCTTCGACTTGCGGCGCTAACAATTTCCCAACCACACCCGTATTGCGGCAGTACGACATTGTAGGGACTAACACTGGCGGTATTTATCCGCTGCGGCTCTATTTCACCGCCAGCAACCCGGATGAGTCCAATGGGAATACGGTGACTGCTCCCTACAACCTGGCGATCTATCACTGCAATGGCACTAGTTGGGAAAAATATGCCGGCACTGGCGGCAGTGATGCAAATGGTGTGTACGTAGAAGCAAATGTGACTTTTACCACTGGCTCGACCTTTGCAATTGGATCCTCCGGGACGTACTACTATTCACAAGGTTCACTCGACGCGGGACTTTTGGCAAGTTGGAATACGGCTCGCGGCGGTGGCGGCAGTCAACCGGCTAACTTTAGCGATTCCGACTACTTTGTAATTCAAAATGGTCACAGCATGACAACGGCAAGCGCCCTGACACTTTCGCATGCCGGTTCACTGCTTCAGATTGAAAGTGGCGGCGCGTTAACGGCTGATACGAATAATGTCTCGGTTAACGGCGCGCAAATAGATGCCGGCGGCACGCTGACCATCAACAGTGGTCGCACGCTGACCGTCAGCAATGGCAGTCGCGCGCCGGACCTGACTGTGAATGGTACTCTCGTCAATGCTGGGATATTTACGATGTCCGGCACGGCTTCCTTTGGCGCAGGCAGTGTCTACCAACATGGTAGAGATGGCGGGACCATTCCGACGGCGACGTGGAATGTAGCGTCAACGGTTAATGTTACAGGGATTACGGCCACGGTGCCAGGTGGCTTGCCCCAAGCCTTTGGCAACTTTACCTGGAACTCCACAGTTCAAACGGCAACTATTAGTTTCGCAGGAAACCTGACGACAGTCAATGGGAATTTCACGGTTACGTCCACAGGTAGCGGCGCTATTCGCCTGACGCAAAATCTCAGCCCGGTGCTGAATGTCGGCGGAAACCTGATCATGAATGGCGGAACATTCAACCTCGCAGGAACGACAGGCAATCCAATAGCCAATGTTGCTGGAGACGTATTACTCAATGGTGGCACGCTCAGGCCTTCCGCAAGTACTGGAACAACAACGCTGAACGTCGCCGGCGACTGGACTTACAGCGGCGGCACCTTCACGCCCGATTACAGCACCGTGAACTTTACCAAGAATGGTGTCGCCACGGTGAGTTCATCGGCAACGGCAGGTACACTCACTTTCTGCAATCTCACGATCAGCGCCAACACTACGGTTGACACGACGGATGACTATATCAGTGCGGCGACAGGAGGGAGCTGTACCACCTACACTCAGACCGGCAAACTGCGCCGCGAAACCCCAACGCAGAATATCAATTCTTCAAGCACCTTTACGTTCAAAGATGCTCGGAATCGCGACGCGATTGTTTTGACCAAAACCGGCGCAGGAACCGATCTGGGAAATACGGCAGTGACTGTCACATCTAACCTGCAACCTACGACTTGTGGATCAACCACATTAGGCGGGCAACCGGTCTTCAAATCGTTTGAAATTGCGCCAACCGGGTCCAGTCCTTTTGGACCTTATATCATGCGGCTCTACTTTTCCGCTAGCAGTCCAAATGAAGCAAATGGTAATACGACGACGGCTCCCTTCAATCTAGCCATCTACCACTGTACCGGCACAACCTGGCAACGCTTAAGCACCGGCGCGACCGGCGGCAGCGATGCGAACGGGGTCTATGTCCAAGTACCCAATGTCAGTTCTTTCTCGACGTTTGGAATCGGGGGCGGACCGAGTGCGCCTACGGGGGTTACACTTGCGCGCTTGGATGCCATACCGGACGCGACAGGCATCACGCTGGAATGGCAGACGCTCGTGGAAGTGAACACGTCCGGGTTCCAACTGGAGCGCGCATTGGACGGCAAGACCTATTTAACCTTTGGCGCATTTATTCCGGCGCGCGGCATAGGCGGCGGGGCGCTCTATTCCGTCAGGGACACGTCGGTATTGGCGGGGCAAACCGTCCAATACCGGCTCGTGGAAATTGCCATGAATGGCGCACGGACGACGTACGGTCCAATCACGAGCACTCGGCCAAACGCGCCCGGTCCCATATTTCTGCCGTTCGTCAGCAGGCCCTAGTCCATGTTTGACGAATGAGTGCTCAATAGAAAGCGTTGAATGAACTCACCTGGGAATTCCATCCATCCCCAACTCTTTCGCCACTTGGCGCATAGCCCAGCGGACTGTATCTGGACGCGCAATGGGCATTTCCAATTCGTCTATGTCGGCCCGGCCCTCTCGCACTGGCGTGGCTATTCCGTCGGGGAAGCCAGCGTGCAGTCGCTCGACCAGATGGTCACGCCAGAGTCGGCCCGCCGATTGGCCGCGCTGGTTGACCGGGCCGCGAATTTGACCAAAAACCCATCCTCGGTTAACATCGGCTTGCAATCCTGGACGATCGAACTGGAACTCTGCCGTAAAGACGGCTCGACGGTTTGGGCGGAGTCCACCTTGAATATTTTGACAGATGAACGCGGCCAGCCCTCCGGCACGCTCCGCGTGATGCGCGAAATCACCGAGCGCAAACAAGCCGAAGGTGCCTTCCGCCAACGCATCGCGGAGCTGGAAACGCGGCCCCACGGTCGCGCCGCATTCACGCTCCGGCTCGACCGCGAGCGTTTGGAAACCGAGATGTGCCGCGCCCTCGAACGCCAAGAGTTTGTCCTCTATTATCAACCGGTCATTTGCGCGACCACGGGGCGCATCACCAGTGTGGAAGCGCTGGCGCGTTGGGAGCATCCGGAACGCGGCTTGCTGCTCCCGGACGAATTTATCCCGCTTGCCGAAGCGAGCAACCTGATCGTGCCGTTAGGCGATTGGATTTTGCGCGCGGCGTGCGCTCAACTCAAAGCGTGGCATCGCGCGGGCTTCCGCGAGCTGCAGGTCGCCGTGAATGTTTCGCCCCGCCAATTTCAAATGCCCCGCCTTGCCGCACGCATTCAGGAGATTTTGGACGAAACGGGATTGCCGCCGTCCGCCCTGCAATTGGAAATCACCGAGAGTATCGCCATGATCGAAAACGAACAGAGCGCCCTGACCCTGGCGGAGCTGCACGCGCTGGGCGTTCAACTTTCGATTGACGATTTCGGCAACGGCTATGCGACTTTGGGCAATTTGCGGCGCTATCCGGTCAAGATTCTCAAAATAGACAATTCGTTCATTCGCAATGTCCCGGAAGATAGGGACAGTGCCGTCATCACGACCGCCGTGATCGAGCTGGCGCGCACGCTCAAACTGCGGGTGATTGCCGAGGGCGTGGAAACCGCCGGCCAACTGGACTTTCTCCGGTCGCGCGCGTGCGACGAAATCCAGGGTTTCTTGTTCAGTCGTCCGCTGCCCGCGGATGAGATCACCATGTTTCTTCAAGACCGGCCCGGGGATTATTTGGAACCGGCCGGAATGGAACGTCTCTGTGGCGAGACCCCGGTCGTCTAGTATGAATGGCTGCGAACTTTTCGATCAACTACCGATTCCGATCTTCCGCAGCTCGCTGGAAGGCAAGCTGATTTACGCCAACGCGGCCCTCGCCAAGCTGGTCGGTTATGCCGATGTCGAATCTCTGCTGCGGGCCGGCAACGCCGCGCAGCACCTTGAGCAGGACTTGATCAGCGAGGTCCGGGCCCAGATCAGCCGGAATGGCATCGTGCCTCACTTTGAGGCGCCGGTACGTGCTCCCGATGGGCAGACACTCTGGGTGGCGGGGACGCTGCGCGCGGTTTACGATGAGCAGGGTTCGGTCAAGTACCTCGAAGGCAGTCTGGAAGATATTAGCCAGCGCCGATACGCCAATGAACTTGTCGGGCGCAAGGCGGCCCGGATGCGCGCCCTCGCCGACGTGTCGCGCATGGTGGCCGGCGCGCGGCTGGATTACGAAACGATTCTGGGAATCATCGCCCGCTGCGCCGCCGAACAAGTGGGGGATGCCTGCGTGGTCTCGCTTCTCTCCGAAGACCAAACCCGGCTCAAGCCGGTGGCGATTGACCATCCTAACGCCGAGGTGGCGAATTCGCTGCGCGCGCTGCTGCAACTAAACGGCAGCGACGGCCGCGCCATGACGAGCGCGGAGATCACGCGGATTCAGGAGCCGCTCTTGATTTCCATCGCCGAGGCGGAAGACTTGGTCAAGCGCCCGCCGGACTATGCGCCCGATTTGGAACACGCCGGGGCGCGTAACTTTCTCTTGGCGCCGATGTGCGCCGAAGGCCAGGTCTTTGGCACGATCGGGCTGGCGCGCGAGGTCGCCGGTTCTCCCTACGATGCGCAAGACCAGCAATTTCTCGACGACTTGGCCGACCGGGCCGGGCTGGCGCTTTCGAATTCCCGCCTCTATCACTCGGTTGGTAATGAGCTGCACGAGCGCGAACGCGTGGAACGCCAACTCCAACGGCGCGTGGACGAATTTACCGCGTTGTACGAGATCACGCGTTCGGCCGTGAGCCAGACCGACTTGGCGCCGCTGCTGCGCACGATCGTCAAAGGCGCGCCTTTTCTCCTCCAAGCGACCTGCGGCCAGGTCTATCTTTACGATGCGACGAGCCAGACGTTTCAAATCGCCGCCGTCGAAGGGCTGCCGCTGAAAGTCGGCGCGCGGATTCGGGCCGACGCGGGCTTGGCGGGCCTGGTCGCGCGCAATCGTGAGCCGATCATCGTGGACGATTATGCGATTTGGGCGCCGCGCTGCCAAGAGTTTGGCGATCTGCCGGTTCGCAGCATCCTCCAGGTGCCGCTCCTTTCAGGCGAAGAGGTCATCGGCATGTTGGGCGTGTGCGAAGTCGGTCTGCAAACGCGCCGCTTTACCGACGACGATGCGCGGCTGCTGAGTCTTTTGGCGGTCAACGCCGCCGCGCTGATTCACAGCGCGCAACTCTTCGATCAAGTGCGCACGGGGCGGAAACGCTTGCAGACGCTCTCGAACGAATTGCTCCACGCTCAGGAGAACGAACGCGCAAAGGTCGCGCGCGAGCTGCACGATCAGATCGGCCAGACGCTGACTTTGGTCAAGCTCCGCCTGCAAGGGCTGCAACTCGGCTCTGAACCGGCCGACCGCGACACGCAACTCGAAGAGACGATGCTTTCAATTGATACCGCCATCGAGCAAGTGCGCGACCTGTCGTTTGAGCTGCGCCCTTCGTTGTTGGACGACATGGGCTTGCCCACGGCCTTGAAGGCGTACGCGAACCGCGTCGTCCAACACACCGGCCTCGCGATCGAGTTTGATTTTCGGATTGGCCGCAAGCGTCTGCCTTTCGACGTGGAGACGACGTGTTTCCGCGTGGTCCAGGAAGCGCTCACGAATATCATTCGCCACGCGCGCGCCCGGCGCGTCGTCATCACCTTGCAGCGCCGCCCGGAGGTGTTGCAGCTCACGATCCGCGACGACGGCGTGGGGTTCGATGGCCCGGCGGCCATGAGTCGCGCGTTAGAAGGGCATTCACTGGGCATTTTGAGTATGCAGCAGCGGGTGATGTTGGTGGGCGGCCGGCTCGAAATTCAATCGGAATCGGAACGCGGCGCCCTGGTCGTCGCGAGTTTTCCGCTGACGGCCCGCATGCGCCTAGAGCGCCGCAAGTCCAAGAGGTGATCCAGATGACTCTCCGTATCCTCCTGGCCGACGATCACGAATTGTTCCGCGCCGGCTTTCGCGCGCTGTTGGAAAAGTTAGGGACGGTCCGCGTCGTCGCCGAAGCTGGCGACGGGCGTGAGGCGCTGCGCCTCATAGAGGAGCATCAGCCCGACCTCGTGTTGATGGACATTGCGATGCCGGAGTTGAACGGCCTGGAAGCGACCGCCCGGATTGTCAAGAAATTCCCCCACGTGCGTGTGATTCTGATCTCGATGTATGCGAACGAAGAATACGTCGGGCGCGCGGCGCGCGTCGGCGCGGCGGGTTACCTGCTCAAGGGTGCTAGCCCCACCGAGTTATGCGCGGCCCTGGAGGCCATCGCCAACGGCGACAAGTATTTCACCCCCGCCGTCTCCAAGCAGCTCGTCGCCGACTATATGCGGCAGGGCGACGGCGTCGCCAGCGCGCTCGAGCGCTTGACGCCGCGCCAGCGCGAGATTCTGCAACTTATCGCCGAAGGCAACACGCGCAAGGAAATCGCCGCCAAGCTGGGCATCAGCGTCAAAACCTTCGACACCTTTCGCCAGCAATTGATGCACGAGTTGGACATTGGCGATACGGCCGGCTTGGTGCGCTATGCGGTGGAAATGCGCTTGGTCCAGACCTAGTCTCCTAGATTTTAAGTCTGGTTGGCGCATAGTAACTTTTCCGACGCGAAATTCAGAACTTTTTGGTCCTCCGTTTCATATCTGTTCCGATTGTTTTTTCCCCGATTTGCCGTAAACTCTTTCACAGGAGATTCCCGTGAATTTCCCCAGTCCAGAGCGATAAGGGCAAACCCATCGAGAGGTGGGGGCGCAAAGCTACGGGTCCTCTGCTAAATAGCCAGGATAGCCGGGTTGCCGAACTCGACACTGTCATTGCCGGCGCAATGACAGTGCCAAATCAATTGGCACGCCCGTGTACGGCTGTACAGCGCACCGGTCACACGCTTAATCCCAAGCCGGAAGCGCAGAGCAGGAGGATCCCATGACACTCAACCAACGCACTCTCCACATCGGACTTGTCGTCCTCTTTTTGCTGCTGGCACTATCGTTCGCTGCCCCTGTCGAAGCCGGATCCTCTTCCGGCGGACCGAATGCTCCCGACGAAGTTTTGGTCAGTCTCGTAAACGGCGCCGATGCCGCGGCCATCGCGCGCAGTGTCGGCGCGCAAGCCACGCACCAGACGCGCCTCGGCGTTTGGATTTTCATGGTGCCCGCGGGCACGGCAGACCTCGTGGCCGCTACGCTGCGGACCAACCCCCAAGTCATCTACGCGGAACCCAACGGCGTCGTGTCCGTCTTTGCCGACCCGAACGACCCCCATGACAACACGACGTGCTACAGTTCTTCCAAAGCCGGCTGCATCATGCAGTGGTCGTGGGCCAAGATTCAGGCCTACCAGGGTTGGGACATTCACAAGGGTTCCGCCACCGTCAAGATTGCCGTGGTGGACACGGGCATTGATAATTCCCATCCCGACCTACCGACCATGACCAGCCAAAAGAATTTTATCGTTCCATCTAACCCGGCCGCCGAGGACGACAATGGACACGGGACGCATCTCGCCGGCACGATCGGCGCGCTGACCAACAACGGCGAAGGCGTCGCCGGAATGGATTGGAGCGTATCGCTGAGGTCCGTCAAGGTCCTCCACAACACCGGCTATGGCAGCATTTCGACTCTGGCGGACGGCATCACGTGGGCGGCGGACAATGGCGCCAAGGTGATTAACATCAGTCTGGGCAGCACCACCGCCTCGACGACACTCGCCAACGCGGTGACTTACGCCTGGAACCACGGCGCGGTCCTGGTGTGCGCGGCCGGGAACAACGGCAACACCAAATTCACCTACCCGGCCTATTACGCCAACTGCATTGCGGTGGCCGCGACCGATTCGAAGGACGCCAAAGCCAGCACGTCGACCACCGGCACGTGGGTGGACGTTGCCGCGCCGGGAGTCAACATCCTCTCGACGATGCCGAACACCACCGTTTATCTGAATACGACCGGCGCTTACAAAACGACCTACGACGCGATGAGCGGCACCTCGATGGCGGCCGCGCACGTATCGGGACTGGCCGGCCTCATTTGGGCCTCGGGCAAGTGTTCGACCAACACCTGCGTCCGCTACCTGATTGAAAACAATGCGGATGCTATTTCCGGCACGGGCAAATCTTGGGCCAAAGGCCGCATCAACGCCTACAGATCGTTAAGCGCGACTAGTACGCAACCGACGCCGACAAGAACCCCAACGCCAACAAAGACCCCGGCGCCGACAAGAACCCCACGCCCTAGATAATTCGACGGAGCATTAGCCGGCGAAGAAGGAGACCATCATGCAAACAAACCGTTCACATCGGCGACCGAATTGTTGGGACCAGCCCGTCCGTATCGTCCTCCTGCTGGGCGCGCTGCTTGTGCTCGCGGGATTCTCGTCGCCGCTGCCCAGCGCGCCCGCGCGCGCGCAAGCCGTGCTCCTGCAAATCGCGGCTGACCAACCCGATACCCACGTCCGCGTGATCGTGCAGAAACAGACGCAGGGCCGCAGCGTCGAGGAATTGGTCGCGCAATTGGGCGGTGTAGTCGTCAACGATTTGAGCATCATCAACGCCTTTGCCGCGGACTTGCCCGCGCAGACGATTCCGCAGCTCGCCCGCGCGCAGGGCGTACGGTGGATTTCGCTGGATGCGCCCGTGGAATCCACGGCGCTCGGCAATACCTCGCTGGCCTGGGCGACGGCCATCGGCCCTAGCTATCCCAATACGTTTGACAGCGCGGCGATCATAGACTCGGGCTTGGGCCCCAACCAAGTCTATGGCTCCGGCGGGCTTGGCGTCGCGTCGTTTACCGGCTTTCAAATGGAGACCACGCCGGGATACGCGATCACCAAGGTCGAAGCGATTCTTCAAGTGTACGTTCCGGCCATGCTCAAAGACAACCTGACCTTGAGCGTGTATCTGGGCGGGAAAAAACTGCAGCAGTATAACGTCCAATCCAACGCGTTCGACTACTTTGTCGGCAAATTGAATGCTGGCCCGATGTACGTGGACATCACCAACAACCATACCTGGCAGTGGGCCGACTTTGAGAACAGGCTCGAAATCGCGCTCGATCAAACCCGGTTCCAAAGTTGGGAAAAGGTCTATTACGACGCGATCGGCTTGCGGGTGACGAGCGTTCCCGGCGGCGTCGGCACTTATGCCGATCCCGCGTTAGCGTCGCCGCCCAAAGGATTCATAGACAGCAGCAAACTCAAGACCGTTTATCCCTCGGCGGTGCGCGCGCCGTCGGTCTGGAACGATGCTCCCGCTTACCTTCAAGGGCAAGGCGTGACGATTGCGGTGGTGGACAGCGGCGTTTATAAGAATCGTGACCTCGACCAACGGCTGATCGCCAGCGTGAACTTTAACGATGGTTATCACAGCGCCGCGGACGTGTACGGGCACGGCACCTTTGTGGCGACCGTCATCGCGGGCGACGGCACTCAATCGAACGGCATGTACATCGGGATCGCGCCCAAGGCCAACATTCTCAATATTCGCGTCAGCAACGACCTCGGCGTTTCCACCGAATCGGACGTGGTGGCCGGCTTGCAATATGTGCTCCAGACCAAGGACAAATACAACACGCGTGTGGTAAATCTTTCCCTGAACTCGCGGATGGCGCAGTCCTACCACACCAGTCCGCTCGACGCCGCGGCCGAAATCCTGTGGTTCAATGGCATTGTCGTCGTGGCTTCGGTCGGCAACAATCCGGCGACGGTGAACGGCAAGCCGATTCTCTATCCACCGGCGAATGATCCATTCGTCATCAGCGTGGGCGCAACGGACGACAAAGGCACGGCGAAACTTGCCGACGACACAATTGCCGCGTTCTCCGCGTACGGCGCCACCGAGACCGGCGGCGTCAAGCCCGAGCTGGTCGCGCCGGGGACCAACATTGTGTCGCTACTGACGAACGCCGACAAGACAACCATCGGCCGGCTGCACGGCGCGAACAAAGTGGGCACATCGTACTTTCGGATGTCCGGCACATCCATGTCCGCGCCGATGGTCAGCGGCGCCGCGGCGTTGTTGCTGCAAGACGAACCGACCCTTACGCCCGACCAGGTCAAATATCGCTTGATGCTCACCGCGAACCGCGCTTGGAAGAATTACAGCTCGATGAAGGCGGGCTTTGGTTATCTCGATATCTATGCGGCGATTCGCGGAACGACAACCCAAAGCTCGAACACCGGCCTGGCCGCCAGTCGCTTGTTGTGGACCGGCGATGCGCCGGTCTTGTGGAAGAGCGTCAATTGGGACTCGGTCAACTGGGACTCAGTCAACTGGGATTCGGTGAATTGGGACTCGGTGAATTGGGATTCGGTGAATTGGGACAGCGATTACTGGGGACCGTAACCCGGTCATCCTGCCGAGCGCGTTAGCAACTACTGGGGCAGGGATGAACGTCCTTGCCCCGTTCTATATCAGACGGGGGGATTGAAATGTCGCGGAGAGCATGGCTTTATATCGTCTGCGTTTGGCTAACCGGCATTGCCGTCAGCACATACGCTCTTTTGAGTTTCTCGCTGAGCCAAGCGGACCTGCTGACCTTTGGCTGCTTGGTCATCCTGGCGACGCTCGCCCAATTGTACGCCGCGCGCGCGCCGGGTCACCAATCCTATCATTTTACGCCGGTCCTCATTTTCGCGGGCGTGTTGGTGCTGTCGCCGCTTCTGGTGGTGCTCCTGGTCGCCATCCCGCACCTGGTCGAGTGGGGTAAAGAGCGCTGGGCCAAGAGCGCCCGGCTTCGCAACTGGTATCTCCAGCCCTTTAACATCGCGACGCATATCCTGGCCGCCGCGCTCGCGCAGTGGGCGTTTGTCGCGGTCGCCGGAAACGTGACATTGATCGTTTCGCCGCGGCCGCTGATCGCCGCGGTGGGGGCTTCGGTCATTTACTTGCTGCTCAATCATACGCTAGTCGGCATTGCCGTGCTCACCGCGCGCCGCGTTTCACTGCACGACTCGGGCATTCTGAATGTTGAGAACCTCTTGACGGACTGGATTCTGCTTTTGATGGGCGTGACGGTTGCGGTCCTTTGGGCGGTCCACCCATTGCTCATTTTGCCCGCGCTCGCGCCGATCCTGTTGATCTATCAGGCGCTCAAGGTCCCGCAGCTCAAGATGGAGGCCTCGACCGATTCCAAAACCGGTCTCTGGAATGCGCGGCACTTTGGGCAGTTGTTCGGCGCGGAAATGCAGCGCGCCCAACGTTTCAGCCGGCCCCTCGCGCTCATCATGGCCGACCTCGACCTCTTGCGGAACGTCAACAATACCTACGGGCACCTGGCGGGCGACGCGGTGTTGGCCGGCGTGGGCAAGATCATCCACTCGTCACTGCGCGAGTATGACACGGCCGGCCGCTTTGGCGGCGAAGAGTTTACGATCGCGCTGCCGGAAACGGAGTTGGAGGAAGCGCGCAAAATCGCCGAGCGCATTCGGGCAACGGTCGAGAATACCGAATTTCCTGCGGCGCCCAGCTCGACGCCCATTCACGTCACGATGAGTTTTGGAGTGGCGTGCTATCCGCAAGATGGCGTCACGCCGACCGATCTGATCCACCAGGCCGATATCGCGGTGTACCAGGCCAAACTCCAGGGACGCAACCGCGTCGCGTGCGCCCGCGATATTCCGCATTCGGCCAAACTTGAATTCATGCCACAGGACGACCGGCTCACCGCGCCTTCCATTCCCGAGTTCACCCCGCGGCCCGAGATTCCGCTTCCCGGCGGCGAGCCGCCCAAGCCCGAACGCGTCAAGCCATCCCCGGCCGCGCCCAAGCGAAACCCAGTCTATTTCGCCGCGCTCGTGGCCCTCGTGATCGCCGCGGGCAGTCTGGTGACGATGGTGGGCCTCGCGCGCGGCCCGCTGCCGGAGATCGTGACGATTGGCGTGCTCCTCGGGTTGGCCCTCGTCGCGCAATTACCCCAAGTGAAGAATCTCTACGGCGAGAGTTCGGTTTCGGTTTCGATGGCGATCAATTTCGCGGCTGCGCTGCTCGCCGGCATTCCCGCCGTCGCCGCGGTGAGCGCGCTGATCGCATTGGTGCATTATCTCCAGCGTCGCCCGTTGGCCTATCGAACGGGGTACAACTGGGCCACCCACGTGCTCGCGGGGAGTGCGCCCGTGCTCGTGGTCGGTCGCATCCCCAACTCGTTTCAACCGTTAGAATTCCTTTGGCTGACCGGGTTGGTCACGGCGGCGGGCCTGGCGTTTTATCTGATCGAGACGGGCTTGATCGCCGCGGGCATTAGTTCGGCCGAAGGTATCCGGCTGATTCCGGGCTGGCGCAAACGATACCAGTGGCTCGCGCCGCATTACGTCGTCCTGAGTCTCTTGGGTCTATTTATCGCGGTCGCGTATATGAGTCTCGACCTGCCGGGCATCGTCGTGGTTCTCACGTCGGCCTTTATGCTGTCTTACGCGCAAAAGCAATACACCGATCACACGGCGCAAAGCATCGGCGAACTCCGCCGGATGAACCAGGAACTCGAAATCGCCAATCGCCATATTCTCGACGCCAACAAAACCATTCACCAGATGAATGACGAATTGTTCCTGACTCTCTCTAAAATCATTGACGCCCGCGATCCCTATGTGTTGGGACACGCGATCCAGGTCGCCAAGTACGCCACGAGCGTCGCCAAAGAAATCGGATTGCCGCCGGAACGCATTACGCAAATCCACCAGGCCGGACTGCTGCACGACATTGGCAAGATCGGCATCTCGGAAGAGATTTTGCACAAGCCAGCCAAATTGACCGGCCTGGAGTATGAAAAGGTCAAGGCCCATACGACCATCGGCTCGGATTTCTTGCAGACCAGCGCGTTGCTCCGGCAGCTCGCGCCCTTTATCCGCGGCCATCACGAGTATTGGAATGGCAAGGGCTATCCCGACGGTCTGGCGGGCGAAGAGATTCCGTTGGAAGCGCGAATCCTAGCCGTGTGTGACGCGGTCGAGTCCATGGCCTCGGACCGCCCTTACCATCGCGCTCTGGGACTGGACGAAATCATCGCCGAGATCCACCGGTGCGCGGGGAAACAGTTCGATCCGCATATCGCGGGGGTATGCGTGCGGATTTTGCGCCGGGAGGGTTCGGGCCTGGTCGTCAACTCGGCCCGGGGCGTTGCGCGCCAGAATGGCGAAAGAGGAGTGATCCGATACAATGCTTTGTTCGCACCCGTTTGATACGGCGCCCGCCGATCAAGTTCAATTGGCTGTGCGTTCGACCGAAACACACTGCTTTGAGATTTTTACTCCTGGCTTTCGCTGGTATGGCGATCTGGCGGTACCGGCGCAGTCGCTGGCGGATTTTTTCAACGACGCCACAAGCGACTTTTTGACGCTCCAGCACGTCACGCTGTCCAAGTGGGAGAATCAGCAACCGCGTGAACTGGCGACGTTCGAGAGCGCGGTGGTGAACAAGCGGATGATCATGGCCGCCATTCTGCGGATTGCGTCGCCCGTGAAGAAACTCCCAAACGCGCCCGGCACATCGGCGCCGCACCGCGTCTTGCTGTACGTGCCGCCGCTCGCCTTGGCCGGCAATCTCGCGGTCGCATGCGCCGGAGATTGGACGCAGACCCTCAACGCGTTGGCCGTAGATTTTGTCACGCTCACCGAGGTGACCACCTTTGGAGTCGAATCGTCCATCCCGCTGAGCACCGGCCACGGCTTGGCATTCGTGCAGCGCCGTTGGATCACCGCGATCGAGCCATTACTCAATGGCTCGGCGTCGCTGGGCCGCGTGTTCGATCTAGGGGGAGAGTGGGAGAAGGGGGGACACAGCGCCCCCTCTCCCGCTCTCCCCCTCTCCCCCTCCCCCGCCCACCGGCTCAAACACCTCAAGCAAGTCGCCGTCGTGTAGCACGGTCGCCGCATCTACCACGGCATCGTTAATCGCGCTCATCCAGACCTCGCCGTCCGGGACGTTCAGTTGCGCGAGCAGCGCGGCAATCGTCGTTCCTTCCCGTATTTCCATCTGCGCGAGTTCTTTTTTCGCGGGCAGATATTTTTTTAGATTGCCGTAGAGCTTGACGGTGACGCGCATAGCCGGATGTCACCTGCTGGCCTCGGACACCGCCACCAACGGTTCGCGCTCCTGCTTCCACAGTCCATCGCGCAACAGGAGCAAGATGTGCCCACGATCGCGAACGATGAGATAGGCGGCAAGGGCCAGATACACAATCGAGATCGGGATGTGGGTGCCCGGAAAAATGAACTGGATGAGGAACAACACAAAGAGCGTGGCCGCGCCGCGGATCGAAATCAACAAGTTTAGCATGATGCCCATCGCGTACAGCGATTGGGAAGCGGTCAGCCACAACTCCTGAACCTGGTGCGCGTCGAGCGCCAGCGGCTTGAGGATGTTCCCGCTGGCCAAGCCGTACGCGATCGGGATCATCCCCACCAGCAGCGACCACTGGTTGATCTTGGACGAGATGAGCGCGCCGAAGCCGGCCGTCGCCAGCCCGCGCCACGCCAGCAGCGCGGCGATAATGAACTCGGGCGCTTCCGACGCGAACGGCGCCAGCCACTGGATCAGCAAAAAGCGATCAAAGCCGAGCGCCGCGCCCGTTTCGACCAGCGACTCGGCGAACGGTTCCGCCACCATAAAGATGACCGCGCCCGCGAACAGAAACAAGACCACGGTTGCGACCCGCCGCGCCGCGCGCGGTAATCGTCCGATCAACTCCGCCGGGCCGACAAGTTCTGGGTGGTCGGCGTGCGTGCGCGCGACGCGCCATACGTACCAGCCAAAGAGCGGCAGCAGGACGATGCTGTCGAGCAATGAAAACGACCCTTTGAGGGGAATGAGAAAGGCATACAGGGTCGCGACGCCGAGGAACGACAGTTCGACGCGATGCGCCGGTTCAAGGGGCAATACGTCCTTGCGCTTGCGGAGCCAAAAGATCAAGATGATGAGGGGCCAAGCCACGCCGATCAGCAACCGGTTCGCGCCGGTCATGTTCGCGGCGGCGTACGCGCCGTATTCCGGCTTGGCCGCCGCGGTCCACGCGAAATACAAGTCCACCGCGTATTCAGGCAGCACGGCGATGAGCGCGAGCACGGCCAGCGCGAGCGCCTGCGAAATCTCCAACTGCGCGACCTCGGCCGCCCACGACAGCAAAAACGCCGCGCCCAACACCGCAAGCCCAAACGCGACGGACTGGAGCGGCGCCGACGTGTGCGTACCCGTCAAACGCAAGTATAGACCTGGAACCGTCAACCCAAATGCGACGATGAGTGCGAACCATGAACCCACTATGATGCTCCTTTGTCTACTATTTTCAATCCAACGTAAATCGTCTGGTGGACCGGCGTGGCGATGCCTTTTGCGGCGCCGAGCCGCACGACCGCGCCACTCATCGCGTCGATCTCTAGCCGTTTGCCCTGCTCGACATCCAGTTGCATCGAGGGCTTGACCCCCGGCCCGAGTTTCAACGTGAATTGGTATTGCCGTTCGACGATGTCGGCGTCCATCTGCACGTCGAGCGCTTTGCCGACCGCGTAAACTTCTTCCATGGCTTGGTGGAGCGCGCAGCGCGCTTGCGGCAATTGGAACAGATCATACGGCGCGGCGCGTGCCAGCGAAGCTAGTCCCGCGGTCGAAGCGATAAAGACGAATTTGTGCCACAAGGGTTTCAACCCATCCGGTACCGCGTGCGCGTCAATCCCCTGCTTTTTCAGTTCGGCGACGAACCATTCGACGCGCGGCGTCACACCGGCTTTCACGACTTCGCCGACGTTTGCACTTCGAAAGGGGCTTTTTTGCTCGATCACGCCCGGCGCGACAATGTTCGAGACGATCTGCGTCGGCGCGACGAGCATGTGCTGCATCCCAATCACCCCGCCGACCTGTTCGTGCGTCTCAACGCCGTTTTGAAACGTGACCACGTTCGTGTCCGGTCCGACCATCGGGCGCATCGCTTCGGCGGCCGCGCGCGTATCGTACGTTTTTACGGCGAACAGAATCCAATCCACCGGACCGACCTCGGCGGGATTGTCGGTGGCTTGCGCCTGGCTGACCGCGAAATCGCCATGCGCACTCTTGATGCTCAGCCCGTTCGCGCGGATCGCCGTGAGATGCGCGCCCCGCGCGATAAAAGTTACGTCATGTCCACCGCGCGCGAGCAGCGCGCCAAAGTAACTGCCGAGACCGCCGGCTGCCATCACTGCAATGTTCATCGTTACCTTCTCTTCTCCCGAATTCAGTCAATGGGTCAATGGGTCAATCAGGCAACTCGTCAATTAGTCAGCCGGTAAAGCGTTTCCAAATTGACTGGTTGACTGATTGACTAGTTGACTGATCTGATTTCGCTACATCGTCGCATTTAGCGCAGCGCAGGTAGGACGGCGGCGCGCGCCGAGAGCCGGCCCGCTGGACTTGGTACTGGCCGCACAGCGAGAGAAAACCACCGCGGTCCCATTCGCGGAAACAGTGATAGGTTACACCGATCACGCGCCAATAGGTCTGCACCGTATACCAACTGTCGAAAGCGATCCGAAATTGCCGAGCAAACCCATTATAACTGAAACCCGAACGAATGGAAGTGGGTAGCGCGAGCAGCCACAAAAATGAACGACTTGCCGGCAGAAGAGGAGGTTCTCGCGAATGTGACTTTTTTGCTAGTATTGTAGTTTGGTTGCCTGTGTGGCAGTTACTTTAGTCGTTGGCTCAACACGGCGCGGTCAAACCCAATGATGGGCTTGCCATCCACCACGACCAGCGGTCGCCGCAGCAGCCGCGGCTCTTGCACCATCAACTTCAACAACTCTTCTTCGCCGACCTCGCGCTCGCCTAGCCGCATTTCCTTATACGCGGGACTTTTGGTAGACAGTACATCGTGCGCGGTGAGGTGGAGCGATTCCAAAAGCGAACGCAATTCGTCTACCGTGAACGGCTGCTTGAAAAAATCGCGCTTTTCATACGCGATTTTCTTTTCGGCAAGAAACTCTTGCGCGTGTCGGCAAGTCGTTCAGGTTGAGCGTACGTACATTGTAACTTGTTTGGGCATTTCATCTCCAAAGGCAAGATTCTGTTGGCGAATTCGTAGGGGCAGTGCCTTGTGCCTGCCCGTCCGGTACGATTGTGCCTGCCCGTCCGGTGCGATTGTGCCTGCTAATTGCCTGGTTGGCTTCTCTCCCCGACCAGAAACCACGTCTCCATCTCGCCTTTGCCTTTGATGGTCAGCTTCCCGCGCGGCTCGCAGACAAAATCGTCCTTGATCAGCTCATAGGTCTCGGGTGAGATCTGGATTTTCCCCGCGACGCCGTGCGATTGCATGCGGTTCGCCGTATTGACCGTATCGCCGAACAACTCGTACGCGAACTTTTTGCGTCCGATGACGCCGGCGATGACGGGTCCCGAGTTGATGCCGATGCGAAAATCGAGGCGGTGGTCGTACTGGCTGGGCAGCGAGGCGAGGTAATCGCACATGTCGAGTGCGAGGCGCGCGATGGCTTGCGCGTGATCGGCGCGCGGGCGGGGCACGCCGGCCGCGGCCATGTATTCGTCGCCCACCGTTTCGATCTTTTCGACGTCGTGTTTCTCGACGAGCGCATCAAAGCGCGAAAAAACCTGATTGAGCAACTCGACCATTTCGGTTGGCGAGAGCGTCGCGGCCAGGGGCGTAAAGTTGACCAAGTCGGCGAAGAGGATCGTCGTTTCGCCGAAATAGTCGGCGATCGTGCGCTCTTGATTCTTGAGCCGCGCCGCGATTTCTTTCGGCAGAATATTGAGCAGCAGGTTCTCGGACTTGGCCTGTTCGACGCGGAGCAAGCCGAACGCCGCGTCCTTCTGGCGTACAAAAAAGCTGATCAGCACAAACGCAATCAACGAGATCGCGGCAAAGTTCATGACGAAGAAAAAAACGATGATACCCGGAGAGAGATTGTTGGTGGGGCGGACGTAAGGCTGCAGAACTCCGCTGACCACCACGGTGAGGAGATACGCCATGAACCATCCGATCGCCTGCCGTGGACCGGAAAAGACGATTGCGCCAAAAGGGCACAGGAGCGACCACAACACGACGCCGCTCGAGTTCACGAAACCGCCCAAGACGATTTGCAGCGCAAAGGGCAAGAGCAAGATCAACGCAAGTTGCGTCACGTTTAGGAATCCATAATGCCGAATGCGGGCAAAGATCACGATACTCGTGAACGAAAGCGCCGAATAACCGAGGGGAATGGACGCCGCGACTGGCTCGTCGAACGCGAAATACATGAGGCCCCACAGAATACCGCTGAGAATGGTGAGCGGGGCGATGGACAAGAAGAATATTTTGTTGACGCGCACTTGATCGCTGTCGTTGGGGTCGGCGCCGATCCGCGCCAGGAAAGAACCGTATCGCCGGATGAAACTCGCGAGCATATCTCTAATCCCTGCGGGACGCTCCGCAGTCTCTAATCCCTACGGGACGCTCCGCAGTCTCCAATTTCTAACCTCCAGTTCTTAATCTGTTCCGCGTGCTCGCGGCAGTGCCCAAGCGCATCTTCCTCGATCATCTGCGCGACCGAGTAAAAGCCGTGCTGGTTCCACCACGGGTTGGGCACTTGAAACTCCAGCTCTGTTTCGCTCAGTCGCTCGACCTTGCCGATGAGCGCGGCGCGCACGTTCGCGAACTCGGCGCGGATGCGCGCCCAGGGCCGGTTCTTGCGTTTGGCGGCTTCGCGGGGATTGACGATGTCGTCGTTCTCGTCGTCGCGCATGGGCCGCGGGCGACCCTCGGCATACGATTCGCGCACGTGGTCGAGGATCACGCCTTCCCAATAGGCAACGTGCCCAACTACGTCCTTGATCGTCCATTCGCCGACGACGGGGATGGTTGTGATTTGTTCGTCCGTTAATCCCTCGACGACGCCCCATAGTTCGTCGCGGTTTCGGTAGAGTTTCTCGACCAGTTCGATCTTCATGTGACCTGTGACTTGAGACCTGAAACCTGACGAATCTGCGCGACGTGTTCCGGTTCGTGAGCATACGAGTTGATGGCAATCAGCCATTCGAGCGTCGTTGTGCTGTCCCATGGCGCGGGCAAGGGTTTGTTCAAATCTTCGTCAGTCAACGCTTGAACCGCGGCGATCAGTTCGCGCTGCGTCTCGTCGAGTTCGGCGCGGACGCGTTCGAGCGGCCAGTCGCGCCGGAACGCCGCGCCGCGTTGGTTGTACTCGTCCACCGCCGCGTCATCTTTCAGACCAAGCCCCTTCGGCGACCCGCTGGCGCGGTAATCGCGAATGAATTGGATGGCGACTTGCTGCCACAAGGCGATGTGCCCCAGCAAGTCCTTGACGTTCCACTGTTCGATCGCCGGGCGCGTCACCAGCATCTCATCTGGAATTTCTGCAATCGCGGTCTGTAGATTTACCCGGTCCTGTTCGAGCGCGTGCAGAATTTCATCGCGTGTCATCGTGACTCCAACGCCGATTTTGCCCCTGCGGCTTTCCTTTGCGAAAGATCAACAACTCCTCACTCAACTCTCATCTATCTGCCGCGCGATTCTAACGGCGAAATCTACGGCGCGCGTTAACGTGTGCGAATCCACATTCTCGATTGTGTCCGTCCGCCAGTGCCAATTCGGCAGCACGCCGCGTGAATCAAATGCCATGAGCGACATGCCGCGATAGCCCTTGGTCAACGTGGTCGTATTGTCCGTCGGCAAAGTTTTGTAGACGATGGGCGCGGCGTCCTCCGCGACGGCGGACGCAATTTCCACTAACTGCTCGTCGGCTTTCAACGTAAACAACAGGCCCTCGCCGGTAACATACGAAACGCGCCCCGCGCCGATGTTGTCAAAATTCAAAAACAGGGTCGCCGTCTTGTCGAACGGGTGTCGCTCCAAAAAGCGGAGAATGCCGAATGCTCCGCTCTCTTCGCAGCCGGTTCCGACCGCCCACACCTCGGTTTCGGCAAGCGGCTCATGTGCCAGTTTCGCGGCGGTCGCGAGCATCAACGCGACGCCGCTCGCGTTGTCGTTTGCGCCGCGTGTGTGCATGTAGCGCGTCTCGCGGTCCACGAAAATCAAGACGGTGAGCGCGAGGAGCGCGGCGGGCACAAGCGATACGCCCCACACCCAACTCGCGCCTGTGACAAGTCCGACCGCGTAGAGCGCGAATTCGGCCAGCATCGCGGTGGCAATGAGGAGAAAGATCGTGCGAAAGTGGGGAACGATGCGCGGATGCCACAAAATCGCGCTGCGCGCCGAATCCAGGTGCGCCGTCAACACGAGCTTGCGCTTGACCGCGCCGCGCCGTCTTAATACGCCGACGACGTTCTGGCTCGTGCCTTTTGGCAAGATGCGGGTCAAAACCTCCACGCTACTCGCCTCTAGCGCGAAGAGCACGAGAGCGGCAAAGCAGAGCAGCACAGCGGCAAGCGTGCTGACCGGGTACACCGCCGCAGCGACGACGAACAAGCCGAAGAAAATTCCGTACGCGTACGAGAACGACGCGACGGCGCGGAACGGCTCGCACTCTACGGCAAAGCCGAGACCGCGCAACTGTTGCGCCACCCAGTCGGCGGCGTGGCGTTCGTTCGCCGAAGCGGATGGACGCGGGCCGATTTCTTCCGAGAGAATGCGAACGGTGTCGAGCGGGTTCAACTTTTCTCCGTTTCGTCAGGTCGGCTAGATTTTACGTGCGGCAAGTCCTTGATCGTCGCAATCAAGTCCACGCCAGTCAATGCCTCGACGGTCGCGGGCACCTGGGCGATGATGTTTGCCACATCTTGCGAAACCTTAGACGCACCCGCGCCGCTGCCGTCGCTGCCGTTGCTGATGACGACGATGCGCTCAGTCTTGGAGAGCGGTTCGGCAATCGCCGCGGCAACTTTGGGCAACGCCTCGATCAACTGCTGGATGATCGCGGCTTGATTGTATTGCAGCCACGCGTCCGCTTTGCGTTTCATCGCTTCGGCTTCGGCGAAACCTTGCGCCTGGATCACATCCGCTTCCGCCAAACCGCGCGCTTTATTCGCGTCGGCTTCTGCCAGACCCTGGGCGCGAATCACGTCCGCCTGCGCCAAGCCGCGCGCTTTGTTCGCATCCGCCTCACTTTGCCCGATGACGCGCGTCGCCTCCGCCTGCCCGCCCGCGGTCGTTACCGCCTGATATTTGTTGCCGTCGGCGATGGTTTGAATGCGATAGCGCTCGGCCTCCGCTGGCTTGCGGATCGTCGCCTCGAGTTCCTTTTCGCGCCGCGCGACCTCTTGCTCCTGCACCTCGATCTGCTTCTTTTTCGCGATAACTTCGACCTGAACTTCTTCAGCTTTGACTTCTTGGTTCGTTTTGTTTTGTTGGAGCGGGTAGGCGAGTTCCGCCGCGGCTTTTTGTTTGTTCACCTCGGCGTCATACGCCGCCTTTTGCACCCCTTGATCGTCCTTGATGTCCTTGATCGTGAACGAGATAATGCCGAGACCCATGTTCGCCATGTCGCCCGCGGAAACCTCTTGCACGCGCTGCGCAAAGCGGTCTCGATCTTTGTAGATTTCCTCGACGCTCAACGTGCCGACGATGCCGCGCAAGTGACCTTCGAGCGTTTGCAGCGCGACTTGCTTGATCTCTTCGGTGGATTTGGACAGGAACTGTTCGGCCGAGGTGGCAATCGAAATTTCATCGCTCCGCACCTTGACCTGCGCGATGCCGTCCACCGTGAGAGCAACGCCTTGCGACGAGTACACGCGCGGCGTTTCCACTTCGAGCGTCATCACTTCGAGCGACAAGCGTTCCGCCCGCTCGACGACGGGCCAGACGACGGTACCGCCGCCCTTGACGATGCGATAGCCCACGCGCTCTTTCTGTCCCGTCGTTGGATCGACGCGCATCTGCCCGCGCCCGGAGATGATGAGCGCCTCGTTCGGGCCCACTTTTTGGTAGCGACTCGCAATGAATAACAGCACGACGAACAGAACAAAAATGACCGCAAACGCCGCAATCGCCGCAAACAAGAGTTCCATGGCAAGCTCCTTGGGTTGGATATTGGATATTAGAGATTAGAGATTGGATTTGTTCCAACTTCTAACGTCCAATTTCTAACTTCGAGTCTTGACGATCATCACCGTTCCAGCCAGACTTTCAATCGTGACGAGCGATCCGCGGGGGATGCTGCTGCCATCGTGCGAACGAGCGGTGGCCGTGTGCCGCTCGCCCATGGCGACGTAGGCGATTTCGCCGACGCTGTCTCCGGGAATTGGGGCGGTTACTTCCGCGGTGAGGCCGACGACGTCACTTGTTCTCAAGGCGCTCGATGCTTGGGGCGCGATAAAAATGTAAAAGAACAAGACATGGGAGGCCACGCCGACGACGATGGATCCGCCGATCGCCCAGAGCAAACTCGTCGCGCCGTCGGCGCGAAATCCTTGCGTGGCAATGATGCCGATCCCGCCAAACGACGTGACGAACGCGGCGATAGAGATCGGGCTGAGCGAAAGGATGCTCACGTCGTGTGAGGCCGCACCGGCGAGATCAACGCCACCCGGAAGGTGCAGCGGTAGGTCTCCCAAATCAACGTGCAGGGGTAGATGCACCGAGTGCAGCCCGCCGGCGATCATCACCACGAGCGCGTAAAAGACGCCGAGCATCAAGAGGAAAAAATAGAAACAGTTGAGCGAGCTGAGGTCAATTTGAGGCATAGGCGCGCTCCCCTTTGAACGTCAGAGTGGCTCCAGACCTGTGAGGTTTCCTCGGCTGCTTCGCAGCCGCATAACCTCACAGGTCTGGTACAACTCGAATCATCGCGCTATTTGGCTTTTTTGTCTAGCTGCTCTTCTTCCCTTGTTTTACTCGGCGGGGTGCTCTTCGAGGAATCGTTTCACCTTTTGCATAAACTGGTCGCCTGTCGCGCCGTCGAGCAGGCGATGGTCAATCGTGATCGAGAGATAGATCATCGGGCGAATCGCGATCGCGTCGTTAATGACGACCACGCGTTTTTGAATCGTCCCCGTGCCCATGATCGCCGACTGCGGTTGGTTGATGACGGGCGTGCCGAAGAGCGAACCGAAGATGCCGTAATTCGTGATCGTGAACGTGCCGCCCTGCACTTCGTCGGGGCTGAGGCGCTTTTCACGCGCCCGCGTCGCCAGGTCATTCACCGCGCGCGCGATGCCGAGCAAACTCTTCTCGTCCGCGTTCTTGATCACGGGAACGATCAGCCCATCTTCGAGCGCGACGGCAATGCCGATATTGTAGTTCCGTCGCATCATCACGCCTTGATCCGTGAACGATGCGTTGACGATGGGAAAGGCCTTGAGCGCGGCAACCACGGCTTGCGCAAAGAACGCCGTGTACGTGAGCTTGACGCCCTGCTTGGCGAATTCTTGCTCGTGCGCTTTTTGGTACGCCAGCACGCGGCTCATGTCCGCTTCGTGTACGCTTGTGACGTGCGGCGCGACGGTCTTGGAGCGCACCATGTGCTCGGCAATCGCCTTGCGCATCGGGGAGAGGGGGATGACCTCCTCACCCCCCTGCCCCCCTCTCCTGGGCTGAAGTTCAAGCCCAGGAGAGGGGGAAGGGGGCAAGGGGGTTAGGGGTGAGGTTGGTTTGCCGAAAATCTCTTCCGTTGGCCGGAACAACTCGCCCGTGCCCGGCTGCTCCCACGGCGGCACGTCCGTCGTCGGCGCAGCGATGGCTGGCCGTTCGCCGCGGCGCGCGACGAATGCTTCAATATCTTTTTTCGTGACGCGCCCGCCTTCGCCCGAGCCCTTGATCGTGGCGAGTTCGGCATCGCTGATGTTGTGCTCGCCGATCATGCGCGCGACGACGGGGGTAAGCCGCTTGGCACCGTGGCCGTTGTGCGGCGCCTCACCCCCCTGCCCCCCTCTCCTGGGCTGAACTTCAAGCCCAGGAGAGGGGGGAGGGGGTTGGGGGGTAGGGGGTGAGGCAGGTTGCTCCCCCACCGCGCCAATCATCGCGAGCACCGTTCCCGCATTGACAGTCGCGCCTTCCGGCACGAGAATCTGTAACAGCGTGCCCGCCGCGGGCGACGGAATCTCAGTCGTTACCTTATCGGTCACAACTTCCATGATCGGTTCGTATTGTTCGATCTTGTCGCCGACCTGCTTGAACCACTTGCCAATCGTTCCTTCGACGACACTTTCACCCAGTTGGGGCATGACGACGTTGGTAGCCATGTGAAACTCCAAAGGCGTGAAACGTAAAACGTAAAACGTAAAGAGCGGATGTTACGTTTTACGTTTTACGTTTCACGCTAGTATCTCGCCAGTTTGCGGATTGCTGCTTCGATCTTGTCCGCGTTGGGCATGAAGTAATCCTGCATCGGCTGGCTGAAGGGGACCGCGGGAATGTCCGGGCCGGCGAGCCGCATGACGGGCGCATCGAGAAATTCGAACGCCTCGCCCGCGATGAGCGCCGCGATTTCCGCGCCGAGTCCCAGCGTGAAATTGTCCTCGTGGACGATGAGCGCCTTGCCGGTTTTCTTGACCGAGCTGAGAATCGTATCTTTGTCGAGCGGGTTGAGCGTGCGCGGGTCCACTACCTCGACGCTGATGCCGTCGGCGGCGACGCGCTGCGCGGCTTCGAGCGCGAGGTGCAGCATTAAGCCGTAGGCGATCACGGTCAGGTCGGTGCCCTGGCGTTTGACGTCCGCTTTTGAAAACGGGATCGTGTAATAGTCGTCGGGCACGTCGCCCTTGATCATGCGGTACGCTTTTTTGTGTTCGAGAAAGAGCACCGGGTCCTGCACCTGAAACGCGTACCGCAGCATTCCCGCGATGTCATACGGCGTCGCAGGCGCAACCACGTAGAGACCCGGCACGTGTGAGTAATAGGCCTCGATGGATTGCGAGTGATACAGGCCGCCGCCGATGCCGCCGCCATACGGCGTGCGAATCACCATCGGGCAGGGGTACGCTCCGTTCGAGCGATAGCGAAAACGCGCCGCCTCGTTCACGATCTGGTTGAACGCCGGCGCGATATAGTCGGCGAACTGGATTTCGCAAACGGGGTGCAGCCCATAGATCGCCGCGCCGATGCCGATCGCGATGATGGACAATTCCGAAAGCGGCGAGTCCACCACGCGTTTTTCGCCAAACTCTTCGATCAAGCCCTTGGTCGCGCGAAAGACGCCGCCCCGCACGCCGACATCTTCGCCCGTGATAAAAATATTCGGATCGCGCCGCATTTCTTCTTGCAGTGTCCGGGTAACTGCTTCGATGTTTGTCAAAGTAGGCATGTCAAACTCCAGTGAACAGTGAACAGTGAATAGTGAACAGTGAGCAGCGGACTGTTTACTGTTTACTGTTCACTGTTGACTGTTTCGGCAATTCTCCCCACACTTGTTCCAGCGCCGCTTCGGCGGGCGGGAACGGCGCGTTCTTGGCGAATTGGTTCGCGTCGTCCACGACCTCTTTCGCGCGCGCTTCGTATTCTTGCGCTCGTTTCTCATCCAGCAAGCCAATGCTATCGAGATATTGCCGCATTTTCAAAATGGGGTCTTTTTTCTTCCAGGCCTCGACCTCTTCGCGCGTCCGGTACGTGCGGTCGTCGTCGTCCGACGAGTGGGGGACCGGGCGATAGGTCTTGGCCTCGACGAGGGTTGCGCCCTCGCCGCGGCGCGCCCGCTCGGCCGCTTCGCGGATCACGCGATAGACTTCAATCGCATCGTTGCCGTCCACGATGACGCCGGGCATGCCGTACGCGGCCCCGCGGTCGGCCACATTCTGCACCGGCATTTCCTTGTGCATTGGAACGGAAATCGCGTATTGATTGTTTTCGCAGAGGAAAATCACGGGCAGCTTGTAAATCCCAGCCCAGTTTAGCGCTTCGTGAAAATCGCCTTCCGCCGTGCCGCCTTCGCCGAAACACGTCAGCACCACTTCGTCGGTGCCCTTGTACTTGATCGCAAAACCGATGCCCGACGCTTGCGGAATTTGTGTCGCCACCGGGCTGGAGCCGGTCACGATTTTGAGCGCGCGGCTGCCATAGTGCGCGGGCATTTGGCGTGCCCCGGACGCGGGATCGCCTTGCTTGCCGTACAGCGCCAGCATTAGATCGCGCGGCGTCATGCCCAGCGCGAGCGCCAGCGCCATATCGCGATAATACGGGTGAATCCAATCGTGCCCTTTGCGCAAGGCGAACCCCGCGCCGACCTGTGTGCCCTCGTGCCCGATGCCGGAAATATGGAACGCCACCTCGTGCTGCCGGTGCAGTATCCACATCCGCTCGTCGAGCCGGCGGGAGAGCAGTATGTACCAGTACATTTCGAGCACTTGGTTATCACTCAGACCGAGGCGACGGTGTTTCGCTTCGACCTTTGCGGCAAGTTGTTCTGCCACTTGCATCGTAGCCATTAAGTCCTCCACGCCTGAAACCGTTTTTCGACGTCGGCCCAATCGAGGTTCGCGAAAACCTTGTCAATGTAGGCGGCTTTGGCGGCGCCAAAGTCAATAAAGAACGCGTGCTCGAAGCAGTCCATCGCGAGGACCGGCACCGCGTTCCAGACCGGGAATGAATACTGTTCGTCGCCGATCATGTTGAACAAATAGCTCCAGTCGCGGTCCCAGGCGAGCCAGGCCCAGCCGCGCGCGCCCATGCCGGTTGCCTTAAAGTCGGAGAGCCACTTGTCATACGAACCGAAATCAGTTTCGATCTGGGTGAGCAGCGCGCCGCTCGGCTTGCCGCCCTTGCCGCCGAGATGGTTAAAGTAGAGTTCGTGATTCTTGACGCCGCCAACCGCGCGCGCGAGTTCGACCTTGAGTTCGCGAATCAGCGAGTAAGTTGGATTGGCCGCTTTGTAATCGTCGGGGGTCAGGGCTTGTATCTTGTTCATGATCTCGTTGTATTTGTTCACATAGCCCTGGTAGAGCTTATAGTGCTCTTCCATCGTCCGCTTGGAGATGCCGTCCAAGTCCTTTTGGAACGAGGCGAATTGCTTCGCAGTGATTTGGTTTGCCATTTTGGGTCGCTCCTTATGTGGGTAAACGGGCCGAGCCGAAACACAGGCGGCCCGTCCAAGAATTTTCCGCGAGGATTTGACGAAGATGATAGCACAGCCGTTGGCCGTAGGTCAAGATGGCATCTTGACCTACATTAAACAATCTGCACGACGACGGCATTGCCGCCCGCGCGCTTGGCGCCGTACATCGCTTGATCGGCGTGGTTCAGCAGAGCGAGCAAATCCAATTTGCTGTCGGAACTGGTCGCCACGCCGACGCTCGCGGCAAGCCGGATCGGACCTTGCGGGGATTCAAGCGGCGTGTCGGCGATAGACTGGCGCAGCCGTTCCGCGACCTGGCGCGCCTTGGCAATATTGGTTTCGGGCAACAGAATCGTGAATTCCTCTCCGCCATACCGTCCCAGGATGTCCACACTGCGGATGTGCCGGCGGCACGCTTCGGCGACGGTCCGCAGAGCTTGATCGCCGGTCGCGTGCCCGTACCGATCGTTGATCTGCTTGAAATGATCGAGGTCAATCATAATGGCTGAGATGGGGTGTTTGTAGCGGCGCGCCGTGCTGACGGCGCGCTCGGCTAGATTAAAGAAATGGCGGCGATTGGAAATGCCGGTCAAGCTGTCTGCGACCGCGAGGTGCTGCACTTGTTCGTACAGGCGCGCGCGTTCCACCGCCGCGGCCAATTGGCGGCCGATAATCATAAAGAGCGTTCGACTATCTTCGGCGAACTCGCGCGGCTGGTAGCTGTACAGGGTAAATGTCCCCAGCAGATTCTGCGCTCCGATGAGGGGCACGCACAACAGTGAACGGAAACCCGCTTCGGCGGCCAGATCGCGGCGCAGATAAGCCGGCTCGTTCGCGATGTCGGGGACAAAGACGGGCGCGCGGCGCGCCAGGGCTTGACCGGGAATGCCCTGTTGGGCTTGAAAGTGGAATCTCTGCGAACCTTCGACAAAGCGCGCGGGGAGACGATAGTGCGCGGTGAAAATCAGTTCGTTCTCTGAATTGCAGAGGTGCGTCTCTGCCACATCACCCCCGCCCAGCGTGACCATCTCTTGCAGCGCGCGGGTCAAGATCGTCTTGAGGTCGGCATGCTCGTTCATCGCGGTCGTCACGGCGTTGAGGGCGCGCAGTTCCTGGTTGTGGCGCAGGATGCGCGCCTCGGCCGCTTTCCGCGCGGTGATATCGCGCGCGATTTTCGAAGCGCCAACGATCCGGCCCGACGCGTCGCGAATCGGCGAGATGGATATAGAGACCGGAACGGGCGTGCCATCTTTACGCAGCCGAACGGTTTCGAAAGACGCGACGTGCTCGCCGCGCCGAATCTTTTCGAGAAGGGGCTGCTCTTCGCCGATTCGGTCGGGAGGAAGGAGAAATCGAATCGAGCGACCGATGGCTTCCGCGGCGCGGTAGCCAAAGAGCCGCTCCGCGCCGGCGTTCCAGGTCGTGATGATTCCGTCGAGGTCTTTGCCGATAATGGCGTCTTCCGAAAACGTGACGATGGCGGCGAGTCGTGAAGCAAGTTCGTCGGAGGAGCCGTCCGATCTGAACCAACGCGCTATCCGTTGTAGCGCCGCATTCACATCCCTACCCTCCGCTGCCCACACCCATGATGCCGCCTTCCGTCATCGCGCGCACGTCCAAGATCCGGTCGAGCTGCGCTGCGGTCAAATACCCTTTTTCCAGAACGACCTGCCGGATTGGCACGTTGCGCGCCATCGCCTCTTTCGAAACCTCGGCGGCTTTAAGATAGCCGATGACCGGATTGAGCGCAGTTACGAGGACCGCGCTCTTCGCCAGCCACGCTTCGGCCTTTTCGCGATTCGCCGTGATGCCGACGACGCACTTGGTCGTGAACGCATCCACGGCGTTGATCAAAATATCCTGCATTTGGAACAGGTTATACGCGAGAATCGGCATCATCACGTTCAATTCCAGTTGGCCCGCGGCTGCCGCAAGCGAAACGGTCAGATGATCGCCCATCACTTGGTAGCACGCCATATTCAGCATCTCGGCGAGCACCGGGTTGACCTTGCCGGGCATAATGGACGAGCCGGGCTGCACCGCGGGCAAGCGAATCTCGTCCAGTCCGGTCGTCGGCCCCGAAGCAAGCAGGCGAAAATCGTTGGCGATGCGCGTGAGCGTGAGCGCGAGCGTGTTCATCGCCGCGGAAAAATCCGCCGCGTCCGCCATAGATTGCATGGATTCAAATAGATTGCCCGAACTGCGGACTTGCAGATCCGTTATTCCGTTAATCCGCTCAATCATCCGCCGATGATAATCCGCGTGCGCGTTCAGCCCCGTGCCCGTCGCCGTCCCGCCGATGCCGAGCCGCCGTAGGTGATCGCTCGCCGTAACGATCCTCTCGCGGTCGTAGCGCACGGCCTGCGCGTACCCGCCGAACTCCTGGCCCAATCGCACCGGCACCGCGTCCTGCAAATGCGTCCGCCCCGATTTCACAATAGCGTCAAACTCGCGCGCCTTGTCGTCCAGCGCGTCCGCGAGCGCGTCGAGCTTGCCGAGCAGTTCGGCCAGGCGCCACAGCGCGCCGAGCCGAATCGCGGTCGGGATGGTATCGTTGGTGGACTGGGCCATATTGACGTGGTCGTTAGGGTTGACCGGTTTTTTCGCATCTTCGATTGAATAGCCCAGCAGTTGGTTGGCGCGATTGGCGATGACCTCGTTCACGTTCATATTGTGCGACGTGCCGGCGCCCGCCTGGATAGGGTCAACGACGAATTGCGATTCCCACTTGTCGTCGAGCACTTCTTGCGCCGCGGTCACGATTGCGTCGGCCATCTGGGGATCGAGCAAACCGAGGTCGCGATTCACCTGTGCCGCGGAGCGCTTGATGAGCGCCATCGCCCAGACAAACGCGCGATATGGTTTCAATCCGCTGATCGGGAAATTCTGAATCGCGCGCTGAGTCTGCGCGCCCCACAGCGCGTTCTCTGGGACATTGATCGTGCCCAGCGAATCCTTCTCAATTCGATCGGCCATAGCCATCGCCCCTATTTGCCGTTGAGCCACTTTAATTGGATCTGAGCTTGATTCTTCAGCAGCGGGTTCCCGCTACCCTTGACGACCTTTTCCAATTCCTCGCGCGCCTTGCCCTGGTCGCCGCGGGCCTTGTAAATCACGCCGAGATAATAATGCGCGTGATCCAGCCCCGGCGAGAGCGCAACCGCCTGCTGGAATTCTCGCAAGGCGTCGTCGAGATTGTGGGCCACATAATACGCGCTGCCGAGGTTAAAGTGCGAGGTCGCGTCCGGGTTGTCCTTTGCTGCGCGCTCGAAATGCTTAACCGCTTCGCCTTCGGTCAGTTCGGGTTCGTGTGCCGAGTCTTTGGCCATTGGAATTCCTCCTGCAGCTTGCGGAGACAAGCCACGACGGATTTCAGTGGGCGTCATTGTACCAAAGGTGAAAGGGATTTTCAAGGGTGTGTCCGTTCCTTGACATCCGCGCCCTCTCGTTATACATTGAATTCACCATTCCACAGGAGAACCCCTTGAAGAGCTACCTGAGCCATCTCGAATGCACGAACTGCCGCCAGACGTATTCGGCGGAAGAGATTCACACGACGTGTCCCGCGTGCGGCAAGGTGCTGTACGCGCGCTATGATCTCGCCGCGGCGCGCAAGCGTTTTACGCGGGATGATGCGCGCACGCGGCCCGGCAACATGTGGCGCTGGTTCGAAGTGATGCCCGTGCGCGACGCGGCGAACGTGGTCACCTTAGGCGAGGGCTATACACCGCTGCTCGCGGCGCACAACCTGGGCCGCGAGTTCGGCGCGGGGAAGGTATTTATCAAAGAGGAAGGGCTGAATCCGACCGGCAGTTTCAAGGCGCGCGGTCTGTCGGCGGCGGTATCGAAGGCGAAAGAATTGGGCGTGAAGGCGATCGGGATGCCGTCCGCGGGTAATGCGGGCGCGGCGTTGGCCGCGTATGGCGCGCGGGCCGGGATTGATGCTTATATCTTCGTTCCCGAAGACACGCCGGAAATGATGAAGAAGGAAGGACTCGTCTACGGCGCGCATGTCTATCTCGTCAAGGGTCTCATCAACGACGCGGGCAAAATCGTGCGCGACAACGCGAGCGCGCGCAACTGGTTCGACGTGTCCACGCTCAAGGAGCCCTATCGCGCCGAAGGCAAAAAGACGATGGGCTACGAACTGGCCGAGCATTTCAATTGGGAGTTGCCGGACGCGATATTGTATCCGACCGGTGGCGGGACGGGTATTGTCGGAATGTGGAAAGCGTTTGAAGAGATGGAGCAACTGGGCTGGATCGGCGCGAAACGCCCCAAGATGATTTCCGTTCAAGCAGAAGGATGCGCGCCCATCGTCAAAGCATTCCACGACGGCGCACGTCACGCCGACCTATGGCCCAACGCGCGCACGCTCGCGCCCGGCATCCGCGTCCCGGTCGCGATCGCCGACTATTTGATGCTCGACGCGATGCGCGCGAGCGGCGGCACGGGCGTCATGGTCTCTGATCAAGAGATCGTCGAGGCGATGTACGCGATGGCGCGGCTCGAAGGGGTTTTTGCCGCGCCGGAAGGGGCCGCCACGTACGCGGGGTACAAGAAGCTGATGGTGGAAGGTTTTCTCAAACCGGCAGAGACGGTCGTCCTATTCAACACGGGCAGCGGCTTGAAGACGCCGGAGTTGGTGACGGGCGAGTATCCCGTGTTGGACCCGCGCGATCCGGAGTTGGCGAGCAAGATTCTGTAAGTATGGGAGTGTGGGAGTATGGGCGCGGGGACTCCCATACTCCCACACTCCCATACGCCGAAATGATGAACCCATTCGACATGACCCTGCTACCGCCCCCCATCCTCACCTCCGAACCCGGCTCGTTCGCGCGGCGGACGTTCGAGGAGCGCATCCCGCGCATCGTGGAGGATACGATTGCTGCGAACGATTTTCCGCATGCGACCGCCGACGCGCTGCGCGCGCTGCGCGCGGAAATCATCGGGGGGACGATTCAACCGCTGCGGGCGGAGTCGCCCGACCGGGCGTTTTGGGACGAGCACGCGCGTCCCTTCGTTGGCAAGACCTGGCTCGACGTGCCGTGGTATTGGGCGGAGGCGTTCTTTTACCGGCGCGTGCTAGAGGCGACGGGATATTTTCAGCCGGGCGATGGGTCTCAACGCGATCCGTACGCGAATCAAAAAGATGGCGAGCTAAGACCGGACGCCGGGCCGCGTGCCCTGGCCGCGATTTTGAAACGCCGGCCCGAGTCGCCGGAGAACCAATTTCGCACACTGCTCTATGCGAGCTTGTGGGGCAATCGCGCCGACCTGAGCTACGCGGTCGCGCACACCACGCCCGGCTCGCTCGCGCTGGAGCAGGAGCACGTCAACCTGGTGGTGGACGACAGCGCGCGGGTCTGGGAGCATTTGATCGCGCGGCGCGGCGGGCGAGTGGATTTTGTCTGCGACAACGCGGGGACCGAGCTGCTGTTCGATCTCGCGCTGGCGGATTTCTTGCTGCGCGAGGGGTTGGCAAGCGCGGTAATGCTGCACCTGAAACCCCAGCCCTTTTTCGTTTCCGATGCGATGGTCAAGGATGCCGATGCGGCGCTCGCGGCCCTCGCCCAATCCACGGAGGCGGAATTGAGGCACGTCGGCGAACGCCTCGCGCAGCATCGCGCGACCGGGCAATTGCAATTTCGCACGCACGAGTTCTGGACGACGAGTCTGTTCTTTTTCCAGATGCCCGAGGATTTGCGGCTCGTACTTGCGCCGGCGATGCTGGTGATTTTCAAAGGCGACGCGAATTACCGGCGGCTGTTGGGCGATTGCCATTGGTTGCCGACGACGCCCTTTGCGGCGGCGGTCGGCTATTTCCCCGCGCCGCTCGTCGCGCTGCGAACGCTCAAAGCGGAACTGATCGTCGGCTTGCGCCCCGGCGAGGCAGAACGCAACCAAGCGCAAGACCCAAAGTGGCTGGTCAACGCCAAGCGTGGCGTCGTGCAGTATCAACCAAGTTAGGACGCGGACGAGCGCGGATGAACGCGGAAAAAAATAATAATCCGCGCTCGTCCGCGCTCGTCCGCGTCCCATTCCATCAGAACCAATTCCGCAACAGCATTCCGACCAAGGCCGCGAGCACTGCCGAAATCGGAATCGTCAAAAACCACGCCATGACGATATCGCCCGCGACTTGCCAGCGCACCTTCGATATCCGTTCCGCCGAACCGCTGCCCATAATCGCCGAACTCACCACTTGGGTCGTGCTGACCGGCCCGCCCGACAAGGCCGCGCCGAGGATAACGCCCGCCGAAGCGATTTGCGTTGTAAAGCCGTGAATCGGCCGCACTTTGAAGAATTTGCTGCCCAGGGTTCGGATGAGCCGCCAGCCACCCGTCCACGTGCCGAGAGCGATTGCGGCCGCGCTGATGGCGATGACCCAAAGCGGCACCTCGAATTCGTTCAGCACTCCCGAGGTGACCAGTCCCAGCGTAATGACGCCCATCGTCTTTTGCGCGTCGTTGGTCCCGTGCGAAAGCGCCAGCGCGACCGCAGTCACGATCTGGCTCCGCTTGAAAAATAGGTTGATGGCCGGCGAAGCGCCGCGCGCCAAAAACAGCACGAGTTTCGTCAAGAGATAACCGATCAGCAAGCCGATTATGGGAGAGATAAGGAGCGCGACGATGACTTTGGCCAGTCCAGCCCACTTGATGATGCCGATCCCGCTTTCGACCATCGCGGCGCCGATCAGTCCGCCGACCAACGCGTGCGATGAACTCGATGGAATTCCCAGCCACCAGGTAAGAAGGTTCCACAAGATGGCGGAAACCAGCGCGGCCAAAATGACCGACATCTTGAGTTGGCTGTCGCTAAGCACCTCGTGACCTAAAGTGGTTGCCACCGCGACGCCGAACAGGAACGGCCCCGCAAACTCGGCAATCGCCGTAATGGCGAGGGCTTGCCGACCAGAGAGGGCGCGCGAGGCAATGATCGTCGCGACGATGTTCGAGCTATCGTGGAACCCGTTGAGAAAGTCGAAAAAGAGCGCGAGCGCGATCAAAATCAAGACGCTTAAAGGAAACTCGAGCATACCTTGCCTCGAACAAAATAGTCGGCGCAAATTGCGCCGACCCAGTGCGTAGGACGATTCCTTACAACCCAGGTACCATTGCGGCGGCGCGCCGGCCGGCGTACAATGAGGCCGCATCGTGATCTAGCCCCGCTAGTTCACGCGCCACTCGCCACGACGCAGACAAAATTATCCAAGACGCCTTCGGCATTCCCCACCGGCCATTTCAATGCACCACGCGGGTGGCGCGCTCTGAAGCCCGCCACCCGAAACGCCCTCACTCCCACTTGCGTTCGTCCACGATCAACTTGGCATCCGCCGCGATCGTCCCCTGCGGCACGAATTCGATCTTGTCCACGCCCACGCGGCAAACATTCCGCACGGTTTCCCCAAATCCCGCGCTGAGCGCGTCGCCGTCACTCGCCTCGCCAGCCAATTCGACCCTGATCGTGAAATCGTCGCGCACGTCCGGGCGCGTGACGATGCCCTGTACGCGCGCGATCGCGGGGAATTTGCTCATCGCCAGTTTGAGCTGATTGGGATGCACGAACATGCCGCGCACTTTGACCGCATCGCCCACGCGCCCGACTAGCGTGAGGCGCGGCGATTTGTTTCCGCACGCGCAGGGCGCGTCGTTATAGATCGCCAAATCGCCGGTGCCCAGCCGGATCGTCGGGTAGGTTTCGTTAAAGGTCGTGACGACCACTTGACCCGCTTCGTTCGCCGCGACGTGCTGGCCGGTCGTCGGATCGCAGACTTGAACCACGACGCCGTCGGCCAGATGCAAGCCCTGTTGTGCCGAGCAATCGTAGGCCAAAAATCCCAACTCTGCCGTCGCGTACACGTTCAGCGTCTTGAGTCCGTACACGCCTTCGAATTGCGCGCGCAGCGAGGGGGGATACGGCTCGGCAGTGAAGAGCGCGCGCTTGAGCGCGAACTGCGTCTTGACTGTAAGGCCCATCTCCTCGGCCTTTTTTAGGATCATCATCAAAAAGCTCGGCGTGCCCCCGTACCCCGTCACTTGAAGATCGAGCAGCATCTTGACTTGCAGTTCGGTGTTGCCGACGCCGCTCGGCACGACGCACGCGCCGACGCGTCGCAGCCCCGCGTCGAGCAGTAAGCCCGCGGGAACGAGGTGGTACGAGAGCGTGTTTAGGGCCACGTCGCCGCGCTTGAAACCGGCGATGCGAAAAACGTCCGCCGCGACGCGCGTCAGCGCCTTTTCCGCGCCGTGCGGCTCGAACAGCGGACCGGGCGAGAGGAAGATGTGAGAAAGCCGTTTCGGGTTGACGGCAAGGAAACCGCCAAACGGCGGCGACTCGCGCTGTAGCTCCGCGAGGCGGTCTTTGCTCGTCACGGGCACGCGCTCCAAATCAGTGACGGTCTTGACGTCTTTCGGTTTGATGCCGGCGTCGTCAAAGATCTTTTGCACGGCAGGCGCGTGCGCGTAGGCGTGCCTGACGAACTGAGCTAGTTCTCGATTTAGGGAGTTGCGTTTAGTGGGGGACATTGGATGCTCCTTCTCGACTTTGTTGAATCACTTGCTCCAAGACGATTCGGCGTCTGTTCTTGGCGAAAGAGACGTCGAACACATCAAAGAAACCTTCTCGGCCCAAGACAAATGGCGCCTTCCCTCGCGCAAACACCATTGGGATATGCAGAATCAAGTTAGCATCCGAGACAAGGATGTCCACCCAATGGATTCGACCTTGAACCCAACACGTCTTTCGCTGGGAGATACCTCTGAGCGTGGTCGGAATTCCTTCTTGCCAGCGCAGACCGATCTGCCGGCACCCTTCGTAAGGGGCCATAGAGAGGTCAGCACCACTATCGAGGAGAAAATAGCGGGGCACGAACCCGTCGCGGCCCTGTACCAAGACGGGGATTTCGGGCCGCAAAGCTAATGACCCATCTAGTCGCCGTATTTCTCGCCAGTCATAGACAAAACGAGTAGATGATGTAGGCATCGGGATGCGCATTGTAGAATACCAAGACCTTTTTCATGCCCAATTTGTCCAGTTTGCGCTGCAATCTAGCTCCGGATTTGTCCGCCGCAACCACGCGCTTGTCCCGGCTTACGGCAACGTACTGATCAGCGTAACGAGCTCGCTCTTGGTATGACCAGGAGTTCAGCCAGCGACCCATGGCCGGACTCACGAGTTCAAGCCATTCTGGGTCCTCGAGTTTGTACGGCATTATTTTCGGTTTCTCGGATACCGCGTCCAGTGAGCGCGGGCGCCGTAACCGCTTGCGACTCAATGTGCTTGCCATGTTCACCAGTCCCTCCGCGCCCGATTATACCAGTTTTCCACAGGAATGAACAACGGCTACCGTCCGACAGCGACAGTATGGACGCAGTCTTGCCCTTGCGCCTTGAGACATTTGCCCAGGGATGGACGAGTCACGTGCTCCAGACCGAAAGCGTCCAGCCAGCCGGTGATGCGCGCAAAGATGCCGCACTCGTATTCGCCGGCGATCCCGGCGCGGACGGCGTTGTCGAAGGCAAAGCAGCGCCGCACTTGTGTTTGATACGACCGGTCGTCCGTTTTGACGATGTCGTAATCCAGCAGGTCAGGGCCGAAAAGACCGATCCCGATTTCTTGCGCCAGCAAATAGTCGTCAAGCGTTTTGACCGGTGATAATTCCAGCGCGCGCGCCAGGCGCTGCGCTTCGGCCTTGCCTAACTCGTGCGCCGCGATTTGGTTGAGCCGGTTCGCGACCGCCATCCCATATTCTTGCGCGACGGCCATGAACCAGCGCGCGTCGTGCGACAGCCAGCACTTGACGAGCAACTCTTCGCGTTGCGAGGGCAGTAGCCGGCTGAGGATGCTGTTCGCTTGTTCTCTCAAGCAAGGTTGGACGTTTTCTCCGCTCATTTTCGCTCTTGCTCTTCCTCTTCCACCGGCGTCAGCATATCGACGCGATGTTCCAGCCGGAACAGCCGCGAGCGAAACGCGGCTTGCGCGTCCCGCAGCGCGTGCCAAAAGCGTTTGACGAACGGCATCGGCTTGAGCGGCAAGGGCTGCGACCATTGCCAAACTAGCCCCGCCGAAGTCAATCCACCGCCAAACGTCGTGATGAGCAAGCGATCTCCCGGCTTGATGCGTCCTTGCTCGATCGCGTCGCAGAGCGAGACCGGCAGCGCGGCGGAAGAAATATTGGCATAGCGGGCCATGTTGACAAATACTTTTGCATCCGGCACGTGTAGTTTTTGTGCGACCTGCTGAATCAACTGCAAATTAGTTTGGTGCGGGATAAAGAGGTCAATGTCGTCAATCGTCAGCCGCGCTTTGGCGAGCGCGACCTGCCCCATGCGCGTCATCGAGCGCAGTCCGTAGCGAAAGACGCCGCGCCCGTCCATTCGCCCATACTGCATCCCGCGCTCCAAAACCTCTTGGCTTGGCGGATAACGGCTGCCGCCTCCCGGCAGGATGAGGAGGTCGCCGCCGGAACCATCCGAGCTTAGCTCAAACGAAAGCAAGCCGCCCGGCTGCTCGCTCGCCGCGAGAACCACCGCGCCCGCGCCGTCGCCGAAATACGCGCAATTGCGATCATGCCAATCGAGAATGCGCGACACGGTCTCTACGCCGATCACGAGAATGTAACGATACGCTCCCGTGCGAATGAACCGGTCGGCGGTGACGAGCGCATAGGCGAACGCGGAGCAGCCCGCGGCTAGGTCGAACGCGGCGGCGTGGTCCGCGCCGAGCGCGTCTTGGACCATACACGCGGTCGCCGGGAATAGGTAATCGGGGGTATTGGTCGCGACAATGATCAGATCGAGTTGCGACGGGGAAATGTCGGCGAGTTCGAGCGCGGCGTGCGCGGCGCGGGTCGCCATATCCGCGCTGGCCTGTTTGGGTTCGACGACGTGGCGTTCTTCGATGCCAACGCGTTCCTTGACCCACGCGGCGTCAATGCCCGCGCTCTGCGCCAGTTCGGCATTCGTAATGACTTTGGCCGGCAGATACTTGCCCCAGCCCACAATATGTGAATTCAATGTGCCAAAACCAATGAGCCAATTGTCCAATGTGCCAATGAGCCAAATAAAACCAGTTCAAACTTGGTGGGCGCTTTGGTTCATTGGTTTATTGGACAATTGGTTCATTGTCCTTTCAACGTGTTGTTGACGATCGTATGAATGATTCGGACCAACTCATCACTTTCGACACATAATGCTTTCGTCTCATCATCCGTGAGCATTTCGGATTCGATGATGGTTCGAAGCCAAAAGCGAGTTTCTTGCGCCTCTTTCAAGGAGAGTTTCATCTTGTGAACGAAATCATCTGTGGACTCGGCAGCATCAGCTTCTTCGATGTTTGCGCCAATACCTGTCCCTGAGCGAATAACTTGATGCCCCAGTTCGAAACCGGCCACCGTTCGGGGCAGCCGGTTTACCATCTTGACAATTCGCACGCCAAAGCGAAAGGTTCTCTCGCGGATGTTTTCGCCTTTGGATGACCGCAGTCTCATCACGCGCCCCCTTTGGCTCATTGGGCAATTGGCCCATTGGCTCATTGGCACTTATCCGAGCCAGCGTTTCCGGCGCTTGTAATGCTTGACCTCGCGATAGCTCTTACGCTCGCCAAGTTGCGTCAGCCCCAGGTAAAACTCTTTGATGTCCTCATTGTCGCGCAGTCGCTCGGCGGGGCCGTCGAGCACGACGCGCCCGGTCTCCATCACGTAACCATAGTCGGCGATGTCGAGCGCGGCTTGTGCGATTTGCTCGACGAGGAGAATCGAGGTTTTTTCTTCGCGGTTGATCTGCTCAATGACTTGAAATATTTCTTCGACCAACAGGGGCGCGAGGCCGAGCGACGGCTCGTCAAGCAGCATGACTTGGGGGTGCGCCATCAACGCGCGCCCGATGACGACCATCTGCTGTTCACCGCCGGAGAGATAGCCGCTGACGCGGCCGCGTAGGTCGCGTAGGCGCGGGAAAAAGTGATAGACCGTGTCCAGCTCATTCTTGATTTTCGCGCCGTTGCGCCGCCCCAGCGCGCCGACGATCAGATTTTCTTCGACCGAAAGGTGCGCGAAAAGGCGGCGGCCTTCCAGCACTTGGATCAGTCCGCGCTGGACAATCGCCTCCGGGCCGAGCCGGTCAATGCGCGTTCCGTCTAGCTCGATCGAGCCGCGGGTGACCTCGCCCAGCTCGGTGTGGAGCAGGCCGGAGATGGCCTTGAGCGTCGTCGTCTTGCCCGCGCCGTTCGCGCCCAGCAGCGCGACGATCTTGCCATCGCCCACCTCGAGCGAGACGCCGCGCAAGACGAGGATTACATCGCTGTACACGACTTCGATGTTGTTGAGTTTGAGCATGGTGGTGAGGTAGACAAGTAAACAGGTAGACAGGTAGGCAGGTACGTGTATACCTGCCTACCTATTTCCCTATCTACATGTTTCCTACTTGGGCCGCAAATCCGGCGCGACGAGCCAATCCGTCAACGCGACGAACTTGCCTTTTTGAATCTGGACAATGCGCGCTTTGCTGGGCGAGCGCTTGTCTGCGCCGTACTGCAACACCATCACGCCGTCCAGTGCCTTTAGCTCCGACATGCCTGCCAGAGTTTCCTGAATGGCGACGCCGGTCAGCGCGTCGAAACCGACGCGGTCAATCGTCTTTTCCATGACCTGGCTGATCGCGTCCACGAACGCGAACGAGAGCAGGTAGCCGACGCTGTGCTCGGCGGGCTTGCGGTTATTGGCTTTGAACTGCTCTTCGACCAACTTGATGCCCGCTTGATTGGCGTCATCATACCAGTAGTTGGGCAGCGGACCGTAAAAGCCCTCGGCGGCGTCCTTCGCCAGCGCCATCATCGAGAGATCGAGCGCCCAGTTGTTGCCCGCGATCATGAACTCGTCGCGCACGCCGAGGGAGACCGCGTCCTTGAGAATCTGCGCGGGGCCGTGAGCGAGCGTGTTCGTGTAGAGCACGTTCGCGCCCGATTTCTTGGCGGCGAGGATCTGCGTGGTCACATCCGGCGCGCCCTGCGCGAACAATTCCTGGCCGACGATTTTCACGCCCTTCTTTTCGGCATACGCTTGGGACTCGGCGGTCAGCGCGCCCTTGCCGTACGCGGTATCCCAAGTCAAGACGGAAATGCGTGGCACATCGGTGTTCTGGCCTTTCGTCGGTTTGACCTTGGCCCAGTTCGCCACGAGCCAGTCCACGAACAGGCCGAACTGATCGGAGTAAATCGGCACTTCGGCGAAGGCGTAGCCCGGCGGATACAAGCCCTTGCCGCTCACGCCGGCGGTCACGGCGGGGATCTTGTCCTCGATCAAACGATCGCGCAATGCTTCTGTTTCCGGCGAGCCGTACATGAACATGATGAGGGGTTTTTTCTCGCGGAAACGATTGTAGGTCGAAATCGCGTTCTCCAGCTTGCCGCCGGTGTCCGCCCATTCGATGGCGAGTTTGGCGCCGCGGATGCCGCCCTTGTCGTTGTAGTACTTGACGGCGTCGTTAAAGCCGCTGACGAGCGGGGTCGTGATGCCCGCGTACGGGCCGGTGACATCGCCAAAGTGGAAGAACGTGATCGTCTCTCCCGGATTGGCTTTGGTGCGGACGGCCGGCTTGGGCGCCGCCGTCGGCGGCGCGGCGGTCGGCGCGGTCGTCGCCGCTGGGGCCTTGGTCGGCTCCGGCGCCTTAGTCGGCTCCGGGGCCTTGGTCGGTTGCGGGGCCGCGGTCGGCGGCGGGACGGCGGTCGGCGGCACGGGGGTCGGCGTCGGTGCGGCGCAGCCCGCCAATGCCACGAGCGCTAGCGCGACGAGCGCGATCAAAACGATTCTCTTGTTCATCTCCTCCTCCTTGTCCATTTACGATTTACGATTTACGATTTACGTTTTACGTTTTACGATTCGGATTCCGAAATCACCTCCAATCTCCAATTTCTATCTCGCGAACGGGCGCAGCCGCCACGCGGCTTTCAAGAGTTCCCAACGGTGCGCCAGCCCGCGCGGCTCGAACACGAGGAACAACATCAGCGCGACGCCAAAGAGCATCGGGCCTAACGCGGCGAGCATCGTCGCTTCAAACTGCGGGAACATGTTGCTGAGCGCGGGGCTGAACTGAATCGTGAATTCGTGCAGCAAGCGCACAAACGTCGCGCCGAGAATCGGACCGAGCACGCTGCCCATTCCGCCGACGACGACCATGCCGAGATACCAGACCGAATCCACCAATGAAAACTGCTCGGGGTTGATCGCGCGCGCATAGTGCGCCCACAGCGCGCCCGCCAATCCGGCGTAGAACGCGGAAATAAAGAACGCGCGCAGTTTGTACCCAAATGCCTGAATGCCGAGCACCTCGGCGGCGAGGTCGTTATCGCGGATGGAGACGAGCGCGCGTCCGAGGCGCGTGCGCGCGATATTCTTGGCGACGATCGTACACAGCACCGCGGTGCCGACGATCAAAAAGTACATGGTCTGCTGCGAATTGAAAACGATGTCGCCCAAGCGCGGCGGCGGCACTTGCAAGCCCGGCATCCCGCCGAACAGGTCCGACCGCACGTTGCGAAAGAACCACGGGATGATGAATTGCGCGGCGAGCGTCGCCATCGCGAGATAGAACCCCTTGATCCGCAGCGACGGCAGACCGAACAGTAGTCCGACCAGCCCGGCGACCAAGCCCGCCAAGGGGAACGCGAACCAGAACGGCATGCCGCTTTTGACGAGTACCGCCGAGGTGTACGCGCCCACGGACATGAACGCGGCTTGGCCCAGCGAAATCTGTCCGGTGTAACCCACCAGTATGTTCAAGCCCTGAACCGAGATGATGCTGATGCCAATCAGGTCAATGATGCCGACAATTTGGCCGCTCGCGAAAAATGGCAAAGCGAACAGCACGACCAAAAACGCAATCGTCATCACCCACTGTCCGCGATTGCGGATCGTCGCCATATCGTGCGCGTACGTTGTGTCGAAATCGCCCGCGAGCCGAAGCGCCACTGTACCTCCAGTAAACAGTGAACAGTGAACAGTGAACAGTATTCAGTATGCCATCTGTTTACTGTTTACTGTTTAGTGTTCACTAGATTCTCTCAATTCTCTTCAACCCGAACAAACCATCCGGGCGGATAAGGAGCACGAGGAGCATAAAGACGTAGGGAGCAATATCGCCGAGATTGAGCGCGCGGATCGCCGGGTCGAGCGGCATGCCCGCCGCGAGACTCTCGATGACGCCCACCGTCAGTCCGCCGACGATCGCGCCCGGAATAGATTCCAGCCCGCCGAACAGGACGGCGGCAAATGCTTTCAGCGCGATGATCGCGAGCGTTACTTCGAGGCCGCTGATACTTGCGAGTAAGACGCCGCCCACCGTCGCGACCACGCTCGCGATCGCCCACGCCATCCCGAAAATACGCGGCACGCTCAACCCCGTGCTTTGCGCGAGCTGGTGGTCTTCGGCTGCGGCGCGCATCGCCAGCCCGCTGGGCGTAAAGCGAAAGAAAAGCACGAACGCGCCGAAACCGAGCATCGTCATCGCAAATGCGAGCACGAGATTCAGCTTGAGCCGCACATCGCCCAGAATGATCGGTTGCAGCGGGAACAGGTCGGGCAGCGAACGCTGGTACGCGCCAAAAGTCATGATCGCCGCGCCTTGCAGGAATTGCGCCAGCGCCAGCGTCATCATCACCGTCGCAAGGATCGGCTGCCCAATCAGCGGACGCAGCGCGACCCGCTCGATCGCCAGCCCGAGCACCGCCGCCGTCGCGATAGCGGCGGCAAACGCGACCCAGATGGACATGCCCATATTCTCCGTGAACCACCACGCGATGAACGCGCCCACCATGAGGATATGCCCTTGAGCAAAGTTAAAGACCCGCGACGCTTTGTAGATCAGCACCAAGCCGAGCGCGACGAGCGCGTACACGCCGCCGGTAAGTATTCCGGTGGCAAAAAATTGGGGGAACAACTCCCAGTTCATTCACTCCTCCAGCGCGCAGACGCGCACCGCCGTCTCGATAATGCCGGCGCGGCCGTCGCGATATTTCACCGCGGCGCGCACGCGCACCTCGGTCCCATCCGCGTACATCGTCTCGATCATCTCGCGGTAGCGGTCCTCGACGACATTGCGCCGCAGCTTGCGCGTGCGCGTCAGCTCGGCATCGTCGGGGTCGAACTCTTTGTGCAGCAGGACGAACTTGCGCACGCGGGCCGGCGGCGGCAACGTCTGGTTCACGCGGACGACATCTTGACGGATGAGGTCGTATACTTCCGGCTTTTGCGCGAGGTCGACGAACGTGGTAAACGCGATGCGCTTTTTTTCCGCCCATCGGCCCACGTTCGCAAAGTCAATGTTGACGATCGCGGTCACGTACGGGCGCTGCTGTCCGCCAATCGCCATCACGTCTTTGACGTAGGGACTAAACTTGAGCCGCCCTTCGATATACTGCGGCGAGAATTTGTCGCCGGTCGCCAACTCCAATAGGTCTTTGACGCGGTCCAAATAAATGAGGTGCTTGTCCTCGCGCAGGTAGCCCGCATCGCCGGTATGGAACCAGCCGTCCTTCAGCGCCTTGGCGGTCGCTTCGGGATTCTTGTAATAGCCGGAGAAGACGCTCGGCCCCTTGACCAGAATCTCGCCATCCTCCGCGATGCGAATCTCGATGCCCGGCGGCGCGACGCCCACCGTTTCGAATTTCACGTCGTCGCCGACGTGCAGGGTGTGAATTTGCGCCTCGGTCGAGCCGAAGAGGTTTTTGATATTGACGCCGATCGCGCGGAAAAAGCGCACCACGTCGGGACTCAACGCCGCGCCCGCCGAATACGCCGACCGGACGCGCGATAGGCCCAGCTTGTCGCGCAGCGCGGCAAAGACGGCAACCTCGCCCAACACGTTCAGGACACGCCACCACGGCGGGACGTGCCCTTTGCCAAAGCGCAAGTCCGCCACGCGATAGCCGACCGGCATAAACATTCGATAGAGCAGGCGATTGATCGCCGAAGTCTCGGTAATCTTCACTTGAACGGTCGAGACCAACCCTTCCCAGATGCGCGAGCTGAACAACAACGCGTGCGGCGCGATCTCGCGCAGATTCTCCTGAACGGTTTCCGGTTCTTCGGGGAAATTGATAATCATGCCGTAGACCACGTGAACCGTGAGGCCCAGAATGTTTTCGGTGATCCACGCGGGCGGGAGAAACGAGAGGTATTCGTCGGACGCGCGGCGCTTGTCCACCTGGTCATACATCAGGCAGCCGGCGATGAGGTTGCTGTGCGAAATCATCGCGCCTTTGGGCAGCCCGGTTGTGCCTGATGTATAGCAAAAGATGGCGAGGTCATCGCCTTTGCCCTGGGCGAGACGCGCTTCAAAACACGCGGGTTCGTGCGCCTCCAACTCGCGCCCCAGTTGCTCGGTCGCTTGGAAACTTTGCAGCCACGGATCGCCGACGTTCCACAAGCCCTTTTCGTCCCAATAGATCAGCTTGCGAACGTTCGGAAGCTGCGCGCGGATTTCGAGGAGTTTGTCGCACTGCTCCTGGTCTTTGGCAAAGACGACCACCGAATCGGAGTGATGCACGATATATTGCAGTTCGCTCGGGGTGCTATCGGTGAAGATGCCCGCCGCGATGCCGCCCGCCGCCTGGATCGCGAGCTGCGCCCAAAAATACTCGGGATCGTTATCGCCGATAATGCAAACCTTATCGCCGCGTTGCACGCCGAGACGCATCAAGCCCAGCGCGAGGTGTTTGACGTGTTGCCAGGATTCGGCCCACGAAACCTCGCGCCAGATGCCGAATTGTTTTTTTCGCATGGCAACGCGCCGGTTCGCCAAACGCCGGGCCGTGCTCTGAAGGTACTGCGGCAGGGTTTCCAGTTGATCCATGAGTCCCTTGTGGCAGTGAACAGTCAACAGTCAACAGACTTGCCCCTCACTGTTCACTGCTCACTGTTGACTGTTGACTGTTTACTGTTTTCCCAAGTATGCCTTGATGACTTCGGGATTGTGCTTGATTTCGTCGGGAGTGCCTTCCGCGATCTTGACGCCGAAATCCATCACGACGATGCGATGCGCGATATCCATGACCAGGCCCATATCATGCTCGACCAGTAAGAGCGTCGTGCCGCGGCGTTCATGAATGTCGAGGATGAACCGGGCCATATCTTCTTTCTCTTCGACGTTCATCCCCGCCATCGGCTCGTCGAGCAGCAGCAATCTCGGTTCGAGCGCGAGAGCGCGGCCCAGTTCGACGCGCTTGCGCAAGCCGTAGGGCAGCGCGCCGACGACGGCTTTGCGGATCGCTTCCATCTCGAGGAAATCAATAATGTCTTCGACGATGCGGCGGTGCTCGATCTCTTCGCGGTGCGCGGGGCCCAGGTAGAGCGCGCTGGCGAGCGTGCTCTGTTTCATGTGAATATGACGAGCCGCCATGAGGTTGTCGAGCGTCGTCATGCCGGTATAGAGGGCGATATTCTGAAAGGTGCGGGCAATCCCGAGGTGCGGGATTTGGTGGGTGGGAACGCGGGCGAGATCGCGATTTCCGAAATGGATCTGGCCGCGTTGAGGGCGGTAAAAACCGTTGAGGCAGTTCAGCGCGCTGGTTTTCCCTGCGCCATTGGGTCCGATGAGGGCAAGAATTTCGCCGGGCTGGATGTCGAAACTGACGCCGGAGAGAGCCGCCAAACCTCCAAAGTGCAGGTGGAGATTCTCAGCTCGGAGCAAAGGAGACGCTTGTCGTTCGCCGGTCGGAGGGGAGTGAGGCACCGTTGTCATCTCTCCATCTAACAGGTTCTCACGCGCGACGGCAGGATCAGTGTTGCCTGTCGGTTGAGTTAGCCGATTACTTGGGTTAGTATAACGTGTCCGCGCGTTAAGGTCAATACCCGAAAGAGTAGGGCAAACGAGCATCTGCCACGCGTGCGATGGTTTTCCCGGCGGCCTCGTCTTTGACGTGTGGCTACCATCGTGATACAATCCAGGTGACCGATCCGCGAAACCGTGCAAAGGAGCCGCCCTCATGCTCGCCAAAGTCAACAGTTGCGCGATTGTCGGACTGGACGGCGCGCGCGTGGATGTGGAAGTAGACCTCTCAAACGGCCAGCCCCAGTTTAACATCGTCGGGCTTCCCGACGCCGCCGTTCAAGAATCGCGCGAGCGCGTGCGCGCCGCGGTCAAGAACTCGACCTTTTCTTATCCTTACAACAAACGCATCACCGTCAACCTCGCGCCGGCCGATCTCCGCAAAGAAGGCCCTGCGTACGATTTGCCGATGGCCGTTGGCCTGCTCCTCGCCTCCGAACAAATCAATGCCGATCTTTCCCGCGCGCTCATCATCGGCGAACTTTCGCTCGACGGCGTCGTGCGTCACACGAACGGCGTGCTGCCAATGGCGGCGATGGCGCGCCAATGCGGCCTCTCCACACTCTTCGTCCCGGCGAGCGATGCGCCCGAAGCGGCCCTCATCCCCGGCCTTGCCATCTATCCGATCGAGACTCTGTTCGCGCTCGCCGCGCATCTCCAGGGTCTTCAGCCGATTGCGCCCTATCGCGCCGCGCACGATTTTACACCTGAGACCGCGCCCTCCTACGCGACCGATTTCGCCGAAGTGCGCGGGCAGGAGCACGTCAAACGCGCGCTCGAAGTCGCGGCCGCGGGACAGCACAACGTGATCATGGTCGGCCCGCCCGGCGCAGGGAAAACGCTCCTCGCCCGTTCCATCCCTTCGATCCTGCCGAACCTGACCCTCGAAGAGGCACTCGAAGTGACGCGCATCTATTCGGTGAATGACATGCTGCCGAGCGATTCGCCGCTGATTCGCCATCGCCCGTTCCGCGCGCCGCATCACACCATCTCGCACGCGGGTTTGGTCGGCGGCGGGCGCTGGCCGCATCCGGGCGAGATTTCGCTGGCGCACCGCGGCGTCCTGTTCCTGGACGAGTTGCCCGAGTTCGATGCGCGATCGCTGGAGGTGATGAGACAGCCCCTTGAAGACAAGATCGTTTCCATCGCCCGGGCCGCCGGCTCGCTCACTTTTCCCGCGAACTTTCAACTCGTGGCCGCGATGAACCCGTGTCAGTGCGGGTATCACGGCGATCCAGTGCGCGAATGTTCTTGCTCGCTGACCCAGGTACTGCGTTACCAAAAGCGCATTAGCGGCCCATTGCTCGACCGGATTGATATTCACATCGAAGTGCCGCGGGTGGACTATGAAAAGCTCGCGGGCGACCGGCTGGGCGAAACGTCGGCCAAGATCCGCGAGCGGGTGGAACGCGCGCGGGAGCGCCAGCGGGCACGGTTTGCGGGAAAGGGCGACCACACAGGGTCGCCCCTACAAGCCAACGGCGACATGGGGCCGGCGGAAGTGCGGCAGTATTGCGTGATTGACGATACGGGCAAGAGTCTGCTGCGCGCCGCGATGCAGCAAATGCAGATGAGCGCGCGCGCCTTCCACCGCATTCTGAAAGTCGCGCGGACGATTGCTGACTTGGCCGGCTGCGACAAGATTGAAACGCCGCACCTTGCGGAGGCGATTCAGTATCGCCCGCGGCGCACGGCGTAGCGCGAGCGTTGACATTCGCAATCTTTTGAAACGCTTTTGTGGAGCGCGTGCTACTTCACGCGCGGTAGGTTATTACGAGTTTGTTCTAGAACAGGTGCCGCACCATCTCCAGACATCTGCGCGGTGTCTTCAAACCCCAGCGCGTCGCGAACCAGGTACAGCGGGCGCTGCTTGACCTCGTCGTAGATCCGGCCCAGGTACTCGCCGATGATGCCCAGCGTGATCAGCTGCACGCCGCCGAGGAAGAGGACGGCGACAAGCGTCGTCGCCTGACCTTGAAATTCAGTGTGCCCCATAAAGAGGCGAGCGTAGATGACGAATAGCACCGCCACCGCGCTCAACCCGGCAGTCACAAAGCCGAGGAGCGTTGCGAGCTGCAGCGGCGCGTAGGAATAGCCGGTGATCGCGTCGAGCGCGAATTTGAGCATCTTGCGGAAAGGATAGTGCGTCGCGCCGGCAAAGCGCTCCTCGCGCACGTATTCCACCCCCGTCTGCTTGAACCCCACCCAACTCGTCATCCCACGAATAAAGCGATGGCGCTCTTTCATTTGCTTCATCGCCCCGACGACCTTGCGATCCATTAGCCGGTAATCGCCCGTATCCAGCGGAATTTTCACGTCGGTGATGCGATAGATGATGCGATAAAAAAGCTTGGCCGTAAACTCTTTGAACCACGACTCGCCTTTGCGCGCCGTGCGTACGGCATAAATGACTTCAAAACCTTCTTTCCATTTCGCAATCATTTGC
>JACQYF010000107.1 GCA_016208315.1 Chloroflexota bacterium | reverse complement strand
CAAGAGCCGCGGCAAGTTGATTTGCGGTGTGAACGATGCGCTCCCCGGCTTTAGCGCACTCGACAAGGCGACCGGCCAGTTTGCCGGCTTCGACGCGGATTACTGCCGCGCGGTTGCTACCGCCGTTCTGGGCGATGCCAAAGCCGTCGAATTTCGTCCCGTGAACGCCGGTCAGCGCGGTCCTGCTCTCCAGACCGGCGAAGTGGATGTCCTCATCCGCAACACTACCTGGACAGTCAGCCGCGACGACGCGTGGGGTCTTTTCGCCCCGACGACGTTCTACGACGGTCAAGGCATCATGATCAAGAAATCGCTCGGCGCCAAGACGCTCAAGGACTTGAAGGGCGCCAGCATCTGCGTTCAAAGCGGCACGACCACTGAACTCAACCTGGCCGACCAAATGCGCGCCGCGGGCGCGGATTTCAAGCCGGTCGTCTTTGCCGACATTGACCCAACTTATGCGGCCTTCGAGCAAGGGCGCTGCGATGCGGTTACGAGCGACAAGTCACAGTTGGCGAGCCGCCGCATGGCATTCAAGACTCCCGGCGACTATGAGATCATGGAAGTCACCATGTCGAAAGAGCCGCTTGGACCAGCTGTCCCGCTGGGGGACGATGCATGGTTCAACGTGATCAAGTGGACGGTCTTTGCGACTTTCCAGGCGGATGAATTTGGCGTTACATCCAAGAACGTTGACGATCAAATGAAGTCGCCAAACCCGGACGTCCAGCGCTTTCTCGATGTGACCGGCGATCTGTACAAGGGCCTGGGCCTTGAAAAGGGCTGGGTAGGCAAGGTGATCAAGGCGGTTGGTAATTACAGCGAAATCTACGACCGCCATCTCGGACCGGGCACGCAGCTCAACTTCCCGCGCGGTCTCAACAAGAGTTGGACGCAGGGCGGTCTGCTGTACGCGCCACCGTATAAGTAGAGCCTGACTGCGTGACCCTTTCGTCCCGCAAAGCGAAGGAGCAGGGGAGCAGAAGGGGAGTACAACGGACAAGAACGGAACATACGGACAGGGCAAGTTGGGTTTGTCCGCTGGTTTCGCAGTTGTCCGTTGTACTCTCCCCAGCACCCCTGCTCCCCTGCCCACGACCGCGTTTGCAGCATCAACCGAAGGAGCTTGATCCGTGCAAAGACAAGCAGTGCCCTTCTGGCGCGATGTACGCGTCCTCACGATCCTCAGCCAAGTCGTCTTTGTCATCTCCGTGGTGATCGTCGCCGGATACCTCTATTCCAATCTCAGCACGGCGATGCGAACGCGCGGTCTGGTCGCGGGGTTTGGCTTTTTGGAGAACCAATCGGGTTTTGAAATCGGCGAAGGGCTTATCCCTTACAAGCCCACCGATACTTATGCGCACGCGTTCGCAGTAGGTGTTCTCAATAGTCTCTTGGTCAGCGCGGTCGGCATTTTCCTCGCGACGATTCTCGGGTTCATCGTCGGCGTTGCGCGGCTTTCCACCAACTGGCTTGTCAACCGCATCGCCGCGGTCTATATCGAAATCATCCGCAATACTCCACTGCTCGTGCAACTCGTCTTTATCTATTTTGGCGTTTTCGTCAAATTGCCGCCCGTGCGGGAAAGCATCGAGCTGCCCGGCTCGATCTTCGCCAGCCAGCGCGGCGTCAACCTTCCCCGTCCGATCCCATCCGAATCATTCATGCCGTGGATTGCATTTGTTGGCTTTGGATTGATAGCGGCAATTGTCCTGTGGATTGTCCTAACCCGCCGGACCCGCAGTCCGCTGGTCGCATGGTCGAGCGCGATCGCCGCCGTAATTCTCATACCCGCGCTGGGCTGGTTCTTGGTCGGCGCGAGTCCGCTCGGGGTGGAATTGCCGGAACGCGGCCGTTTTAATTTCACCGGCGGAATTGCCATGTCGCCCGAGTTTAGTGCGCTGTTGACCGGCTTGGTGTTTTATACCGCCGGATTCATTGCCGAGGTTGTGCGCGGCGGCATCCAGGCCGTGCGGCGCGGGCAGATCGAAGCCGCGCACGCGTTGGGACTGGGCGAGATGCAGATTCTGCAATTGGTCATTTTTCCGCAGGCGATGCGCGTCATCGTCCCGCCGCTTACGAGCCAATATCTCAACCTTGCGAAGAATTCCAGTCTCGCCATCGCCATCGGCTTTCCCGACTTGTTCAACATCGGCGCGACCATCGCGAACCAGACCGGTCAGCCCGTGCCGGTCATCTTGCTCATCATGTTGACCTACCTGGCGATGAGTTTGTTCACCTCGTTGCTCATGAATATCTATAATCGCCGCGTGCAAATTCTGGAGAAATAAGCGATGGCGACAGTCGCAGAAACATTAGGCCCCCCGCGAACTTCGGTCGGCGTCGTCGGTTGGTTGAGAAAGAACCTCTTCAACAATTGGTTCAATTCGATTCTGACGATTGTATCGCTATGGCTCATTTATAGCGTCGTCAGCCAGCTTCTAGTTTGGGCCGTTACGAGCGCGCGCTGGGCCGTCATCACGGCGAACTTGCGTCTCTTCATGGTCGGCCCTTTCCCACCCGATCAGGTTTGGCGCGTATGGCTCGTGCTCGGAATGGTCTCGGTGCTGATGGGAGTCTCGGCGGGCGTGTGGGGCAAAACGGTTCGCACGTTCGCGATCTGGCTCGCCGCCGCGTATGCCACGGTTGCCGTTCTGCCGTATGATGGCGAAGGCCGTCTTTGGCTGGTCGGCAACCTGCTTGCTTTGGTGGGCGCGTACGCTATTAGCCGCGGACGCGCGCGATTCAAACGTTGGGTACTCGCGTTGTGGCTCATGTCGTTCGTCGTGACCGTAATTCTGTTGCAAGGTTTTTCCAAGAACCCGGTTCTGCCGGAAGTGGGGACGAATCTCTGGGGCGGGCTGCTGCTCACGCTGATGCTCGCGGTGGTTAGTATCGTCCTTTCGTTCCCCATCGGGGTTTTGCTCGCATTGGGGAGGCGCAGTCAACTGCCGGCGATCAAGTGGTTCTCGATTCTGTATATCGAAGTCGTGCGCGGCGTGCCGCTCGTCACGATTCTCTACATGACGCAAATCATGCTGCCGCTGTTTTTGCCGGGCGAATTTCGAGTTGACAATGTGGTGCGCGCGATTGTCGCGTTCACGCTCTTTACGGCGGCGTACATGGCGGAGAATGTGCGCGGCGGTTTGCAGGCCATCCCCGGCGGGCAAGTTGAAGCCGCGCAGGCGCTCGGGTTAGGCAGCGCTCTCGTTACGCTCCTCATCGTGCTGCCGCAAGCGTTGCGATTGGTAATTCCGTCCATCGTCGGCCTATTCATCAGTTTGTTCAAAGATACCACGCTCGCCACGATTGTCGCGCTCTTGGAATTGCTCGGCGTGGGGCGCAGCGTGCTCGCCCAGCCCGAGTTTCTGGGGTTGCAGACCGAGGTGTACATTTTTATCGCGGCAATCTTTTTCGTGTTTAGCTACGCGATGGCGTTTGCGAGTTATCGGCTGGAAGCGGCGTTAGGGGTGGGGAAGAGGTAGAGTGTGGGACGCGAAGCGTGGGAGTGTGGGAGTAAAAGGAGACAACATGAGCGGCAACGGAAAAGATATTATCATTTGTCAGGATGTCCACAAGTGGTTTGACAAGCTACACGTGCTCAAAGGGATCAACTTGACGATCAAGACCGGCGAGGTCGTCGTCATCTTTGGGCCGTCCGGTTCGGGCAAATCCACGTTCATTCGGACGATCAACCGGCTGGAGGAACACCAACGCGGTACGATCATCGTGGACGGCATCGAGTTGAGCAATGATGTTCGCAACATCGCGGCGATCCGGCAAGAGATCGGGATGGTGTTCCAGTCGTTCAACTTGTTTCCGCACTTGACGGTGCTACAGAACATTACTCTGGCGCCGATCTGGGTGCGCCGCTGGTCGCAACAAAAGGCACAACAGGTTGCGATGGACTTGCTCAAGCGCGTAGGCATTCCCGAGCAGGCGCACAAATTTCCGGCGCAGCTATCGGGCGGGCAGCAACAGCGCGTGGCGATCGCGCGCGCGCTCGCGATGCAGCCCAAGATCATGCTCTTCGACGAGCCGACGAGCGCGCTGGACCCGGAGATGATCAAGGAGGTGCTGGACGTGATGACGCAGCTGGCAAAATCGGGCATGACGATGATTTGCGTGACGCACGAGATGGGCTTTGCGCGCGGCGTCGCAAACCGCATGGTCTTTTTCGACCAAGGGCAAATCGTGGAGCAAGGCACGCCCGACCAGATCTTCAAAAACCCCCAGCACGACCGGACGAAGCTGTTCCTGTCGCAGATATTGCATTAGCCGACGAGGTGTGACTATGGCACTTGAAACTCCGCTGCGAGTACGACCCATCGTAACCTATCCCGAATCGGACGGAGAACCCATGGCGGAAACTGATATTCATCGCAAGCAAATGACGTACTTGATCCAAGCTCTGGAGGTTTTCTTCCACGGTTCTCCGGAGATTTATGTTGCTGGCAATCTCTTTCTCTATTGGGAGGAAGGCGATCCGACCAAAGTCGTCGCTCCCGACGTATTCGTAGTCAAGGGAGTGCCCAAGCGGGACCGGCGCACGTACAAATTGTGGGAGGAAGGCAAGCCCCCCATTCTGGTTTTCGAGATCACTTCGGCACGTACCCGGTTCGAAGACATCGGTCCCAAGAAGGGATTGTACGAAGCGTTAGGCGCGCAGGAGTACTTCTTGTTCGATCCGCTGGAGGAGTATCTGCGGCCGCCATTGGTGGGCTATCGGTTGCGAGAGGCGCAGTATACGCGTGTCGAACCGGAAGTAACACCTGACGGCGCATGGCGCTTACGGAGTGAGGTCTTGAATCTGGACCTAAAAGTAGAAGGAGAGCGACTGTGGCTGGTGGAGCCAACCACGGGCCGGAAATTGCCAGAGTATGCCGAGGCCGTTGCGGCACACCACGAGGCAGAAGCGCGCGCCGGGCAAGAGACACAAGCGCGACAGCAGATTGAGGCGCGCGTCGCGCAGGTCGAAGCGGAGTTGGAGCGCCTGAAAGGTGAACTGAGGCGGATTGAACGGAAATGAAGACGGTTAGCCCATCACAACCAGCTCTGCCTCTTCTCCAGGTAAACGTGGTTGTTGCAATGCCCGAATATCAGAAAATTCAACAGGCGTACACCAATGATGGTGTGACGTCATGTCAGGCGCGCATGGCGTTGGAGTTGAAATACGCGCCGCTACTGAGCACCACGGACGAGTTCAACCGCAAGTTGGTCAGCTATCAAGCCAACAAGCAGGCAACGTTACATAGCTGGCTGAAATACAAAGAGGGGTTCTCGGCGCAGCTTGTCGAGATGTTCCTTGACAAGTTCAACATCCGTGCCGGGCAAAAGTTGCTTGATCCGTTTGCCGGCTCTGCGACCGCATTGCTCGTCGCGGCCATGGCTGGCATAGATGCCGTCGGGATCGAGTTGCTGCCTGTTGGTCATCTGGCGTGGAAGGTCAAATCTCAATATCGAGAGTACGATACTCAAGAACTGCGCCAGGCGCTACGCTGGTTACGGGAAACCGCTCCAGGGTCCAGCAGCAAGCCGTTCCCACACGTCACGATCACAGAATCGGCTTTTCCCGCCGACCGGGAAGAGCAGCTTATGTGGTACCACGAGCAATTTGCATCCTTACGGGTCAATGATCTGACCAAGCTGTTACTAAGTTTTGTGCTGATGGCGATTCTCGAGGACGTTAGTTCCACAAGAAAAGACGGGCAATACCTCCGATGGGATTCGCGCTCGCCAAAAGCGCAGAGCCGAGACGCGCGGCGCATTGCGCAAGCCAAGCCGTCATTCAAGACATTCAACAAAGGCGAGATACGGGAGGTGAAACCGAGTTTGGTT
>JACQYF010000081.1 GCA_016208315.1 Chloroflexota bacterium | reverse complement strand
CTTGGTCCACAGATCGAGGACGCTGCCAGACTGTTTCTGTTTGATCGTCGTCTTCCAGTGGCAGGTCGCGCAGTTGGTCGCGATGTGGCAGCGCTGGCAGTCGTCCACGACAAAGTTCTCGTCTAGGATATACTCTTTGCCATCACTGCCGGTCTTTTTGATCTCGCCGCGCGGCGTGCCGTCCGCTGTCATCTTGAGGTCTTTGATGGTGGCGTGCTCGCTCTTGAAGAACGCCGCGTACTTGGCGTCGCTGTGGCACTTGACGCACGCGCTGCCATCCACGGTGTAGTAGTTGCGCGATTTGGTGGGATCCGTGGTTTTGACGCTAAAGCGCGCCCAACTGCCGTAAGTGCGCTTGGCATTATGCGGCGGCGTCGGATTCAGGCCGGTGTGGCACGCAGTACATTCGACCTTGGCGTGCTTGCCTTTGGCGAACGCGGCCGCATCCACGTAAATCGGGACCGTTTCCTGGTCCACTTTCATCACCATGTCTTTATTGCTGCCATGGCAGAGCAGACATTGCGCGCTGGCCGATTGAGTCGGCGCCGCGGTCGGGGCCGTCGTGGGGACCGGCGTTGGGGCCGTGGTGGGAACCGGGGTCGGCGCCGCGGTAGGCGGCACCGGAGTGGGGACCGGGGTCGGCGGCCGCGTGGCGGTGGGTGGGGGTACCGGCGTCGCCGTGGGTGGAACGGGCGTCGGCGTTGGCGCCGGCGCGCACGCCGCGAGCGCGACGAGGGCAATCACGATAAAGAGCAGAATTCTAACTTTCATTTGGGACGAACCTCCTTTGGCCGTGCAGAGAATGAGAGAGCGAGCCGCGGAGGTGCAATTCGCAATCGCCTCCTGTGTTGCCGTAAAGCCCGGGGCTGCGTCTTCGTCAGCCACGTCGTTTCTTGCGGCAAGTCTTCGTCAGGGCGATGTCGTCGCTAGGATGTCAAGGTCAAGTTCCACCTCCCTTCGAGACCCTACATCCGCGCACCATTGCATCGTACCGAGTTGAGTGTGTTTGGCGGTATCGTTAGTTTATAACGCTATACGTTATCGCCTAAAGATATTATATCGCGCGGGAGACGAAATTGCAAAAAGCCCCACAGCAACAGAAAGGCGAGGAGAGGGGCTGCCCAGCCCCAACTCCTCGCCTCCACGCGCCGGCCCTGCTTTCGGAAAAAGCAAAGGTGCTTTCGGAGAAAGCAAAGGATGCGTGAGCGGTCGCCGGTCCCTCGTCAAGTTCCGGCGCCGCTAGCCAATCCGTCAGACAAAACCGGCCACCATGCCGACGCCGATCAGCAGCAGCATGACGCCGACGATCACTTGAATCGCGCGCAGAGTCACTTTGCGGATCAACCGCGCGCCGAGAAACGATCCGACAAAAGCCGACAGCGTCGCGGCCAAGATCAGCCCGCGTGTGTCCGAGCCGAGGATAACCAACTGAGTCGTGTAAAACGTCAAGCCGTAAACGACGAGCCGAGCCACGTCTACAATCACCGCGGAAACGGTCGTGGTCCCGATGAATGCCTGTGAACTCAGTCCAACCTTGATCAGGAAGGCCGAGCGCAGCGCGCCTTGGTTTCCTGACAGACCGCCGAGGAAGCCGGAAAGCAGGCCGCCCAGCGGCAGATACTTGCGGTCAAATGCTAGCGTCTGAAAGCGCGGTAGTAGCTCGACCATGGCGACGGCAATGATGATTGCGCCGATGACCAAATCTACCCAGGTGACTTGGCGGGTCTGTTCGCCCAGCGAGTACGATCCGACGGCCGGCAGCGCGGCGAACCAGCTCAACAGCGCTGCGCCCAGCATCGCCGCGACTCCGGCGGGCAGCGCGAAACGGACGACCGCGTCTCGGTTTGCATTGCCGCCCACCAATCCGACTTTGAAGACATTATTGGCAAGGTGTACGATTGCAGTGGATGCTACGGCGACCGGCACGGGAAAAAATAAGGCGAAGGCGGGCAGCAAGAGCGTGCCCAGACCAAAGCCGGAAAACAAGCTGAGCGCCGCTGCTAACAATGCGATCGAAGATACGACAAGGTATTCCATTCGATCTCCTACGTGCGTTTGGTGTGTGGGGCCGCGATCCAACCGGTGATTATCATCTATCGTTATCGGCTGACGAGATTATATCACGAGTCGTCAAGATTCGCAAATTGAGATCCCGCCGCATTGACACCCGCTTCCCTCTCTTCTATAATGCACGCGACCCTAGCTGAGGAGACACCATGAACGCAGACCATTTCGAAACGCGCGCGATCCATGCGGGGCAGGAGCCGGATTCCGCCGTCGGCGCAGTCGTCGTGCCGATCTATCAAACCTCGACCTACGCCCAGACCGATGTCGGCGCGCACAAAGGGTACGATTACTCGCGCACGAACAACCCCACGCGCCAAGCGCTCGAGGTCTGCCTTGCCTCGCTCGAGGGCGCCGCGAATGGGCTATGCTTTGCCTCGGGCATGGGCGCGATCACCACGATCATGCTCTTGTTGCAAGCGGGCGATCACGTCGTCGTATGTGACGATGTGTACGGCGGCACCTATCGCCTGTTCCGCAACGTGCTTGAAAATTACCAATTACAATTTACCTTCGTTGATATGACGGATCTGAACGCGACGGCCCGCGCCTTTCGCCCTAACACGCGAATGGTTTGGCTCGAAACGCCGACGAATCCGCTGATGAAGGTGATTGACATCGCGGGAGTCGCGAAAGAGGCGAAAAGCGCGAAAGGCGCGAAACCGTGGGTGGTGGTGGACAATACGTTCGCCTCGCCGTATTTGCAGCAGCCACTCGCGCTGGGCGCGGACGTTGTGATGCACAGCACGACGAAATACCTCGGCGGGCACAGCGATGTGGTGGGCGGGGGGGTGGTCACTTCGGACCCCGAGCTTTTCGAACGGCTCAAATTCCTGCAGAATGCCGCGGGCGCGGTCCCCGGCGCGTTCGACTGCTGGCTCGTGCTGCGCGGCGTCAAGACGCTGGCGCTGCGAATGGAACGGCACAGCGCGAATGCGCTCGCCATCGCGCGCTTTCTCGCCCAGCATCCGGCCATCGCCCGCGTGATGTATCCAGGGCTTGAATCGCACCCGCAGTACGAAATCGCGCAGCGGCAGATGCGCGCGCCGGGCGGGATGCTATCGTTCATTCCGGTTGGGGGAGTAGATAGTGCTATGCAAATTGCGCGCGCCACGCGGCTCTTCACGCTGGGCGAAAGCTTAGGCGGCGTGGAATCGCTCATCGAAGTGCCCGCGGCAATGACGCACCAATCGGTGGCCGGTTCGCCTTTAGAGGTTGACCCTGCGTTGGTCCGTCTCTCGGTGGGAATCGAGAATGGGGAGGATTTGATCGCGGACTTGCAGCAAGCGCTCCATGTGCGTTAGTTGCCTTGTCATAAATTCCAGAGTGTGCTACAATGGCAGCAGAGTGGTTCGCGAGCACGCTCCCGCAGCTCGGCATGAGGGAACATGGAACAGCAAATCCACGACTTTTTGGAATACATTCAAAGCAGCAAGGGCTATGCGCATAACACGGTCGAGGCGTATCGCAATGACTTGACGCAGTTCTTGAATTTTGCCCTCAACGAGCGTCCCCAGCTTCTCAATTGGGCGCGGGTAGATCGGCCCTTACTGCTCACTTTCCTCATCCATTTGAAGGAGCGCAAGTATTCTGCCGCCAGCGTCGCGCGCAAAGTCGCCGTTATCAAGACGTTCTTCCATTTTCTGCTCGAGCGCCATTGGGTGACCGACGATCCCACGGTCAAACTCGAGTCCCCTAAGGTAGAAAAGCGACTGCCTCAGATTCTTACTCCCCAAGAGGTCGAATATTTGCTGGCCGCGCCTGCCAAGCACGGAACTCCCAAAGGTCTCAGAGATCGGGCCATCCTCGAATTGCTGTATGCGAGCGGGTTGCGCGTCTCGGAACTCGTGTCGCTTGACGCGGATGACGTTGACCTTGAGAGCAAGGAGGTGGGCTGCCAAGGTCGCGGAGACAAACAACGCACCCTGCCTATCTCTGATCGCGCGGCCGAGGCGCTCGCCAACTATTTGGCGCGCGGCCGGCCGGTGCTCACCGGCGAAACGGACGAGCCGGCGCTCTTCGTCAACCCCCGCGGCGACCGCCTCACGCGGCAAGGGCTGTGGCTAATTATCAAGGAATATGTAAAAGAGTCCCAAATCACGGCACAGGTCACTCCGCATACGCTGCGTCACTCTTTCGCCGTACACCTGTTGACGCGCGGCGCGGACCTGCAGAATGTCCAACAGTTGCTCGGTCACTCGAATATCACGACGACCCAAGTGTATACGCGGCTCACCGAGGGGGACCGCTCGGAGCCGAATCCCGGCCCGGTGACGTTGACTTAACTCGTAATCTGTACCTTCGCGGAGGAGACGATGGGTTATATCGAAGGGTTGTTAGGGGACAATGAGAAGATCGTCGTACGGACGCGGCAGCATTGGGTGGCGCTCGCGTCCGGTTTTTTGGGCAACTTGATCACTGCGGCGGCGATCATCTTTGTGACGATCCTTGCCACGGCCGTCGCGACTCCCATTCTGGGGCCCTTGGCGCCCTTTGTGCTTGCGCTTTTGCTCTTGCTAGTTTTTCCGTTCTTTGGGTTTTTCCGCGATTTTCTGGACTGGTGGAACGAAGAGTATCTAGTGACGAACCGGCGCGTAGTCCAGTCGGAAGGCACGATCAATAAACACGTGATTGATTCGTCGCTAGAAAAAGTAAACGACGTGGTCCTCCGGCAGTCGCTGCTGGGGCGACTGCTGAACTATGGCGATATCGAGATCATGACGGCGAGCGAATTTGGCGTCAACCGGCTGCAACGAATTGCCGGGCCGGTCAAATTCAAGACGGTCATGCTGAACCAAAAAGAGGCGATGGGCAGCGACGAGGGCCTGGGCGCGCGCCCCGTGGTTCAGCAAGACGTGCCCGATCTGATCGCCGAACTGGACGACCTACGCAAAAAGGGCGTGCTGACCGACGCCGAGTTTCAGCAAAAGAAAGCCGAGTTGCTCGCGAAAATGTAACGTGAGCGAAGAACATACCAAATTTGCAAAGCAATTGGCGGAAAGAGTAGCGCATTGACAGACGAGCTATTTACCCGGACCGAGATAGAGCAGTCGGCCCAATATATTGCCCAGCGCACCCAATACAAACCGACGATTGGCCTGATTCTTGGATCGGGACTCAGCCCGCTGGCGGATGAAATCGCCGCGGCCGATGTGCTCGATTACGGCGACATACCCAATTTCCCCGTTTCGACCGTCGAGGGACATACTGGCGAGCTAGTGATCGGCAACCTGAGCGGTCAGGTGGTTCTGGCGATGCGCGGCCGCGCGCACTATTACGAGGGCTATTCGATGCAGCGGGTCACGCTGCCGGTCCGAACGATGCGCGCGCTGGGCATAGAAACCCTCGTCGTCACGAACGCAGCCGGCGGCGTGAACTCCGATTTTCGCGCCGGGAATCTCATGTTGATCACGGACCATATCAATCTCGTCGGGATGGCGGGCCTAAACCCACTGCGCGGGCCCAACGACGATTCGCTCGGTCCCCGTTTCCCCGATATGACCCATGCCTACGATCCGGCCCTCGGCGAACAAGCCCGCCAAGCTGCCAAAGCGATGGGTCTGGAGCTGCGCGAGGGCGTCTATGCGATGCTCGCGGGCCCATCCTACGAATCGCCCGCGGACATTCGTTTCCTGCAAATGATCGGCGCGGATGCGGTGGGCATGTCTACCGTGCCGGAAGTGATTGTGGCGCGGCACGGCGGGATGCGGGTCTTGGGCCTAAGTCTCATCTCGAATTCGCTTGCGACCGGACACGAAAAGGTCAGCCACGAAGAAGTGTTGGCCGCCGGCCGCGCGGCCGCGCCTCGGCTGGCTGAGTTGATCAAGTGCGTGCTGGCGGGATCATAGACACAGGATGGAACCATGAAGTTCACCAAGATTCTTGTCCCCGTCAAGGGACTTCCCGGCGAGGATCAGGCGATTCGGGTGGCGTGCCTGACGGCGCGTCAGGACAAGGCCAAAGTGGTCATTATCCACATTATCGAGATGCGCCGTGCGTTGCCGCTGGAAACGGAGAATGCGCCCGAGATTCAGCATGGGGAACAGATCCTCGAACATGCCTTCAAAGTGGCGCGCGAGGCCGGCATGCAGCCGGATACGGAATTGCTCCAAGCGCGCGCCGTCGGTTCCGTCCTCTTAGACGAAGCGGCGAATCGCAAGGTGGATTTGATCGTTATGAGCGTACCCTATCGCCCACCGCTGGACGAATTCTATCTGGGGTCGGCGGTCCGGTACATTTTGAAGAACGCGACTTGTCAGGTCTGGTTGTGCCGCCAAGCCGCGTCCGATCTGAAGAATGGCATGGGGAAAAAGTAAGCGGGTTGGCGCGCAGAAAATACTTGACAGCGAGATAGGATCGCGTTAAAATAATTTTCGAGATGTAAAACGTCGCAACACAACAAAGCTGGCTTGGGGTCTTTTTGCTGGATCATCCGGACGAACGCGAAATCCAGAACGGCTCATCCACACCGGACCAATGGGATGAGCCGTTTTCCTTTGCCGGTCGAGGGCGGGGAGACCCCGCCCCTACACAAAAATTCTTTTTCAAAACCTCTTTACATCGAAAAGAATTCGTTGTATATTGATATGGAGGAATGCATGCGAATCGTAATTCTCGGGTGTGGACGACTCGGCGCCCACCTCGCGCGGCAGTTGGACCACGAGGGACATTCGGTCGCGGTGATTGATCGCAACGGCGAGGCCTTTGCGCGCTTGGGCAGCGATTTCCGCGGCACGATGATCCTCGGGACCGGAATTGATCAGGACATTTTGCGCCGCGCGGGGATCGAACAAGCCGACGCGTTCGTCGCCGTAACGAATGGCGACAATACCAACGCAATGGCCTCCGAGATCGTCAAATTGGTTTTCAAGGTTCCCAAGGTCGTCGCGCGCTTGTACGATCCGGTACGCGAGGATACGTATCACACCCTCGGCTTGATGGAGACCGTCTGCCCGACGGTCATCGGGTCGGATAAGATCCGCGAGATTGTGATTGGAGACGGGCGCAAGCAGTAAAACAGTGAACAGTCAGCAGTGAACAGTTTTTAGTCTCTTCACTGTTCACTGTTCACTGTTCACTGTTGACTGTTCACTGTTGACTGATTACTGAACACTGCCTTGGGGGGTTGGATGTATATTATTGTGGCAGGCGGCGGCAAAGTGGGCTATTACCTTGCCAAGAACCTGCTGAATCAGGGACACGAAGTACTGGTCATCGAGAAAGACAAACGAAAATGCGAGACGCTTTCCGCGGATTTGGGGAGTGTTTGTCAACGGGGTGACGCCACGGACTCGCTCTTGATGGAAGAGGCGGGCATGGGTCGCGCGGAACTGGCGATTGCGGTGACGGGCGACGACGAAGACAATTTGATGATCTGCCAGATGGCCAAGCGCAAATTCAACGTCCCGCGGACGATTGCCCGCATCAACAATCCCAAGAACGAGGGTATTTTCAAGTTGCTCGGGATTGACCAGACGGTATCGGTGACCGATTTGATTTTAGCGCAGATCGAGCGCGAGATTCCCGCGCAATCGCTCGTCCACTTGCTCACGCTGCGCGAGGCCGGTGCGACCTTTGTCGAAGCCAAAGTGCCGCAGCATTCGCCGGCCATCGGCAAGCCCTTGCAAGCGCTTCGCATTCCGGACGATTGCGTCATTCCGCTGATCATTCGCAACGGCAAGGGCATCGTGCCGCACGGCGAGACGGTCCTGCAAGGCGGCGACGAGGTGGTTGCGGTGACGACGCTCGAACACGAAGACGTCTTGCAGCGCGTGTTTAGCGGCATGACGATGGCGGCGGCTGGGTAGGAATTCCAGATGCTAACCAGGAGGATGTTACCTCGCGATCGAGATTTACGCAAAGCGGCGTCGAGAGGATCGCGCGGCAGCCAGAGCACGCGAACTAGAGGTTCGCTCAACCCACTAGCCCAGTTAGGCGCGCAAATTCCTTTGCGCGACATTACAAAGAGGTCACGTATAGAAAATGGAATCGCTTACAACTGAATACACTGAAAAGGAGCCCCCGGGTAAGCCCCCACAGCGTAGGGGCGACCCTGGTAGGGGCGACCCTTGTGGTCGCCCTCCCAATGGTCGCCCGCTTTGGGCCAACGTCACTCCCGAGCAATGGAGTGACTGGCGCTGGCAAATGGGACACCGGGTCACGACATTAGAGCAACTCCGCCAGATCATCCATCTGACGCCTGATGAGGAGCAGGCGGTGTGTCTCAAGCCGGAGTTGAAAATGGCGATTACGCCTCACTTCGCCGCATTGATGGACCCGGACGACCCGCATTGTCCGATTCGCCGCCAAGTTGTACCAACCATGGCGGAATTTGTATTGGACGACCCCGACCTGGAAGACCCGCTTGGCGAAGATGCCCACATGCCGGTCAACGGGCTTGTGCATCGTTACCCTGATCGTGTCCTCGTGGACATCACCGATCAATGCGTGGCTTATTGTCGCCACTGCACCAGACGCCGAATGGTCGGTACTGGGGTGATGCCGGCGCACAAGAGTCGCATCGAAGCGATTGCCCAGTATTTCGAGGCACACCCGGAGGTCCGCGATGTCCTTATCTCGGGCGGGGATGGCCTGTTCCTCTCTGATGAGATGCTCGATTACGTTCTCGCGCGATTTCGCGCGGTGAAATCGGTCGAGATCATCCGCTTTGGAACGCGGATTCCGATCTTTTTGCCGCAACGCATCACGGATACGATGCTGGCGACGATTCGCAAGTATCATCCGATCTGGATGAACATGCACATCAACCACCCGAAGGAACTATCGCCGGAAGTGCGCGAGGCCGCGGCCAAGCTCGCGGATGCGGGCATACCGCTCGGCGCGCAGACCGTGCTGATGGCAGGCATCAACGACTGTCCGAACACGATGAAACAACTCGTCCACGATTTGGTCAAGATGCGCATCCGGCCGTATTATCTCTACCAGTGCGATCTGTCGCAGGGCATCGGGCATTTCCGAACGCCGGTCAGCGTGGGCCTGTCCATTATCGAAGCGCTGCGCGGCCACACGACCGGCTTTGCCGTGCCGACTTTTTGTATTGATGCGCCGGGCGGCGGCGGCAAAGTGCCGATCATGCCGAACTACTTGATTTCGCAGAACGACCGTAAGGTCGTCATGCGCAATTTTGAAGGCGTGATCGCGACCTACTCCGAGCCGCTCGACTACCATCGCCATCAGCCCGACAATTGCAGGTATTGCCGAAATGCCGCGCCGAAGGAAGGCGTCGCAAAACTTCTCGCGGGCGACGCGGTGGTACTCGAGCCAGAAGGCCTGCGCCGCAAGCAGCGGCGCACCAAACGACTCGACGCCGACCGTAAGGTCCGGCGCAAGCCGCAGATTCAGCTGCCGCTCAAGACGTTGCAGCCCGCCGGCGAGTTAATTCCACTTGAGGCGATGGTTCCGGTCCCACGCGCGCCCGCCAAGCCGCGTGCGAACGGAAAATCGCGGCCCGAGAGCTAAATGAATAAACTCACCGTAGCCCTCTTGTACAATTCGAAACAGAATGCGCCCCACGTCGAGGGCGAGCCGTGGGACGCGTGGAACGAACTCGACAGCGAAAAAACGGCCGGGCAGATCGAGCGCGCGCTGCGCGCGGGCGGTCACGAAGTGATCGCGATGGAAGGCGACGTCACGCTGCCGCAAAAGCTGTCGCATTACAAGATAGACATCGCCTTCAACATCTGCGAAGGGCATTTCGGCGGTTCGCGCGAAGCGCAAGTGCCCGCGATCCTCGACATGTTGCGCGTGCCGTACACCGGCGCGGGCGTGCTGGCGCTCGCGCTCGCGCTCGACAAGCCGATGGCGAAACGCGTGATGGCGTTTCACGGCTTGCCGACGCCGCTTTTCCAAACGTTTGTCACCGGGAACGAGCCGCTCGACGCGCGGCTCAAATTTCCGCTCTTCGCCAAACCCAGCCGCGAAGGATCGGGCATCGGCGTCAGCGCGAAATCGGTCTGCCGCAATCTGCGCGAGCTGCGCGAACAGGTCCAGTTCCTGATTCAAGAATACCGCCAGCCCGCGCTCGTCGAAGAATATATCGAGGGTCGAGAGTTTACCTTGGGACTGCTAGGCAACCTTGCATGGAACATCAAAGCGCCGCAGCCGGATGTCGAGCCGGAGATGGCGCTCGCGGGCGCAGCGGGCAATGGCAAGAAAGCAAGGGGCAATGGAAATGGTCGCGCCAACAAGCTATTGCCGCAGACCCTGCCCACCTTGCGCGTTTTTCCGCCGTTGGAAGTTGATCTCTCGCCTTGCCCGGAAGACCAAGCCGGGCTGTACACATCCGTGATCAAGAGCCAGATGTATGACGTGCCCAAGTATCTGTGTCCCGCGCCCACGACCAAAGTGCTCCGCAACAAAATGGAGCGGCTCGCGGTCAACGCGTTCGCCGCGCTCGAGTGCTACGACTTTGCGCGCGTGGACTTGAGGGTTCGGCAGGACACGGGCGAGCCGCTGATCTTGGAGGTGAATCCGCTCGCCGGATTGCAGGAAGGCATTAGCGATATCGTGATGGGCGCCGAAGCCGTCGGTATCGGCTACACGGAGCTTATTAACGGGATTTTGCAAGCCGCGTTAAGGCGTTATGGCCTGATCTGAAGAGCCAAGTAAACGGTGGAGCGGGGCCGCATGTAGAATGCGCTCCGCTCCATGCTTTATTCTGATCGAATCGTCGAATGGCTATGGAAAACGAACTAGACCTAGCAGCGGTTAGAAAAAAACTGGAAGACGAACGCGCGCAACTCTTGGCTCGCTCCATTCCGCCCGTCGAGCAGGCCAAAGGCGATGAGGGCGACCTGGCCGCGACGGCCCAACAAAAAGAACGGGCGATGTGGCTGGCAAACGACCAGAAGCAGCGACTCGCCCAAATAGACCAGGCGCTCGCGCGCATTGCCGCGGGCAAGTACGGCATCTGCGACAATTGCGGCAAGCCGATCCTCCGCGAGCGGATGGAAGCCAACCCCCACGCGACCTTGTGCATCCAGTGCCAATCCAAATCGGAAAAGCGGCAGGTCCCCCGTCCCAAGGCGTAGGTCACAAGTTTGACTTACCGTCACACTTGTGCTATTCATAGTTAGACATCGCCGCGATTGGCTCGCCCGAATTTGGCGTTCACTTGCGACCTATGACTTGGAGCTTGCTTTGACCGCGTTGGTTGCCTTTGTCCAGACGTACGCGATTTGGTTGTATCTTTTCTGTGCGCTTGGGATTCTGGTTGGGATAAAAATCCTCGCCGACGCGCGGCGTCTCGCGCGCACGACACTCTTCTCGCTCGAACAGGAACGCGCCGGCGAACGGACCTTTCGCGCGATCATCTTGATCATCGTCTTGCTCGTCGCGATGGGCGCCATCACAACCGTGAGCGCCGTCCTCGCGCCGGTCATGCCGGTCCAAGAATCGCCGATCGTCCGCGGCCCGACGGCTACACTCGCCGCCGTCATTTTTCCAACCAGCACTCCGCCGCCCAGTGTGACGCCCACCCTCATCAAGCCGACCGAAACGCCATTTTCCACGAGCACACCGGTTACGATTACGCCCACGCGCGCCGCGGTGCGAGCGACCGCGCCGGTCGTCCCAGCCACGGCCGCGCCCGCCTTCCGGTTGCCCGCGCCGACAATCACGGGGCCCGTCCCGAATGGCGTCGTCGTCATCGGCGAATCGCGCGCCAATATTGATCTCCGCTTTCAGTGGACGTGGATTTGCAGTCAATGTGTTCTAGGGCCCGAGGACCGGTTCGTCGTGGTCGTCACTTTTCTCGACAAAACGACCAGCGCGCCGAAAACGATTGGAGGCGGAACGGTCGGCAACTATCTCACCATGGCGGATATTGTCCGCGGGTCCGGGACGGAGGTGTGGCACCAAGCGAAGGACGATGCCTACCAATGGTACGTCCAGGTCAAACGCGGCGAGCAACCGCTGACCCCGGCGAGCGAGACCTGGAAATTCGTGTGGCACTGATGAAACGGCGAATATGGTGTATAATAGGTGCAAACCATGGCCGAACACATTCTAGTCATCGAAGACGAACAAAAGATTGCCGATTTTCTGCGGCGGGGCCTCACCTACGAGGGCTTTCAGGTGGAGGTGCGGATGGACGGCGAGGCGGGATTGAAGGCCGCGCGCGATAATCCGCCTGACCTCGTGGTGCTCGACGTGATGCTGCCCGGGCTGGACGGCTTCGAGGTGTGCCGGCGGCTGCGCGCGGGCGGGTCGGTTCCGATACTCATGTTGACCGCCAAGGATTCGGTGGCGGATCGCGTCAAGGGGCTGGACAGCGGCGCGGACGACTATGTGGTCAAGCCCTTCGCGTTCGAGGAGTTGATTGCGCGCGTGCGGGCGCTGCTCCGGCGCAGCCGTCCCAACGAAGAAATGGTCTTGCACTTTGCCGACTTGACCCTCAATGTGACGACCCGTGAGGTCACGCGGGGGCCGCGCAAGGTGGAACTGACGACCAAAGAATTCGACCTGCTCCATTTTTTCATGCGCCATCCGCGCCAGGTCTTGCCGCGCGAGTTGATTTACGACCGCATTTGGGGTTATGATTTCGGCGGTGAATCAAACATCTTGGAAGTCTATATCCGTTACCTGCGGTCCAAATTGGAAAGCGGCAATGAAGCGCGCCTCATCCAAACCGTGCGCGGGGTGGGGTACGCGTTGAGGGAGGAGTGAGCCGTAAACAGTCAACAGTCAACAGTCAACAGCATAAAGTGACTGTTCGCTGTTCGCTGTTCACGCGCCATCTTCGATGGCGAGTTCACTGAATGTGATGTCCATCCGGTTACGTTTAACTATCTGGTACGTGTTGCTGCTCGCGGTGATCTTGGGCATCTTCAGCGGCGGGCTGTACGTGATGCTCTCGTACAGTCTGCGCAATGAGGTGGATCGAACCCTCGAAACGAGAGCCAAGGAAGTACAGAATAGCATAAGCGCTGCCCTGGCCGTGCAAAGCGATCCGCGCGGCTTTTTTTCGCGTGGGCGCCTGACGCTGCTGCCGGCGGCAGACACATTTGCGACACCAGGCGTCTATGTCCAGGTGCAGTTTGATACCACCGGAGGGCCGCTCATCAGCCGCTCGGACAACTTGGGCGATAAAGCCATTGACGTTCCCGCCGCCGCTTTGGCGCGAGTCAAGCAAGGCGATTCGATCTATGTGAATTCGGTCATTGACAGCGTGCCTTTGCGGGTCTATATCTCGCCGCTGCGATTTCGCGACCAAACCATCGGCGAGATCGAAGTGGCGCAGTCGTTGCGCGGCGTGGACGAAACGCTCCGGCAGGTCGCGACCTTGCTCGCGGGCGGAATCTTGACCGGTCTCGCGCTGGCCTTTCTCGTCGGGGCCTTTCTGGGCCGCAATGCGCTGACACCTATTGATCGCGTGACGCAGACGGCGCGCGGCATCACGCGCGCCGGCGACCTCACACGCCGCATCGAGCCAACGTACCCGCAGGATGAAGTGGGCCGCCTGGCGGCGACGTTCAACGAAATGTTGGGCCGGATCGAGGAGTTGTTTCGCGCGCAACAGCGCTTTGTGGCGGATGTTTCGCACGAGCTGCGTTCGCCGCTGACCGCGATCCGCGGGAATTTGGATTTGCTGCGGCGCGGCGCGGCGGACGATCCGGAAGCGCGCCATCAGGCGCTGGCGGCGATTGATGCCGAGTCCGAACGTATGCAGCGGTTGGTATCGGACTTGCTACTGCTCGCGCGGTCGGACGAAGGCGTTACGATTCAAAAGCAATCAGTCGAACTGGATACGATTTTGCTGGACGTGTATCGTGAGGCGCGCGTGATGGCGAACGGGGTAAAGGTTTGTCTGGGCCATGAGGATCAAGCGCAAGTGATGGGTGATCCCGACCGCCTGAAACAGCTCTTCTTGAATCTCGTAGACAACGCGATCAAGTACACGCCCAGCGGTGGCGAGGTGACGCTCTCGTTGGATTGTGATGCGCCGTGGGTGCGCGTTTCTGTCGCCGATACGGGCGTGGGCATTCCAGCGCACGATTTGCCCAGGATTTTCGATCGCTTTTATCGCGTCGACAAAGCCCGCGCGCGCGGCGGCTCAACCGGCGCCGTGGGGGGAACGGGCTTAGGGCTTGCGATCGCCAAGTGGATCGTCGAAGCGCACGACGGGCGCGTGGAGGTGCAGAGCCAAGTCGGCAAGGGAACCACATTCACGGTCTGGCTGCCGCTAGAATACGCGAATGGAGCGCACCTTAACGCAAGCTAACGAGAAGAAACGCCTCAGATTCGATTCACCATCTTTTTACCAAATTCTCATTCCGCTCTAATTTCCGTGGGCTATACTACTTGCGAGATGAGGGATGCCGAAGCGGAGCCGGCTGCGTAGACCCCGACCCGGGCAGCAAACGAACGCAAGGGCGATTCTCTGTCGGGATGGAATCCCCTATCCCTCAATCGGGGCGGGGTCACCCCGCCCCTACTTTTAACTTGCCTTTTTCTCCTCACCCCCTGACGCACAAAGACCCGAAGGAAACTCTCGGGTCTTTGTCGTTTAGCGCCACTGCACCTTGACGACCCGCCGCTCACCCTCAAAATCCATGTAGGCGATCCGTTTGTTTGTGACGCCGTATTCGAAAACCTTGCGGAGCAGGTGTACGTCCGCGGCGCAATACTGCTCCAGTCGCTCTTGAAACCAGCGGCCCAGCTCATTGACGCGCTGCGCGCCTTCCGTATCGTTCACGTCCATCAACGCGTACGACCACTTGTCGCGCAGCGTGGCCGCGAACCGGTTCCAGACGACGGCTTGCGGGCCGGTGGCGTTTTTTGCTTTTCCCAGCGACGCTTCCGCCAGTGAGGCCAAACTCACCTTGTGTCCGAGCCGTGTTTCCAAATTCACCGATACGTCGAACGTTTTCAGATCGAGCGCTCTTTTCAAATCTTCGGGCGCATCCGGCAGCGGCTTTTGAATGACGTGCCGGCCCGTTACCGGATCATAGGATTCGCGCACGATGCGGTCCGGCGACCACGCAATGACCGCATTGTCAAAGTGGGTTGTACGAAAACCGATGATGCGGTCGTGCGCGAGCAGGTGCTCCGCGAGGGGCGCGGTGCTGTGAAAGATTTGTTCGCCGTGACATTCGCACCACGCGACGCCGACGGAGAGGTGCAGGGCCCGGATGGCGGCGTCCTGGTCAGGCGCATGTTGGTCGAGCAATTCTTTTGTTTCAATGTCAAAGTAAATGTCAGCCATCGCGACTGTATTCTACACAAGCCGGGAGGATTGCGCAAGCCGCCTAAAAAAACCTCACAGGTCTTGGTGACCTGTGAGGTTTTTTTATTCGAGATAGTCGCGCAGTTTGCGTGAGCGGGAGGGGTGGCGCAGTTTGCGCAGCGCCTTGGCTTCGATCTGGCGAATGCGCTCGCGCGTGACGCCGAATTTCTTGCCGACCTCTTCGAGCGTGTGGCTCTTGCCGTCCTTCAAGCCGAACCGCAACTGCAACACGCGGCCTTCACGCGGGCTGAGCGACGTCAGCACGTCTTCCATTTGCTCGCGCAGCAATTGGTGCGAAGCCGCGTCCGTGGGGCCGAGCGTCATTTCATCCGGGATGAAATCGCCCAGATGAGAATCTTGCTCCTCGCCCACCGGCATTTCCAGCGAGAGCGGCCGCTGCGAAATCTTGATGATGCGCTCGACTTTGCGCGGTGTCGTGTTCAATTCCTTCGCGATCTCGTCACTCGTCGGCTCGCGGCCCAGTTCCTGCACGAGCTGCCGCGAAACCCGCGTCAGTTTGTTGATTCGCTCGCACATGTGGACCGGCACGCGGATCGTGCGCCCCTGGTCCGCAATCGCCCGCGTGATGGCCTGGCGGATCCACCACGTCGCGTAGGTGCTGAACTTGAACCCGCGCTGATAGTCGAATTTTTCGACCGCGCGAATCAAGCCGATATTGCCTTCTTGGATCAGATCGAGGAACGAAACGCCGCGCCCGATATACTTTTTGGCAATCGAGACGACCAGGCGAAAGTTCGCCTTGATCAACTTTTGGCGCGAACCCTCGCCCTCGCGCACCTTTTGCTCCAGCCGGGTTCGCTCCGCGGGCGAGAGATGGTTCTTGTTCAAACGGTAGCGCGCGCGCTTGCCCGTCTCCATGCCGCGGGCATACTCGACTTCCTGGCTCGCAGTGAGGAGCGGGATTCGAGAGATCTCTTTCAGATACAGACTGACCGTATCGTCAATCCCAATCGCGCTGAGATCAAAATCCTCTTTCGGGGCTTGGGCCGCTTCGGTTTCCTCGGCTTCTTCGGCCGGGGGCTTGTCGTTTTCTACGACGGCAATCCCCTCGTCGAACAAGACAATGTAGAGTTCCTCAAGCTGCTCAAGATTCGATTCGGCTTCGGGAAAGACCGAGAGCACATCGTCTTGAGTCAGATAGCCCTGGTTCTTGCCTTTCTTGATGAGTTCCTCGACGATGGTCGGCTCTTCTTCGGGCTGAGCCACGGCCATCGCCACGCCCATCGCGCGCGGCGGGCGCGTGCGAGCCGCGTGGCCATTGCCACGCGCGGACCGCTCCGTTCTCGACAACTTGCTACCTACCCTGGTAATTTTCTTCGCCATACCCACCAACACTATTCCAAAATCTAATCTCGGTGAAAAAACGGTCGCCGGACACAACAAAATTGAGACAGGACTACCCCGTCTCACGGCTCAATTATATGACAATCTCCGCATCAAGTCAATAGTTTTGACGTTTTGTTTATACCTAGATGAACGGATTTTAATCTTTGGCGTTACGCTTGCTCTCCTTTTTATGACAACCCACACTGTCAACAACTGGCGATGACGGTCTCCATACCTTCGGCGATGTACGCGCGCGCCATTCTCGACGTGTTGTACCAATGGCCGACCCGCCCCGCCGTGTCAGCCAAGATTACTCCACCCGTTCCTCCTACACGCGTGGCCAAGCGCTCAATAGCCGCGCGCGCCGCTTCAGACGGCTCAGGCCCGCCGGCCAGCGCATCCACCGCGACTTTCGAAAGCACCACGCGCGTTATCGCTTCGCCCCAGCCGGTTGCCGAGGCGCCACCCAGCAGATGATCCGCGTACACGCCCGCGCCAATCAGCGGCGAGTCGCCCACCCGTCCCACGCGCTTGAACGTCATGCCACCCGTCGAAGTGCCTGCCGCGATTTTTCCATCCCGATCTACCGCGACGCAGCCAACCGTGCCTTGCGGCGACACAAACCGGGCCTGGGCCGGGGCAGGGGGATTCGCCAAGCATTCTTGCCAATTGGCGATTTGCTCGGGCGTGCGCAGTGCCGCATTTTCGCTCAGCGGAATGCCTACTTGTTGCGCGAATTGTTCCGCGCCGCGCGCGATCAAAAAGGTCACTTCGCTTTCCATGACGCGGCGGGCCAAGCGAATTGGATTCTTGACGCGCTGCACGCCCGCGACCGCGCCCGCGTCGAGCGTCGCTCCGTCCATAATGCTCGCGTCCATTTCGATTTCGCCGGCGCGATTCAGGACCGAGCCGGTACCCGCGTCAAATGCCGGATCGTCCTCCATGACGACGATCGCCGCTTCGACCGCGTCCAGCGCGCTCCCGCCTTTCAGCAAGACCTCCCAACCCACGTGTGCCGCGACCGCGACTCCGCGCCGATGCGGTTCTACGTCCGCGTCGGGAATATCGCCCGACCCGCCATGCACGATCAATGCTAAAGTCATTGTGGATCACTCCCAGAAATAAACGCCCCGCGTGAATCACCACGAGGCGTGTCTGTTCACATTATATCGCGAAGGGGTGCCTCTGACAAATGCGCTCGGTCCGGCTGTTAGCCCAAAGTAGAAATGTCCCCTTTCTCCAAAATAGAAATGTCCCCACTTCCTGTGGTATAAGGAAAGGATGATTACCACTGGAAGGGATTGGAGAAAGTGAGCGATATTCTACAAATGAGTCCAGAAGAAATCAG
>JACQYF010000117.1 GCA_016208315.1 Chloroflexota bacterium | reverse complement strand
TACAATGACCATGTTCGGGAGCCCGGTCCGAAGGAAGCCGCTAAGCTTGTCCCTTCGGGTCGGGCTATTCCTTTCTCCAGGATGGTGCCCAGCATACACGATTCCCAGAGAAACACAAAAGCCGTCCTACATGGACGGCCGTACAGGTAGTGCCGGGGCGCACCTCCACTCTATTCAGCCGCAACTGGCTCTATCGCTACCAAAGATATCGGACGGGGACAGAATCTGTTCAACCCGCAAAGCTTGAATCGGTACGCGTACACGCTGAATAACCCGACCAAATACACCGACCCGACAGGGCAGATGGAGATTGAAATGGAGGGCAACGAGGATCCTCTGTCACCGTGCTATCAGCCCGGTGATTGCCTCAGGCAGATATACCGCGATCAACTCGGAAGTGATTACACGTTTGAGACTGAATGGAATGAGTATTGGACGGAACGGTTCAGCGATGGGAGAGTGCGTCTCCACCTTCGTGGTGCGCGGTTTTACCTTGCCGATATTCAAACCGGAGAACGAGATGGCTTGTCACCTACTCCTACAAGCAAGTCCAGACCTCCTTTCTGGAAGGATAATGGGACACCCTTCCTCTTCTATGATCCCCTTGCCAAGGGATTCGTAGAGATGGTTGGAAAACTGGTTCTCAATGTACGTAGCGATTCGTCGGGCACTCTTATCCTGATGCACATGTTGGTGAGTAGTCAGGAGGGATTTCCACTCATCGGATGGGAGGCGGACGAATTCCGCCGCATAGAAACTCCTCAGAGGTGAGTCGCTGATCACCGTACGAATACCGGCACGGACGCGGCCACGTACACCTACGGCGACGCCGCGCACAAGCATGCGGTCACGCAGATGGGCAGCACGACTTACGGCTACGATGCGAACGGCAACATGACCAGCCGTGGCGGAGATACGCTGACCTACGATTCCGAGAATCGCTTGATTCAGGTAGTGTCCGGTGGCGCGACGACGCAGTATGTGTATAATGGGGACGGCACACGAGTCAAGAAAGTGGTAGCCGGCGCCGCGACCTACTACGTGGGCAACTGGTACGAGGTGACGAACGGGGTGACAACGGACAAGTGCGGATTGAACGGACAGCCCAATTATTTGTGTCCGTTTGATTCGTGCTTGTCCGTTGTACTACTTTGGCGCGCAGCGCGTGGCGATGCGAAATGCCAGCGGCGTGACGTACTTGCACACCGACCACCTGGGCAGCACAAGAGTCACCAGCGGCGCAACAAGCAGCACGCAGACGTACTTTGCGTTTGGCGCGGTACGAACGACAAGCGGCACGCTGCCCACGGAGTTCACATTTACAGGACAACGTAGGGACAACTCAACCGGATTGATGTATTACGGGGCACGCTATTATGACGCCGCGCTCTCGCGTTTCATTCAACCGGACACCTATGTGCTCGCGCGGTTCAATCCACATGAGCTAAACCGTTATTCCTATGCTCAGAACAATCCCGTCAAGAACAATGACCCATCCGATCATTGTTGGGGCTTGGCAAGTGGGATTCGCGGGCTTCCCACCTATGGAATCACTTGCGGCAACCTAGACATGGCCCTCACGATTTTGCAGCATCCAAATGCAGCCGTGATCGAGAAAGTCGCGGCGGGTTCGTACATCGCGGCGGAAGGGCTTGCGCCTGTTGCTCGGCAATCGGATAGAGTTGATTGCGCCCAAGTAGGCGCTTTGATTTTGCCACGATGTGTGCGCCAACATCAAAAGATTTGAACGTTCTGCACACATCATCGCCGGTGAGGTACAGACTGTCAACCCGCGTCTGCGCCTCGCAGGTTGACGCGCGCGCCCAAGCGAATATTGCGCGAGGAACTGCCCACCAGCACTTGAAACTCGCCCGGCTCCGCTCTGATACTTCATGCCGCTTGCTCCCGCCCGAGCGCGCGGCTGACCTCGCGAGTCACGCGCCCGCCGCGCTGCATCGCGTAACTCGACAGCCCACTTTCAGTCACTAGACGGCGCTCAATTGACTCTCGAATGGCTTGGCGTGCTTGTTCTTCGCCCAGACCGCTGGTAATCACATCGGAAATCGTGCGCGAGACAGTGGTCACAGGTGGCCCCGCGCGTCGCGTCCTCTCATCGGCGGTCAGGCAGGCGATTGGTGTGCAGTCGAATGCCCCGGCGTCGCCGCGAAGCCGTACGCGGTGCCGTGATGTGAATCTCGCTGGAGAGGACATCCGAGAGTCCGTACACGACGAGCGCGCTGTCGTGTGAGATTACCGACTCGTTGCCCGTTTGCAGCCACGCGACGAAGAGGTCGGCATACGGCATTTCGGGGAATTGGGCGAGGCGATAAATGCCGCGTTTGATGCGGACGAGTTGACCGGTGCGGGTGTAATACGACAGCAGCGGTTGCGAAAGACCCGCCGCGAGCGCCTGTTGGGAAGTGAAATATCCCGCCTGTTGCTCGGCAATCGGATAGAGTTGATTGCGCCCAAGTAGACGCTTTGATTTTGCCATGATGTGTGCGCCAACATAAAAAGATTTGAACGTTCTGCGCACATTATCGCAAGGAAGGGACAGACCGTCAACCCGCGTCTGCGCCTCGCAGGTTGATGCAGGCGCTCAAGCGAATATCGCGCGAGGAGCTGCCGACCTACAGTTTTTGGCGCATGCCGTCAAGTTCGCGTGTTAATCTCGCCGCAGCACCGCGCGCGCGGCGTGGTAGCCGCACATGCCGTGGACGCCGCCGCCGGGGGGTGTCGAAGACGAACAGATGAAAATATCCTTGGCCGGGGTTGAGTAAGGGACGATGCGCGCCGCGGGACGCGTGTACAATTGCCACAGCGTCTGCGCGCCGCCGTTGATGTCGCCGCCGATATAGTTGGCGTTGCGCTGTTCCATCTCCGCGGGCGTCATTACGTGGCGCGCCAAAATGCGATCCCGAAAGCCCGGCGCGAAGCGTTCGATCTGCGTCTCGATGCGCTCGGTCATATCAAAGGTCGAGCCGTGCGGAACGTGGCAGTAGGCCCACACGGTGTGCTTGCCGGCGGGCGCGCGCGTCGGGTCGAACGGCGTTTGCTGGACAAGGAGCACATATGGCTTTTCAGTTGGCCGGCCCTGCCACGCGTCGCGTTCGGATTGTGCGATCTCGGGCAGCGTTCCGCCGAGATGAACCGTGACCGCGCGCGCACAATCTTGCGCTTTCCACGGAACCGGCCCGTCGAGCGCGAAATCCATCTTGAACACGCCGGGGCCGTAGCGGAATTTTTCCAGGGCGCGACGATAAGCCGACGGAAATCGGTCGCCCGCGATTTTCACCAGTTGGCGCGGCGTCACGTCGAACACGTACGCGCGCGCGGACGGCAGTTCGTCAATCGTCTCCACGCGATGCGATGTGACGATCTCGCCGCCCAGCGAGCAGAAATAGCGCGCGAGCGCGTTCGCCAGATTTTGCGAGCCGCCTTTGACGATGGGCCAGCCGGTCGCATGGGCGGAGATCATGAGCATCAGCGCGTAGGCCGCGGTCGGCGGCATTTCGAGCGGCAGCATCGTGTGCGCGGCCACGCCCGCGAACAGGCCGCGCGCGCGGTCGGATCTGAAAAGCAATTCGCCCAGCAGACGCGCGGGCAAGAGCGCGGGCAAGCCAAAGCGCGCGAGCGCAATTGGATGGCGCGGAGGTAGAGGGAGCGGACCGAGTAGGTCGGCATTGAGCTTGTCCGCGTCGCCGACGAGCGGCTGCATGAAGCGGCGATACGCCGCCGCGTCACGCTCGAGCGTTTCGCTCGTCGCCGCGACCGAGCGTTCGAGCACCGCCGCCGTGCCGTCGTCGAGGGGATGCGCGAACGCGGCCGGCGCGTAGACCAATTCGACGCCGAGATCGGCGAGCGGAATGGATTTGAAAAACGGCGAGGCGAGCGCAAACGATTGGACCGTCGAGCACGTATCGTGAATGAAACCCGGCAACGTCAGTTCGTCAGAGCGCACGCCCCCCCCGATGGTCGCGTTGGCCTCGTAAACGACGACCGAACGGCCCGCGCGCGCCAGCGTGATAGCCGCGGCCAGGCCGTTCGGTCCCGAGCCGACGACGATAGCATCATATCGCGTTCGTCGAGTCATTTGTTGCGCTTGAACAATTGGCGGACGACACGCACGGGCGTGTACATCGCGGTGCGGATCGCGGCGTTGTGCCAAATGTTGCCCGCATACTTCCATTGCCAGCCGGGATGCAGACACGCGACTTGTTGCGTGACCTGCGCGTCCACGCCGAAATGTTTGGCGACGTTGACGAGGGTCGCGCTCCAAAACTCGTCTTCCTTCTTATCGGCATAGCCAAGCCGCATCCCGATTTCATAAATGGGGTCGCTAGCGCGCAAGAGCGGCTGAACCTGCACGACCGTCGCGCCGTCGTCCTCGAATGCGCTGAAGGTGATCATCGCCGCGTACATGTGGCCCTGCGGCGTCATGAACGAGAACGACTCGTCGTCGGCGTAGATCACGCGCACGCCGGTCGAGAGCGGCATGCCGCCGGGGCCCGTCAAGTTCAGCAGCGCGACATCGCCAGGCGCAATGCCGGTGAGTGGTCCGTAGAAATCGTTGCCCTTGGGCCAGAACTGACCAAAGTTCTGTTTCCACACTTGTATCACTTGCGTGGGCTTGATGTCCGCGCCGGTCAAACGTACCCGGTACGTCTTTTGCCAGAGTTGACCAAAGCCCTGGAGCGGGCCCTCCAGGCGGCGTCCGTTGACGTTCAAGTTGATCGCGTCTTTGGGAATGCCGGTCACCTGTAACTTGTCCATCGGTTTTGCCCATGCGCCTTCGCGCGGCGCGGGCGATTGCATATCGGTCATCGTTATCTCCCCTGTAGGGCAAATTGGCAATTTGCCCTACGCGCTTGCGACCGCTTCCGCCTCTGAGTTGTAGATGGCGATGGCGTCGTCAAGCCGCGTCAATTCAAAAATTTGGCGATAGTGTTCGCTCAATCCGTACGTCAGCAGTTTTTGTTTCTGGCGATTGACGCGGATGAGGAGCGTGACCAGCAGGCCGATGCCGGTACTGTTCATGTATTCCAGCCCGCCAAAGTTCAGAATGATCGCGCGGGCATTATTGTCGCACGCTTTGGTGTACGCGTCCATCAACGCGTTCTCCGCCGCGGCCGTCACCTGGCCGTGAATATCAATGATGTTGACCTTGTTATTGACCGGGCGAACGTCCATTGTGGCAGTCATTTGAGCCATGAGACCTCCTGAGGTTGGAGATTGGAAGTTGGAGATTGGACGTTGGAAATTGGAAATCCAACATCTAACTTCTAATTTCTAACTTCCGATAAAGCGCGCTCTTCGTCCGCGTAAATCGTCATGAAATCCGCGAGGCGCGTGATTTTAAAGATTTCTTGATAGTGATCGCTCAGTCCGGTGGCGAGCAGCTTGCGGCCCGACTTGCGCGCCTGCGCCATGAGACCGACGACGAGCGCGATGCCGGTGCTGTTGATGTACGTGACATCGCGGAAGTTGAGTAGGATGGTTTTCGCGTTCAGTTGGGCCGCTTGCGTGTAGGCGGCATTCATCGCTTGCTCGGCGAAGAGATTGATCTCGCCCCGCAAGTCGAGGATTGCGGCGCCGTCGTGAGAACGAACATTTGCGACAAAGGGCTCAGCCATTTTTCTCCTCCAGACGCATGACGAGTTCGATCGTGTGATGTTGTTCGTCGCCCGTCATCCGCAGATCGTCCACCATATTCTTGATCAGGAACAAGCCCCAGCCGCGCGGCGATTGCAGTCCGGCGAGTTTCGCTTCCAGGTCGGGCGTCTCGGGACTCGGAATCCCGGGGCTGCCGCCCGAATCGGTGATCGAGACGACGAGTTCCTTTTGGTTAGCCGCCGCGCGCACGTACACGGGGACTTCGGGACGAAAGCCGTTGCCGTGTTCCATCGCGTTCATCGTCGCTTCGGCCACGGCGGTCTTGAGGTTTTCGAGCCGCGCCGCGGGCAGGTTCAAATCTTGAACCGCGGCGGCGACCGTTTGCATGACCTCGATTTCTCGGCCGGCTTCGCTCGGCACGGAAAATTCGGCGAGCGGTCGCGACGATGGAATCTCGCGCGCGATGGTCAACAGCGTCACGTCGTCCTCTTGCTCCCAATCAGCGCCAGTGAATGCTTGGAGCGCGTCGCGCAGCCGGTCAATCATCGAAACGTCTTGGCGATAAGCGCCGATCAACTCGCGCAAACGCGGGAAATCGAACATTTCGTGCTGTGGGTTGTGCGCTTCGGTCAGCCCATCGCTGTACAGCAAGAGCCGGTCGCCGGGCGCGAGGGTCGCTTCGTTTTCCTCATAGCCCATCTCGGGCAAGAGACCGAGGGGCATGCCCGTTGCCCGCGGCTCGGTCACGCCGGAATCGCCGCGCAGGATCGGCAAATTGTGCCCGGCGTTCGCGAATTGCACCTTGCCCGTCTGCGGATCAAGGATCATGAATAGGCAGGTGACGAACATCTTTTCCGGGATTTCGGGACAGAGCAAGTTGTTCGCGCGTTCCAACGCCGCGCCAGGCGAAAGCCCGCGCCGCGCGGTGCCGCGCAGGATCGCGCGGGTCGTCGCCATCACGAGCGCGGCAGGCACGCCCTTGTCGGTGACATCGCCCACCATGATGACGAGGCGGCCATCGGGCAGCGGGAAGAAATCGTAGAAATCGCCGCCGACGGCGCGCGCGGGCTGATAGTACACGGCGAGCTGCCAGCCCGCAATCTCGGGGACGTGTTTCGGCAGCAGCGTCTGCTGGATGAGGCGCGCCACGCGCAGTTCTTGCTCCATGCGCTCGCGCGCTTGCAGCTCGATTTGCTGCTGGCGGACAAGTTGGGCCACCTGCACGGCGGGGGCGGCTTGCGTCGCGAGATTGTTGAGCAGGGCGCGGTCGTCGCTCGAATAATCTTGCTCGCTGAGGCGCGGCCCCAGGTTGATCAGCCCGATCAATTCGCCGTGGCTGACGAGGGGCACGGCGAGGCGCACGCCCGCGGCTTGCAGCGCGCGCAGTCCCGGCGAGTCGAATGTGAGCTTGTCAATCTCGACCGCCCCGGGTGTATTCTGAAAATAGATGACGAGCGGATCGTTGGGCGCGAGGTCGAGCGCCAGCGGCGTCACTTGCGTTGGCTGGACGAGCGGGGCCGGCGTCGGTTGGACGACCGGTTCCTCGCGCGTATTCTGCCGATTGATTGTTTGTCTGAGGTTTTGGATTAGGGTGCTCATTTCGTCTCCATTCTACTAGGCCATCGTCTGGGAATCGTTACGAAAAGCGTTACCGATGGAATTGCATGTCCTGCGCTCTCAGACCTTCGAGGTTTCCGAAAACCTCGAAGGTCTTTACTACGCCTGTTATCTGGCAAGTTCTCCCCAACTACCCACCGACATTAATTTGTGCTTCCGCTTTGCTGCGTTCGTGTCTCATTCATCGGCTTGAGCCACACCCCCACGCTCGTCGGCTGCATCGTTTCCTGCACTACGCCAACCAACTCACTCGTCAGCTTGTTCAAATCTACCTCATCGCGCGCCGTCGCGCCGAACGCGGCCAGCACCTTTTGCGCGTCGTACTTGCGGCGGTAAAAGCGGCGGTCAATCGTGTTCTGGACGCGATGGCGCAAGGGGGCGAACAGCGCCGCAATCGCGAGCGTGGAGACGATGATCGCGATCTCCGACGATTGGCCGGTCATGGCCCGCAAGGCCTGCTGCAAAAGCACCACAATGCCAAAGTAGAGCAGCACCAGAACCGCCGTCAGCGCGGCATAAATCAGCGTGCGGCGGATGATGACGTCAATGTCCCATAAGCGATAACGGATCACGGCGATGGCGACGCTGATGGGCAAGAGGGTTTCGGCCAAAAGGAAAAACGGAAAGGTGAGCGCGACGACGATTGTCCGCGTTGGGTTGGGCTGGCGCGCGGGGAAAAAGGTCTCCATCGTGATCCAGAAGACAACGCCCAACGCGACCACCGTCAGCCCGGACGCCACCCATTTGATCTGCTGGCGTTGTAATGGGCTGGCCGCGCGACGAAACCGATAGACCATGGTCCCGATGCCCACCAGGATGCTCGCCGCCAGGATTGGCAGAGCAATGAGCAAAAGAGAGTTATCCGCGCTACTCCCCAAAAGCTCGACGACACCAAAATACGTGGCGACAACCACGAATACGAAACAAACCCAACGTGACCAGAGCGGGTTGAAGCGTCCATCGGGGAAAAAATAGAGAGTGGCAAAGGGCGCGAAATACCCGAAAAATGCAACGGCAGTCTCAGGCACACGGAGCGGCGAGCCGGGAGTAATGAGCGCGATGGTTTCGGGCGTAAAGCCGACGGCGCCCAGCGCCATGATGACGGCCGAGAGCCAGAGCGCCATCCCATCATCCGACTTGCGCCGAACAATAAAGAGCGCGACGAGAATGTACAACAAACTGCTCAGCGCATTGAGCGCATAAAAAGTGCGCGCTAGCCATTCCAACGGCAATGGAGTTGCCTGGAATGCCGCGAGGTCTTGGGCCGTGAGGTAGATCGGATTACACTCAACCGCCGCGGGCGTGCATTCCCCGATCGGCAGTTGCATGGCGACGACAAACCAGGAGATGTAATACCCGATCGAAAAAAGCGCGAGCGCGCCCCACGCCACGCGTGCCAACCACAACGCGCGTCCCCGCAATTTCGTGCCCGATTCCGCGTACTCCATTAGCCCGCTACCTCCTGACCTGTGAATCGCGCGACTTGAGCCACACACTCACGCTCGCGGGCTGCATCGTTTCCCGCACGACTCCCGCCAGCTCACTCGTCAGCGCGTTCAAATCCACTTCATCGCGCGCCGTCGCGGCGAATTGCGCCAGCACCTTTTGCGCGTCGTACTTGCGCCGATAAAAGCGGCGGTCAATCGCGTCCTGCACGCGATGGCGCAGCGGGTTGGATAGTGCGGCGATGACAAGCGTCGAGATGATGATCGCAAGTTCGCCCCCGGCGCCGGTCAGCGCGCGGAAAAGTTGCTGCAATACGACCACGCTGCCGAAATAGAACAGCGCGAGCAGCGCGGTCAGCACGCCGTAGATGAGGGTGCGGCGGATGATGATGTCAATGTCCCACAGCCGGTAGCGTAGAATCGAAATGCCGATAAAGATCGCGGGCGAAAGTTGGAAAAAGGTGTACGTCACCGCAAGATAGAAATTGAACCATGCCGGCGCGGGTCTCCCAAGAATACTATTCGCAATCAGGATGCTGGCGGCGGTCGGAACCATCAAGATTGCCACCAACGCCATCCACTTGATTTGGATTTGTTCCCGCAGCGACGTGTCCCGATAACGCAATACCAGCGTCAACGGTCCCCACAACCACAGCGATAGCGCGGCATAGTACACCATCTCGGTGATGGGTTGGAGCCACGCCAGCGCCGGCACGTAGAGTGGATGCTGTTGCGTTATAGTGACGGCAACTGTTGTAAACGTTGGATGCGCCAGCACGAACAAGAGACCATTGAGCGCCAGGGCGATAAAGCCGATCAGATAGAGCCGCGCCGCGCGAACTGGGAAAGGTTTCCCATTGGGAAAATAGACGAACAAATAGATTCCTGCCGTAAGTCCAAGACTCTGCGTAAAAATGGACGCAACCGCTCTCAACGTCAAGCCCTGCACCGACCAAAGCGTATTTTGCACGCCCCACAGCGCGAGCAATGGTCCCACCGCGTTGCCCGGGACCCGCCGCCGAATCAGCAACCCAACGGCGATCGTAACCGGCCCGTTGAACAATGTCCAGAACACGGTCAGGTTCCCAAGCGAATTGCCGGTGCCTTGAGTCACGACCGAGACGATGGCCGCGACGGCGAGCAGGATGCTCGGCAGCAAGAGGGCGCTGACGAGCCAGAACAGCGTCGTCGAATGCTTTACGTGATTTGACGTCTTGTTCATTTCGTATTTCATTCTAACCGCGGCCAACAACGTTGGTCAATGCCCCATGCTCGCTCGACTCATCAACCATCCCAACGTCAACCCGTAGACAACGTGCGCCAAACCGAATGCCGACGCTGGGATCGCGAGCAGCGGCGAACGCGCGCTGGGCAGCAAAACGGTTTCGGCGAGAACGAACAGCGCCAAACCGTAAACGATGCCCGACGCAAGCGCGGTGATACGACCAGACATGCGTCGCCCCATCGCCCGCCAAATGACGCCGAACAGCAATCCGTAAACTCCCGCCGCGGCGAGGTGCATCAGAGCGCCGACGAGAGGATGCGCCCTTTCGCTCGGATCGAAACGCGCCAAGACGCTTGTCGGAGCGTCTCCGCTCACAGCGCCGACCGCCGTCAAAACGATTGCCATCGCCACCCCTGCGCCCAGTCCCGCCAAGAGTCCATCCACGGCAACATCGCCCAGGGTCGTTTCTTTCCACATCACGCGCTTACCTTGATTCATAACCACCTACCTTCTTTGCCGTTTCCTGTTTCCATTGTACAGGTTCGGCGTTATGAAACCGTTACGGCGAGCGTTACGAACGAGGAGGGTGCATGTTTGCTTTCCCGCAGATAAAAGGTATAATCCAGCACAATCCGAGTTACAGATTTCAACATCCACGAAAAGGAAAGGAGAGGAGGAGATGTCCACTGTTAATCCCCGCGCGTTGGCTCTGTTTCTGCTCGTGATCTTGTTGGCGCTCGCGGCCTGTGCGCCCGCGCCAACGCCAATCCCACCGACGGTCGCGCCTACGGCTGTGCCGCCGACCAAAGCGCCCGAGCCGACCAAGGCCCCCGCGGCAACGGTCGCGCCGACGACCGCACCCGCGGCGACCACCGCGCCGACCGCCGCGCCGACCACGGCCGCGGCCGCGACTGCTGCTCCCACGCGAGCGCGCGTGCGACTCTCGATCGTTACGGGCGGCACCGGCGGCGTGTATTACCCGTACGGCGGCGGGCTGGCTTCGCTGATCAGTAAAAATGTTGCGAATACCGAAGCGGCCGCCGAGGTCACCTCGGCTTCGGTAGACAACATGAAGTTGATCCAGACCGGTAAGGCCGACGTCGCGTTCACCCTGGCTGATACGCTCTTCGACGCCTACGATGGACGCGGTCCGTTTCAAGCCACCGGCAAGGTTCCGGTCCGCGCCCTGGCCGTGCTCTACTCGAACTATACGCACATTGTCGTGACGGAAGACTCGGGCATCAAGACGGTGGCGGAACTCAAGGGCAAACGCGTGAGCGTCGGCTCGGCGGGCAGCGGCACCGAGATCATCGCCAATCGCATCCTGGAAGCCGCGGGCCTCAATCCGGATTCGGACATCAAGCGCGAGCGCTTGGGCGTGGCCGAATCGGCCGGCGCGATGAAAGACAAAAAGATAGACGCCTTTTTCTGGAGCGGCGGCTTACCCACGGCCGCGGTACTCGACTTGGTAGGAACCCCCGGGCAAAAGATTCGCTTCCTCGCCAGCGCCGACCTCATCGGCAAATTGACCGACAAGTACGGCCCCTTTTACTTTAAGCTGACGATGCCCAAGACGGCCTATCCCGGCATGGACGCCGACGTGGATGTGGCAGGCGTCGCGAATCTGCTCATCGTGAACGAAAAGTTCGATGCGAGCTTGGCGTACGACATTCTCAAGACGATGGTGGACAAGAAAGCCGACCTGGGCGCGATCCACGCGGAAGCCAAGAACTTTGGTTTGCCGCAGGCGACCGTCGGCTCCCCGATCCCGTTCCACCCCGGCGCGATCAAGCTCTACGCCGAAAAGGGTATCACGGTCAAGTAGCACGGCGCAGGTCGCAGGTCACAAGTCCCAGGTCGCAGGCCGCAAGTCGCAGGTCACGCGTCACGCGCCGCGAATTTGAGACCTGGGACTTGCGACTTGGGACATGGGACAGGCAGATAGAGAGATGAGGACAAAGATTCTAATCGCCGGTTTCCTCATCTCCCTTGCTTCCATTATTTCCTTCTGGGCCTCTAGTTCCATTTGGATTTTCGACGTGCGCGCGGTGGAAGACGGCGCACGCGTCTTTTGCGCCGAGGTCGCCCCCCAGGACGAAATCGTTTATGCCTCGATCAATTCAATTTTCAGCGATCTCGTCGAGGAACACTGGCAGGTTCAGCACGACGGGAAACTGCGCGTGGTTCAAGTGGTCAGTTCGCCCGCGGTGATGGGTTATTACGGGATCGAGTCCTATGCGCCGCTTGACGCCGGGCGCGTGCGCGCGGTTCCGAAAGATGTGGTCTATGAGGAAATCCGAATGAAGGTGGGGGCGCGCGGTGAGGCGCGCTTAATCGTGCGGGAGCGCGAGGTGGCGCTATATCGGTTGTTGCCGGAGGCGGCGGTTGTGACGATTCGGGTGTACCCGGTGATGCGTTGGCGGGGATGCTGGTAAAGTTGAGGAGTCAGAATGTCTCTTGATTCCGTTGTTGCCCAGGAACTTGGACCGGCCGTGTCGCCGGAAAAAACCGAAGAACTGATCGAAAAGTTTGAAGGCGCGACCCGGACCGTGCCCGGCGTGCGCGGCTGGATCATTTCCGGGATCGCCGTCGCGATGTCGCTCTTTGCGCTCTACGGCGCGATTGCCATAGTCTCCGCGCCGATCCTGCGCGGCGTGCATCTCTTGTTCGGCCTGGCATTGATTTTTTTGCTCTTCCCCGCGCGCGCCAACGGCGATTCCTGGCGCACGCGCGTCGGCTGGAGCGACGTCGTACTCGTGCTGTTGAGCATCGCCGCGATCGGCTACATGTTCGTTGATTTCGACAAGTTCATCTATCGCTCGGCGGTGCCGCTCGATCAGGATATTGTCTTTGGCGCGCTGTTGATTCTGCTGATTCTCGAAGCGGTGCGGCGCGCGGTCGGTTGGCATTTGGCGCTGCTCGCGCTCATCTTTTTGGTCTATGGGTTGATCGGCACGCGGGGCCTGATTCCCATCGAATTGCCTGCGCCGTTCGGGCATCGCGGCTATGAAGTGGACCGCATCGTCGGACACATGTACATGACCCTCGAAGGAATATTCGGTATCCCCCTCGACGTCTCCTCATCTTTCATCATCCTCTTTACGATTTACGGCGCGCTGCTCGATCTCTCCGGCGCGGGCAAATTTTTCGTGGATTTTTCTTTCGCCGCGTTGGGGCGCAAGCCGACCGGCGCGGGGCGCACGGTGACGCTCGCCTCGTTCCTGCTCGGCGGCCCGAGCGGCAGCGGCGTCGCGACGACCGTCACGCTCGGCAGCATCGCGTATCCGATGCTCAAGAAAGCCGGCTACGACAAGGAGAGCGCGGGCGGAATGTTGAGCGCGGGCGGCATCGGCGCGGTGCTCTCGCCGCCGGTTCTGGGCGCGGCCTCGTTCATCATCGCCGAATTCCTCAAGGTCAGTTATCTCCAAGTCATCACCATGTCGTTGATGCCGACGCTCCTCTACTATCTTTCGATCTTTTTGATGATCGAGTTAGACGCGCGCAAGTTTGGCATCAAGGCCGTCCAGGTCGAGACGCCCCCGCTGCGCGAGCTGTTGCTCAAGTATGGGTATCATCTGACGTCGCTGTTCACGATCGTCATTTTCATGCTCGGCGGTTTCACCGCGATCATGGCCGTCTTTTGGGCGAGCGTCGTCGCGTTCCTGCTCAGTTTCCTGCGCCGCGAGACCGCGCTCACGCCGCGGCGTTTGTGGCGCGCGCTCGAAGCCGGGTCCAAGCAAGTCCTTTCGGTTGTGGCGACCACGGCCGCGGCCGGCCTCATCATCGGCATCTTTACGCTCACCGGCCTCGGCTTGAAACTCTCCGGCATCATCATTGATTTTGCGGGCGCGAACCTTTTCCTCGCGCTCCTCTACACCGCGGTCGCAGTTTGGATTCTCGGCCTCGCGCTGCCGATCACGGCCTCGTACATTATCGCGGCGGTGATGACCGCGCCGGCCCTCATCAAGCTCGGCGTGCCCGATTATGCCGCGCACATGTTCATTTTCTACTACGCGATTCTCTCGGAAGTCTCGCCGCCGGTCGGCTTGTCGCCTTTTGCCGCCGCCGCGATTACGGGCGGGAATCCCTACAAGACGATGATCATGGCGTGGAAATATACGCTGCCCGCGTTCATCGTCCCCTTCATGTTTACCTTGTCGCCGGATGGTGTGGGGTTATTGCTCCAAGGGGATTTGGCTTACGCGCTGTGGACGACCGTCACCGCGATGCTGGGGATCGCGGCATTGGTCGGGGGAGTGGGCGGCTGGATTTCCCAGCGCGCCAACTTGATCGAGCGCGCGCTGCTGACGCTTGCCGGCCTCTCGCTCGTCTACGCCGCGCCGTGGACCGACGCGGCGGGTCTGGCTCTGCTAATTCTTGGAGTCGGGATGCACCTGTTGCGTACGCGTCGCGCGACCCCTCAGTTGGTCAACTAGAGATTGAGGAGAGCGACGCGTTAAAGCGCGTTCACCGCTTGCGCGATCTGCTCGAGATCCGACGGCGTGAGCGAGGGATGGACCGGCAGCGAGAGCACTTGGCGACTCGCGCGTTCGGCTTCGGGCAGGTCATCACGGTATCCCAGTTGCACGTAGACCGGTTGGCGATGCGCGGGCGCGGGGTAATGCACGGACGTCTCCACGCCTTGCTCGTGTAACTTGGCCCGCGCCGCCTCGCGATCTCCCTCGACCCGAATCGTATATTGATGGAATACGTGCCGCGCCTCGGGCATCACGTAGGGCTTGGCCACGTTCCGCAAATGTTCGGTCAGATAGCGCGCGTTCTCGATGCGCCGCGCGTTCCACGCTTCCAATTTCCGCAGTTGCGCCAACCCGATCGCCGCCTGCAAATCAGTCATCCGGTAGTTATAGCCCAGCATCTCGTGCCGGTAGCGTTCGCGCGAGCCGTGCGAGCGAATCATCCGCAGTCGCTCGGCGAGTGCGTCGTCGTCGGTCGTGATCGCGCCGCCCTCCGCCGTCGTCATATTCTTGGTGGGATAGAAAGAAAAACAGCCCGTGCCGAACGCGCCGACGTTTCGCCCGCGGAACGCCGCGCCGTGCGCCTGACACGCATCCTCGACGATCACCAGGTTGTGCGCCCGCGCCAACTTCGCGAACGCATCCATATCGCACGCTTGGCCGTACAAGTGGACCGGCATGATGGCGCGCGTCCGGGATGTGATTTTCGCCGCGGCTTGACCGGGATCCAGATTGTAGGTCGCGGGATCAATATCGGCGAAGACGGGCTTGGCGCCCGTGAACAGAATCGAGTTCGCGGACGCGATGAACGTAAAGGGCGAAGTGATGACCTCGTCCCCCGGCCCGATGCCGTGCGCGAGCAGCGCGGCGTGCAGTGCCGCGGTGCCGGAGTTGACCGCGATCGCGTGTTTCACTCCGATGTACGCGGCAAACGCCCGCTCGAACTCGGCCACACACGCACCCTGCGCGAGTTGCCCCGAGTCGAGCACTTGCATGACAGCCCGTTTCTCTTCTTCCGCGATGAGCGGCATTGCAATCCGGATCATTTCTTCCTTTCTCACGAATAGACCCGTCGGGTTTTGGAAACCCGACAGGTCTAGGATTCCCAATCATCTTCTCAACGACTGGCGCAATTGGCGGTGACCCCATTATTCGCGACGCACAACAAGATAGTATGCGAATCAATCGTTTCGTCAAGTCGGCCCACCCGCAAGCGCAAGCCGTATTTTCCATCGGGCAGCGCCGATGTGTCAAACAGCATGAGCGGCGCTTTGGCCACGGTGCTGGTTTCGCCGTGCGCGATCAACACACTCGTGTTCTCGTCGCCGTCAAAGAGCAAGTCCACTTGCCACGCCTGAAAGTTGGGGTCGTCCGCTTTGCCGCACACGGGAACCACTCCGCGAACCGTCATCGCGTTCAGGGGATACGTGAGCATATTCGGCTCGGCTGACACCACATCCGAATTGGCGCGTGCGCAACTGCAAGCGTTCAGACTTAAGGCCGCCGCCAGGATGGAATTGTTGATCGCAACCGGCGTATAGTACTGGTCGTAGTTGCCGTCCAGGTGAACCACGCGCAAACGGAGCAGGTGATTCCCGTCGGGGAACGGGGTCGTGTCGAATTCGGTGAGATTGCCCTGGGAGAAGCGCGGCTGGGATCCGCGTGCTAACATGACGGACTTGTCCTCGACGCCGCCGGGCAGCAAGTCCAATTGCCAATTGCGGAAATCGGGCGCGTGCGCGATGCCGCGCACGCTGGTGAGACACGCGAGTGCGGTACCGTCGAGCGGATCGGTGATGCGGTTCGATCCGAGCGGGCCGTTGTCAATCAGGATCGTGGACAAGTATTCCGAGTAGTTGCCATCCTTCCTGATGACGCGCAGACGCAGCCGGTACTCTCCGTTTGGATACAGCGCCGTATCCAGACTGCCGATTCGCCCGAGGACCGGGTGGCGGGTTTCCCCTCGCTGCACAAAGATGGCGGTCTCGGGTTCGGCCAGCGGCAACAGATCTAGCTGCCACGCGAGAAAATCGGGCTCGTCGGCCACGCCGGTTACGGGAATGAGGCCGCTGACGATGCCGCCCTCGCTAGGCCGAATAATTCCATTTGGCTCGGCGGCCTTGACCGCCATGGCATTCGCCAAAAAGAACAGCATACCCAGGGCCAGCACCACGGCCGTGGGTAGTGTTTTATTGCTAAACATGCTCATGCGGCTCCCCAACCTTGCTCTACCCGACGATTAAGCGCACACCGGTAACCATGAGGGTGAGCGCCAACATTACGCGCAATAACTTGTCGGGCATCCGCACACTCAGCCGGCTGCCCACAAGGACGCCCGGCACCGAGCCGATGAGCAGCGCGCTGGCAACGGACAAATCCACGTTGCCGGCCCACATATGCCCTGCCGCCGCGACGGACGCCAGCAGCGCCGCATGGACGATGTCGGTACCGACCAATCGCTTGGCGGAGGCCGAGTATAGACTAACCAGAACGACCATGATGATGCTGCCCGCGCCGACTGACGTCAAACTCACTAACGTCCCTGCGACGAATCCCAGGATCGCGGTGATCAGCCCGCGATGGCGCGGCGCCTGGCGCGAGTCGCGAGTCGCGGCGGTTGAAACAGTTAGTACAGGAGTACGACTCTTGTACCAGCTACTCCACACGCGGTACATCATCATCCCTGCCACCAACACGAGTGTCCAGGCGAGGATCAACGTCAGCACGTTCTCGCCGACGCTGCCCATGAGGTCCTTGAGGACCTTGACCAGGCCCACGCCGAGAACTGCAGCCGGCAGACTGCCGAGGGCCAGGGCCCTCACGATGGGCAATTTGACCGTGCCTTGACGCCAATGCTGGTACGCGCCGACGGCTTTCATCAGGGCAGCATTGACCAAATCCGTGCCGATGGCAATGGAAGGCGGCAGGCGGAACAAGACGATCAGCAGCGGCGTCATGATGGCGCCGCCTCCCACCCCCGTCAATCCGACGAGCACTCCCACGCCGAACCCGACCAACACAAGGTTCCAGGCGGTGGTGACGTCGAGAATCATGCGTTTTTGCTCGCGCCGTTCGAGCGGCGCAGATACCCCATCTCTTCCAAGCGGGCGATGATGCGTTGCGCGCTTTGCTCGGGAGTTTCCTTGTCGCTTTCGATGACGATCTCGGGATTGAGCGGTTCTTCGTAGGGATCGTCAATGCCGGTGAAATTCTTGATCTCGCCGGCCAGCGCCTTTTTATACAGCCCTTTCACGTCCCGCTCGGCGAGCACGCTGATCGGGCACTTGGCGTACACCTCGATAAAGCGGCCGATGCGCGCGCGGTTTTCATCGCGCACGGCGCGGTACGGCGAGATCGCCGCGGTGATCGCGATCACTTCATTGCGCGTCAAGATTTCGCAGACGAAACCGATCCGGCGAATGTTGATATCGCGATCCTCCTTGCTAAAGGTCAGCCCTTTCGACAGGTTCTCGCGCACCACATCGCCGTCGAGCATCTCGACCTTGTGCCCGCGCGCGCGCAATTCCTTTTCCACGATGCGCGAGCAAGTCGTCTTGCCCGAGCCGGAAAGCCCGGTAAACCAGAGCGTAAAACCCTGCGGTTCCAATTCGTCTCCTTTTCCTATTTTACCAGCAATGGCAGAAATAGACTAAAACTAGGCGGTGGCGGTGGTGGCGGATCGCTCGGGACGTTGACGGTAAGCTGAAAGGTATCGGTCAGAGTTTGCGGAGGGCCCAGGCGGGTCACCGTAAGTATGACAGTTTTTGTTCCGCCGGTCGCGTAGGTGTGATTGACCGAGCGTCCGCTGCCAGCCGGCGTGGAGTCGCCAAAGTTCCACGAGTACGAACTCATCTCATCCCACGCAGAGGCGAGCGTGCCGTCAAAAGCAAACGTTTTCGAGTTTGCGCCTCCGACCTGAGCCGCAAAGGCCATAGCGTGCGGTCTGCCCAGCGTTCCTTGCGCCACAGGATCAACTGGGAACGGGTCGCCCGGATCCTGAAACATTTTTTTCGTGCCGGCAAAGTTTGTCGGATTACCCAGCGATGCCAGGTACGTAAGGAACCCGGCATCACCCGGAAGCAGCGTGTCCAACTGCGTCGCATCATAGAAATTGCCGTAGGTCCTCACGTTGGCAATGTATTTGCCGAACGCGACCATTAGGCCGGTATTGGTATCGGTGATGGTGCTGCTGTGTTCAATGCTCCAGGCATCGGCGGCCGAGTCGCTGTTGAACTCGGTTTGCCAGTCGGGATAGCTGCCGGGAACAAGCTCACTTGCTCGGTTTATCTCGTACACTTCTTCATTAACGGCGACGACAAACTGGGCCCAGAGTGTCGGAGTGTAGTACTGCCGATAGGAAATGACTATGTGGGTCCAACCACTATTATAGTTTGGCCCGGTTTGTTCGTTGTGCAAGCAGTTTCCGGGCGCCGCCTCGTGGAGACACTGATTGTCCTGACCGATTCTCACTTCCGTCCGACCACTATCGTTGCCCTTGTCGTCAATTCCTAGCAAGAGGGTGATCATGTCCCCCCAGCGGCTGGGACGGACCGAGACGCGCCCTCTGCCCCGTTGCGGGCTATACACATCGAACTCAATCGTCTGAGGCAGCACGGAATCTCCGTCGGCCTTGAAATTGTTGATCTGTTGCTCGGCCTCGCATGGCGCGGTAAGCGGAGCCGGGCAGGTCCCGCCACTCCGGCCCAAATAGATCGCGCCGGGCTGGACAAAACTTGCCGCATGCGTGTTAGCCCCTTGGAACCAACTATACTGCATCCGGTCAATCGAGCCGGTGGCCGAATCAATGGCAAAGTTCTCCTGCCAGAGCGGAGTCAACCCGGATGCTTGCAGCGGCGTTTGGACCGGCGCGGCCAGAGACTCGACTGACGTGAGCAGCAAAGCCGGTATTAGGAGAAACATCCCAAGAATCAGGAGTTTCCACAGATTCGCCGGTTTTCGACGATGGATTGATAACGTGCCGTTCATCCTACTTTCTCCTTGTACCACGACGATATTCGCAATGCATCACCCCTGCTCTGTGTCGAGCTGCCAGCGGTGATGAGACAAGTGGAAGAACCAACTTGAGCCGCGATTGCCGTGAGAATATAAAGTATTGCGTATTGCGTACTGCCTTTGACGTTTTACGTTTTACGTTTTACGTTTTACGTTTTACGTTTTACGTTTCACGTTTCACGTTTCAAGGTCTAGTGTTGTCCGTTCACTTCGATAACTCGTCCGATCATGTCTGCGGGCACGATCTCCCCCATCTCGTGCAGCACCGTGGGCCCCACGTCGGTTAGACGCATGCCGCTTAACTCGCGGCCGCCCAGTTTGCGCCTGGGATCGTAGTAGACAAAGATGCCGTCCTGCGCGTGATTCGCGTCGTCAGGGCCCGTGTCGTTCTCGAAAGTGTGCAGGGCGTTCAGACCGATGTAGCCGACCGCGCGCCAGTACAGGTCGCCAAAGATGACGATGAGGTCGGGCGGAACGTTCTTGGCTTCCTGGTAGATGCCCTGCGGCTTGTAGACCCGCGTCGGTATCGGACGGCCCTTGTCGTCGGGAATCCGCAGCAGCTTTTCCACCAATTCATTGCGGAGGTCTTCGTAGCGATTGGCTTCGATGACGCCGTTCGGCTCGCGGCCTTTGACGTTCAAAAATATGCGACCGTAATAGCCGCCGCTGCCCCACGCGCGCGTCCGCGCCCAATTCACCTTGCACTTTTCGATGGGGACGATCCCGTTCGGTTTTTCTTCCAGGACGAGATAGCCCTCGTTAATGAGCCACTCGTTCAGCGCGATGCCGCCCTCCATGCGCTTGGCCCCGTGGTCGCTCATCAGCATGACGCTGGTGTCGTCGTCCACGAGTTCCAACACGCTGCCGATCTGTTTGTCGAGCCATGTGTAGTAATCGCGAATCGAGCGGACGAGCGAATTACCCGGCTCGTGCTTGGGATGCTCCGTATCGTGATATTTCCAAAAACCGTGATGGAGCCGGTCCACGCCGATTTCCACGGCCATGAAATAGTCCCACGGTTTCGTCTTCATGAAATGCCGAATGACTTTGAACCGCTCTTCGGTCATCTCGTAGATTTTGCCGAGCAGCCAGTTCTTGTCCTCCGTCCGAAAGTTCGGCACGTCCACCATATAATTCGGCGCGACCTGGCGAATTTCGTCGCGGATGTTTTCCGGGAATGTGTATTTCGCGTCCGTGTTCGGCGAAAGGAAGCAGCCGACGCGAATGCCCTGTACCGGCTTGGGCGGATACGAGGGCGGCACGCCGACCAAGATGGACTGCTTGCCCGCCTCGCCCAAATAGTCCCACACCTGCTTTTCCTCGACCGAGCGACCGTTCGCAATGGTCATGTTCTCGTACGAGTGGTCCGCGCGATTGCGGAAACCGTAGATGCCAAGCTGTCCCGGGTCTTTGGAACTCATCGAGCAGGCCCACGCGGGGACCGTGATGGGCGGGATCACGCTCTCCAGTTTGCCCCACACACCCTCGTGGCGAAGGCGCGACAGGTTGGGCATCTCCGCAGCAAATTGGTCAAACACGAGGGATGGTTCGCCCGAGTCCAGTCCCAAGACGAGCACCCGTTTTTGGCGTGTGGGCGTATGGGAGTGTGGGTGTGGGAGAGTGGGAGAACTTGTCTCCCCCTCTCCCTTGGTCCCCTGCAGAGGGCCAGTCGAAGCATCGCCTGCTCCCTTGCTCCTCATCCCCTCGATCAATACACGCGCGACCTCCGGCCGCGTGAATTCGACCGGCAGCATCTCGCCGCGCTGGAGCATATCGCGCACCTGCGTGCCGCTCAGAACGAGGTGATGCTCGGCGCCGTGCGGGCAGGTTTTGGCCGAGACGATCTGGCCGCATTTCTTGCAGTAAAACGTGTGCTCGAACAACAGCGGCGTGATGCCAATCTCGTCCGGCGCGAATTCGTCGAAAATCTTTTGCGCGTCGTAGGTGCCGTAATACTTGCCCACGCCCGCATGATCGCGGCCGATGATGATGTGTGTGCAGCCGTAATTTTTCCGGCAGATCGCGTGAAAGATCGCTTCGCGCGGGCCGGCGTAGCGCATCGCCGCGGGGAAAACGCCGAGCACCACGCGGTCGGGCGGGTAGTAATCGCGCAGCAGTTCTTGGTACGAGGCCATCCGCACATCGGCGGGAATGTCGTCGGCTTTGGTTTCGCCGACCAGCGGATGCAGGAACAGACCGTCCACGATTTCGAGCGCGGTTTTCTGGATGTACTCGTGGGCGCGGTGGATGGGATTGCGGGTCTGGAACGCGACGATGCGCTTCCAACCGCGGGCGGCGAAAATCTTTCGCGTCTGTTCCGGAGTGTGACGGAACTCAGGGAACTCGGGGGAATTCGGGAGATCAATGACCCGCACGTCGCCCGCGAGATAGACCTCACCTTGCTTGTACAATCGCGCGACGCCGGGGTGCTTGTCGTCGGTGGTGCGGTAGACCCTCTCCGCTTCGCGCGTCTTGTCGTACTCGAATTTCTCCGTGACCGTCATCACCGCCAGCAAATGCCCATCCGGTTCGGTCAGCGCGATCTCTTCACTTTCGCGAAATGATTCCGCGAATTCACGCGAAACTGCCAAAGTGATCGGGATGCTCCAAACCAAGCCGTTCGCCAGGCGAACGTTTTCGACGACCGACTCGTAGTCGCGTGGGCCGATAAAGCCGGTGAGGGGCGAGAGGACGCCAACCGCGAGCAGTTCCAAATCGGAGCTATTGACCGCGTTGAGTGTGATCTGTTTGAGGCGCGCGGCGCGTTCGATCGCCTGCTCGCGTTCCGCGCCGCGCAGCATTCGATCCACCAAAACGCCGCCGTGCGGCGCGAGCTGTCCAATAAAGTCGTTTGTGTGTGAGGTCATTGTAATCCTATGAATAGAAAATTATCCGGCCAGTCCCCAGCGCTCGCGCACGCGTAACTCGCACGGCGAAAACACCAGGCGCTCCACGACCAGGCCGATCGCGACGATGAGGAGCATGACCGCGATCACCAGACTCATATCGT
>JACQYF010000141.1 GCA_016208315.1 Chloroflexota bacterium | reverse complement strand
CGAGACGCCGTGGGTGATCGAGATGACGGCGACAGGCGGCGTGCTCATCATGGGCATTGCGCTTTTGCTGCTCGATTTAAAGCGCGTGCGTATCGCGAACCTGTTACCCGCGGTTTTCCTCGCGCCCGCGCTGGTCGTCGTTTTGAGCGCGCTCAAATTGGGCGGGTTCTAACAATCGGATGGGAATGCAAATGGAAACCTTCCCCACTTTCCAATCGCCCGAGATCATCATCCACTCGGCCAATCAACTGCTCACCCTCGCTGGCCCCGCGCCCAAGCGCGGCGCGGCGCAAGGCGATCTGGCGATCCTGCGCGATGGCGCGGTCGCCATCAGCGGCGACAAGATTCTCGCAGTCGGCAGCACGCTCGACATCCTGGGCCTGGCCGATTCGCGCACGCGCAAAATTGACGCGCGCGGCAAGATCGTCCTGCCCGGTTTTGTGGACGCGCACACGCCCGCGGTTTTCGCCGGCGACCGCGCGAATGAGTTCGAAGCGCGTTTGCAGGGCGCGACGTATCTCGAAATCCAAAAAGCGGGCGGCGGCATTATGAGCACGGTCCGCGCCACCCGCGCCGCGCCGTTGCACGAGCTCGTCGCGCAATCGCGCCCGCGGCTCGAGGCAATGCTGGCGCACGGCACGACGACCGCCGAAGTGAAAACCGGCTACGGGTTGAATCTCGAAACCGAACTCAAGATGTTCCAAGCGATTGCCGCGCTCGACGCCGAACACGCGATGGATTTGGTTCCCACGTTTCTCGGCGCTCATGTCGTACCGGAAGAGTACCGGGGACGCGAGGGGGCGTACGTGGAGTTGGTGGTCGAAGAGATGCTGCCTGCGGTCAAGTTAAAAGTCAAAAGCCAAAAGTCAAAAGTGTTTTGTGATGTATTTTGTGATGAGGGAGCATTTACAGTCGAGCAAGCGCGGAGAATCTTGACGGCAGCAAGGGATTGGGAGTTCGGCTTGCGCGTTCACGCGGACGAGTTCGCTAATCTCGGCGCGGCGCGCCTGGCGGCGGAATTGGGCGCGGCAAGCGCGGACCATCTGATGGTGACGACGCGTGACGATATGCAGGCGATGGCGCGGGCGAACGTCACCGCGGTGCTATTGCCGGGAACCACGTTTGGGTTGGGGAAATCGAATTTCGCCGATGGGCGCGCGTTTGTGGAAGAGAACGTGCCGGTCGCGCTGGGCAGCGACATCAATCCGGGGACGTGCTGGTGCGAGTCCATGCCGTTCATCATCGCGCTCGCGTGCCGCTACGAAAAACTCACGCCCGCGCAAGCCATCGTCGCCGCGACGATCAACGCCGCGCACTCGCTCGGCCTCGCGGACCGCGTCGGGTCGTTGGCGCCGGGCAAACTCGCCGACGTGCTCATCGCCGACGTGCCCGACTATCGCCATCTCGCGTACCGCTTCGGCGCGAATCCGATCGAGATGGTGATCAAGCGCGGCAAGATTGTGAAATCGCAAATTGACCCGTGATTGCATTGGTGCTAGAATCAAGTTGGGAGGTGCGCCATGTCAGTCATCGAAAAACGGATTCGGCTGGTCGGCTCCAAGGGCAGCACCGAGGAAGTGATTCTCTTCGACAGCGGTTCGACCTACTCGGTGATTCGACCCGATGTAGCGGAAAAACTAGGCATTGTCGAATCTTTGCCTGAGCCGATGGACTTTGGAACAGCGGAGGGCACGCGCACGCTGCGGACGGAACAAGCCGTGCGGCTGAATTTCCACCTGAACGGCTATCGCTTCTCGGATGAGTTTATGCTGATCCCGGGGCTGTCTGAGCCGGCAATTATCGGTGCTGCCACGCTTCAAAAGTGGCGCATGAAACTCGACTTTGAGAACGACGAGGTCATTATTGACCCGCGTGTGACCAAGCTGCGCTTGATTTGACTACGGCAAGACAATACTACGCGGATCGTGGAAGCACACAGCCGAGCTAATTTGTGCCCGTCACGTTTTTACGCCTGATTCGCAGTCATTCACCCCACTTCATGCCCAAGGTCCAACGGAGGATCTCATGCGCTTCGTCGCCTTGCGAATCGTCACAGCAACGTTCTCTGCCGTTCTCTTGCTTGGAGGCCTAGTGTTTCTGCCTCCCACGTGGGCCGCCAATAGCGTCCGTACGGTCGCCGACCCCTATCCTGGTCCGGATGGCCCAAAACTCGACCCCACCCTGACGCCCCCTGCCAACCTTGTAGCAACTCGGCTTCCAGAAGCTACCGTGTTGGTCACAACCACTGCCTCTATCCCCATCATCCCACAGAATGATAGCCAGCGGCCCACGCCTGCACTGGAGGACATACCTGTCCTACCAAACTCCGTGTTCCGAACAAAGCCGATGGTTGATTCCGCAGACGTGGCTCCAACGGATAATATTCCTGCACCCAAACCTGCCACTCTGCCTACGGCCTGGTTCGTCAAACCCACGGCGGCCCCAATCACGCGCGTGCCAATTACTCGCATTCCTGTCACTCCGCGCCCCGTGACAACGCGACCAGCTCCTCCCGTATTGATCAATGGGACCTGGGTTGCCCCGACTAAGGGGGTACCTTGGCCGACCAGGGTTTATCTGCCAACTAGCCAGCTCCCATGGATCACGGCGATTCCGCCTACGGCAGTAAAACCGATTGCTCCGCCGCCCGCAAAGGTAACTGTGGTTGCGTCTACAGCCGTAAAGCCAATTGCTCTCACACCCGTCTGGGTCCCAACAGCGCGGCCCCCAACGGCGGGTCCGTTACCAACGTTCAAGATACCTACTCCGCCGATTCCAGCATATCCGTAACGAGCAATGTAGGGGCTGGGTCGCCCCGCCCGTGCAAGAGGGCGGGGTCACCCCGCCCCTACTCTCCGAAAATCCTCATCTCTACCACTTGCTTTGCGCTCAACCCCGGCAGCTTCAACGCCTCCGCCGCAATTTGCGTCAGCGCCTCTAGCGGCATCAAGCCGATCAGTTCACTCTCCAGCACTTCTACGCCGCGCTTTTCCGCCTCCGCTTTGACCGTGTTGAACGCGGTCAACACTCCCGTCACGGTGAAATCGGTCAGGTTCATCGAGACCTGCGCGATGTTCTTTTCCCGCAGCATGAACCCTTTCGCTTTCACCGACGGCAAGCCGCCGCCTTTCTCGCGAATCGTCGCCGCAATCTCTTTGGCTTCTTTTCCCGCAGCATGAACCCTTTCGCTTTCACCGACGGCAAGCCGCCGCCTTTCTCGCGAATCGTCGCCGCAATCTCTTTGGCGATCTGCAAATTATCCGTCGCGAGATTGACGTTGTAGGCGATCAGGAACGGCCGCGCGCCGATTACCGTCACGCCTGCTTTGCCCACGCGCTTGGGACCGAAATCCGGCGCGCGGTCCGGGTTAGTGGCAATCTCGGCTTTCAGCGTCTCGTATTCACCGCGTCGAATGTACGCCAAGTCGCGCCGCTCCGGTCGAGTCGCCGCGCGCTCGTACAGGTACACCGGAATGTCCAACTCGCGCGCCACGCGCTCGCCCACGCGCCGCGCCATCGCAACGCAATCGTCCATCGTCACGCCGCGAATCGGCACGAACGGCACGACATCCGTAGCGCCGATGCGCGGGTGCTCGCCGCGATGAGTGTCGAGATCAATAAGCCGCGCGGCGGTTTGGATGCCGCGGAATGCCGCCTCTTCGACCGCGTCTGGTTCGCCGGCGAGTGTGATGACCGACCGATTGTGGTCCGCGTCCATCTCGCGATCCAGAATCTTGACGCCCGCGCTGGCCATCGCCTGCACGATTTCCGCGACAACCTCCACGCGGCGACCCTCGGAAAAGTTGGGCACGCACTCTACGATCCGATCCATTCGCTCTCCGTGTGTGCAGTGAACAGTTAACAGTCAACTGTCAACAGTTTGTTCGCTGTTCACTGTTGACTGTTAACTGGCGCATCACTTCCAAAAACCGCTCCACTTCTTCCGCCGTGTTATAGTGCGCCAGGCCCACGCGCAGCGCGCCGCCGTGACCTTCTAGCCCGAGTCGCTCCATGAGCGCAAAGGCGTAATAGTTTCCATCCCACACGTAGATGTTCTCGCGTCCCAAATACTCGGCGATCTCGCGCGGCGTTTTGCCTTCCAGCGTAAACGCGACGGTCGGCGTGCGGGAGTTCATGCGCGCGGCCTCGGCGATGCCGTAGATTTGGATACCCGGCAGCTCTTGCAGCCCGCGCAGTAAGCGTCTGAAAATCTCGTTCTCGTAGGATTTGATCGCCGCGAGCGCGGTTTTCAAATGGGCGCGGCGGCCCTTGTACCACTTGGCTTGATCCGCAAAGGGCCCGCCATATTTTTCGCCAACGGAGGCGAGATAGTTGATCGCCGCGCCCGCGCCGGCGATGCCTTCGTGGTTTTGCGTCCCCGTTTCGAACTTGTCGGGCGGCTGGTTGGGCGCGGGGCGGACCTTGTACGGGTTCAGTTGATCGAGCAATTCGTATTTGCCATAGAGGACGCCGAGGTGCGGGCCGTAGAATTTATAGACCGAGCAGGCGAGCAAATCGCAATCGAGGGCTTGGACGTCAATCGGCGCGTGCGGCGCGAGATGGACGGCGTCCACAAACACAAGTGCGCCCGCCATGTGCGCGAGCGAAGTGATCGCCTTCAAATCGTTGATCGTGCCCACCGCGTTCGATGCGCCACCCACCGCGACGACCTTGGTCTTGCTGCTCAAATGCTTTTCGAATTGGGTCAGGTCGAGCGTACAATCCTCCACGTCCACATCCACCCAGCGGATGACCACGCCGCGCTCTTGCAGCGTGAGCCAGGGCGCGATGTCGCCGTCGTGGTCGAGCCGCGTCACGATGATCTCATCGCCCTCGTCGAGCGTGCGGCCGATGGCGCGCGAGATGTTGAACGTGAGCGTCGTCATGTTGGGGCCAAAGACGATTTCGTCCTCGGAGGACACGTTCAGAAAATCGGCGAACGCAGCGCGCGCGTCCGCGATGATCTCGTCCGTGCGGCGCGACGTGGCGAATGCGCCGTGCGTGTTCGAGTTGGCGTGGCGGTAATAGTAAGTCACCGCGTCAATCACTTCCTGGCAGACCTGCGTCCCGCCCGGATTGTCGAAAAAGATCGCGCCGCTCTGCAACGAGGGAAAGTGCGAACGGACTTCGCTGACGTCGTAGTTCACTGTGTTCTCCTCCTTGAGTGTGGGAGTATGGGAGTGTGGGAGTGCGGGAGTACGTCGCCCATACTCCCACACTCCCACACGCTTATTTAGGAATTTCCTTGCCCAAAATCTCCGCCTGCCGCCGCCACATTCGCGCGCGCGCCCGCGGCGTCCGGTCGTCGTAGCCGAGGAGGTGCAGGAGGCCGTGGACGACGAGCAGTTCCAATTCGTCGTGGATGCGCCAGCCGGTCGCGTGCGCCTGCTCTCGCGCTTGCTCGTAGGAAATCACAATGTCGCCAAGGTTTAGTTCGTAGTTAGGCACGGAACGGAGTGGAGTGCCGTTGTGCGGACGCGGCGCTATCGCAGATGGCGACTCCGTTTCACTGCGTCGCTGACTACGAACAGGAAATGCCAGCACGTCGGTCGGCGCGTTGGTGGCGTGGAATTGGCGGTTCAGCGCGCGGATTTCGGCATTGTCCGTAATGTAAATCGTTACCAGCGCACGGGCGTTTTCTGCGCGGAGCGTCTTGGCTGCAATGCGGCGGAGCCGTGGCCTTGTAACGCGCGACGAAAACTGGCCCTTGACGCGAATCTCAACCGGCATTCATCTTTTCCGGCGGCTCATTGTAATCCATCAGGCGCGGCGGCGGTGGCTCTGGGTATTTCACCCGCGCATGATACAAGCCCTGCAGCACGTCAAAGAAGGCGTCTTTGATTCTTTGAATGTCGCGCAGCGTCAAATCGCATTCGTCCAACTGCCCGTCGCGCAGCCGTTCGCCGACGATGCGGTCAATGACCTTGCGAATGCCCTCCGGCGTCGCGGGGTGTTCCGCGCGCGTCGTCGCTTCCACGCCGTCGGCCAGCATGAGGATGCCGGCTTCGCGTGATTGCGGTTTGGGGCCGGGATAGCGATAGAGCTTTTCGTCGGTCGGCGTCGCGGCATTGGCTTGGACCGCTTTGCGATGAAAATACGCGGCGAGCGTCGTGCCGTGATGCTGCGGAATGAAATCGCTGATGCGCCGCGGCAGCCGGTGCTGCTTGGCGAGCGCCAGCCCGCGATTCACGTGGTCAATGACGATGGTCGCGCTCTGTTCGGGTTCGAGCGTATCGTGAATGTTGACGCCCTCGAGTTGGTTTTCGATGAACATCTGCGGCTCGCGCGTTTTGCCGACGTCGTGATAATAGGCCGCGACGCGCACGAGCAGCGGGTCGGCGCCAACCTCCTGCGCGGCGTGTTCGGCGAGTTGGCTGACGACGAGACTGTGATGATAGGTGCCGGGCGCATCGCGCAAGAGTTTTTGCAGCAGCGGGTGCGTGGGCCGCGCGAGGTCCACCAATTCCAGCGAGGTCGTGATCCCGAATAGTTTGCCCAGCACGAACAGACTGCCGATGGCGATCAGCCCGGCGACCGCGCCGTTCGCGATGGCGGCGAGGATTTGCTGTGCCCACATGACCGGCGCGGCATCGTGCGCCAGCACGCGAAAGATGACGACCACCGCGGCGTTGGCCAGCGCAATGTACACGCCGGTCCACAAGATCGCGGGCAGCCGCTCGATCCGCCCGAGGTTCAGCGCGGCGATGGCGCTGCCGACGAGCGCATAGATCGTGATCTCGAGCGAATTGTGCGCGAGAAAGCCCACCGTGAGCGAGAGGACGAGGGCCGCGCCGAGCGCGACAATCGAATCCACGAGCACGGCGAGCAGCATGACCGACGCGCTGACCGGATAAAGATAGAGGAGCACCATCGGATCCGTGACGGCAAGTTTAGCGCCAATCGCAAAGAGGACGATCAGAAAGACGAGGAGGAGGAGGACGCGCGTGCGAGCAAAGAGCGCGGGGCGAAGCCGGACGAGGTACGCGAGGAGCAGAAGGACGAGCAGCACAGCCAACAGCGCCGGCCCGGCATAATCCTCGGTGACCGCACGCGGTCGCAAGATGCCTAGCTCCTCCAACGCCTCGATCGCCAGGGGCGTGATCACCTCTCCTTCGCGAACGATGGCTTCGCCTTTCTCAATCGTCCGGTAGATCGTGGTGACGCGCGCGCCGGCTTGGGAACGCAGCTCGTTCGTCCTTTGCGCGTTGAAGAACGTATTGGGCACGACAAAGGCGCGCGCCCACTGGGTGACGAGATCGGCCTGCTCCGCGCTGAACGCGAGATTGACGCGGGTCGGAATGCGGAGGTACTCGGCCGCCAGCGTATTCGGACGAATCTCGCCGCGCATCGTGACCTCGAGGACGTAGAGCGTTTCGGTGACGACGCGGTGATAATTGTTTTCATCCAGGGTCAAGGTCCGCGTGATCGAGGCGGCTGGGACGGTGACCGTGGGAATCGAGCGCACCCATTCGAGTTTTTGCTCCGGATTGCTGTAGGGATCGTGGCGCACCGAATCCATATGATCGAACACGCGGGAGGCCAGGCGGAGTTGCTCGCGGGCAATCTCGGCATTGGGGGGATCATACACATCCGCGATGGTCGCCTGCGCTTTCTCGCGGGCCTCATTGGTTTGGACGTCACTATCATACGATTTGCGGTCGGGAGCGAGGATCGTTTTGGAGCTGACCTGGCCGGCGACCAGCGTCGGCGCCTCCTGGCCGGATTGGAACGCAAACACGACGGCCAATGCGCTCGCTAACAGCGCGCTGATCAAAAGGGCGCGCGCGAACTGCCAACGCGAGATCGCGCCGCGACGCTCCAGGGAGAAATCACCGGCAATCATGGCTGAGGATTATAAGGTGGACGCGCGGTTGTGTCAAACGGTTTCTTGGGTGAGGAGATAGGCCGCGCGCCGCAGGGCCGGATCCGTGCCCAAGACAAAGTTCGTCGCGACATATCCGGCGGCGAACGCGCGCTGGAAGACACTGCGCGTACGCGCGCGCCAATCGCGCGCGAGGTCGGGCGCGCGGCTCTTGAGCGCGGCCAGGTCGCCGGGAATTTCGACGAGGAGGGCCGGGCCGTCCAACGCGTGCTCGTGCTGAATGCGCGGCAGTTGGTGCGCGTCCCACGCGATCTCAAAAATCGCGCGGGCGCCGGCGCGCTGCGCCGATTCCCAATTCACGCGGGCAACTTGACTCGCCGCGCAGGCCACCACACGCGGGCTGTCGAGCCACCATTCCACTTCAAAGCGGTCGGACGCGAGGCCGGCGTTGAGCATATCGCTCATTTCGCCGTAAGCATTCTCAATGTAGCGGCGCGCAATTGCGCCGAGGCGGACCAAGTTAAGATTGGCGTTCAGGGCGAGCAGCGGATCGTACGTCCAAGTGATCAGCGCGATCTGTTGAGCGCGGGTGAGTTCGCGTTGGGCGAGCTTGAGGTGCACGCCGAGCTTGCGGGATTGGTATTCGGGCAGCACGGCGAGCATGTGTGAGCACTGCTTGAGGGCGGGCGGGTCCAGGTGACGGTCGAGGCCGACAAAGCTAAAGCATAAGCCGGCCAAACGCGCGCCGTCAAAACTGCCGAGGACCAGACCGCCATTTTTTTGGGCCGTGATCAGCAGATTGGCCGGGACGGCATCGCGCCAATCGGGCATCTGCCAAACGACGCGCTGCAATTCTTCCGCGGCGAGATACTCGTCCCAGGTGTTGAGCGGACGAATGGCTAGGGACGCCGAATCGCTAATACTCATCCTCGTCCCATTCTTCTTCTTCCTCTTCGTCGTCCTCCAAGCTGTCGCCTTCCTGCAATTCTTCTTCTTCTTCGTCCCACTCGGCATCTTCGTCGTCAACCACGTCGGCGCGCGGCTCCATCGTCAGGCAGCCGGCGTCGGGATCATATTCGATCTCATCAGAAGTGCAGATGCCGTTCTTCCAAAAAGTACAACGGCTATCGCGGCATCGAATGCGCGTCATCCGTTCGTCCTCCTCGTACAGGATTGCCTTGACTGAGCGACGCCTATTATATGCAAGTTGAGCGCTTTTGTAAATTTGAAAGGCGTGTTAGCGCATGTGCCAAACTCATGCGCTAACACGCCTTTTCGAAAAATGCAACGCGCTTAGAGCGCGGGGGGTTCCTCCAAGACTTGAAAGGAGGAGCCGGCCGACCACGGCGCCCAGCCGCTTTCATTGCCGCCGCGCACGCGCCAAAAATACGTCGCGCCGACGCGCAGCGCTTGATCTACCGGAACGGCGGCTTCGGTGGCCTGAGAGACGATCGAGCGCGCGTCAGAAAAATCAGGCGACTCGCCCCATTCGACTTGATAGCGCGTCGCGCCGCCCACGGATAGCCAACGGAATTTCGGGTAGATCGTGTCGGCGTATTTTCCGTTTTCGGGCAGCAACAAATACGCGCGACCCGTGGGCGCGACCGGTTTGGGGCTGGGCGCGACCGGCTCGGCGCGTCGCGCCGCGGTTTTGGCTGGGGGCGGTACCGGCGGCTTGGGGCGCGCGGGCGCGCCGCGTCCAGTGGTTTTGGGCGCCCGCGCGGGCGGTTTGGCGGCCGAGCGGCGCGCCACCGGCCGAGCCGGCCGCGCGGGCGGCG
>JACQYF010000140.1:16299-34306 GCA_016208315.1 Chloroflexota bacterium | reverse complement strand
CCAATATTGAATTGTGAGAGTCAACGTTGTCGTCGCTGCGCTGGTGGGGCCACCGTGGCTGACGACGAGGAGCGGCGGTTTGGCGTCCGGCGGCGCGGCGTAATCGCGATGCTTGGGCGCATAGTAAAACGCGTACGCGGTCCGGCCGTGGTCGGTAGGGAATTCGATGGCATGCGGAATCGAAAAGTAACGCGGGTCAATCGCAATTTCGGTCGAATGGCGGAGTAGGTCCCATTGCCGTGTTTCCAAATCGAGCTGGACGACTGAACTGGGCCGCGTGGCTGAGCCGCCGATGAAGACGACGCGACCGGGCGCGGCGTGTACGTAAGAAACGTGCGTGAATGGAATCTCGATGGAATCGAACTGCCGCGTCGTCGCGTCGAGCGTTGCCAGTCGCCAGCCACCGTCGTTATACGCGCAGATGATTCGCGTGGGCGACTCGAACGCGTACGTGGACAATCCAAACACCCACTGCGGCGCGCCGAACTCCGCGGCCATTTCGTGCAGCGGCTCGATTGCGCCATTGCGCCAGCGATATAAATTCCACCAGTCCGTCCGGTCGGAGGCAAAGTAGAGCGCGCCGTCCGGCGACCATTCGGGTTGAAAGATGGATTCGCGCAATCCGCCCGCCACGCGTTCCGCTTTGCCGATGGCGCCATCCGCGTTCAGTTCGCCCACCCAGAGTTCGGTCCCGTCCCACGGCAAATTCGGATGGTTCCACGTGAGCCAAGCTAGGCGATTGCCATCGGGGCTGAGACGCGGGTTCGAATAGAAATCGTTGCCCGAAACCAACACCTGCCCGCCGGCATCGTCTCCGTCCAGTTTCACGCTCGCCAACGTGTTGACCGCTTCGCGGCCCGCGACGGTGTGATCCTCGCGCACGCAGATCAGGCGCTTGCGGCGATGGTCAATCACGCCGTCCGCGTAGCGCAGATCAACCGCGGGCGTGATCGGTCGCGGCGGCGCGTCGGGGTCTTGGCGATAGAGCCGCTGGTCGTCGTAATTGGAAAAGTAGATGGTGTTGCCGTCAACTGCGAACGCGCCGCCGCCATACTCGTGAACGCGCGTACGCGCGTTGAACGGCGGCAGCGTCACGTCGGCGATTTTGCCATCGGGCGTGCGACGCACGACGACGTTGCGTCCGCCCTCGGCGGAGCGCTGCTCGATCCAGTAAATGTCTTCGCCGTCGAGTTGGTTTTGCGAAAGGGTCGTCGTGCCGGCGGCGATCAAATCCGACGTGATCGGCGATTTCCACGATCCAAAAGGCGCGCTTTGCGTTGTCATGTTTCATTCCTTTTCTGGCAAGATTACAATCAGCCACGGAAACACACGCACCTGCCCTGGCGGGCGGTGCCAGGGGAAACACACAAAAAATCTCACTCGCCCTTATTATATCACTGCGCCGCGCGTGAATCAATGCGATGCGCAGGGCCTTGTCATTTCGACGAGCGATTTTTGCGAGGAGAAATCTCAGCCGGCGAACGGAAGAGATTTCTCGCTCTGCTCGAAATGACCGGTGAGCGCGTGTCCTTGCGCTGACCCGGTTTTTCTGCTAGACTGTTGCTGCGACCAAAATCCAGTGGGGGATACATCCCGTGCTTTCGAAGATTCCCAACATCGTCCCGCTGTCGCCGCAGGGCTGGACGGATTACGCGCTGCTCGATTCCGGCGAGGGCGCGAAACTAGAACGCTTCGGCAAATACATTTTGGTAAGGCCCGACAAGGGGATTTTCTGGCCGCGCGCCTTGCCCGCGAAACGATGGCAAGACGTGGACGCGGTGTTCGAGCAGCCGGAAAGCGGCGAAGGGTATTGGGTGCAAAAACGTTCCGTGCCCGAGCGATGGCTGATGCGCTATGGCGACCTCGCGTTTTGGGCCAAGCTGACGCCGTTTCGGCACACCGGCGTCTTTCCCGAACAAGCGCCGCAGTGGGATTGGATCGCCAAGCAAATCCGAGCCGCGCATCAGCCCGTCAATGTGCTCAACCTGTTTGCCTACACAGGAATCGCGACGCTTGCCGCCGCGGCCGCGGGCGCGAATGTCACGCACGTGGACGCGTCGCGACCGACGCTGGCGTGGGCGCGTGAGAACGCCATCGCCGCGGGACTGCAAGACCGCCCGATCCGGTGGATTCTGGACGACGCGCTGAAATACGTGCGGCGCGAAAGCCGCCGCGGAAAACGCTACGATGGAATCATCATGGACCCGCCCGTTTTCGGTCGCGGCCCCAAGGGCGAGCTTTGGCGATTCGGCAAATCGTTCCCGCTGCTCCTCGAAGCGTGCAAGCAGATTCTGGCCGAGCGACCGCTCTTTATCGTCATCAGCGCGTATGCGATTGAGGAGTCATCGCTGCTGCTCTACAATCTTGTGAGCGATTGGATCAAGTCGCGCGAGGGGCACATCACAGTGGGAGAATTAGTGTTGCAGGACACCGCGGCGCAGCGTCCGCTTTCGACCGGCATCTATGCGCGTTGGTCGCGCGAGGGGGACTGATGGCGTGGCGCAAGCAGCAGAGCCAGGATCGCTTTTTCCAGCAGGCCAAGAAAGAGGGCTATCGCGCGCGGTCGGCGTACAAGTTGCTGGAGATCAACGACAAGTTCCACTTGATTCGCCCCGGCGATAAGATTCTCGACCTGGGCGCCGCGCCGGGTAGCTGGAGCCAGGTCGCGGCGAAACTCGGCAAGGCACCGAAAATCGTCGCGGTAGATATTCAGCCCATCGAGCCGCTGCCGGGCGTGCAGACCATCCAAGGGGATATTACCAAAGAGGAAACAATCGCAAAAATAGCCGATGCTCTTCCGGAAGGCGCGGACCTCGTGTTATCGGATATTGCGCGCGCGGCCTCGGGCATTCGCTTCGCCGATCATGCGCGCTCGATTCAACTCGCGCAAGCCGCGCTCGAGATCGCGCGGCGGTTCCTCAAGCCGAACGGGGCGTTCGTCGTCAAGGTGTTTCAGGGCGAGGACTTGCGCGATTTCGTCGAGGAAACCAAGCGATGGTTCGAGACGGTGAAGGTTTTTCGGCCCCAAGCTTCGCGGCAGGAGAGCGACGAGCATTTCGTCGTCTGTCAGCGGCCGCGGAAAGAGACAAGCAAATAGCATCCGCGAATCACGCGAATCTACGCCAATTTTTTTTGGCGCCGATTCGCGTGATTCGCGGAAAAACTCAGTTCCCCTACACTTCCGTCACCACCGGGATCACCATCGGGCGGCGGCGCGTTTGTTGGTAGAGATACTGGCTCAGCACGTCCTTCAACTTGGCGCTCAAGGCCGTGCCGCGTCCGCCTTTTTTCAGCGTGCCGATGATCGCTTCCTTGGTCCCCGCGATCAGGTCTTCTGACGCTTCGGCGTAGACGAAACCGTGCGTGATGATCTCGGGACCGAAGACGATTTCGCCGGTGTGCGAGTCGAGCGTCACGAGCGCGACGAGAAAGCCGTCCTGCGAAAGATGATGCCGGTCGCGCAGCACGGTCGTCCCCACATCGCCCACGCCGATGCCATCCACCAGCACGTCGCTCGCCGGCGCGGTCTCGTGCGCGAGGCGCGCGTTGCCCAACTCGTCGAATTCGACGATGGCGCCGTTTTCGACGATAAAGATATTGTGGCGGGGAATACCAATGGACTGCGCCAGCCGCGCGTGCAGCACCAGGTGCCGGTACTCGCCGTGAATCGGCACAAAGTATTTTGGGCGCACCAGGTTGATCATCAACTTTTGCTCTTCCTGGCTCGCGTGCCCGGAGACGTGAACGGCCATCAGTTGATCGTAATAGACAAACGCCCCGGCGCGGAAGAGGTTATTCAACGTCCGGTTGATCATCTCTTCGTTGCCCGGAATCGCGGTGGCCGACAGAATGACCGTATCGCCCTCGACGAGCGTCACTTGCTTGTGATCGTGATTCGCCATCCGCACGAGCGCGCTGGTCGGCTCACCCTGGCCGCCGGTGCAGAGGATGACGATCTCGTTCGAGGGATAGTGGTGCATGTGGTCAATGCGGATGAGCACGTCGTCCGGCGCGCGCAAATAGCCCAGTTCGAGCGACATGCGGACGTTGTCCTGCATCGAGCGCCCGACAATCGTCACTTTGCGATTAAAGCGCACGGCGGTATCAATCACCTGCTGGATGCGCGAAATATTCGAGGCGAAGGTCGCGATAATAATGCGGCCCTCGGCCATCGCAAATACGCGCGAGAAACTCTCCGAAATCGTCGTCTCGGAAGGCGTGTGCCCGAGCGAATCCGAATTCGTGCTGTCGCTCAACAGCGCCAGCACCCCGCGCCCGCCGACCTCGGCCAGTTTGGAGAAATCCGTCAATTGGCCGTCCACCGGACTCGGATCGAATTTGAAATCGCCGGAATGGACGACGGTGCCTACGGGAGTCGTGACCGCCAAGCCCACGCCGTCGGGAATGCTGTGGCTAACGTGAAAAGTCTCGACGGTGAATGGGTCGAGATTAAGCGTCTCGCCCATTTGGAACGTGCGCAGCGTTGCGTCTTTGAGCAATTTGTGCGATTTTAGTTTGACCTCGATCAGACCGCATGTGAGCGGCGTCGAGTAGACCGGCACGTTGAGGCGCGGCAAAACGTGCGGCAGCGCGCCGATGTGGTCTTCGTGGCCGTGCGTGATGATGATGGCGCGCACCTGGTCTCTGCGTTCCAGCAAATAGGAAATATCGGGGATCACGATGTCCACGCCGAGCATATCGCTTTCGGGGAACATCAGCCCTGCGTCAATGACGATTATGGCGTCTTCATATTCGATCAGCGTCATATTCTTGCCGATCTCCCCCGCGCCACCGAGGGGAATGATTTTTAGTTTAGGTTTCAAAACAAACTCAACTGTTCCGTCGGCGGCTTTTGCTCTTCTGCCTTTGCCGGCTGAATGGCGGAGATGTCTTTTAGAATTTGCGGCACGCGTTTGAAATCGGCTTCCAGCGTCGCCTTGAGCGACGACTGGTGCAGCGCCGCCGCGGGATGATACATAGGTATAACGACGAGATCGCCAAAGCGTTTGGGCTTGCCGTGAATCTCGGAAATCTTTTTGTCCGGGAACCAGCGCCCCATCGCGTAACGGCTGATCGTGATGATGACCTTCGGCTTGATCAGCTCGATCTGCCGGTCGAGATACGGCCGGCACGCGTCCATTTCATATGGCAGCGGATCGCGATTCTGGGGCGGGCGGCATTTGACGACATTGGTAATGTATACCTTTTGGCGGTCCATCCCGATCAATCCGAGCAGTTCGTCCAGATATTGTCCCGCCGGGCCGACAAACGGTCGCCCCTGGCGGTCTTCGTGGAACCCCGGCCCTTCGCCGATGAACATGATCTCGGCGTTTTCGGGCCCTTCGCCAGGCACCGCGTTCGTGCGGCTCTGCGACAGATCACACTTGGGGCACACGCGAATCTGCGCGTACATGTCGGTTAATTCAGACATTCTCCACTCCAGTAGTCAGTAGTCAGTCATCAGTAGCCAGATCAACTCCGCCAGTAACCAACAATCTGGCTACTGCCTACTGCTTCGCTCCGCACTCCGGGCAAAACTTGACCGCGCCTTCCATCGGCTTGCCGCATTCCTTGCAGAACTTGCTCTTCGAGATCGGCTTGCCGCACTCGGGGCAGAATTTCGCGCCCTTGACGTCCGCGCCGCAGTCGGGGCAAGTGCCGACAATCGTCTTTTTGAACTTGTCCGCCGTCACGTAGGTCACTTCCCGCGCGGCCTCGCGCGCCTGCTCGATGGCCGCTTCGGTCTGCGCGGCCGAGTACTCCTGCTCGAGGTCCGGCGCGCACTCCTTGCACATCCCGCGATCGGTGTTCCAGCAGACCTCTTTGCAGACCCACTTGCCGCAGCGCCGGCACTGGACAAAATTCGGCTTGACCTCTCCGATGGCTTGGGCAAACGCGCCATCGTGTTGCTGTTCCCAGGCCGCGGAATGCGCCTTTTCGCCGATCTGCGCCGCCGCGCCGAACAAGCCGCCAAAGATATTCGCCGCGGAGTCGAGCGCGCCGCTCACCATCCCCGTGGCCGACCCTTGAAAGGTGCTCTGATACCCGTTCCCGCACCGGTCGCAAAAGAATTCGAATTGAAAGCCGCTATCCGTGCTCAGATCGTTGTAATTGCGCGTGAACTTGATCAGCGCCATCGCTCGCCTCCATGACAAGTGTTCCGTGCCGTTCGGTTGAGATTCTATATCAACTTGGACTTTTTGTCCACAAATAAAACGGGACGCGTCGCCTTCTAAGGAAGGCGCTGAACGCGGACAAACGCGGATTATTTCTATTTTTCTTTATCCGCGCTCGTCCGCGCTCGTCCGCGTCCCATTTTTGTACGTGCAACAATCAGCGCGTTGCGCGCACGCCGCCTTTCGACTGCGCGCGTTTGACCTCGGCGAGCACGAGTTTTTCGTCAATCATCGTAATGTCGCCGGGCGTCTCTTGCACGAGGATGCCGTGCGCCGCGCCCCACTGCACCGCGGTCGCCAAATCTTTGCCCTTGAGCAGCGCCGCCAGCACACCCGACGCGAACGAATCGCCGCCGCCGGTCCGGTCGGCAATCGGCACGTCCTCGCGCAGCGGAGATTGGTACATCTTGCCTTCGAGCGCATCGTACAACACCGCGCCCCAACTCACCATGTCGGCATTCGTCGCGCCGCGCCACTGCGTGCCGATGATGCTCAGGTTCGGATAATCCTTGGCGACCTGCTCGACCGTGCCCTTGTACGCCTCGATCCATTCCGCGTACGGCGCATCCGGCGAAACCTTGGTCTCGTAGCCCAGCGCGTCGTTCAAATCGCTGTCGTTCCCGACGAGGAAGCCGAGGTAGGGCGTGATCTGCCGGTTGATCTCGCGCGCCCGCGCTTTGCTCGGCTCGACCTTGGAGCGATAGTTCAAATCCGCGGCGACGAACGTGCCGTACGCGTTGGCCTTCTGCACGCCTTGAATCGCCAGCCCTGCCGACGACGGCGAAATCAGCGTGTAGATGCCGCCCGTGCTGAACGCGCGCACGCCTTCCTTGCCGAACAGTGTATCCCAGTCCACATCGCCTGCGCATAATTCCCGCACGGCGGTATGCGCGCGATAATACAGCGTATCGGATGGAATGACGCCTTTGCCGATGAAGGTGAAATTGATGCCGTTCATCAGCGTGCCTTTTTGATCGGTCGAAAAATGCGAGCCGTCGTTCTTGGTATTGAACCATATGATTTTCTCGGTGTCCACGCCCGCTTCCCGCAACTGGTTGCGGATGTTCTTGCCAATGTCGTCGTTCACCAGCGCGGTGACGACCGCCGTCCGCAACCCGAACGTGTACGCCAACCCGCACGCGACGTTCGTTTCGCCGCCGCCCTGGAACACGCGCATCTGCCGCGCCCGCGCCGTCGGCACGTCGAACGGGTCGAACCGCAGCATCACCTCGCCCAGCGCCACTTCGTCATAGCGGCAGCTCTCGGCGGACTTGAGTTCTTTGAAAGTCGTTACTTTTGCCATCGCAATATCCTCCCAAGTGGTAATTGGTAATTGGTAATTACGAATTACGAATTACGAATTACTTTCCTTGCCGCGCCTCGCGAATCCACGCGAGCACTTCCGCCGTCTTTGCGGTGATCGCCTCGTAATTCCCTGCCGCGATCCATTCTTTCTTGATGAGGTTCGAGCCGATGCCCGCGGCGGTGGTGCCGGCCTTGAACCACGCGCTGATACTCTCTTTGGTCGTCTCGACCCCGCCGGTGGGCATGATGCGCGTCCATGGACACGGGCCCAAAATCGCCTTGACGAAATCCGGGCCGCCGACCGAATCGCCCGGAAAGACTTTGACGATCTCGACGCCCAATTCTTCCGCTTGCGCGATTTCGGACGCGGAGCCGCAGCCGGGGCTGTACGCGATCTTGCGGCGATTGCACAGTCGCGCGACCTCGGGATTCAGAATGGGGCCAACCACAAAGTTCGCGCCGCTGGCGATGTACAGCGCCGCGGTCGGCGCGTCCACCACCGAGCCGACGCCCAGGATGATGTTGGGGTTCGCCTTGTTCAGATACTCGGACAGGTCTTTGAACACCCAGGGCGCAAAATCGCCGCGGTTGGTGAATTCCACCGTGCGCGCGCCGCCCTCCGCGACGGCTTGCGCGATCTTCTTCGCGACCTCGAGGTCGTTGTGGTAGAACACCGGAACCAGTCCGGTTTCGACGATCGTGTTGAGCACTTGCAGGCGAGTAAAGCGGGCCATCGTTTTACATCCTTTCGAGATAAACTCTGTAGACGTGTCCTGGCATGTGACACCCAGTATACGAATTCTGCGACGGGCTGTCAAAAATGCCAACGTCACTTGCTTCTTTCATTTGAATGTGATAGAATCGTTCCAGTTCTCTTCCATGCTCACTGCGCCCGATGGATTCGACATCATTCCTCAAGGACGAGAAATATGACGACATCTCAGAGCGTAACGCCCGGCCGCTTGTCTTCCTCAGCCGCTGGCGATATCAAAACCAACTCGTCCCCGTATTGCCGGATTTCCTTGCCGCGCTATGGTTACTGCCCTCGTGCTCGTCTTGTGCCTTTGTCGCCATCTCGCACCTTTCGACATTTCCACGCGGCGCTCGCCGGTGGATTGAATACCGGCATTCTTTGAGAGGAGGTGATGCCCCGCTCAACGCATCAAACGTACATCCACTTTAACCTAACCGATTTCAATGCTCAAAGAGGAGAAGAAGCATGAAACGCACGATGATCGTTCTTTCGTTGTTCGTGGCGCTGGCGCTCGTCGCCTGCGCTGCGCCCACCGCCGCGCCGACGGCAGTGCCCCCAACCACTGCGCCCGCGCAACCCACCGCCGCGCCCGCGCAACCCACCACCGCGCCCGCGCAACCGACCGCTGCGCCCGCGCAACCCACCGCCGCGGCGGCGACCAAGCCCGCGGCGACCGCGACCCCCGTGCCGGTGATACCGCCGGGCCGCGTCGTCGTCGAATTCTGGCACGGGCTAGGCAAACCCTTGGGGGACATTCTCGAAGGTGTGGCCGCGGATTTTAACAAGTCGCAAGACAAGTACTATGTCAACGCGATCTACAAAGGCAGTTACCCGGATACGATGAACGCCGCGATCGCCGCCTATCGCGCGGGCAAAGCCCCGAACATCGTTCAGATGTTTGAGGTCGGCACCGCCACGATGATGGCGGCCAAAGGCGCGATCAAGCCGGTGTACGAACTCGCGAAAGAGACCGGCGTCACCATTGATCCCAAGACGTACATCCCGGCGGTGCGCGGCTACTACAGCGAAGGCGGCAACATGATCTCGATGCCGCTGAACAGTTCGACTACCATCATGTACTACAACAAGGACGTGTTCAAAAAAGCCGGTCTGGACGCGAACAAGCCGCCCAAGACCTGGGCCGAGTTGCGCACGATGGCCAAGCAAATCATGGACACCAAATCCGCAGCTTGCGCCTTCAGCTCCGCTTGGCTGACCTGGGCGCAGTTCGAGAATTTCAGCGCGATCCACAACGTGCCCCTCGCGACCAAAGCGAACGGGATGCAAGGCATGGACGCGGAATTGAAATTCAACAGCGATCTGCACGTCCGCCACATGCAACTCTTTGTGGATATGCAGAAAGAAGGAACGTTCAAGTACGGCGGACGCGATAGCGCGGCCGAACCCCTGTTCACCTCCGGCGAATGCGCGATCATGCACACCTCGTCCGGTTTCCGCGCGAACGTAACCCTCAACGCGAAATTCGATTGGGGCGTTGGTATGCTCCCGTACTATGACGACGTGGCCGGCGCGCCCAAGAATTCGATCATCGGCGGCGCGAGTCTGTGGGTGATGAATTCGCCCGGTCGCACGGCAGACCAGTACAAAGCCGTTGCCGAGTTCTTCAAGTACATCAGCCAGCCCGACGTGGATGCCCAATGGCATCAAAAGACCGGCTATGTGCCGATCTCGCTGGGCGGTTTCGATCGCACCAAAGCCAGCGGTTTCTACGACAAGAATCCCGGCGCGGACATTCCCTACCTGCAACTGACGCGCACGGAACCGACCGAGAACTCGATGGGGCTGCGCTTGGGCGATATGCCCGCCATCCGCATCGTGATCTACGAAGAAATGGAAAAGGCGTTCCAGGGACAACAGACCGCCAAGCAAGCGCTCGACAACGCGGTCAAACGCGGCAATGAGCTTCTGCGCGCGTTTGAAAAGACCTACAAATAGTTCTGTGGGGGCGGGGCGACCCGCCCCCACCTCAGGAGTCCAATGCAGCGCCGTGTGATCTTCAACAACCGCTTTTTGCCTTACTTGTTGCTCGCGCCCCAGATCGCGATCACGCTCATCTTTTTCTTTTGGCCCGCCAGTCAAGCCATTTATCAATCGGTGCTTCGACAGGATCCCTTCGGTCTGCGAACGACTTTGGTCTATTTGGATAACTTTCAAACGGTCCTCGGCGACCCGCTGTATATCGAAGCCGTCCAAGTGACGTTCACTTTTTCGATTGCCGTGACGGTCTTTGTGATGGTCATCGCGTTATTGTTCGCGATGATGGCGGACCGGCAAATTCGCGGCGCGCAAACCTACAAGACCCTCTTGCTGTGGCCCTACGCGCTCGCTCCCGCCATCGCCGCAGTCTTGTGGCTGTTCATTTTTCACCCCTCGATCGGCATCGTCGGCAAGGCGCTCAACACGGCCGGCCTCGCGTGGGATTATCACTTGAACGGCCTCGAAGCCCTAGTGCTGATCGTCATCGCGTCATCGTGGAAACAGATCGCGCACAATTTCTTATTCTTCCTCGCGGGACTCCAGTCCGTTCCCACGGCCGTGGTCGAGGCCGCGCAAATTGACGGCGCCAGCCCCTGGAAACTGTTTCGCTCGATTCTCTTCCCCTTGATCTCGCCGACGACGTTTTATTTGCTGACCATCAACCTGGTTTTTGCGTTCTTCGACACCTTTGGCGTCATCCACGCGCTGACCCGCGGCGGGCCGGGGCGTTCGACGACGACGTTGATGTACAAGGCGTACGTGGATGGCTATATCAATTTGAATCTGGGACAGTCCGCCGCGCAATCGGTGATCCTGATGATCATTGTGAGCATTATCATTTGGGTGCAGTTCAAATATGTGGAAGGCAAGGTGCATTACGCATGAATGCCAAATACTTGCGCAATCTGCCCGTGCATCTGATATTGATCGTCGCCGTGATTGTTTTCGCGTTTCCGGTCTACCTGGCGGTTATCGGCTCGACCTGGGATGCCGCGACCATCGCGCGCGGCGACATGCCGCTGACCCCCGGCCCGGATTTCATCAATAACTATACTAATATTTTGACGAGCGCGCAAGGCACGCGCACCAAAGGCATCGCCGTCCTGCCCTTGCTCTGGAACAGTTTGCAAATGGCGCTGGCGATCACGATCGGCAAGATCATCATCTCGATCTTGTCGGCGTACGCGATCGCCTTTTTCAAGTTTCCGTTCCGCATGTTCTTCTTCGGAATGATCTTTATCACCTTGATGCTGCCCATCGAGGTTCGCATTGCGCCGACCTACAAGGTGATGAGCGACCTGGGTTTGATCAACACCTTTGCCGGACTGACCGTTCCCTTGATGGCTTCCGCGACCGGCACGCTCCTGTTCCGGCAATTCTTTCTGACGATTCCGGACGAATTCGTCGAAGCCGCGAAAATTGACGGCGCGGGACCGTTGCGCTTTTTCTGGAGCATCGTCTTGCCGCTCTCGCGCACGAACATCGCCGCGCTCTTTGTCATCCTGTTCATCTACGGCTGGAATCAATACTTGTGGCCGCTCCTCGTCACGACGGGCCGCGAAATGGAAACGATTGTCATCGGCATTGTCAAGATGCTCAGCACCGGCGACGCGAATACGGACTGGAATCTCATCATGTCCGGCACGGTGCTCGCGCTGCTGCCGCCCGTATTGGTCGTCATCCTGATGCAGCAATGGTTCGTCAGGGGCTTGGTGCAGACGGAAAAGTAGGGGCAATCCCTTGTGGTTGCCCAGGGCGATGCCTTGTGGTTGCCCAGGGCGATGCCGTGTGGTTGCCCAGGGCGATGCCTTGTGCCTGCCCAGGGCGATGCCTTGTGCCTGCCCAGGGCGATGCCTTGTGCCTGCCCAGGGCGAGCACAAGGCATCGCCCCTACGCGTCTTTTCAAGGACGTGATGAAACTCTGCCTCTTGGCAATACTGTTTCTCGCCGCGTGCAGCGCGCCGCCAACCCCCATACCTCCATACTCCCATACCCTCGTGGTCGCGCATCGCGGTGGCTCGGCCCTCGCGCCCGAAAATACGCTCGGCGCGTTTACGAACGCGCTCCAGATCGGCGTGGATATGGTCGAGACGGACGTCCATGTCAGCAAAGACGGTGAGTTGGTCATCATGCACGACCCGAGTGTTTCGACCACGACAAACGGCAGCGGCCAAATCGGCGATCTGCTGTTGGCCGACATCAAGAAACTGAATGCCGCGGCGAAATTCGCGGACGCCAAATGGTCGCCGCAAGAGGTTCCCACGCTGGCCCAAGTGCTCGACACGGTCAAAGGTAAAACGGGAATTCAGATCGAGATCAAGCTGACGGCCGGCAATGCGCGTTATCCCGGCATCGAGCGGAAAGTTGTGGACCAAGTCAACGCGCGCGGGATGGCGGATCAAGTCATCGTCATCTCTTTCGATTTTCCGACGATCAAGGCGATCAAGGCGATTGACGCGCGCATCAAGACCGGAGCACTTGCCCGCGCCGATTATTTGTCCTCGCGCGGCAACAATTCGGAAAAAATTGTCGAGGACGTGATCGCGACGACGGGCGCGGATTATTTCATGCCGACCTCCGGCCCGGTGACCGAGGCACTGGTAAAAGCCGTTCACGGGCGCGGCATCAAGATCGGGACATGGACCGTGAACACCGCGGAGGAAATGCGGCGGCTCGCGGGCTGGGGCGTGGACGGCATCACGAGCGACAGACCGGACGAACTGAAAAAGGTGTTGGGACGATGAGGTTAGGAGGAAACATGAAAGCCATTCGCGTGCATCAATTCGGCGGACCCGAGGTCTTGAGTTTCGACGACATCGCCTTGCCCGAACCGAGCGTGGGCGAGGCGCGGGTCAAGCTTCAAGCGGCCGGCGTAAACTTTATTGACATCTATCATCGCACCGGCGCGTACAAAGGCGCCCTGCCGCTTACGCTCGGCCAGGAAGGCGCGGGCGTCGTGGACGCGGTCGGGGAGGGTGTGACCGAAGTCAAGCCGGGCGACCGCGTGGTGTATTCCTCGATACAAGGATCGTACGCGGAATACGCGCGCGTGTCCGCGGCGCGCCTCGTGCCGATCCCGGCGGGCGTCACGACCGAACAAGCCGCGGCAGTAATGCTGCAAGGGATGACGGCCCACTATCTCACGCACAGCACATTCCATCTCAAGGCGGGCGATACCGCGCTCGTCCATGCCGCCGCGGGCGGGTTGGGCCTGTTGGTCGTGCAGCTTGCCAAACAGATTGGCGCCCGCGTCATCGGCACGACCTCGACCGAGGAAAAAGCCGCGCTCGCCAAGGAAGCCGGCGCGGACGAGATGATCCTGTACACCGCGCAGGATTTCGAGGCCGAAGTGAAACGGCTGACGGGCGGCAAGGGCGTGGATGTCGTCTACGACTCGGTCGGCAAGACGACGTTCGACAAGGGGCTGAACTGTCTCCGCCCGCGCGGCTACATGGTGCTGTGCGGCCAATCATCGGGCGCGGTCGCGCCAATGGACCCGCAAACGTTGAACGCCAAAGGTTCGCTCTTCCTCACGCGTCCGACGCTCGCGCATTACATCGCCACGCGCGACGAACTCTTATGGCGCTCAAACGACCTGTTCAAATGGATGGGCGATGGCAAACTCAACGTGCGCGTGGACAAGACGTTCCCGCTCGCCAATGCAGGCGAGGCGCAAGACTATCTCGCCAGCCGCGCGAGCAAGGGCAAGTTGCTGCTGATTCCGTGAGGGGGATTGATCCGCGAATCGCGCGAATCACGCGAATAGAATGGGACGCGGATGAACGCGGATAACGCGGATAAAAAGAAAAAATCCGCGCTTGTCCGCGTTTAGCGCCTTCTTTGGAAGGCGACGCGTCCTAAATTCGGAGGAGGAGAATATGACGTTGCCGTTCATTGACGAGAACACTGCATCTCGGCGGCGGCTTGATGACCTCGTAAGCCGTTTATCGGATGACGATCTCAGCCGTTGCACCGACTACGGTTGGACGGTTGCGGCGCTCTTGGGGCATCTTGCGTTCTGGGACCAGCGCGCCCTCGTCCTGCTGCGCCGGTGGAAAGCGAACGGAGTTGACGCGTCTCCCGTTGACTCGACGGCGATGAACGATGCGCTCAAGCCAATGTGTCACGCGCTCCATCCACGCGCCGCGGTCGAGCTGTGCCTATCGTCGGCGGAGCAATGCGACGCGGAACTGGAGACCATCACCGCCGACCTCGTCGCCCAAATCCAGGCGACGCCGACCCAATTCCGCTTCAGCCGCGCGCTCCACCGCAACGACCATCTCGACGACATCGAGCGGCTGCTCCACCCTGAGTAGCCAGGAGATGATAAAGTGGCAAAGAAAAATCCAAAAGCCACCAACGAAATAGCCGGTTCGCTCGAAGAAAAATACCCACACCTCGCGGAATGGGTCATGACTCACGGTTGGATCGAGGTTGGACAACTCGAAGGCATCTCTGCGTTCGCGATGGCTTTGGACGAGAGTGGCGACGTTTGGCGAGGGAAAAAGAACTATAAAACTCTGGACGAAGCGTTTCAGGCGTTGGAAGAGGGCATTGCCAAGTGGATGCGCGAGGAGTGGGGCAGGTCAGAATAAGCTCTTGTTTAGCGAAGATTCGCGGAGATTCGCACATAGAGATGCGCGATAGCTTTGACGCCGCGCGCGGCGTATGCTATAATGCGTGCTGCCGAACAAAAGTTTTCTCCTCTGCATTTATGTGTGATAAAGTACTTTTGGATTTGGCTCGGAGGTGAGACCTGGCTACTCAAAGCAAGATTGAATGGACAGAAATGACGTGGAATCCAGCAACGGGTTGCACAAAAGTCAGCCAGGGTTGCAAACACTGCTATGCCGAACGCCTGGCGAAACGTTTGCAAGCAATGGGAGTCAAGCGTTACCAAAATGGGTTTGAGGTAACGTTACACGAAGACGCACTGGAAATCCCCCTGCGATGGAAACAACCACGCATCGTCTTCGTCAACTCGATGAGCGACCTGTTCCACGAAAAGATACCACTTGAATTCATACAGCGCGTGTTCGATACAATGGCGCGTTGCCCCCAGCACACGTTCCAAATTCTGACAAAACGCAGTCAGAGAATGCGCGAGCTAGCAAACGATTTGACATGGACACCCAATATCTGGATGGGTGTCAGCGTTGAAGACGCTCGTGTGACACAGCGTATTTACGATCTTCAAGCAATTCCCGCAGCAGTACGCTTCCTCTCTTGCGAACCTCTCATAGGTCCCCTCGATAATTTGCCGCTAGATGGAATCCACTGGGTGATCGTCGGCGGCGAATCCGGGCCGTCAGCGCGTCCCATCAAGCCAGAATGGGTGGATTCGATTCTTCTTCAATGTCGCGAACTAGGGATTGCCTTCTTCTTCAAACAATGGGGTGGCGTGCGCAAAGACTTGACGGGACGAGACTTGCATGGACGAACTTATGATGAGATGCCCCTGATGGGTGAGCCGACTTTCTGCAACGTTTATCAGAATCCTTCAAGGCAATATCAGGGCGAAAAGGCGAAAGGTAAGGCAATATGACTATCCAAGTAGCATGGACTGACCTTACTCATGAAAAGAAAGTAGAGGAATTAAAGAAATACAACGATGACGAACTCATTCATTATTATCTTCCCTCTACTACGACCGAGGAGGAGTTTAGAAAACAACTTGAATCTGACCGAGCCTTCTGGGATACTGATAGTATTGCGGCTGCTAGAACGGCAGGTAAACCGCCAACCAAAGAGGCAACGATAGGTGCCTGGAGAGACCTGAATCGTGCGGAAGCAATTCTTGAACTCATTGACAATAGTATTGATGTCTGGATGCGACGCCGGAGTCCTGATGGCTATCCACGAGAGACGGCGCCCCGTCTACAGATATATGTCGATCTCGACCACCAATCAGGGACGCTTACATACGCAGATAACGCAGGAGGAATTGAAGAGGAAAAACTAGTAAATCTTGTTGTACCCGGTTATTCCGATACTAACGATCCTGAGGCCACTATTGGTAGCTATCGTACAGGGGGTAAGAAGGCAATATTCAAACTAGCTTTAGAGGCAAATGTTAGAACGCGTTATTGGAATCCAGTAGGGCCATCTGACAAGGAGTTCCAAGTACATTTGGATCGGAAATGGCTTGAAGACCCTGACCTGTATGAATTCAAATATTACCCTGTCAAGGAGCTAGCCCTCGACAAGGGACAGACTGTTTACAATTTTCGATTGAGAGACGGTGTGTCTGAAGGACCTGGACGCTGGGATAGAGATGTGATTGCACGGATTACTGAGGAAATCCGACGCACCTATACTCTGCTGCTTCTACGGCACCCTGAAGTACAAATCTACTTCTTAGATCGCGCGAATCCATTGACCCCGGTTGAAGACCTTTACAAATTCACTGGAGCTCACGATAAGAACAGAGTAGATTTGCGACCGCAGAGAGCAGTATTCAGGTGTTCACTTCCGTGGAAAGGGACACAGCACGATGTCAAAATCGAAGTGGTTCTTGGCTGCAGAACTACTCTCTCCGTCGAGCCAGGTAGTGATGTATGGGGAATTGATTTCTACGGAAATGATAGACTCTTCGTTTTGAGCGAACAGGATTTCGTGTTGGAATGGTTCGACTTACCCAAGGGCAATAATAGGCAATATATCCGCGGTTTTATTAACATTCACGGTCCTAACATTCTTGTTCCTTGGGACACTCATAAAAGGCATTTGAATGTTGACCGCGAGATAGTCACTATCCTCAGGAAAGACCCGCAGATTAAAGAGTTTTTCCAACATTGGGCAGAAGCATACCAAAAGGTTAGTCGCTCAAAAGAAGTACGACAGCTAATTCGCGAAGAACTGAAACCATGGGCACAAAATAATGACCTTAACTTACCTCATTCTACCAAGAGTGATGTCTCTATTCAACCTCAAGGCAAACGGCGAGGTGCACATTTACCTTCCACAATCCACAAACCTATTGTCCCCGCCAAATCTGATGCAGTAACAAACATAGAAATCAAATTCAAAGTCACGAAACCTGAGTTTAGAAAATTATGCTCGAAGTTCCGTGCCACGTTTGAACCGGATGATCGCAGCGTTTGGAGACAAATATCCGAAGAGATTAAGAATGAAGTATTGAGCTAGGTAAACAATCAGAGGCATCGATGGATAATAAGGGACGATTGAGGTATGGTCCTAGTAAGTATGCTGCCCTCAATTTGCTTCTAGCAAGATGGCTCAGAGGATGGGCTGTGCCCTTCCAAGAATATGACTATATCACTTTGGGTGGCACGGAGTTTCTCGATATTCTAGACCTTGCATGGATAGATAGAAAGCTAGTACTGCGGGTACAATCATACGAGACAGATGCGAAAAGATACCAGCTTGCAAAACAGAATGAACTTAATCTTCAGACGAAAGGAATAGCATTTCATCTGGTCGAGGGAGATATTTTTGACTACCAACGCCAATCTTGTGGGAAGCACATCTATTTTATTGATCTCGAAGGAACGTGCAGACCGAAAGAGTACGTTCCATTGTTTAGGAATTGGTTTCAACAGAATATCATCAGACCGAATGATTTCTTGCTAATAACGAGTTATTTGGGTAGAAATCCCGGCTGGGAAAAAGTGTTAGAGCCATTTGATGCTGAGTTTCGGCTGCTGAGATTAACATCTTTTGTAGAGAAACGAAAAGTATATAAGCGGGCACATCCACTCTTCGTCTTACATCAGGCACTGCTCAAGGCCGGCTTGGAGGATGAATTGAAATT
>JACQYF010000140.1:0-16272 GCA_016208315.1 Chloroflexota bacterium | reverse complement strand
AAATTGCATTGTGTCGGCACTGTCTTCTATCGGGATAAATCTCCCATGACGCTTTATGGGGTCACCTGTGAGGATGGCAAAACAATTCTTGAAACATTTGTTGACGATGTTCCTCATTTTGACCTGGCAAGGAGACATTGGGAGGATATTACCTTTTGAATTCGCCGCGTATGTCAAATGTTAGAGTTGATGGCGAAAAGAAGCGTATCTTGCTCATAAATCCGCCTGTCTATGATTTTCGTTTGGATTGGGCACGCTGGCATCAGCCTTGTGGACTGCTCCAAGTTGGGAGCGTATTGAAAGATGATCACGATGTTCGACTAATTGACTGCTTATTGCCCTTGAAAGGGAAACAAACTCAGCGAAAGAAACTAGATGCTATTTCTGCAGAAGAGATTGCGCTTGCGCGGTGGCACTTCGGTTGGTCATGGGATCAAATTGATAGCAAAGTCCAAGAACTAAAGGAGGAGAACTGGATACCAGATGTCATCTATATTACTTGCATGATGACGTTTTGGTGGGAAGCAACTCGCGATTTGGTCAAGCACCTCCGCGAAGTCTGGTTCCCGAATACGCGCATTGTTCTTGGTGGTGTATACCCAACCTATGCCCCTGAACACGCTAAAAAGAACATTCGAGGAGTCCACTTTGATCTTGAGATCGGCAAAAAGGCGAAGAGGCGTGCGACCGAGATTGGTTTGTACGACAGGACTCCCCGGTTCGCAGGTATCTTCCTCTACCGACCTGTTTCTGTACATGCCGTTGTTGCAGGAATAGAAAAAAAGGTCAGACGCGGTGTACGAGAGTTTGCTTTCTTTGATGAGGAGATTCCTGGCCCAGTGCCAGAGCGCTTTGCGCAAGTTTTGGACCTCATTGTTGAGAGGGGACTAGACATCAAGTTGCGGGCGCTGGGGAATATCTCACCGACGTCGTTAACAGCCGACCTCGTCCGCAAAATGAGCATAGCGGGTTTTAGGCAGATATTCTTCAAGGACACTATCGTCTCCAAGACAAACGCCGATGATTATCTAGCGGGATATGAGCAGGCAGTCGACTTGTTGTTCCAGCATGGGCAGTATAAGCCAAGAACCGAGGACATTACGGCAATGGTGCTAGTCGGAGTGCCTGGAGAGAATATCGAAAATGTCGCCGAGCGTTTGATGCGTCTATCGCACATTGTTGGTTCAGTCAATCTCGTGCCATTTCAGCCAACACCAAGTACTGAAATCTATGAACAACACAAAGAGTATCTTGACCAAATTCCTCTAGAATTCCAGAATGGAAAACTCTTCCCGTTTGCGAAATACAACCATGCTACGTTTGCTGTTTATCAGGAATTGACCAGGTTGGCTGCACTCTTGAACAGCAAATATCACAGTACAACTTTTGATTTCCTAGCAGATGATGAAATTGCTCAGATGGCTAGAAAAAGTATTGCAGAAGAAACTTGGCAACCAAAGCTCAAAGAGACAATTCCATTAATCCTGAGGTAGGGAGTATGCGCGGATGATTATCCGTGATGACATATCACAGGTTCTGATTGGAGGGAAAAGCGCAATTCTCATCAATCCCCCAATTTATGACACTCAATATTGGGCATACTGGAGCCAACCGCACGGTTTACTCAAAGTAGCCACATGGTTGCGAGAACATGGGTATCAGAACCTACGTCTGATTGACTGTCTCGCAACGGATAGAAAACGTCGCGTCCGAAAACGTCTCAAGCGAGTTGTCGAACGCGACAATATTAAGAAACGGTTATATGAATATGGAATGTCTCTATCCGAATTAGAGCATCATCTGCGAAATACATTCAGGCCGGACGAGATCTGGATTACATCGCTAATGACTTACTGGTGGGAAAGCACTCGCGATGTGATCAATGTAGTCAAGCGGGTATATCCAGAACATACCCCACGAGTATTGGTCGGCGGCATCTATCCTACTCTTGCGCCTGAACATGCAAACGCCAATTTGGGCAAGGACGCGGATATTGAGGTACATGTAGTAGATGGCGAAATCTGCGATGGGGCAGCCAACGCTTGGACAGACTTGTCGCTTTATCAGAATGATGAGCTGTATGAAACCAAGCCCCGTTATGCGCTTATCACCGGAAGTCGTCGTTGTCCTTTCAATTGCGCATACTGTGCCCAATTGAAACTAAATCATGGTAACCAGCGTGTCGCGAACCGAGACCCAGAAAATATTGCCGCCGAGATCAAAGAGAAGTACGAGAAGTTCGGTGTACGCGAGTTCGCATTCTATGAGGATAATCTACTGCTCAATAAGAGCAGCTTTCTGGAGCGACTCGGCGAGATTCGAAAGCTAGGATACAAGATCGAAATTTACGCGCCAGAGGGCATCGAGCCCCGCCTTGTCGAGCTTGATCTGCTCAAACAAATGCGCGCAACCGGATTTCGCAAATTACACCTCGCGCTTGAGACAATTGATAACGAGATAGCGCGAAGTTGGAACCGCAAACAAGCAACAATCGAAAAGTTCGAACGCGCAGTGCAGGTAGCAAATGAAGCTGGTTGGACTCTCGGCAGTCAAGACCTGAACGCATTTGTAATCTTCGGTATTCCGGACGAAGATATACAAGCTGTGGTCAATACAGCATTGTATGCGTCAGATAGGGTCGGCTCGGTCATTCCGATGCTTTTCACCCCAGTTCCGGGTTCAATTCTCTTTCAGCAGCACGAGAATTACCTATTTTCTCCAAGGTCACTTGATGGACAACGCTGGGACTTGCACGATTTGAATGGAAAACTATTGCCATTCCTTGAATATAACCGACAAAAGTATCCTTGGTTGAGAGCGTCTCACTATCTCAACCTCGAGTCGTTCATGATGCACTTGAACAACTCGAAAGTACAGCGGCGTCCGTTCAATTTTGCGGCAGATAATCGGATTGCCAAGTCTTTTAGGTCCACGCTCTCAAGTAATGTACCGACTGCGAGCATTCCGGTTAACATTCCTGTCACAATAGAGGCGAATGTGAAAATTGCAGCGGTAGCAGGAAGTTCAGAGTAACTTTTCGCATCGTAGTGACGCATTCCGGCGTTTGCAAAATCCACGTTTCGCGCTATAATGCAGTCACCAAATCGGGGCGTAGCGCAGCTTGGTAGCGCGCAGCGTTCGGGACGCTGAGGTCGATGGTTCAAGTCCATTCGCCCCGACCAAAGAGGAGCCGTACAAGTAGGGTGCGGCTGATAATTAAAGGCGGCAGCCGTCATTCGTGCTGCCGTTTTGCTTTGTATTCAGGAAGTCCCCAATGAAACAGTTGGCGCTCCAACTACCCGATGACGTATACGAAATCCTGGCTAGAAATGCCGAGCAGTCTGGAAAGACGCCGGAAGAACTCGCCGCGGAATGGCTTGCCGCTGCCGCATGGACAGTGGACGATCCTGTGGAAAAATTCATCGGAGCATTCACGAGTGACGTTCCGGGCTGGCCGGAAGAACACGACAAGTACATCGGGCGGGCGCTGCAAGACGAGATACGCAACAAATGATCTGCTGTGCTTGTGGAAAGCGACACGCAGTTATGGCAAAGGGGACAAACTGTATGTCATCGAAAACGTTCCCATTGTTGCCTGTCCAAATTGCGGCGAGAGCTACTTGACTGCGGAAACCCTCCATGAGATTGAACGTCTGAAACTGCACCGCAAGAAACTTGCCCAGGAGCGGTGCATTGACGTTGTGGTGTTTGCGTAGTAGCGTTACCGTGCGAAGAAAAGAGAAGGATCTCCATGCCCACCAACAAACGTGACTCGATTCCCGAAAAAATCCGCGCGACCTTCGACGTTATTGTCGGTATGATTGATGCTGTCTGCAAAGAGCATCTCAACCAGGAATACAACGACGTGTGTCGTCGTCTGGCAGCGGCACTGGCGCGTAAACGTCCTTCGCCGCTGGAGCGCGGCAAGCCAGAAGTGTGGGCGTGCGGCATCATTTATACTATCGGCGCGGTCAATTTCCTGTACGACAGATCGCAGCAACCTTACCTGCCAATTCGGGAATTGTGTCGCCTGTTCGGGGTGAACCAGAATACGGCGAGTGCCAAATCACTGCTGATCAAAAAGATGTTCAAGATTCATCAGATGGACCCGGAGTGGACATTGCCCAGCCGAATGGATAGGAACCCGATGGCATGGATGATCCAAGTCAACGGGTTTATCGTAGATGCTCGTTACGCGCCGCATGAAATTCAGGAACAAGCATTGCGGCTTGGCTTGATCCCTTACCTTCCAGGTTCACCCCCACCGCACACGAACCATGATTGACGTCACTACCGCGAGCAGGAAGAGACCCGAAGGGTTTCCAAAAACCCTTCGGGTCTCTCCATTTCTTCGTGTCCTTCGTGCCTTTGTGGTTCCCCTACTTCCCCGCCCCCGCCTCCACATGGCACACCTTGCACGATGGGTCGAGCCGGCCCTTGTGCGTCGCGGGCAGCGGCGGCTTTTCCGGGGCGGCGTGGCAGACGAGGCAAGTCGCGCGCCCAATGTGGCTCGCGGGCTGCGGCGCGGCTCCGTCGGCGATGTGTTCGTTCGGGTCGGGGATGTGGCACCCCGCCATGCAGTCTTCTTCGTCCACGACTTGCGGAACGGGCGTGGCAGTCGGTGGGACGGCGGTGGGTGAGGGCGTCGCCAATGGAGTGGCAGTCGGTGGGACGGCCATCGGCGAGGGTGTCACGGTTGGAGTGGATTGCGTAGATGCGATTGGAACCGCGGTCGGTCGGGGTTCCGGCGTTGGCGTGGTCTTGGTCACGCAAGCGGTGACGAATACGATAATCAGGAAACTTGCCAATAGCAAACCGAAGCTGGCCGATCTTGAAATCCGGGTCAATTGAATTCCCCCATTGGAATACTGGCGACGGACGTGCTCTCTTCGATTATATTCTGGTACAGTAGACAATGCAAAAACGCCAGAGACCTGACAGGTCTCGTTAGTCGTGATTCATTCTCTCACGCGCCACCGTCCGCAGCGCACTCTCGGCGTCAATGCCTTTGGCCGCGGCATACGCCGCTATCTCGTAGAGGATTTCGCCCAGCGCCTTTTCGCGATTCTTGGCGCGCTTGAGTTTTTCCACCTGCGCCGCGATTTCCCTTATTTCCCGTGCTTCCTTTTTCTTTCTCGCGACTTTCTTCGCCAGCACCAACGCGGGCAGGCCGCGTGGCATGCTCGCTTTCTTCTTCGGCTTGCCAGCTTTTTCCGCCTGCTTGATCATCTCCCAATTCGCGATAATGTCGGCGGTCCCGCTCACCTGCACGTCGCCGAAAACGTGCGGGTGCCGCCGGACGAGTTTCGCCGCGATCTCCGCGACGACGTCGGTCAGCAGGAACTCGCCGGATTCCTGCGCGATTTGAGTTTGCAGCAGAATGTGCAGCATCAAGTCGCCTAACTCTTCGCGCAGGTGCGGCATGTCGTCCTCGTCGAGCGCCTCCATGACTTCGTAGGCATCCTCGAGGAAATTGCCGCGCAGTGATTGGTGCGTCTGCTCGCGGTCCCACGGGCAGCCCGACGGCGAACGCAGATGCGCCACGATTTCTGCGAGCGCGTCGAACGAGCTGGGGCGCGGCAGCGGCGGCACGTACAGCGTCGTCATCAGGTAGGGGCGATCCTTTATGGTCGCCCTGTCCTCGTTGGTCGCCCAATGTTCCGAGTGATCCAATTCCGCGAGCGGCAGGTTGACAATGCGCTGCTCCGGCGTGCCCGCCGCGTCAATCAGCGTGATCGCGTGCTCGGGTGGGAACAGGACGAGGAGCGTGAGCTTGCAATCGCTCGCGACGGCGCGGCTGTAGAGCTGGCCGACGAGCGCGGGTTGGTCGGGATCGAGTTGCGGAAAATGCTGTTGCGCGAGGTCGGTGGCATCGCTCACCTGCAAGCCGCGCGCCAGCGGATCGAGCGCGAGCGCGGCGCACGCGGCGTCCACAAAACTCAGGCCCGCGACGACGCGCGTCGGGATATTTTTATCGCGCGCTTGCGCCAGAATCTTTTGCACACTGGTCTCGCCAAAAAGCGGATGCCCCGGCACTGCGTACAGCACCGCGCGCTTGGCGCCGCGCTTGACGATGTCGTCCGCAATCGCCGAATAGATCGCGTCGAAGCTATCCCATTTTTCGTAGAGGTGATCGAACGAATGGACGCGCAAGTGCTTGGGCAGCGCGGCGACGGTCGGATGCTCGCGCGTGCGTAGGAATATTTCGGTCGCGTTCGCGATCTCGTCGCGCGCCTCCAGGGTGAGGGCTTGCGGGTCGCCGGGACCCAGACCGAGAATTGTAATACTCATGGTGTACTCCACAAATAACAAAGGGCGACGGTCCGTCGCCCATACGCCCACACGCCCACACTCAATCACCTTCGCCAGACGAACATGAACGCGACGACAATGATGCCGATGACGACGAAGAGCGCCGCGCCCAGGCCGACGACGAGAACGCCGGTCTCTTGCGGCGTCGTCGCGGGAAACGGGGTTGGCGTCGCTTGGCGTTCGACAAGCGTGGGCTGTTGCCCGCCCGCGCTCAGTTCCACGACGATCGTCTGATTCGGATCGCTCGCCCGCAGACGCGGATCGCCGACCGGGATGCGAATCGTCCCGGTACCGCGGGCGTTGACGGCTTGGATCGTCAGCACGTCGGTTTGCGTGCCGTAGGTAAAATAGCGCGTCGGGTCTTGCGCGCCGCGCGCATCGCCGAGATTCACGTGAAAAAAGCCGGCGTCTTTCGGAGTGAGCAGCATCGAGAGCGGCGCGGAACTGCCCTGCTCGTGTTGAATCGTAAAGATCAAAATCGTCTCGGTGGCGTTCGAGCCGTCCGGATTCCTGACGCGGCCCACGATGAGGTCGGGCGGCGGCGGCGAGAGCGTCGTGCCCGTGGTCACGGCATAATGCGCGCCTTCGTTGGTGTATTTCGAGTCGCCGCTGAGGATGTCGAATTGCACGGTCGTCTTGGACGGCACACCGGTCACGACGACATAGTGCGTGGCGCCGGCATAGTCCGCGCCGCGCTCGTCGTTAAAGGTCGCGCCCGTGGTCAACTGGACCTTGCCCACCTCGTTGACGCCAGTCAACCACGAGACGACGAACGAGGTATCGCGCACGTTGCTGAGCACGATGCTGATGGGATTGCTGGCCGCGGCCGGACGAGCCCAAACGAGCAATGCCAGCCCGACGGCGATGAGGGCGAACACGCGCATCCTCTGTCTCACGTTGACCTCCGGGATTTTTGTGGGCGACGCACTCTGCGCTTGCGAGAATACCACCGAATCAAACGGGTGTCAATTGCAACCCTCACAAAAAAAGTTGGGGCAGGGGGAGACGATGTCGGAGCCATCGCTCTGGTCCCTGCCCCAACCACGGGGGTATTGGCGTTCGGGCTCCTCCTGGGCCCTACGCGCCCTTACGATTTACTTTTTCTTCAGGTCCAATCCGTTCATGTCCATATCCACAATGTTTCCGCCGATCTTGGTCGCAAAGTCATAGTGGACGGTGGTCGGACTCGGCACTCTTTGGCCGACGACCGTGGACGGGTCATACTTGATGCCGATCACATATTCTCTGCCTACGGTCGCGCCTTGCATCGTGACTGTCACCTTACCACTTGTGACGACGACCGTGCCCAAGCCACTGTTCGAACAATCGGCATTGTACAGACTGACCTGATTGTTCTGTTGCACGCCGAGGAATGGGAACGAGGCCATGCCGGTTTTCGATTGTTCGATGAGCACCGTGGGATTCGTGCTCTGCGCGGTGAACTTGGTGTAGTAGAACAGCACGCCCGGCGCAACGTTCAGGATCGTGTTGCCTTTGACGCCGTAGAGCAACTCGTTCAGGTCTGAGGCCGTGCCGGCCACGAACATCTCGCACGTCGTCTGCGTCGGCGCGATCTTGCCGTACGGGAAGTAGCCCCAGTAGTTGGCGTCGTCTTTGTCGCTGTACGTGCGACCGCCGTACGCGCCGGTGACCGTGCCGGTATCGGTGTGCTGTCCGACCGTCGCGGCCAAGGGACCGATTACGCATTCATACGACGCGCCCGCTGCGAGCGGAGAAGGAACAGCCGCACAGGCGCCGGTGCTGTAGACATTGTCGCTCAGCGTGACGTTCGAGAGCGCCACGTTGCCCGTGTTCTTGATCACGAACTTGAAGAACACGTCGGTAGTCACGCGAGCATTCGGGCCCGATGGCGCATCGGCATCAACCCACGTTGCCTTGGCGTCCACCGACACGAATTTCTCGATGTCCACGGCGGGTGCCGCGCCAAAGTAGTTTGCGGGATCGGTGTCGCTGACGATCTTGCTGCCGTACGCGCCGGTCGCCGTTGCGATGTTCGTGTGCTGACCAGCGGTCGCCGCATACGAACCGATGATGCACTCGAACGATGCGTCAGGCGCGAGCGCGACGGGGATCGCGCATGCCGATGTGCCGTAAGCACTGTCGCGCAGCGTGAGGTTCGCGAGCGATACGTTACCCGTGTTCTTGACGACGAACTTGAAGTAAACCGGATCGCCGACGAACGCCGAGGGACCAGTTATTGCATTGGCGTCAGCCCACGATGCTTTGTTGTCCACCGAAACGTACTTGGTGAGGTCAATCGCAGGATTCGCGCCAAAGTAGTTCGCGGGATCGGTGTCCCTGTATGTCGCGCCGTTGTACATGCCGGTGACTGTGCCCGTGTTAGTGTGTTGGCCCGCCGTTGCCGAGATCGGGCCGATGGAGCACTCGGCCGATGCGCCTGGCTCAAGCGCGCTTGGCACGCTGCACGCCGTGTATGCGCTGTCCGTCAGCGTCACGTTCGCGAGCGCCACGTTGCCGGTGTTCTTCACGACGAACTTGAAGTGGACCGGCGCGCCGACGAACGCGATGGGACCGGTGGCCGAGTCGGCATCATCCCACGATGCTTTGTTATCCACGGACACGAATTTCTCGATGTCAACGGACGGCGCCGCGCCAAAGTAGTTGGCGGGATCGGTATCGGTGACGGTCTTGACGCCATAAACACCGCTCGCCGTTCCCGTGTTGGTGTGCTGGCCCGCCGCTGCGGACGAGCCGATGATGCACTCGAACGATGCGCCCGCCGCGAGTGTGGCCGGGATGGTACACGTGCTTGTGCTGTACACATTGTCGGTCAGCTTGAGGGTGCTGAGCGTTACGTTGCCCGTATTCTTCACGACGAACTTGAAGTAGACTGGCGCGCCGACAAACGCGCTGGGACCGGGCGCTGCGTTGGCGTCAAGCCACGACGCTTGATTGTCCACCGAAACGTACTTGGTGAGGTCTAGAGCGGGATTCGCACCAAAGTAGTTGGCTGGGTCGTCGTCTTTAACCGTATACCCGTTGTACGCGCCCGTGGCCGTGCCGACGTTGGTGTATTGCCCGGCGATGGCCGTGCCGCTCGCACTGCAGGTCATAGAATCGCCGACCGCCAGCTCGCTCTTGGGGCACGTGATCGCGCCGAGTTTGTCATCCTTGACTTGAACATTAGAGAGCGAGACGCTGCCGGTGTTCTTGACCAGATACGTCCAGACGACCGTATTGCCGGCAAAAACTGTCAAGCCAGGCGGCGTGTTGGCGTCGTCGCCGTTGACCGCTTTCGTGATCGTGATTTCGGGCTTGACGCCCACGTAGTTTGCGGGATCGTTCGCGGTGACGGTCGTGCCCGCGTATTCGCCCGTGACCGTGCCGGTGTTCTTGTACGGCCCGACGATTGCCGTCCCACTCGCCGTACAGATCATGGGTTCGCCGGCAGCCAGCGTGGTCTTGGGACAACTCACCGCGCCGATCTTGTCGTCGTTCAGCTTGACGTTCGAGAGCGCGACATTGCCGTTGTTGGCGACAACGTAAGTCCAGTTGACCGTACTGCCAGCCAGAACCGTCGGCCCGGGCGGAGTGTCCGCATCAGCGCCATTGACCGATTTCTTGATCGTGATGGAGGGCCTGGCGCCAAAGTAGTTCGCGGGGTCGCTCGCCGTGACCGTCGTTCCCGAGTAATCGCCGGTCGCGGTGCCGAGGTTCGTGTATTGTCCGGCGATGGCGGTTCCACTGGCGGTGCACGTTATGGATTCGCCCACGCCCAGTGTGGTCTGGGGGCAAGTGACTGCGACGAGTTTGTCGTCTGTGACCTTGACATTCGCGAGCGCGACATTGCCCGTGTTCGTCACGATGTACGCCCAGTTCACCGCGCTGCCAAACAAGACATTGGTCCCGGGCGCCGCGTTCGCGTCCTCGCCGTTGACCGTTTTCTTGATGGCGATGGCTGGGTTCGCGCCAAAGTAGTGGGCGGGATCATTCGCGGTGACGGTCGTGCCCGAATACTCACCCGTCACAGTGCCGGTATTCTTGTAAGCCCCGGCGATGGCCTTGCCGCTCGCAGTGCAGGTTATAGATTCGCCGATAGCCAGTGTAGACTTGGAGCAAGTGATCGCGCCAATCTTGTTGTCCGTGACCTTGACATTCGAGAGCGTGACATCGCCGGTATTGGTGACGATGTACGCCCAGGTTACGGTACTGTTGACTAAGATGGACGGCCCTGGCGGCGTGTTCGCATCATCGCCGTTGACCGTTTTCTTGATCGCGATGGCGGGCGCGACGCCAATGTAATGGCTTGGGTCTTGCGCCGACACGGTCGGGCCTACCGGCGGCGTGCCGATGACCGTTCCCATGTTGCGATACTGACCCGCCGTCGCGATGCCATTCGCCGTGCAAGTCATGGACGCGCCGGCCGCGAGCGAGGTGCTCAGGCACGCGACGGCCACGCCCTTGTCGTCGGTGACGGTGATGTTCGTCAATGGCACGTTGCCGTTGTTCGTCACAAGGTATGTCCAGGTGACCGCGCTGCCAACCAAGAGCGCAGGCCCGGGCGCATCGTTCGCGTCCTGACCGTTGGTGGATTTCACAATCTTAATCGAGGGTTGCGCGCCAAAATAGTTGCTCGGGTCTTCGCGAGTGACCGGGGGCAAGCCGCCGGGTGGGGTCCCGACTACTTTGCCCATGTTTGTGTACTGGCCCGCAATGGCCGTCCCACTCGCAGTACACATCATGGACGCGCTGGCCGCGAGCGAGTCGGCGGGACAAGAGACCGCAACGCCCTTATCGTCGGTGACCTTGATTCCGGTCAGTGCGACGTTGCCGTCATTGGTCACCACGTAGGTCCAACTCACCGTGCTGCCCACTAGAACGTACGGGCCGGGTGCTGCGTTCGCATCCTGGCCGTTGGTGGATTTCACGATCTTGATCGAAGGCCGCGCGCCAAAATAGTGGCTCGGGTCGCTGGCAAACTGCCGTGCCAATCCACCCGGCGGCGTGCCGCCCACTTCGCCGATATTTTCGTACTGCCCCGCAACTGCGACGCCGGTCGCGTTGCACGTCATCGTCTCGCCGGGTTGGAGGACGCTCTTCGGACAAGAAACAGAAACGCCTTTGCTGTCCGTGACCGCGACGTTGCTGAGCGGCACGTTGCCGGCATTCGTAACGTCATACCGCCACGTCACCGCGCCGCCGACCGGAATGAACGGACCGGTTTCGGTGTTCGCATCTTCGCCGTTGGTGAATTTGGTAATGCGAATCGCCGGCGTCGCGCCGAAATAGTGGCTGGGGTCGGACGATGTAACGGTCGTGCCGTTATATACGCCGGTCGCGGTCCCGATATTTTCATACTGGCCGGGATCAGCAGAGCCGGACGCCGTACAGGTCATCGTCTCGCCAACGGCGAGCGTGGTCTTGGAAGAACAATTCACTGATACACCCTTGCTGTCCGTCACGGTGACGTTGCTTAGCGGCGCCGTGCCGCTGTTGGTGACCTTATACGTCCAGTTCACCGGGAAACCTGCAAAGATGTAGGGACCGGGAGCGGCGTCGGCATCCTCGCCGTTGGTGTACTTTTTGATCGTGATCGAGGGCACACCGACCGGACACTTGATCTCGAGTGGGATTCCATTGGGATCGGTTTTGCGGTCCGTGCCGGACGTTTGCGCGCCGCCGTCGCTGACCTCGATGTGTGCCGTAAATTTGTAGTTGCCCTCGGCGAGCGGCGCAGAGGCCTCGTAGCCGCGCAGCGCGCCGCCGACATAGACCCAGGAGAAATCGGGCGCGACGCCGTTGTTGCCGGAGTTGCCGTCCACCAAGTTGCCGGCCGAGCCGGCTAATTTGATCCAGGCGTCGCCCGGTTGTTGCAGCACGCCGACGCCCGGCTCGGCAAGTACCAATGCATTGAGAACTTTTTTGGAACAGTCATAGCGCAAGTACAATTTCGACTCTAGCTTTTGCTTGGGATTGAAGGCGCGATGCATTTCCGCGAAAAAGTCGTTAGTGAGACTCCATTCGCCGGTCACGCCGTCAATGACCGCCGCGCCGTAGGTGGGCTGCGGCGGGGTCGCCGCGGCGACCATCGTCGCGGACAAGCCGAGCAGAAGCGTAGTTAGCGCAACCAGGAAGATAATTTTTCGTGCAGTGTACATGATGTTTGCCTCCTTGCAACACGCGCAATAATTTTTGGCACAAATAAAAACCGACCACAAAAATAAATGTGCGGTCGGTTGCGCCACTGGCGAGTCTGACGATCGGCGCCCATGGTTCGTGCAAGTCAGACTCATCGCCTCCGCAGACAAGCATCATTCGATGCTTGTCTGATTTCTTTACAATTCGGTTGAGTGCGGCAATATTAGCCAGCTCGCTTTATTCGAATGGTCCTCCTCGTTCTATTGCAGTTGACGCGCCCTGGCAGCCACTGCCAGGGCGCGTCTGTTTGTTTGTTACGGTGGAGGCGGTGCGGAACCGCCGAGCGTGTTCGGCAAGATGGAGAGCGTGTTGGCGTTCCGATTGGCGATGTAGATCCGTCCCAGCGCATAGTTCTCGGTGATACCGAACGGATCGGTCATCGGCGCCGAGTCCACGACCTGGAAGAAGGTTGGGTCTACGATCTGGAGCACGTTGTCCTGCGTGGCGGCGATGTACAGCGCGCCGCTGGCCTGGCTCACCCAAATCATGCCGCCATCTTCCGTATTGCCGATCATGCTGACCGTGTAGAGCGAGACTCCACTGGCGTCGGCGTCGAACACGTACAGACTATTGGCAAGTTCATAGTCGGGCTGATCGAAGGCGACCATCGTATAGACCCGGTTCGTGTTCAGGTCGGCTTGCACCATGTACGGCGAGCCGCCCAACGGCTCGTCGCGCACCAGGCGGGCCGGGATCGTGCTGATGTCGAACACCTGCAAGTTCTTGCCGTCGCGATTGGTCACGTACAGTTGATTCAAGTTCGGATTGATCGCCACGCCGAACGTGCCGCCGCTGGCCGGGATGCAGTCAATCAACGTGTTGTTCAGCGCATTGATCACGGCCACGCGCCCCTGGCCATACAGCCCAACGTAGACGCGGTTGGTGTTCGGGTTCGACACGGCGATGGTGGGACCGCCTTCGCACTGCATTCCATTATTGTTCTTGAGATTGATGTCGCCGATCTTGGTCATGGTGGCCGGGTTAATGACCGAGACCGAAACACCCGCATTGTTGCCGACAAACACTTTATCGTTCGCGATCGTGATACCCCACGGCTTGGCGCCGACCGGGATCGTCGCGATAGTTCGACCCGCGATCTCGTCCCAGACGAGGACGTTGTTGGTATTCTTGCTAGAGATGAACAGGCGATTGCGGATCGGATCCGAGACCAGGGACTTGGGGTCGTCCACCGCGATCGGCGTGATGACCGGCGTCGGCGCTTGCGCGGGTGTCTGCGTCCGCGTGGGCGTCGGCGTAGCCGTGATCTGCGTCAAGCCAAAGTCAATTCGCACGACCGAGCAGCCGGTCGCATCTTGCGTGATCGTGCCGAGTAGGACCGTCGGCCCGTTCGCCGTATACCCGGTGGGTACCGTCATACTGACGAGATAGCTGCCTGGCGTCAATCCGGCAAAGATGTATAGCCCACTCGGGTCGGTAAAGCTTTGCTGCGCGTTGGTCAGCATATCGGTGAGCGTGATCTTGACGCCGCCGATGCCCGCACTGGTGTCCGTGCGCGTGACCGTGCCAAAGATCGTCCCTACGCAGACATTCTGGACCGGCGTCTTGGTTGCGGTTGGCGTTGCCGTCGCGGGCTGCGTATCCAAAAAGTCGTTTTGCTGATAGGTCGTCCCGCCGGTATTGGCGAACACCATGATCAGGTCATTGCCGATCTTGAACGACGTGCCCGAAGGACCGCCGGGGATCGCGTTAGTGCTCGTAAAGCCGGTTGGATTGGTCTCCTCGACCCGGTAGGTATTGGGCTGCAAACCGGTGAAACAATAGTGGCCGGCGCCGTCCGTCATTGTCGTGCTGATGGGATTATTGGCGGCGTTGCGCAGCGTAATGGTCACGTTCGCCATCTTCGGCTCGCCGGCGTTGATCGCGCCGTTCGCGTTCAAGTCGTTGTACACATTCCCGCAGATGGCGACCAGTTGCGGCACGCTCGTCGGCGTGTTGGTTGGCGTCAGCGACGGCGCAGGTACCGGCGTATTCGTCGCCGTAGGCGACGCGGTTGGCGTGTTGGTTGGCGTGTTCGTCACCGTCGGTGACGCCGTCGGCGTATTCGTTGCCGTTGGCGTCGGGGTGAAGCGGGAAAGCTCAAAGTCCACCACCGCCTGGATCGGCAAGCACTGCGAAACGTTTACCCCGACGAGGGTCGGCGTTTGCGCCTGGTAGCCAGCGGGCACCGTCAACTCGACTTGATACGTGCCCATCGGCAGCGGCGAGAACGAATAGTTGCCGGAACCGTCGGTCGTTGTCATGGCGATGACTTGGAACGTGATCCCATTGCGCAGCGTCAACGTCGCGGTGGTCGGCGGGACGAGACCAAAGACTGTGCCGCGGATGCCGCCCAGGCACTGCGTCGGCGTCGGCGTGTTGGTCGGTGTGTTCGTCGGCGTGTTGGTTGGCGTGTTCGTCGGTATATTCGTCGGCGTGTTGGTTGGCGTATTGGTCGGCGTGAACGTTGGCGTGTTGGTCGGCGTGTTCGTCGGCGTATTGGTCGGCGTGAACGTTGGCGTGTTGGTCGGCGTGTTCGTCGGCGTATTCGTAGGTGTGTTGGTTGGCGTCAGCGACGGCGCGGGCACCGGTGTCTTGGTGTTGGTCGGCGTATTCGTCGCCGTCGGCGACGCCGTTGGCGTGAAAGTTGGTGTATTCGTCGGTGTGTTCGTTGGTGTGTTCGTCGCCGTCGGCGACGCCGTCGGCGTCGGCGTAAAGCGCGCTACCTCAAAGTCCACGATCGCCTCGACCGGCAAGCACTGCGAAACGTTTACGCTCATCACGGTCGGCGTTTGAGCCGTATAGCCGGCGGGCACGGTCAAGACGACATAGTACGAACCCAACGCGCGCGGCGAGAACGAGTAGGTTCCATTGCCGTTGGTGGTCGTGGTCGCCAGGACGATCGTGTTCGTGCTGTCTTTCAGCGTGACCGTCGCCGTGGTCGGCGGCACGAGGCCAAAGACCGTGCCGCGAATGCCGCCCAGGCATTGCGTCGGCGTTGGCGTATTCGTCACCGTCGGTGACGCGGTCGGCGTGTTCGTCGGTGTATTCGTCGGCGTATTCGTCGGTGTGTTGGTCGGCGTGTTGGTTGGCGTCAGCGACGGCGCGGGCACAGGTGTCTTGGTGTTTGTCGGTGTGAACGTCGGCGTATTGGTCGGTGTGTTGGTCGGCGTCAAGGATGGCGCGGGCACGGGCGTCTTGGTCGGCGTCGGGGTCGGCGCGATGACTTTGAAATTGTCGGTCTTGGTGCAGCGCTGCTCGAAGGTCGGCACGCGGCTCAGCCACACCTTGTACTCGCCGCCGGGATTCGGCGTATCGTTGAACGGAGCGAGTTGCGTGCTCGGGAAGACGCCGTTGGTCACCGTCACCGTGCGGTAGTTATCGGGATACAGGACCGTGCCGCCCGATGGATCGGTCACGCGATAATAATACAGACCATCCGGCAGGTGCGCGCCTTGCTGATCGGGGCCGCCTTGCAGATAAACGTCCGTCTTGTACTGGTAGATATTCTGGTTGACCGGTTGACCCTGCGCGTCCGTCGTAAAGATCGCGCCCGGCAGGTTCTGGCAGATGTCAACCGTCGGCGTGAAGGTGGGCGTGGCCGAAGGCGCGGGCACCGGCGTCTTGGTATTCGTAGCCGTTGGCGTTGGCGTGAACTTGGCGACCTCGAAATCCACGATCGCCTTGATCGGCAAGCACTGCGAAACGTCTACGGTGACGATGGTCGGCGACTGCGGTTCATAGCCCGCCGGAACCGTCAAGACCACTTGGTACGCGCCCATC
>JACQYF010000139.1 GCA_016208315.1 Chloroflexota bacterium | reverse complement strand
GCTTCGCCGAGTTGCTGCTTTAGGAACGGTCGTGCCGAAAGTTCGAGAGGGTAGCACGCCAAAAGCCCGATTGCTGAACCAGCCGGATAAGCGGGCTTTTCTGGGTGCGACAAAACACACGGAGTTTGAGCTTCGTGAGGGGAAAAGGATTTGGAACACTGCTTGCTTTCGCGAGTCGAAACTCTGGTGTATCAATAGAATCCCAGGGCACTCGTTATGGAACGAATGGGACCAGATGAATCAAAAAGCAACCATCTACCTGTCATGTCCAACGACATCGTAGTCATTTTTCCGATTTCGTTAGCTTGGCCGAGTCCAACGACATCGTAGACATCCTGCGGCGTCGGTGCGAGCGCCGAAACTCAGGACGTAGCGGCCGCACCGGTTCCGCAATTTCGTAGCGCAAAGTCTTGAGCCGGCGCAAGGGTTCCTGCCCGGACCGCTGATGATAAATGGACAAGCGTTGTTCATGCGTCACAATGGTCGCCCACACGTATTGACCCGCTAATCGCTGGTCTATGTGCCAGGTCTCATTGAGCAGTGTGATGTTGCCCTGTTCATCGATCAGTCGCTCGAAATGCACTCGCCCGGCGGTAATCGGGAGCTTGTCCGGCAAGGCTTGACGTTGGCGGTTGGTCAAGCAGTGATTCTTCGCCACGGGTGCCGTGGACCGCTCCAGGTATTCATCGGTGTACCAACGGACGAACGTCGGACTGGCCCGTTGGACGCCGGTGACGGAACGAAAGCGCCGCCGCTTCCAGAAACCTTGACTCCACAACCCATTGAGCCGTTCGACGATGCCATTGCGTTCAGCTTCACCGAACGGAATAAAAATCAGTTCGATGCCCAGATACAAAGCCAGGCGCACAAACGGACTGAACACGCGCGGCACTTTCCGATTGCCGTTGAATGCCGCATCGTTATCCAGTTGCAAGCCATCCGGCAAGCCCAACTGCTGGCAGGCATCCAGCAAATGACCACAAGCCGTTGTGCTCCGTTTGTCCGGGCTGATGGTTTGATGGATCGCGCGGGCTGGAATCGTCACCGTGTGAAACGCATAGACTTTGGGTCCGCCTTCGAGATAACGTTGCGTCCAATCCATCGCGTGTAACACGAATTGAGCGGTGGCCGTGGGTTGCGGACAGTAAGCGCCGCGCACTGGACGTAGGGAGCGCAAAAGACCCGCGGCATGCAAGATGGTATAGAGGGTGGACCGACCTGGCAGGGGTTGACCACGATACCGCCGTTCCCAGGCTCGCCGAATCGCTTTGAACCCAATCAAACCGACCTTGGCGCGTTCGAGTCGGCGGCGAATGCGGACCACGCGGCGGCGGATCGTGTCGGAGTAGCGATGGTTGGTATGCTGAGGCCGGCGTGATTGGCTCTTGAGTCCACCGCGACCCAAATCCTGGTAACGCGTTTGCCATTTCCACAGCCAGGCACGACTGCGAGGAATCTGTTCCCGAATGTCTTTGGGACGTAACCCGCGCAAGGTCAAACGAATCGCTTTGCGCCGCAGCGTCCGTTCCTGTTTCTCGTCCATACGTCCTCCTTTGGGAAGCAGTATGGACGAAAACCTTCGGATATGCGATTGTTAACGAAGCATCGAGATTCGATAAGCTAATCAACAATGTCTACGATGTCGTTGGACTTCCATGTCTACGATGTCGCTGGACACGACAGGTATCGAGTAGACAGTCGAGTGCTTTATGCGCCTGATTTCGGCGTCCCGCAGCGTCGGCGTCGCGCGTTCTTTTTTGCGAACCGGCTCGATCATTCTGTGAAATTCCCTTCACCCACTCATTTCCCGGCGCATGCGGCTTCGTCGCCCACCTTGTTCACACTTGACAGCAACTATGTGACCGTACGCGCGGCGCTTGACGACCTGCCCTCGCTGAATCATGGCGAAGGAACTAGTCCGATGGAATATGACCAAGCGGCGCACTCGAATTACCAGGTCTTGATGCGCGCCAATACCAAACTGTTGTACGACCACGTTGCGCGGAAGCTTGCCGAAACCCAATACTGCCGTTTGGCGTCCATCACCGCGGGCCAAGGCGCAAGGGATTTGCCTAACGCGCTGAAACCCAGGTCGCATTATAGCGGCGCATACGGTCGCTTGGAGTGGGATTCGATTGCGCCGACGATTACCCGCTGGGTGTTTCATCCCGGTTCGGGACGCCTTGGACATCCCGCCGACATTCGCGTGATCACCATCCGAGAGGCCGCGCGTCTCCAATCTTTCTCGGACGACTTTGTTTTCAAAGGGACCTACATTCAGAAAAGCCATCAAGTCGGCAATGCCGTGCCGCCCTTAATCATGAAAGCGTTCGGGGAAAACGCCAAGGCGCTATTGAGTGGGACGCGCGAGCATCGCGAGGAATATGGATCGCGTTAGCCGAACCGTCCGCTCACAAGTAATGGCGTCCGTCAAGAGTTCAGGCACTCGCCTGGAATCCGCATTGGCAAATGCCTTGACGCGAACGCGCCTACCAAAATTCGAGCGCAACTCGCCAAAGGTCGAAGGGCGTCCGGACTTTGTTTTCCCCAAACTTCGCGTCGCGATATTTTTGGATAGTTGTTTTTGGCACGGCTGTCGCTGGCATTGCCGCATGCCTGCTTCCAACCAAGCATACTGGATTGCCAAAATCCAGCGCAACCGAGCGCGCGACAAGAGAGTCTCATCGAGTTTGAAGCGGCAAGGTTGGATCGTGATTCGGATTTGGGAACACACACTAAACCGCGCAGGGGGAATAGACGCGGCGATACTCAAAATAAAGCATGGTTTGGTTCGTAAGCAAATCGGAAAGGCAGCCGCCGCCAACCAGTGACTCTTGCCAAGTACGTTGTCATGACATTTGCGTTGATCGTTCTCGACATTCTACTCGCCGCGTGCAACGGCCGCGCAGAACCCGCCGCGCAAGTCGCTCCGCTCTCCATCGCCGCACAGATCAGCACACCCACCGTCACACCATCCGCAACCGCAACGCCGACGCCGACCGAAACACCCACTCTGTCGCCAACGGCCACGCCGACTGCTTCGCCGACCGCGACGGCAACGGCTACGACGACACGGACACCGACCCGCACACCCACGCTCGCGCCAACACGCACACCCACGCCCGCCGCGCCGACGGCCACGCCGGGGCCCGCTCAAATTTGCGCGCGGCTCGCGGCGCAGGGATACCGCGAGATTTTCGTGGTTGACGTGCAGCCCGTTCCCGATTTGGCTTGGGACCAAACACCACGCTGGTTTCGCGTGGGCGTCTGCAATACGCTCCCACCTCCGAATGTGCCGCAGGGCCGGTACAAGATATTTGTGTTCTACCCCGGATCGAATCGCGGGCCGGGACAATCGGGCGTCGTGCAACTTGAGTTGAAATCGGGCTTGAACGAGGTCATGGTCGGGCCGTGGGTGCCCGGATTGGAAAACCATCAAGCCGCCTGCGCGACGCGGCCCATCGGCGCGATCGAGGTCCATTACAACGATACACCCGACGTGTTCTTCAGAGCACTCGCCTGGCCCGATGGAAAGATCAGGATCGAGTTGCCGATCAAGTGCGGCGGCGACTACGCCATGGGAAACCGACTGAGCGACTGAATCTGATATTGGGGAGTAACCGTATACTATTCAAGATTGTGAACTCGATCCGCGCGGCGCTCGTGCTCGCGGCCCTACTCGCCGGCTGCGCTAGTGCCGCGACGCCGCAAGCAACTGCGCCAACCACTCGACCACCCACTGCCGTCCCAACGAACGTGCCCACGACCGCGCCAATGCCAACAAATTCGCCGACCGAGACGCCGAGCCACACGCGCACGGCAACCCCGCCGATTGCGCCGGCCCCGACGGTCAGCCCTGATCAAGTGTGCGCGAACTTGGCCGCGGAGAGCCAGCGAGGGCTTGTCGTGCTCTACGTGGAACCCGCGCCCCGACTGACATGGGACCAAACTCCGCGACAATTTCGCGTGGGGGTCTGTAATACCCTCTCCGTGCCGACCGTGCCGCAGGGGCAGTTTGTCCTCTTTGTGTATATCGCCTGGACGCGGCAGATTCGGGGACAAACTTCAGAACTGCCGGCGCAGCTTGCTCCCGGGTTCCACGAATTGGTGTTGGGCCCGTGGACGCCCGGCTTGGAGAATCACGTTACGGCTTGCGCGCAGCGACCGGCCGTCGAGATCGAGATCGGATATAACGACAGCTTTCCGCAGTCGTCAAGTTTCCGGCCGGTTCCATGGGCCGATGGAATAACCAAGATCGTTTTCCCCATTGCGTGCGGGGGGGACTATCCGTGATAGGTAACTTATGGGAACGGGCAAAATCATTCATATTCCAAGCGTTCTACTGGTCCTCGCGCTAGTTCTCGCCGCGTGCAGCAGTGCCCTGCCGCCGGCGACACCTTTAGCGCCTGCCCCTGTCGTCGCGGTCCCGGCCACGGCCACGCCGCTGCCCACAACGACGCCCACCGTCGCGCTGACCGCGACGCCGGCGCCGAACCCGCTCACCATCGCCAGCATGCGCCAGCGCGAATATCCGGGCAGCGACATTACCATCGAGCAAACCCTGGCCAACGGCAGCAATTACAAACGATACCTTGCCGCTTACAGATCCGACGGGCTGAAAATCTATGCGCTCTTGACCGTGCCCAACGGAACCAAACCCAAGACCGGCTGGCCCGTCGTCATTTTCAATCACGGCTACATTCCGCCCGCGCAGTACAAGACGACCGAGCGCTATATCGCGTACGTGGATGCGTTTGCGCGCAGCGGTTATATCGTGGTCAAGTCCGATTATCGCGGGCACGGCAATTCCGAGGGCGCGGCGCGCGGCGGATATGGCACGCCCGACTACACCGTGGATGTGCTCAACGCCGTGGCTGCGATGGTCAAGTATAAGGATGCCGATCCCAACCGCATCGGCATGTGGGGCCACTCGATGGGCGGACAGGCGACGCTGCGCGCGATGGTCGTCAGCAACCAAATCAAAGCGGGCGTCATCTGGGCCGGCGTGGTCGCGTCGTACGGCGATTTGATTTCGCGCTGGAGGCCGACGACGACGCCCGTGGCCATTCCCAGCGCCGCGCGCCGTTGGCGACAGGAATTGATCGCGCAATATGGCACGCCGGAAGAGAACCCGCTATTCTGGAATTCGATCTCGCCGAACGCGTTTCTCAATGACCTTTCCGGCCCCTTGCAACTCCATCACGGCACGAGCGATTCAAGCGTGCCTTTTGCATTCTCCGAAACGCTCAACCAGCAGGTGATCGCCGCGGGCCGCACGGTGGAATTCTATTCTTACCGCGGCGATGACCATAACCTCTCGAAAAATCTGACGACTGCGTTGCAGCGTTCCGTCGCGTTCTTCGACAAGTACGTAAAACGCTGACGCGCATTTTTGACTAGGGCCGCGTTCCGCGTACAATAGAACCAACCATGGACGATTCGCACTCTCCACCGGCCACGCGTGCGCGTTGGCTCTCCCCGCCCCTTCTTGCCCTGTACGCCGTCGTCATTGCCTTCTTCGTTCTCTCCGCGCTCTTCGTCGCGTACGAACTGTTTTATCGCGACCGCGTGATTTTCGGCGTCAGCGCGCTGGGGCAGCCGATGAACGGCCTCTCGCGCGCTGAAGCGCAAAAATTCCTCCAAGACAAATTCGGCCAGCCCGACGCGATCCTCAAACGCACGGGCGGCGAGGCCATCCTTCTCCGCGACGGCGATCGGGCTTGGCGCGCCTGGCCCTGGGAATTGGGCTTGCGGACCGATTTCGGTCCCGTCGCCCAAAGCGCGCTGCTGCTCGGGCATCGCGGCGCGCTGCCGGAGAACGTGATCGAGCAAGCGCGCTGTCTGCTGGCCGGCTGCGACATTGGCTTGGACGCGCAGTTCGACGTAAACATCGCGCAGGCGTATCTCAGTTGGCTCGCGCCGCAGGTGGAGCGACCGCCGCGCGATGCCGCGGTACATATCGAGGGCCTGCGCGTCGTCGCCACGCCCGCGCAGAACGGGCGCGACCTTGACGGCGCGGCGATGCTCGAACGAATGCGCGAGCGCGTCCTCGGCAGCACTCAAGGCGATATTCCGCTCGCCTTTCGGGAGACGACCCCGCTGATCGCAGATGGCAGCGCCGCCAAAGCGCAGGCCGAAGCGATTCTCGCCGCGCCGGTCTTGATGACCTTCAACGCGCGCTCTTGGGCCATTGACCAAGCCGCGCTCGCGGCCATGATCTCGATTCATCCCCAGTCGGATGGCGATGGCAAGCTGCGCCTCGCGACGACGCTCGACCGCGCGCAACTCCTCGCGACCGTCAAACCCCTTGCCGCCGACATCAATCAACCCGCGCGCGACGCGCGGTTCCATTTCAATCCCGATACCAAAACGCTCACGCCGATCGTGACCAGCCAATACGGTCAAATCCTCGACCCCGAAGCCGCGGTGAAGCAAATCGAACAACAGTTGATGGCGAACGCGTCGCGCGGGCCGGGAGCGGCGAGTCCGCTCGAGACGCTCAAGGCGCGCGTCGTTTCGCTGCCCGTCCAGGTCATCAAGCCGACGATTGCGATGGAGGACGCGGCGAAATTCGGCATCAAGGAATTGGCTTCGCAGGGCGTCAGCAATTTCAAGGGGTCGCCCGCGGGCCGCATTCAAAACATTCGCACCGCGGCCGCGCAATTCGACGGCATCGTGATCGCGCCGGGCGCGACGTTTTCGTTCGATCAATATTTGGGGGATGTGGTCGAAGCGGAAGGGTACGACGACGCGTACGTGATTTTCCAGGACCGCACGGTGCTTGGGCCGGGCGGCGGCGTGTGCCAGGTTTCGACGACCATGTTCCGCGCCGCGTTTTGGGGCGGCTATCCGTTTGTCGAGCGATGGGCGCACGCGTATCGCGTGGGCTATTACGAGCCGCCCGTCGGCCTGGATGCGACGGTCTTTACCCCGAGCGTGGATCTCAAATTCAAAAACGATACCGACAACTATATCTTGATCGAACCGATCGTTGACCTCAAAAAGACGACGATTACTTTCAACTTCTGGGGCACCAAGCCCAATCGCACGGTCGAAATGCAGGATCCGATTATCGAGAACGTCATCAAGTCCGGGCCGGCCATCTATACCAACGATCCGACCCTAAAAAAGGGCGTCACCAAGCAAGTGGATTTCGCGCACGATGGGATGGACGTGACGATTTGGAGGACGATCAAGGTCAACGGCCAAGTCGTCAAGAAAGACAAATTCTTTAGCCGCTACGAGCCGTGGGTCGCGCGCTATCAGGTGGGCACCAAGCCGTAGAGCGCACTATGGATTCATTCTAGGACGCGGACGAGCGCGGACAAGCGCGGAAAAATCCCCTTTTTTTATCCGCGACCATCCGCGCTCGGCGCCTTCTCTGGAAGGCGACGCGTCCTATCTTTTGACTAACGACCTGACGAGACTCTGCGCGACCCGCCCCAACATTTGCAGGTACGTCAGCCCGCCCTCGGCCACGTCAGTCACCGCGCTCTGCGTTCCCGCGCTGCGCGCAAAGATGCGATACGCCAAATGCGGCATCCGATAAAATACTTGGGTCAGCGCCCACGCGTAGCGAAAATCCGAATTGATCTCCCGATTGATGCGGCGCGTATACTCCACAAGGTCAAAGTCGCCGCGTGCGAATGCTCGCCCCACTTCTTCCGCCGCGATCTGCCCGCTGCGAATCGCGTAATAGATGCCTTCCGCCGTGAACGGGTCAACCAGTCCCGCCGCATCGCCGACGAGGACCGCGCGCGGCACGTGATACGTGGCGAACTCGCCGCCCAACGGCACGCGATGCCCCCGCGTAAACCGCGTCTTGGCGTCGTGCAACGATGGCTCGGACGCGACATACCGCTGCAGCGCGGCGCGCAGGTCGGCCCGGCCGCCGATTCGAAAGAGATCGCCGATGCCGACGGAGAGGTGTTCCGCCTTGGGAAAAATCCACGCATAGCCCCACGCGATCGCGCCAAAGTCGAGGTGCAGCGCGCCGTGCCACTCATCCAGAGCCGCAGTCGGCGCGTCCATTTCCGCTTCCAGCGCGGCGGCCATGCGCTGGTGCGCCGGAAAGCCGGCGGCGCGGCGCACGATGCCGTTGACGCCATCCGCGCCGATCACGAACTTGGCGCGCTCGGCGCCGCTGCGACTCTCCACTTGTACCGATCCATTCTCAAAACTCACGCGTGAGACTGGCTGCGCGTCCCGCAGCTCTGCGCCCGCGCTCGCCGCGCGCGCCGCAAGCAGCGCGTCGAATTTGTCGCGCATCACGCACCACGCGGTCGCGCCGATGCGCGTGCGTTCCGGCCCAAACGCGACTGAGGCCTGGTGAATCGTATCCTCAATTGTCGGCGAGAAATCAAAATCGAGCGCGGCGCGTACCTTGGCGGTCAAGCCGCCGCCGCACGCTTTGTAGCGCGGGATTTTCTCTTTTTCGAGGAGCAGGACGCGCAGCCCGGCTTTGGCTAACCCGTATGCCGCCGATGAACCGCCGGGGCCTGCGCCGACGACGATAACATCCCAATCGGAATTCATGGCACGTCTCCAAACAAAAATACGGCTCGCTCATCGCTGCCGTATTCTACTCAACCAAATCTAAATTGTCCATGCACCCCTAGACAAACGCCCGAAACAGCGCGACAATCCCGCCTACTTTCGCATTGGAGGCACGACCTATGGCATATCACCTGAGTTTCGACGATGGTTTCCCACAACTCAACCCCGATCCGCCCGGCGCGATGGTGCAGTTCGAGGCGATTTGGAGCTGCACCAATACGGGCGATGAACCTTCTCCAGAGACGGCGGTCTGGGTGGACGTCTTTGACTCGAATAGTCAGATCGCGCTGACATCTTTCGGGCGGAACGTGGCTTCTTTAGCGCCGAATGGAGCGGACAGCGACCGCCTTGCCGTCGGCGCGGTCGGTAGCGGCACGTGGACGGTTCGCGTCTCGCTGGACAGCTTTGGCAATGGCGACATCGCCACGATCCCGTTAAGCATACCGTGAACTTGCCGTTTCGCTATCCCCCCAAATTCTGCAACGCAATCCGCACGCGCTCTTCCGGTGTTTTCGCGCTGGAGGGCACGGCGCGCGCGGCGCGCGCGGCTTCGGCAGCGCTGTAGCCGAGGTTGATGAGCGCGTTCATCACGTCCTCGTCTACGGGCGACAATTCGCCCAGCGCGCCCAAGCCACTCACGTCAATCCTGCCTTTCAATTCCAGCACAAGTCGCTGCGCCGTCTTTTTGCCGATGCCCGGAATCGCGGTCAGCACATCCACATTGCCCTGCCCGATCGCCAAGCGCAGAGTATCGGACGATGCCGCCGAGAGCACGCCGAGCGCGACCTTGGGCCCGACGCCGCTGACGGTGAGCAGCGTTTCGAACAGACGTAATTCCTCCTCGTTCGAAAAGCCGTAGAGCGAAAGCTCGTCTTCGCGCACGCGCAAATGTGTACAAAGCTGCACTTCGCTGCCAATGCCACCCAAATCAGCCAGCGTGCGGGTGGGTACGCGCACGCGAAATCCAACTCCGCCCACGTTGACGATCACGGCATCCTCGCCGCGCGCTTGCAGTTTGCCGTGCAAAGTGGCGATCATATTTGTCTCCCCAATCGGGCAAAATGCGCGCTGTGCGCGTGGCAAATCGCAATCGCGAGCGCGTCCGCGGCGTCGTCGGGCTGTGGAATCGCGTCGAGCTGCAAGAGCATTTTTACCATCTGCTGAATCTGCATTTTCTCCGCGCGCCCATAGCCGACCACCGCCTGTTTGACCTCGAGCGGCGTATATTCGTGAATCGCCAGATTGTGCTGAGCGGCGGCGAGCAAAGCAACACCGCGTGCCTGACCGACAGACAACGCGGTGCGAACGTTTCGGCTAAAAAACAATTTCTCGACGACGGCATCGGTGGGCCGATGTTGGGTAATCAGCGCATCTAGCTCGCGGTAAATTCGGACGAGACGCTGGGGCAGCGACCAATCGGCCGGCGTGGTGATCGCACCGTAATCAATCAAGCCGAGGTCGCGGCCGTCGCTCTGAATCACCCCATAGCCCGTAATGGCCGTGCCCGGGTCAACACCGAGGATAATCACGCGTCCATCATCTCACAACTAGGCATGCTCTTTGGCATTCTCGAATTTCGCCATGACGGCGTCGCTGATCTCAAGATTCGTGTACACTTTTTGTACGTCGTCGTGCTCTTCGAGGGCTTCCATCAGCTTCATCGTTTGGACGGCCTGATCGTCACTCACCTCGGCGGGGGTCTTGGAAATCCACGCGATTTCCGCGGACGTGATGGGGATTTTGCGTTTTTCCAATTGCTCGCGCAGTGGCCTGAGTTTCTCCGGCGTCGTGTAAGCGTCCACGACCTTGCCATCCACTCTGACGTCGTCGGCGCCCGCGTCAATCAATTCGAGCGCCAGCTCGTCGGGGTCTTTGCCGTGCGCGTCGAGCGTGACCACTCCGTTTTTCTCGAACATCCACGCGACCGCATTCGACGAAGCCATATTGCCGCCGGTGCGGGTAAAGATGTGTCGGATGTCGGACGCGGCGCGGTTGCGGTTATCGGTCAGTACCTGCACGAGCAGCGCCGTGCCCCCCGGACCGTACCCTTCGTACAGGACATCTTCGAGCTGCCCGCCTTCGGCCAGCTCGCCGGTGCCGCGCTTGATCGCGCGCTCGATGTTGTCTTTGGGCATATTGTTCGCGCGGGCCTTGTCTACGGCCAGCCGCAGCGCAAAGTTCGCGTCGGGATCGCCCCCCCCGGCGCGCGCGGCAATCGCGATTTCACGGCCCAGCCGCGTGAACATCGCGCCCTTTTTGACGTCGGCGACGCCTTTCTTGCGTTTGATCTGTGCCCACTTGGAATGTCCAGACATTTTATCGTCCCTCCGCCAACTGATCCATCCGATTTCATTATACCACGCTGTAGGACAAATTGGCAATTTGTCCTACGTTGAACCCGGCAACATCAGCTTTAGCTGGCGCGCGGTGTCAATGCCCTGCCCGCGATAATCATAAATTCACCCGCCGGGGCTTGACGCGGTATTTCTCGGCGCGGATGATCGCGTAGATCAGCTCCGCCGTCTCGTCGAGCGCGTCGTCTTCGTTGACGATCGCGTAATCGAACTTGTCTACTTCGTTCATCTCGAGACGCGCGGCGTGCAAGCGCAGCCGCAAATAGTCCTCCGGCTCGGTGCGGCGCTTGCGAAGGCGCGCTTCGAGTATTTCCATCGAAGGCGGCAGCAGAAAGATAAAGATCGCGTCCGCCACCATGCGCTTGATGGTCGCCGCGCCTTGCACGTCAATGCGCATGATGACGTCCTGACCGCGCGCCAACGCTTCCTTCACTTCGCGCTTGGAGTTGCCATAGTCGTAGCCGTACACCACCGCGCGCTCGAGAAACTCGCCGCGTTGTTGCATTTCGAGAAACTGCTCTTTGGTGACGAAATGATAATCCACGCCTTCGATTTCGTCACTGCGCTTGGGGCGGGTCGTATTCGTGACGAGAAAATAAAAGGGATAGCGCAGATCGCGCATGCGCTTGATCGCCGCATCTTTGCCGACCCCGGAGGGCCCGGAAACGACGATCAAGACTGCGGGCCGTTCGGGCAATTGAATCGGCAGTACCGTATGTTCGTCCATCAGCTTATTCTACCACCATTTGCGCTCGGCGACGCGCCTACCCGCACGATGCGCTGCGAATGCTCCAGCCCCGCCGTCGCGTTCGCGGAATCCACGATGAGGGGCGCGTGGGCGACGATCAGCCGGTAATCGAGGGAGCGGTGCGGAGTGACGATAACCACGGCGTCACTCTCGCGCAGGGCTTGCGGCGTCAAGGACACGGAGCGCAACTCGACCTTTTCGCGATGAAACACATCGCCGCCCACTTTGAACGCTGGCACGTAGGGATCGTGGTAACGCACTTGCGCCCCGCGGTCGAGCAGCAGTTCGATTACGCGCTCCGCGGGTGAGTTGCGCGCGTCGTCCACATCGCGTTTGAACGACACGCCGAGCACGAGCACCTTTGCGCTGTTCAACGGTTTGCCCTCTCGGCTCAGCGCATCGCTCACTAACTTTATAACGTGGAATGGCATCCCTTCGTTAATCTCCGCGGCAAGTTCGATAAAGCGCGTAAAGAAATCATACTCACGCGCCTTCCACGAGAGGTAATAAGGGTCAACAGGAATACAGTGCCCGCCCACGCCTGCTCCCGGATAGAAGGGCATAAAGCCGAATGGTTTCGTTTTCGCCGCTTCGATCACTTCCCAGAAATCAATCCCCATCCGCTCCGATAAGACCGCCAGCTCGTTCACGAGCGCAATATTCACCGACCGGAAAATGTTCTCCAATAGCTTCGTCATCTCCGCGGCGCGTGGCGAAGAGACGACGAATACCTCCGGCGTGAGATGCACGAGCAATTGCTTGGCGAGGTCGGTACAGCGCGGCGTCAACCCGCCCAGCACTTTGGGAGTATTCTTGACATTCCATCCGGCGCTGCTCGTCGCGCCGGGATCAATCCGCTCGGGCGAAAAGGCCAAATGAAAATCCTGGCCCGCCTTGAGACCGGTTTCTTCGAGAATCGGCAGGCACACTTCCTCCGTAGTGCCCGGATAAGTCGTGCTTTGCAGGATCACGAGCTGCCCGGCTTTCAAGCGAGGGGCGATGCTTTTCGTCGCGGAGATGACCGGCCGCAGGTCCGGCGCTTTCATTTGATCGAAAGGTGTCGGGACGCAGATAAAAATTACATCCACGCTTTTCAGGACATCGTAATCGCCGGTCGCCGTAAAACCGGCTTGGCTCACGAGGATCTTGACATCTTCGCTCTTGACGTCGGGAATGTAGCTGACACCCCTCGTCAGACTTTCGACTTTGCGCGCATCAATATCAATGCCGATGACTGGAAATCCCGCGCGCGCAAACTCGATGGCGAGCGGCAGACCCACATAGCCCAAGCCGATCACCGACACGCGCGCCGTTTTGTTTGCAATCGTGGTTTCAAGCGTCAAAGCATCCTCCATGCGTCAAGTCAAGTAGTCAATTCAAACTTCCACAGCCCAATTGCGCCCGCCGCCAGCGCGACCGCGCCGACGATAATACTCTCGACGATTCCCGCTTGCCCAATAAACATCGCGAGCACGCCCAGGATAACTGAAACGAGATACAGCGTCAACACGGTTTCGCGCGCTGTGTAGCCGCGCGCGCACAACCGGTGCGACAAGTGATCGGTACCGCCGTGCGTCAATGGGTTCAGCCCGCGGCGCAAGCGCGAGACGAAAACCAGCGTCGTATCGAAAATGGGCAGGCCGAGCACGAGCAGCGGCGTAAGCCAAACCACGACATCGGGGTGGTCGCTAAAGCGCAGCTTGAGTCCGACCGCGGCCAGCATATAGCCGAGGAAGAGACTGCCGGTATCGCCCATAAAGATCGAGGCGGGATTGAAATTGTAGACGAGAAAACCCACGGATGCGCCGAGCAGCGCTGCCGCAAGACTCCCCACGAGATATTGTCCGTTCAGCGCGGCGATCAACAAGAAAAACGCGGAGGCGCACGCCGCGACTCCGCCCGACAAGCCGTCCATGTTGTCTAACAAGTTCATCGCGTTCGTAATGCCGACGATCCACATGAGCGTCAGCGGGATGTCGAGCAGCGGGTTGTGGAAAACGTCGGCGGTGACGCCCGTCACGATCAGAATGAGCGCGCCGAAGATCTGCCCCAGCAACTTGAGCGTCGCACCCAATCCTACCCGGTCGTCCCAAATGCCGAGCAGCGAGACCCACGTCGCGCCGACCACGATGCCGATCAACTGCGGAATGTAGAACCGGTCGGCAAACAGGACGAGGGCAATCAGAAATGCGCCATACATCGCGATGCCGCCCAAGAGCGGCATCGGACTGGCGTGAATTTTGCGTTCGCTCGGCCGGTCTATGGCGCCGATGTGGACGGCCAAGCGCTTGGCGAGCGGCGTGCCACCCAGCGCAAAGATGAGCGCGGTGGCGAAGATGAGCATAAAGGTAGCCATTGGTAGGTACGCAAGTAGACAGGTAGACAAGTAGACAGGTCCGTGTATCCCTGTTTACGTGTGTACCTGTCTACCTGCCTATTTCACTTGCTCCTGCAACAGCGTTACGTACGCTTGCACGGCGGGCTTGTCGGCTTCGGCGGCGAGGGCGAGCGCGGCTTGCGCCTGCTTGAGCGCCTGATCGAGCTGCTGGGCTTTATGCGAATTGAGCGCCATTTGCAAATTCTGCCAGAGCGGTTTTTCATTGTCCGGCGCGAGCGGCGTGATCGCCGTTAGGGCGCGCTGCGCGTCGTCGGGTTGATTGAGCTGCAGATTCAAGAGTACGAGGTTTCTGTGCGCGTCATAGTCACTCGGCGCGAGGCGAGCCACGGTCTGATACTCGGGCAAGGCGAACTGCGCCTGACCGCGCGCCTTCCACATCGCCGCGAGCGTCCGATGCGCGCCGACATCGTTCGGCGCTTTTTGCGCGTTCTGGATCGCGCGCTGCAAGTTTTGCAGTTGGGTATAGAAATCCTGAAAACGTTGAAAATCGGGAGTGCGCGTGGGCGAAAGCAAATCCATGACCCCGCGCATGGCGGTCACGGCGGCGTCAATCTGCCCGGTCTCGGAGTAGAAATTGACGAGCGTCAGCCGCGCGTAATAGTCGCCCGGCGCGTTCTTGACGACCAGTTCCAACTCCTGCCGCGCCAAATCCATTTGTCCATTGCGCTTGTAGAGGTCGGACAAGGCGTAATGGGGCGCGACCGCCGCGGGGTTCGCTTCGCTGGCCGCGCGCAAAGCCACGATCGCGCGCGGGGCAATTTCCGGTCGCGTGAGCACGGTCAGCGCCGCCGCGACGGGCGATCCATCCGGTTCGGCCAGCGCGGTCGAGTCAAGTTCAAGCGCCTTGAAGTAATTGTCCGCGGCGCGCGCGTAATCCTTTGTCGCGCGATAATATTCGCCGAGATACAGGTAGGTCTGCGCGAACCGCGCGTCAACCCTGACCGATTGCTCCAGCGTGGCGCGCATCTTCTCCAAGTCGCCGGCCTGCAAGTAGGTCTGGCTCCACTCGTTATACAGGTACGCGGTGTTTGGACTGAGGCGGATGGCCGCTTGGTAATACTCGGACGATTTGGCATAGTGCAGAGTTTTCTGCGCCGGATCGTCCACCAGCGTCGCCCAAATGCGGTGCAAGCGCGCGAGGTTCGCCGAGTGATCGGTGTTGAGCGGGTTGAGACGCTGCGCCTGCAAAAGAACTTGCTCGGCCCGGTTCAGCAATCGGGCGCGCTGCGCCGGGTCGGTTGCCGTGCGCGCGCCCTCCAGATAAGCGCGCCCTAGAAAGAGCGAATAAAAGTCCTGGTTCGGCTGCATCTCCAAAGCGCGTTGATAGGTTTCCTGGCTGCGGTCCCACGCGCCCGCGTTGTCCAAGTTGCTGCCCGACTTGTAGAGAATGTCCGCGGCCACACCGGAATAATTCGTCAGGAAAATCAACGCGGCCACGGCGATCGCGAGGACCGGCGCCACCGCCGCGTTCGCGGGCGCGCGCAAGAACCGCGCGCCGGCGGGCAATTCTTTCCACGCCAGCGCCAGCGCAATGGCGCCGACCAGCAGAAAGAGCGCAACGTAATAGAGGCCGAGAACATTGATAAAGGCATTCGTCAGATCGCCGGGCTGGGTGAGCCACCGCATCTGAAACAGAATGTACCAGACGAGTGCGGTGAGCGACAATACCGTAAACAGCGCGACCGCCATCGCCAACGCATCTCGCGGCACGCGGACGCTCTTGAGTTCTTCGCCAAAGCCAACGATCCCCGCGATCACCCACGTGAGCAAGAACAGCAAAAAGATGCCAAACGACTGGCTATCGCCCTTGTAGAAAAGCGAGCGCGCCACCGCATCCAAGGCGCTTGGGACTCCGGCCTGATTGTTCATAAACTCAAACGCCATCGTCAGCAGAATCACCGTCGTCACGGCGGTCCACGTGAAAACCGGACCGAGCGGAATGCTCTCGCCGCCATTCGCCTTGCGCGCCGAGGTACGCGCGTTTTCGACGGCGCGGCGGCGCTTGCGCCTCACCTCACCCCCATCCCTGTAAGGGCGGGGTGACCCCGCCCCTACAGGAGAGGGGGAAGGGGGTGCCCGAAGGGCGGGGGATGGGGGTGAGGTTCCGAGCACGACGAGCAGCGCGGCATAGACCCAGAAATACGTGCGCGTCGAGACAATCGCGATGCCAAAGTGGATTTCGGCAAAGTGGGCGAGCAAAGCCCCGACCAGCGCGCTGAGCCAAAGCGCCTGGCTCATATCGCGCGGCCCTGCTTCCGAACGAAAACGTCGGACCGCCTCCGCGATCAGGAAGATCAAGAAACCGGCGATCATGCCAAAGGGGAGCGCCACGCCAATCCAGTTCCAGCCGTTTGCCAGACTGAACCCCAGGCCAAAGACCGCGCCGCCGGCTAGCCACAACGCCAGAAACGCATTGCGCCCGCGGGTCGAATCAATGACGCCGAGCCATTTAAGCCCGAAATAAAAGATAGAAATGAACAGCAGAATGTACGCGCCGAATCCCAACAGCCCGGTCATCACCAGCGAGTCAAGCGTCTCGTTGTGCGAGCGATCGGGCGACGCATTGCGCGCCTCCAAGCGCCCCAATTCAGGCGGATAAAAAGGATTAAAGGCAACGTACATCGCTTCGGGCCCATATCCAACCAGGGGCCGAATCAGGTTGACCGGGTCGTCGCCCGTGGTCGGCGACCACAACGGTTCGTGCGGCGAAATCAGCTCGACCGCGCCCTGCCAGATCAACTCACGGACCTGGGCCGTCGGCGAATTGCGATCCAGAATCTGCCCCAAGCGTCCAATATACGGCACGCTCTTGAGCGATTCCAGCGGCGAGGAGGGCAGGTTGAAGACGACGAGAAATGCGATTGCGAGCGCGGCTGAAGCGACAATGCCCGTCAGCGCGATGAGACGCCACCGCCGCGCCATGTAACGCATCGCGGCCAAGACGCCGAGAACTACAAAGGCGAACAGCCCGGCGCCAAGACCTAATTGGGGACCGCGGCTCTGCGAAAACAGAATCGTGACCAGTTGCGCGGCCAGGATGACCGTATATGTCAGCGCCAGCAGAACATCGCGCCAACTCGTGCGGGTAAAGAGGGCAAACAGAAAGATAAGGAGAAACAGCGCCAGCGCCAGCGCCGTGCCGAGGACGAAATCCGCAGCCCACAATGCCGCCAGCGCGATCAATCCCAGTCCGGCAGCGGCCACGGACGCTACGCGCCGTCGCGCCTCCATCCCATTCACGATCCGGGCGAGCGTCTCGATCCACCGCGCCACCGTAAGCGGAACGATCATGATCAAATAGGCCGCGACGAAAATCGAGTTGCCCATGTTCGACGCGACGCGGAGCGTGGTGTCGCCGCCCCACGGCAGCGGGTCGAGTTGATAGTGCTGCAAGATGCCGTAGAACGCAATCGGGAAACTGACCACGATCGCCGTATTGAGAATCCGGTCGAGTTGGGGACGCGTGCGCAGCGAACTCGCCGTAATCAGAAAGATCGCGATGTACGATAAAGTCGTATCGGTTCCTTGCAAGCGCTGGTACGACCCCCACAGACTGACCGTCGGCGCCACCGAGAAAATCGTCGCGACAAGGTATACGACGACGACGGCGAGCGTAGGCAAGATCAATGGGTTGTCGCGCGGCAGCGCGCGGATGGTTTGGGCGAGGGGCTGGCGCGGCAGCCCGGTCTCGATCTGCTTGACGATCCACGCGGCGACCATCACGAGGGCGATCGAACGGACGAGACTGATCTTATCCGGTTCGAACACGCGGCTGGAATAGACGTTGAAAAAGAGCGGGGCGACGATCAGCGCCGCCAACCAGCCGGCTTCCAAAAGCTTGTCACAAAAGAGGGCGATTCGGGTTGACATCAGTTCTATTTTACCCTAACTACCTATAGGAATCAAATTCCGAGCCAGAACCTCCGCATAGACCTGCATCACGCGATCTACCATGCGCTCCAGAGTAAATTCGCGGCGGACGCGCGCTCGCCCTGCGGCGCCCTGGCGCGCGCACAGCTCGGCATCCGCCATCAAGCGCGCGATCGCGCCGGCGAGCGCGTGCGAGTCGCGTGCGGGAACGACAAATCCCGTCTCGCCATCCACGTTCACAAAACTAGTCCCCGTGCCCAGTTCGGTAGAGACGACCGGTTTGCCCGCCGCCATCGCTTCCAATTGAACCAACCCAAACGCCTCGCTGCGCTCCGACGCCGGCAGCACAAAAATATCGCTGGCCGCATAATAGGCAGGGAGTTCCGCATTCGAAACCGCGCCGGCAAATATCACGCGCTCGGCGAGGCCGAGATCGCGCGCCAACGCGCGCCACGCGCCCTCCATCGGTCCTGTGCCGACGATCAGCAAACGCGCGCCTGGCAGCTCGGGCATTGCGCGCAGCAAATAGTCGAGGCCCTTGTAATAGCGGAGATGGCCGACGAAGAGCAGTATGGGACTATGGGCGTTGGCGGACATTCGAGTGCGGATTTGTTGCGCGGCATGCAGATCGGCACACTCAAACTGTGTAGGGTTGATTGCCAGCGACACAACGGTACATTTGTCAGCCACTCGCTGCAAAACGGGTGATGAACTCGCATAGTTGGGACTGGTCGGCAAAATCCGGTTTACCCGATTCAGCACTTGCCACATGAGCGGCGCATAGAGAGCCCGGGTATACTTTTGGCGTATGATGTCGCTGTGATAAGTCATCACCGTGCGCCGCGCGCGTCCGAAGAAATAATTGGCGAGTTCGCCCCACGGGTACGGAAAGTGCAAATGGGTGATGTCCGGCATTTCGCGCGCGACTTGACGCGGCAGCGCGAGGCCGAGCGGCGTCGAAGAGATCGTCAGCCAACGCGCGGCGAAAATCACGCGCACGCCGTTGATCGTTTCCACGCGCGTGCGCCGGTCGAGACTATTGACCAGCACCGTCACGGCGTGCCCGCGCGCGGCTTGCGCCTCCGCCAGGTGCTTGACGTGATTTTCAATTCCCCCGACGACGGGGTAATAGTCCTTGTAAACGTGGAGAATCCGCATAGCGAATAAAGTCAGCCGATTCTAGACGGCTGCACCGGAAAAGAAATCGGTTTCAAGCGAGCGATTCTTCAAAACCTGAATGAACGTTCCTTCCTTGTCCGTCCGCAAGCACAAGAAGAAGAGGCCGACGGAAAGCGTCGGCAGACGGCGGCTCAACCATTGCGCGACCTGCGCTGGAAACGGGTAAAAATTGGCGCCCTTGACCTCCAAGACGCGGAAATAATTCTCAGCGCCAACAAACCGGGCAAAACCACTTTTGGTAAAGCCCCGCACATGGGGACCGAGCAGATCAATACAAGTTGGCTGCTCGCCAACTGCCAAGAGCATCCGATTGTGGAGAGCCGCCAAATTGGGAACGCCCGCAATCAGAATGCCTGCAGGTTTGAGCACTCGCGATATCTCGGAGAGGATCCAAAAGATTTCCTTGGCGTGCTCCAAAACCTGGTTGGCAATCACTATATCGAAAAAGCAATCGTCAAAGGGAAATCTCGCGCGCTCGATATCAAGCTCGACTCCGACAATGCCGCTTGCGAATGCCTGAGCCACTCGCGCCGAATCACTGTCAATCCCATACAGCACTGCGTCTCTGCCAAGCAATGCGTTTTTTACGTTCAAAAGGTCCGATCCGCCGCCAAAGCCCACGTCCAAGACACGGATTAGGTCGCCACTGGAGATTCGCTTGGTCTGCTGTTTAGCCATCGCCGCAACAATATCTCTGCCCCAGTTGAGATATTCGGTCCCTTGCTTCCACTTGCGGATTTTCTCAATCAGGTCCATTGCATCGCTCTCCCAACGTGTGATAGACCCGAAGTGTATCGTTCGCGGTCCTTTCCCACGAAAACTGCGCGACGCGCGCGAGCGATTTCGCGCGCAGTTCGGCTTGCAGAGCAACATCGTTCAGTACGCGTGTGAGCAGTGCTGCCAATGCATTCGCATCGCGCGGATCGAAGAGCAGTGCCGCATCGCCGACTACTTCCGGCAAGCTGCTCGTATTAGAGGCGATTACCGGTGCGCCGCACGCCATCGCTTCCAACGGCGTCAAACCGAAACCCTCGCAAAACGAAGGCATTACGAAGCAAGCCGCGCCCGCATACAGTGCGGGCAGGTCTTTGTCACCGACATCGTGGATGAATCGAATCTCCCCTGCTCCCTTGCTCCCCTGCCCCCCCGCTTGCTCTTGCTCCTCTGCATACCGCGCATCCCATGCGCCCGCAATCACCAACGCGCCCTTGCGTTCCACGCGCTGCCACGCCGCGATCAACGTCGCCAAGTTCTTGTGCGGCTTGTTGATGCCCACGTACAGGCAATAGTCCGACGGCAGCGCGTATTTCTCGCGCACGCGCGCAATCTCGGCAGACGGTTGGGGCGCAAATCGCTCGTCCGCGGCAAGCGGAATCACCGCGATTTTCTCGCGCGGCACGCCCAGGCGCACGTGGAGATCATTACACGTCGAAGCCGACGGCACGATGATGCGCGCTGCCGTGCGCGCCGCGAGCCGGACTGCCCATCGAAAGAACAGGCGCGCGCGGCGACTAGGCACATCGGAAGGGAAGTGCAACGGGATCAAATCGAAAATCGTGACGACGGACCGCACGCGAAGAAAATACGGCTTGATAAAGTACGGCGAGTGCAAAACGTAGGGGCGATGCCTCGTGCTCGCCCCCCTGCTGGATAACAGCGCGAATTGCTCGCGCATCGAGAACGTCGGCACATCCACGCGGCACAGCTCCACGTTCGGATGCCGCACCAACGCGGTGATGTCATAGCGCGTGTTACGGAGCGCGGGATTGTGGAGAACGACAAAACGCTCGTCCGGCGCAACGCGCGCGAGCGCATCAATCAAGTTGTAGGTGTAGCGCCCAATCCCCGGAAAATGATCCTGGATGTAGCGGGCGTCAATAGCAAACATGGTATATAGGTAAACAAGTAAACAGGTAGACAGGTACCCAAGTAGCAAGCAGACAGGCTATTCCTTGTTTACCTGTTTACCTGTGTACCTGCGTACTAAATAGGCGCTGATAGACTGACAGCGTCTCGCGCGCCGCGCGCTCCCAGGAGAACTTGGCGGCTTGCGCTAGCCCCTTGACGCGCAGTTCGTTCTTTAAAGCGGTATCCCTCACTACGCGCTCGATTGCGCCTGCAATCTCGCCGACGTCGCGCGGGTTGACCAAAAGCGCCGCATCGCCGACGACTTCGGGTAGCGATGAGGTGTTGGAGCAGATGACGGGCGCGCCGCACGCCATCGCTTCGAGCGGCGGCAAGCCGAAACCCTCGTAAAGCGATGGAAAGACAAAGGCATCGCACGCGGCGAAAAGCGCGGGGAGGTCTTCATCGGGCACGTGATCGAGGAAATCCACTTCCGTTTCCATGCCGGTCCGTCGCACATGCTCGAACACGCCGTGGTACAGCCAGCCCTTGCGCCCCGCAATCAGCAGACGATGCGGCAAGCCGCGCCCGCGCAGCACCTGCAACGCGTCCAACAGCGCCGGAATATTCTTGCGCGGCTCGATGGTGCCGAGGAACAAGACAAACCGAAGATTCTTGGCATACCTTGCCCGCGCCTCCGCAATGCAACCTGGATCCGTGATCGGCTTGAGCGCGGGGTTGACGCCCTCGTAAATGACGGTGATCTTGTCAGGAGGTAATTGGTAATTTGTAATTGCGTCGCGTTTGGTGCATTCCGAGACGGCGATGATCGCGCCGGCGCGGCGGAGAAAATGCGGCATTGTGTTCGTCAGAAACCAATGGTTCAGCGGGAGATGATATTCCGGGAACAACCGGAAAATCAAATCGTGCAGCGTAAACACGGTTTTCGCCTTTTTCAGCGGTGGCAGCAAGTGCTCGGTCGCGTGGAAAACGTCCACACGCGGCAGCGCGCGGTCGAGTGAGACGCCAAGCGCGTGCGCAAGCCACACACCCATCCGCCACGGACGCGCGTCGAGCGGGACATTGGCGCGCGGGAGTGCGCGCAGTTCAGGAGAGAGCGCATCCGCGGTAAACCGTCCATGCGCGAACGCAACGTATTCATTCGCGTGGTCTTGCGCGACCAAGTGCTCGGCCAGCGTGCGGGCATAGCGTCCGAGTCCGGCTTTTTGGTGAATGGCGGGGGAGAGATCAATCGCTATTCGCATCACTCAATCCAAACACTGATGGTAGACTTGCTCTATCTTCGCCACTTGGGCCTGCAAGTCAAACTCTTGCTTCAAGCTATTCGCATCACTCAATCCAAACACTGATGGTAGACTTGCTCTATCTTCGCCACTTGGGCCTGCAAGTCAAACTCTTGCTTCAACCTTGTTTGTCCCGCCAAACCCATCTCGCGTGCCCATTCGCTTTTTGTCAACAACTGAACCATTGCCGCCGCCATCGCAGATACATCGTTCGGCTGGACCAGCACTCCGGTCACACCGTCCCGCACAATCTCAACCGCTCCGCCTGTCGCCGCAGCCACGACGGGCTTGGCAAAGCACATCGCTTCCAGCAATACCGTCGGCAATCCTTCGGATGACACCGCGCAATACGCCACGAGATCAGCCGCCGCATAAAACCTTGCTGCGTCGAGCCGCTGACCGACCATCAGCAGTCGTTCAGCCAAACCACTCGACCGCGCGATACGATCTAACGTGTCAAGATAGGGTGGCGGCGCTTGCCCTGGCTCAAGTTTGTCCGGTCCGCCAACCAAAACGAATCTGGCTTGAGGCAGTGTTTTTGAAACAAGCTGTGCCGCCTCAATAAATAGGTGCGGCGCTTTTCCAGAGACCAGACGGCCCACGTTCACGACGAGCGGCGCCTCCGCGGGTATGCCCAACTCTTGGCGAATGGTGTCGTCGGCATTGTCGCGCGCGGGCAACCTAATCCCGTTCGGGATCACCGCCGTCTTGTTGGCGAGACCCATCGGGCCATACAGGTCGCGCAGCCAACTGGATACGGTGATCACGCGGGTCGGAATCCACGCAAGCAATCGCACGAGTAATGGCGGAAACGTGTTGTCGTGGATTGTCCATATAATCCGTGTGCCGGTCAACAGAGCCGCTAACGCGCCAACGATATGCGCGCGCACCGTATTCGTGTGAATCACCGCGATCCCGCGGCCGCGTACAATGGCCGCCACGGCCCACGCCGCTCGAATCAGATTGGCCGGCATCGCGGCCCCGGCCCGATTCAAACGCCCAAATGGAACCGCGAGCGATTCGATCCCCGCCGCCGCGAGTTCGTGCGCCAACGGCGAATCCTGCGCGGTCGCAACCAACGGCGTGAAACGCCGGCGATCCAACCCGGCGATCAGATTCAATAGCGCGATTTCCGCGCCGCCGAGAATCGGAGCATGGTCGAGAAACAGAATCCGTTTGGGAGTTGACGTACCGATCATGAGTCGGCAAGACCCAGCTTTTCGAGAATCGTTTGCGCACGATGCCGATACGTGTGTTCGCGCAGCACACGCGCGCGGCCACGTTGGCCGATTCGCAAACGTTCGTCACGCTGCGCCAGATAATGTTCTACCTGCGACCGGGCTTGAGCGGGTGACGCGTAGCAAGCCGTCTCTTCACCAGGAACTAGCAATTCGTCCATACCCGCGACCCGATCGGTCAACAAGAAGGCGCCCGCGGCGAGCACCTCAAACGTTCTGAGATTCAGGCCGGCGACCTGCGTTTGAGGATGATGGATGTTTAGGCAGATTTGGCTCGCGTTGTAGACCTTGACCGATGTCACCTCATCTGCAAATTTGCCGCGCCACGCCTTGCCGCCGATGCGTTTGAGCGCGCGTTGCGCATCGGCGCAATCCCATTGCGGTCCCCAGATATTCACGTCCAAGCCCGCCATTTGCTCCAAAATGTCGCCCCGCTTTGGATAATAGACGCCGACAAAACTTACCTCGCATTCATACCGCCGACGTTCCGCGGCCGCCAATTCTATCGGTCGAAACACGTCGGGATCAGCGCAACAGGGCAAAAAATGGATGGCGCTCGCCCCAGCCCGAGACAGCGGCTCGAAATAGGACTTGTCGAACAGGAAGAAAGCGTCAAACGACGAGGTCGCATCGGCCGGCAAACGGCTTGTGAGCGGGTCGTCGAGCCACCAGGTGGCCAGCGCCCTGCGCGCCGCGCCGCGCAGCGCGGCAATCGTCTCCGCCTCTAGGGTTTCGCCTTTCAAGACTAGAATCAAATCGGGACGGCTGGCGCGCGCGATTTCGCGCAAACGCCGGTTCATCGCGCGTTCCCACCGGACTTGGACATCGCCCAGCGATTTCGCCATTCGGGGGCTGACTCGCGCGACGCGCCGCCCCAGCCCGAGCGCGAACTGTTCGACGCGCAGCGAGTTGTAGTAAAAGACTTCTACCGCTTGCCCACAAGCGACCAGTGCCTTGCGCGTACTTTCGGTCCAGTGTGCGACCCATTCTGGGCCGATTAATAACACACGCATCACATGTTCCTAGCGCGCGCCGTGGCCCGGCTTGCGCGCGATGAAATGCGTCAGCCGGGTTTTATTGCGCCTGTCCCCCGCTAGCTTGTATGCGTGATACGGAGTGACCACAGTTTGAAAACTATAACCAGTCATCTCCAGCGCGCGTTTCCACTGCCAACTCGCATACGCCCGGTCGCCTAGAAACGGATCGGTCAGCAGGCCACTCTCAGAAAGCCACTTTGGGTTCGGTTGCCATTGCCGCAGCATCACGCGTGTAATGATCCTCAAGATGCGCCGAGCGGCCATAGTCACAAAGGGAACATAGGGATAGGGCTGTTCATTTAGAATGATAAAGAACCCATCCGGTCTGAGGACGCGATACACTTCACGCAAACACTCCATCAAGTCAGGGGCGTGGTGAACGGACGAGCTCGCGACCACGGCGTCGAAAAATCCATCTTTCACGAGAATGGGCGTGAACAGGGCGAGCACCGGAGTTATCCGATCGAGATTCCCGCCCATCCGCTCGGCGAGCGCAGGCAACATGACCTTGAGATTGGTTGGGCTTGCGTCGAGGGCATAAATTCGCTCGACGTTTTCCCGCTTGGACAGCATGATGGAAAGCCAGCCCGTGCCGGCCCCCAGATCCAATATTCTGAGCGCAGCGCCGTAAAGATATTGATTCCAGTCCAAGCATTGCGCGGCGGCAAGCGTGTTCCACTGTTCGGTCAGCGCGCGGCAATGCGCGGCGGGATCGGTCCAATCTGCGACATACTGCGGGTAGAATCGCTCCATGGATTTCTCCCAACTGAGTACCATGCTTTCCGCCTGCGCGCTCAGCCAAGATTCCACGCCGAGATTCTCCTTCGCATCAGACATCGCCAGCAATCCTAGCGATCCAATCCAGAATCCTCCGGGATGCGCCTCCATCTATTGGGCCGGCGAACGATTCCAAAATGCGGGCCGTGTTGGTCGGCGGCAATTTGTCTTCTCTTACGATTGTCTTGAGGCAAGCGGCCAGTTCCTGGGCCGTCCTCACCGGCTGGAGCCAACCTGCCGCGAAGGGCGGCGGAGGAGACGACCTGGCGACATCGAACCACAGAATCGGGATACCGAGAGCCATCGCCTCCAGCGCGACGGTAGAGACAGGCGTAATCACCAGGTCTGCCTGCGCGAGCAGCGTTTCTATCGGCGTTCGGGCTTGGATCGAAAGATTCGGCAATGCCAACGGTGCGAGCCAATCGCGATAGCGGATCGGCGACTCGGCGGGATGCGGGCGCACGACGAATTCGCACTCGCGCAAATCACGGCAAGCAGCGAGAACTGTGAAAATGTAATGCTCTGGATCATCTTCTGCCGGCAGAGTGGAGCTATAGTCTTGAGGATTCGTCAGGATGAGGATACTTCGGACCGGTATTCTTGGTCGTTTTGGAATTGGCAGGTAGGTATCCAGCTTGGGACTGCCCGTGACACGCATGTTTGTCGTCGAGCAGCCCAGGGTCTTGTAAATTTCGATTGTGGCCGGGCCCCAGGAGGCAAAGTAATCCGCGCAGCAGTTGTAGCGCGCGTTGTACGCTCCCGGCAAGCCGTGCAATACCACCATGCTGGGAATGTCCAACGCCCGGCCAACCTCAATCAGCATTCGCTGAACCGGCGGAGCGTCGAAGGGTACGAGGATCAGATCAATTTCGTGCGCGCGGATGGCCGCGCGACAACCGGCAACTTGGTGGGCGAGGTCTACAAGTATTTCTCCGAAGAACTGATCCAGGTCGCCGGCTACGCTCTGCCAGCCGTCCAAGTCATCGCACACAAATTTGCGACGGTAGTCCGGATCGTGTCGCACCTGCTTCCATTGCGCCTGTATTTCCACGACGCGCCGCGTTGTCCCGTGATCGCTTTGTGAGTGCGGGAAGAGAAAACGACTGCCGCGCCTGAGCCAGCGGCTTAGGATGGAAGCCGGGGGACGCTCCAGAAAATAAAGTCCAAATCGCGGATCCTCGGCTACCGTCTCGAACAACCGTTGGAGCGTTGGGTAGTAACTAGCAAGCAGCCGGATGCGTCTGCCTAACCGCGAAAAGCGAATCAAGTCTGCGGCGAAATTGTACGCGCGCAGCACGTGGTCCACCGGTCGCAAAGACACGGGTCGCCAGGGCACAACACCATCCTCGCCGACGGCGTTGGCGGCAGCAATTCGTTCGACCGGAATGTGGCGCAAATTCGCCGTGCTCTCAACCGCGTCAACTACGCGGTGGTCTAGTTCGTCTTGCAGCCAGATCCTGGCTGGCGATTGGCGTTCGATCAGTCGCGCGACGGCGGCGAGATATCTGTATGCCGGCAATAGCGTTTGGAACCAAAGCATGTGCTCGTAAATCGCGCCAAGCGAAACGCCTTCTAGTTTGGTAAAATCCTCGCCGCAATGGCGATGCCAATCGCAAGACAGCGCGAAGGCAAACTCATCCAAGCGTTTGCCGAGCATCGGCGTGATCTCGTCACTGCTCAGGGACACACTCAAGCCCCGCTCGCGCAACTGCTGGCGCGTCGTCCAATCGAAACACACAAAATGCGTCGCGTCGAGCTCGCCTTGGGGCAAGCCGCGGAGGGCGGCTGCGTTTTTCAGAAAACAGAGATCCATCAAGTCTCGAATATACCAACCAGATACGCGCTAAAGAGCGACGAGTTGACACGGTCCGCGCCAGAGACGGATCGCAACGTCCTCAAAATCTTGTGAATCGCCTTGACCCATGGGGGTCGTCCGCGTAACTCAAACAGCGCCGGTTCGAAACTGCCTACATAGCCGAGAAAGCGGGTCCGCAGCCCGAACTTGGCGGCCATGTTTTGAAACCAGGTTCGATTCATGATCCGCAAGTTGTGGTGACGCAGGAGGTCGTCCTGACGCGTCGCGCGCATGAGCCAGTAATTCAATCCGGTCAGGTTCGGTACCTCGAGAACGAGCAAGCCGCCCACTCGTAACAGCTCGACGTGCCGCGCGAGAACCGGTTCGGGATCAGCGAAATGTTCGACGACGCCGAGCGAAAGCACAAGGTCAAACGCATGGGACGGTATGTCGAGCGTCAGAATATCTCCCGCATACAAATCCGCGGCTACGCCCGTTAGCGCGAGGTTCTGATGCGTTTTGCTCAAGCCGGTTGGCGACAAGTCGCATCCTGCGACTTGACAGCCCATCGTCTGAGCAAACCAAACGAGCCAGCGGCCCGGCGCACATCCAATCTCAAATAGGCGCATCGCCGAGTCGTGCGGCAGATGCCGGACGAATGTATCTGAGAGGCAACGCTCATGCGAAACGTTTCGATCCACTACGGCTGGCAGGGTCGTGGCTTGCCAAAAATCATCCCAAAAGCTGCTGTCGGTCAGATTCATACTTCTGTCGTATGGTAGAGTTGCTCGAATGCCGCCAACATTTTTTCGACTGAGAATTCGCTTTCCAGGCGCGCGCGGGCCGCGCGGCCGAGCGCGGCGGCTCGCTCTGGATCGCTCAACAGCGCGAGCAAGCCGCGCGCCAGGGCCTCGGCGTCGCCCGGCGGCGCCAACAGGCCGGATACGCCGTCTTCGATCTGCTCCGGGACGCCACCCACACACGTCGCCATAATCGGCCTTGTGACCGCCATCGCTTCGAGAATGGCGTACGGCAAGCCCTCGCGCAGCGAGGAAAAGGCCACAACGTCAAAGGCGCCGGTCAATGCGAGCATATCGCCCGTGTATAAACCCATAAACGTGATGGCGCTCGCCAAGCCCAATTCGCCTGCCAAAGCTTCCAGGCGCGCGCGGTCGCTGCCATCGCCGACCAAGACCAAGCGCGCGGTCGGAACGCGCTCGCGAATCTGCGCGAGGGCTTGAATCAAAAATCGTTGGCCCTTGACCGGTTCCAGCGCGCCGACCATACCGATGATAGGTTGCGAGCCATCAGCCGCCAACCGAGTACGTTGATCCGCTATGGCGGCCGCACTTGGCAAATTGAACGGCGGGGCCGAGTGAATGCACGTGACCTGCTCTTTTGAAAATTGACGCAGGCGTACCATGCTCTGAACGCCGGCCCAGGAGTTGAAGACCACCCGATCTACGGCGCATGCCACCAACTTGTCCACCGCCGACTCGGCCAGCGGTATCTTGCGTTCAAAAGGATGGCCGAGGACTGTGAGGATTGTCCGGGGCACGCGCCGCCCTAGCCGAGCCGCGATCAACGCCGCCTGACAGCTCTCGGCGCCGGGATAACCGCCGTTGACCGCGTGGAATACGTCCGGCGATTCGCGCGCCAGCAAAAACAAAAAGAGCAGAAGATTGCCGCCGAAAAACAAATACCGCACGAGGACGAAAATGAGCTTGATCGGCATCGCGACCAAGCGCCCAAAGCTCTGGCGCGCGAGCCAGGTGTAGAGCGGCTCGGTCGTCAAGATGTTAATCTCGCGGAAAACGACATCCTCCGCGAGCCGATTCACTCCATGCCCAAAGTCCGGATTGCGATTCGACCAAAGCGTGACCTTGTGATGCGACTTGGCGAGTCCATTCGCCAAGTCAAATGTAAACCGTTCGGTGCCCCCGGCAAGATAATTCTCAATGTAAACGAGGATATGCGGAACGGTCCTCACAACCGATTGCCTTTCGCCGGCCGCCTCAACCCGTGGAGGCGTGTAACGAATGCCGCGCGCACGGCTCCCACCAATAGCGTCTGCCGATCGGCGTACCAGACGAGCGGAAGGCACGCGACCGTGAACAGCGTCAGTTTGACCAGAATAATGACGATGGTCGTTGCGCCCCCAAACTGATCAGTAGGCAACAACAGGTCCAACCCAAACAGAATGAGGGTCGCATAGACAAAAGGCACAAAGGTTTCAAGTATCAGCCGGAATCTATCTGCCAACGAAGGCAGGTACGTGCGGGCCGCGCGGAAAATGGTTGCCGTCGCCGTAACGAAATACGCGAAGGAAGTCCCTAAAGCAATGCCGGCGATATCCATCCCGCGGTGGACCAAAACCGTATTCAGTCCGACCGCAGTGGCGACACCGATCAGTCCGATCAGAATGAGCACGATTTGCTTATTTAGGGTCACCAGCAATTGCGCGGCGGGCAAAGTGATGGCCAGAAAAAAAGTGCCAACCACCATGTTCCGCACACTGCCCAACCCACTCACGTAATCGGGCAGAAGCGTATGCGCGAGAAACACGGTCCCGAAGTAAAGTGCGCCGATCAGAATCGGTGTCAAGCCGGCCAAAATCGCCATTGGATACAGAAACATATTCTTGAGCGTGTTGAGGTCGCCGGTCGCGCCGTAGCGTTCTTGCAGCCGCGGATACAACACGATGCCGATGACGCTAGGTACCGTCCATGCATAGGTCTTGACCATTGTCGCGAGCGTATAGATTCCTAGGGAAGTCGTTCCCAGCAACGCCACCGTCGTAATTTTGTCAATGTTCATCAAGGTATCTGTGATGATGCTATAGAGCATGATCGGCAAACCAATTGCGGATAGATGCTTGATCTCGCGCCAGTGTATCTCCGGGCGAAGCGGCGATCCAAGTCTCAATGCCAGATAGATAGCCATGCCGGCGTACACGATCGCCGTTGCCAAGAGCATGCCTGAAACGCCAAAACGAGAGGTCAAGACGACGATGGCGACGATATTCAGAATGGCGGCTGCCATGGCAAGTAGGCCCAGGTCTCGAAATTGCTTCGCAGTTCGCGCGAGGACGCCAAAGTAGCCAAAACCTAATTGGCCTAGCGCGACCAGAATGACCCACGGAAACGACGCCGTCACTTCGGGGGGACTGCTGTCGCGCTGCCATAGGGCTAGACCCAGTAACGCCAGAACAGAAAAGCTGGCAGCAACGAGCATCACCGCAAAGGTAACGTTACGCACTCGCGCCGCCTCGCGCCACTCCTTTTTGCCATTCAGAAAAGGGATTTCGCGCTCGGCCGCGTTGAGGATACCAAAATGACTGTAGTTGGTGTACGTCGGCAGCAGCATCAATGCGGTCCACACGCCCATGCCGGCCGGTCCGAGAAAGCGGCGGATGAGCACGGCTGAAACGATTCCTAGCCCCTGCGACAAATAAGTCGCAAAGCCATACCATGCCGTATCCTTGATTACGCCCTCTTTCACCGACTCGACCGTATCTGGGAGCAAGGTCTCTGTCCTCATTACGTCAGCCGTCTAAATCCCGCGTGCGCGATCGGCCCATTCAGCTTGTCCTCGATAGCACCGGCTCTGACGGCCTCGGCGAGCACTGTAAATACATCGCTGGTCGCGTCAAGATAACTCTCGATATGCTCGTCTTGGTGTGCATAGGACGCGTAGAATGCTATTGACGCCAGGAAACCGCGTTCGAGCATCAACTGCGTAAAGAGTGTGGCAATTGCCTGGCCGTTCTCGTAATCGAATGCCAAGTGGCTCAAGGGCGGCAGGCCACCGACGTGAACGGCAAGCCCCACGCGCTCGGCGGCAAGCTTCCATCCCGTCTGGATCCGCTTCCCCGCCTCGACGAGATGCTGCGCGACATTGTGCTGCTGGAATTTCTTGATCGTCGCCAGCGCCGCCGTGGGACCGATGCGCTCTGTCCAATACGTACTGCTGATAAAGCTGGTTTGCGCGGCTTGCATCACGCGTCCCACGCCGATGATCGCCGCCATCGGATAGCCATTGCTGATCGCTTTCGCGAAAACCGCGATGTCGGGGTTCACGCCGTAGCGCAAATGAATGCCGCCGGTGTTCATGCGAAAAGCCGCGGTCACTTCGTCGAAAACGAGCACCGCGCCGATTTCGTCTGCGGTCTCGCGAACGGATTCCAAGAAGCCCGGCTCGGGATCGTGATCGCGAACCGGCTCCATCACAATCGCGGCGAGTTCGTCCTTGTTCTCCGCGACGATTGCGCGCAACTCATCGAGGTGATTATAGCGGAATGGGATCGCGCTGCCGGTCAAGCCGCGCGGCACGCCCGCAGGTTCCAGCCCCGGCAGCAAATGCCCATCTAGCATATCGCCGCGCGCCAGATTCGCGGCGAGGTACCAATCATGCCAGCCGTGATAGCCACAGAACGCCACCTTGTCGCGTCGCGTGTGAGCGCGCGCGATGCGCACCGCGAGCGCCATCGCTTCGCCGCCGCCGCGCGCATAACGCGCCATCTCGGCCCAGGGGTGAATCTCGCACAACAGATCAGCCAGTTCGACTTCTTCCGGGCTGTTCAGCGTACACATCGAACCATTGTCAATCGCGGCTTTGACCGCGGCATCCACGTCGGGGTCGGCAAACCCCAGCACGCTCGCGCCGATGCCGCACAGACTCATGTCAACGTACTTGTTTCCGTCAACATCCCAGACTTCGACGCCTTTGGCTCTTGAATAGTACGCCGGCCATTGCTCGGGCGCGAATATTTCGGGACGCTTGGACAGCAGTTGCGTGCCGCCGGGAATGCGACGCCGCGCCCGTTGATACAACTGCAGAGTTTTCGACATGGCTACCGTATCCCATCCTCGCGCAACGATTTAGCGTAGCCCTCGTTGCGCGCAAAACCGGTGTTGATCCGAGTCAACGTTGGCTCGCGCGCAAGCAGCGCCAGCACATCGTTCATCCCGAACGGCGGGTTGCCGTCGCAGTGCAGACGCGCGTACACGGCGCGCACAAATTCCAAATCTTGCGGCTCATCCACGGTCCAGCGCAATCGCGACAAGTCAACGGCATGCGTCACGTTCGCAATTCGAAATTCGGCGGGGTGGTTCCAGATGTACGGTGTCACGTGCTCGCGCTCGCTCGTCAAGCGCGCCTCGCGCCACGCGCGCCCCAAAGCCGCAAATGAAAACGCTTCGGTGTCCAAGCCGTCTGGAAAAGTTGGCGGTAACGTGTTGCAGACGTAATCCACATCGCCTTGCAGGAAACGCGCGAGCACGCGCGCGCTCACGTCCGGATCGAGCAAAGGGCAATCCGCCGTCAAGCGGACGACGACCTCCGCGCCAACTTGCCGCGCGGCTTGATAGTAGCGGTCGAGCACATCGTCCTCACTGCCCGCGAATCCTTCGGCATGATACTCTTTTGCCAAGTCTAGAAGGGGGCGATCGCGCTCCGCCGTCGTCGTCGCAACCACCACGCGGTCAATTCCGGGAATCATTTGCGCCCGCTCGATCACGCGCGCCAAGAGCGGCTTGCCGAGTAAATCGGCCATCACCTTACCTGGCAGCCGCGTGGAACCCATCCGCGCTTGAAGGATGACGATGGCGTTCATACGCGAATCTCGGTGCGCGTCGCCGCCGATTTCTTGGCAGCCAGTGCGATCTCCAGGACGCGCTTGCCCGTCTCGCCGTCCACGCGCGCCTCATCCTCTCCGCGCACGCACGCCAGAAAATGCCGCATCTCCGCGAGATACATCTCGTTGGGGTCAGGCGCGAAGGGTAAGAAGCTATCTTGCCCTACGCGTACTCCGGCCTTGAAATCCCAAAGCAGTGTACCTTCCGCGCCAATCAGCTTGCAAGTGCGGCTGTAGCCGCGCTGCACGCAATCCACATGAACCTCGGCAAGAATGTTCTTGGACAAACGCAAGGTGATGGCCGCGGTATCTTCGACATCCATCTCCAGATCGCTCAGATGCCCTGCGGCGCAATACACGCTTTCCACCTCACCGCCAAGCCAGCGCACGTAATCCAACTCGTGCGACGCGTCCAGAATGATGCCGCCGCCCATCGCCGCGCTGACGTTGTAGCCGGCGCGATAATCTTGCGTGGGTCGCCAATCGGGCAGGTATTGTCCGGCCTCCGCTTGAATGGAGAGCAGTCTCCCAATCGCTCCGCCGTCGAGCAGTTCTTTCAGCTTGAGTAACCCCGCGTGGAAGCGCAGGTTATATCCAACATAGATCAAGCGGTGATGCTTACGGGCCGCATCCAGCAATTTGTCCAAACCATCCAGCGCGTGCGCGATCGGCTTTTCGATAAAGACGTGCGCGCCCGCGTCAATCGCCTGATGCGCGATGGCTGTGTGGACGTGCGGCGGCGTGCAGACGAGGACCGCCTCCGGGCGATTCGCAAGCGCGGCTTCCATACTTGCGAACGGGACCACGCGGTGCTCGCGCGCCACTTGGTCCAACCGCTCGGCGACGGGATCGCACGCCGCGATCTCTTCGACTCCCAGCGCGCGCAGATTGCGGATGTGCCGCTGGCCGATGGAGCCGCAGCCGACGACGACGGCTTTCACGGCATGATTCCCTTTTGTCGCAGGTCCGTCTCCAAGCGCGCTTGCTCTGACTCCCATTCGCGACGCATTATGCCGAGGGAAAAGACATCCACGAATTGCCCATCTTTCCAAATGTGCGACCGGAATTTGCCTTCGACCTGAAAACCGAATTTCTTGTGCATTTCAACAACCGGTTCGTTAAACGCCAGCACCTCGCAGCAAAGCTTTTCCAGACCAATCTGCTCGAAAACATAAGAGAGAATCGCATATTCGACAAATGAGCCGACGCCTCGGCCCCGCAGTCCTTCTTCGGCCACGTAAAACGCCCAATAACAGCGTTTGTTCCGCAAGTCCAAGTCATAGATGTTGACCAAGCCAACATCTCGATCATCTACCGCGATGATCCAATAGTGGCAAGTCGGATCCGACGTGATCCGGGCGAACCAGCGATCATGTTCTTGCTCTGAAATCACGTGCTCCGTGTACATGTATCTGGCAATCTCGGGCTTGTTGCGCCAATTCCGAATTTTGTCTTTATCCTCTTCCCGCAACTCCCTCAACGAGATCACGATTCCCCCCTTGCCACATCACCGTGGAGATCCCCGGCGGCCAAAGACAACGTCACGGATTCTTGAACGTCTTGAGGGTAGACTGGAACACCTTGCGCAATCTGCCGCGCGGCCCGCGTCCCGAGAATGTTGTCCAAATATCTCGGATGCAAGCCAGCAGTCAATTCTCCGCACCGCAAGACGGCCGTATTACTTTTGGTGAAGGTGTCTCCCGGCCGAATCTCCTGACTGGCGAAAATGCAGCGCCGACCGAATTCTGTTCGTTTCGACTCGACTGGCTGTCGCTGCTTGATGCCTGTGCCCAGCGCCAATTCGGTTTGGCGGATTCGATTGACCATCGTCGCCAATTCATCCGGTTCCAGAGCGAATTCGTGGTCAGGCCCAGGAAGCGAGTTGCTGAGCGTAAAGTGTTTTTCGATGATCGTTGCTCCCAGCGTAACGGCCGCTGTAGGAGCAAGCACCGGATCGCGCGAATGGTCTGAAAGGCCCGTCAGGAGTTGAAAACGCTCTCGCATCGTTACCAACGCAAGAAGATTCAGAGATTCTATCGGAGCCGGATATTCTGCGGTACATTGGAGCAACACGATCTCCCGCAAACCGGCTTGACGGATAGTATTTACCGCCTCGGCCACCTCTTCAAGATCAGCAGTGCCCGTCGAAAGGATGATCGGCAAGTTCTTGGCGGCAATATGCTTTATAAGTGGTATGTGCGAGATTTCGTAGGAAGCAACCTTGAAAGCCGGCACGTAAGGCGCCAGTAGATCTGCGCTTTCTTCGTCAAAGGGACTGGAGAGGAAAACAATCCCTTGTCGGCGGCAATAATCGGCAAGCGCGGGAATCCAACTGTAGGGCATCTCCAACTTGGCAAGGGCTTGATAGATCGGGGCGCCAATCCTTTTTGCATCTATCGTTCCAGCTTTGGGAGAATAAAGCGCATGCGCTCGAAATGTCTGGAACTTGACCGCATCGGCGCCTGCCTTGACCGCAACATCTACTAGTCTCTTGGCGATTTCCAAGTCTCCGTTGTGATTGCTGCCCGCTTCGGCGACGATGAAGCACGGTTCGCTCTCGCCGACCCAACGCCCGCCAATCTTTATCTTCATATTGCTTCAAAGATCGCGCGCGCCACGCGTTCCGCGCCGCGCCCGTCCACCAAGTGTCGTCCGCGCTGGCTCATCGCTTCCCGACACTCTCGACTCGCCGCCAAACTCTTCAACGCGGCTGCGATTTTCGCTTCCAGGTCGCCGTCGCGAACATCGCCCGCGTAATCCAGCGTTCCGGCTTCGGCCAGCCCCGTCAAGTTCGCCCGCTGATTTTCGGCGAGGCAAATGGCGATGGCCGGCGTCCCGGTCGCGGCCAGCTCGTAGGTCGTTTGGCCGCCCCCCGTAATCGCGATGTCGGCGGCCAGCATCAACCCGCGCATATCGCGCGGCTCGCGGTGGAAGATGATTTGCTCTGTCTCGCGCACCGTAATCCTATTTTCGAAAAAGGGCCCGGCGACAATATCCATGCCGATGTCGCCCAGGGCTGCTTGGACCCAATCCACCAAGCGCGGCGTCAATCCAAACGGATCGCTTCCGCCGACCGTAATGAGCACGCGTTCAACCGAATCGCGAATCGCGCGCGCAGGATTCGCGGCGAACTCGTCGCGCAGGAGCGCATACGACGGTCCCAGTAGAAATCGCGTCTCCGGCCGCGCGCAATAGCGGAGCGATGGCGCGCACACCGCACCGTTCGTCACCAGGTCGGCCGGCAGTTCCTGATTCGCCAAGTCGTCAATGACGACGAGGTATCCAATGCCCCGGCGCAATGCCGCGAGGTCGGCGCTGTTCAGCGCGTACGAATCGGTGATGACGGCATCGGCGCGCCAGTTCCGCAGGGCGCTCACGACCCGCTCCAAATCGTCGTCGAGACCCACGACAGCGTAACCCTGCGCTTGGACGAATTGCTGCGCGCTGGCATCGTCGTTGACCACAAAGCCGACTCGAGCGCCCATCCGAACGAGCGCGTCCGCGAGGGTCAGGCAGCGCCGCAGGTGCCCCAAGCCGATGTCCCTGCCGCCTTGCGTGTAAATCCCGATCATCGGCGATACGCCTCGATCACCTTGCGTACGGCCTCGATTACATCGCCGACATCCCGGTCCGTCATTCCGTGAAACATTGGCAATGAAATCATGCGCTCATAAGCCGCTTCGGCTACGGGCCATTGCCCTTTGCGATAACCCAATTCCTGGTAGTACGGATGCCACGGCACCGGGATGTAATGGACATTCACGCCGATATTCTCGGCGCGCAGCGCGCGGAACACCGCGGCGCGGCCCACGCGTAAGCGCTCCAGGTTCAGCCGAATCACGTACAGATGCCAGGCAGGTTCGCGATCCGCGCGCACCGTCGGAATCTCGATCTCGGCGAGTTCGCCGAACGCGGCATTGTACCGCGCGGCAATCGCTCGCCGCCGCGCCAACCAGCCATCCAGCTTTTTCAACTGCGATAGACCGAGCGCACACTGCAAGTCGGTGAGCCGGTAGTTGTAACCGAGAGCCGTCATCTCGTAGAACCAGCCACCCTTCTCTTGGCGCTCGCGCGCCTCGCTTGTAATGCCATGATTGCGAAACATCCGCAGCCGCCGCGCGAGAGCCGGATCATCGGTCGTAATGATGCCGCCTTCGCCGGTCGTAATGTGTTTGACCGGATGCAGGCTGAATGTCGTCATCGTTGCCAGCGTGCCGATGCGGCGCTGGCGATAGGTCGCGCCGAGCGCGTGCGCCGCATCTTCGATGATTGTGAGATGATGCTTGGCGGCGAGTACATTGATTTCGTCCAGATCGGCAGGTTGGCCGGTATAATCTACCGGAATGATTGCGCGGGTCTTGGGCGTAATCGCCGCCTCGATCTTTTCGGGAGCGATATTCAATGTATCCGGTTGCACATCTACAAAAACAGGTGTGCCACCCTGATAAAGCACGCAATTGGCGCTCGCGGCAAACGTCATCGGCGTAGTGATGACGTCATCGCCGGGACCGACACCCGCCGCGAAAACCGCCGCGTGTAGCGCCGCCGTCCCGTTCGATACCGCGACGGCATGGTGTGCACCAACTCCGGCAGCGAATGCCTCTTCGAACGCGCTGACGGTCGGTCCCGTGGTCAACCAATCGCCGCGCAGTACTGCGACGACCGCGCGCACATCGTCCTCGTCAATGGACTGATGTCCATAGGGCAACAGCGTGTCGCGCACCGGACGCCCGCCGTCAATCGCAAGAGCGGTCATTCCAGCGCCTCGACCATCGCGCGCAATTCTTGATCGCTTAACCAGCGCGGGTTTGTATCGCTGCCGAAACGGAAATTATTCGGCAGCGGCTGACCTTCCGCCCAATGCTCGCGCGTCCACCAGGGAAACAGCGGCTGGACGACGAACATATCTTCGAGTTCCAGCGTGTGACGCGCCTCGTCCTCGTTGACCAGCACCTCGTGCAATTTTTCGCCGGGGCGAATGCCGGTGATTTCAATCTTGCAGTCCGGCGCGACGACGTTCGCCAAATCGGTCAGACGCATCGAGGGAATTTTGGGCACAAAGACTTCGCCGCCGTGCATCTGCTCCGCGCACCGGAGGACAAACCGCGCGCCCTGGTCGAGCGTGATCCAAAACCGCGTCATGCGCTCGTCGGTGATCGTCAGCGTGCCCGTCTTGCATTGTGCCTTGAACAACGGAATCACGCTGCCGCGGCTGCCGACGACGTTGCCATAGCGCACGCTGGAAAAGCGCGTGCCGCTCGCGCCCGCATACGAGTTGCCCTGCACGAAGAGTTTTTCCGCGACCAGTTTGGTCGCGCCATAGAGGTTGACGGGATTCACCGCTTTGTCGGTCGAAAGGGCCACCACCCGCCGCACGCCGCAGTCAATCGCCGCATCAATGATGTTCTTGGCGCCGTTGATATTCGTCTGCACCGCTTCGAAAGGATTGTATTCACAGGCCGGCACCTGCTTGAGCGCGGCGGCATGGATGACCACGTCTACGCCGGCAAAGGCGCGTTCCAAGCGGTCCTTGTCGCGCACATCGCCGATGAAGTAACGGACCGGGCTATCGCCCGTGTCGGGAAACCGTTGGCGCATCTCATGCTGTTTCAGCTCGTCGCGACTAAAGACCACGAGCCGCTTGGGATGTAATTCGGCCAGCACAATTTCGGCGAATTTCTTGCCGAACGATCCGGTGCCGCCGGTGATGAGTATGTTCAGGTCTTTCCAGTCCACAGTATCCTCTTCATTCCATTCCAAGCATCGCATTGATGCGCGCCACGACCATATCAATCGCAATCGTGTTGAATCCGCCCTCCGGAATGATCACGTCGGCGTAGCGCTTGCTCGGCTCGACAAATTCCAGGTGCATCGGGCGCACGGTGTCCAAATACTGTTCGACCACCGATTCACGCGTGCGGCCGCGCTCGGCAATATCGCGCTGCAAGCGGCGGATAAAGCGCAAGTCCGCGTCGGTGTCCACGAAGATCTTGATGTCGAACATCTCGCGCAGCGCGCGGTCGGCAAAGATCAGGATACCCTCGACGAGAATAATGGGACGCGGTTCGATCCGCCGCGTCTCAGCCCTGCGGACGTGCCGCGCAAAATCGTACACGGGTAGCGCGACGACCTCGCCAGCGCGCAGCGCTTTCAAATGCTCGGCCATCAGATCGGTCTCGAGCGAGTCGGGATGATCGTAATTGATCCGCACGCGCTCTTCGAATGGCAAGCCGCTGCGGTCGCGATAGTACGCGTCGTGCTGAATGTACGCGATACGGTCGCCGCCAACACGTCCGAGAATCGTCTGCGAGACGGTCGTCTTGCCCGAGCCGGAGCCGCCCGCCACGCCGATGAGAACCGGTTTCACGATGCTATTATACAACAATTCGAGGCGGGAACAAACGAAACATGCAGAGTAGCGGGAGGGGCGATTGACAGCAAGGTTGGGGGGGGAATATACTGGAGAAAGATGCTGCGTATTGCGTATCAAGTATTGCGTATCGAGAATTGCGTAAAGGAGGAACGACGAGTGACGGATGATCCGCTCGAAAAAGTGCGCCGCCTCAAGCGCGCCAATCCCAAACGACCCTTTGACCCCAAAGGTGGGCGGCTTCCACCTGGCCAATATTTAACCGAGAAATTTCCGGTGCTGCACTACGGCGGCGTGCCGCGGTTCGATCCATTCAACTGGGATTTGAAAATCTGGGGCCTGGTCGAGAATCCGGTGCGATTTACGTGGAAAGAATTTCAAAAGCTGCCGACCCAGCGCGTGGTTTGCGATATTCATTGCGTGACGCGGTGGAGCAAACTGGATACACCTTGGGAAGGCGTGCCGTGGTCGTGGGTGATGGAAACGGTCAAGCCCAAGCCCGAAGCGCAATTCGTGATGGCGCACTGCGATTTTGATTTTACCGCGAACGTCCCGCTCGAAGAAATGCTGGCGGACGAAAACGCGATGCTTGCGTACAAATACGACGACAAGCCGCTCGAACCGGATCACGGGTATCCGCTCCGATTATTCGTGCCGCATTTGTATTTTTGGAAATCGGCGAAATGGTTGCGCGGCATTGAGTTCATGGCGAACGACCGTGCGGGATTTTGGGAGGGTTACGGCTACCACATGAGGGGTGATCCTTGGACGGAGGAGCGGTTTTCATAGAAAAACGTGAACGTTTTGGAGCGGTTTTTTTGCAAACCGCGCAAATAAGAGCCACGAAATGGTTTTTGAAGAGTCACGTAAACAAAATCACATTGACCGGTTCGGCGCAGTTTCTATTGCTATCAGCCAGCTCTGATACAAATCTTCTCGGATTGCTGCTCCTATCTGGGGATACCAGAACTTGTCCGTCCATAGATTAGCTGGCAGATCATTCGAGGAGCAATCGGGATTCCACGCAGACCAAAAACCGGTAGCTAAACCAGCAGCATACGCCGCGCCCAGCGCTGCCATCTCAGATATTTTGGGACGAACGAGCGGCAAGCCCAAAATGTCGGTTTGAAATTGCATGAGCAAATCGTTGTGAACCATTGCGCCGTCCACCTTGAGTGTCTCGATTTCTATCTGCGCATCTTTCTCCATAGTCTCAAGCACTTTGCGCGTCTGATAGGCAATCGCTTCCAGAACAGCACGTGCAATATGCCCTTTGTTTACATCGCCAGTTATCCCGCTAATCATACAGCGAGCATCCGAACCCCAATAGGGAGCATAAAAATCTGATATGGGCGGCACAAAATAGATGCCGCCGTTGTCCTTGACACTCAGCGCTAGGCGTTCGATTTCTGGAGCGCTGTTGATGATACCCAGATTGTCACGGAGCCATCGAACCAGTGCCCCGGTCATGGCAATCGCACCCTCTAGGGCATAAACCGCCGGCTGGCTTCCGAATTTATAAGCAACGGTCGTAAGCAAACCAGATTTGGAGTGAACCGGCTCGGTGCCTGTATTCAAGAGCATGAAACAGCCCGTGCTATAGGTATTCTTGACTTCGCCAACACCAAAGCAAGCTTGACCGACCAAGGACGCCTGCTGATCGCCAAGATCACCACACACGGGAATGCAGTCACCAAAGGGTCCGTTCCTTGAGGTTGCGCCCCAGGTTTGCGGATCGCTCGAAGGGACGATTCGCGGCAACATCTGCCGGGGAATGTCAAAGATCCGAAGGAGCTCATCATCCCAGTCTAAGGTTTTCAAATTCATCAGCATAGTGCGGCTGGCGTTGGTCACATCGGTGACATGTGCGCCACCCTTTGGACCACCTGTCAACCACCAGATTTCCCAGGTATCCACATTCCCAAAGACAGCTTCGTCGCGTTCGGCAGCAATGCGTACTCCCGGCACATTGCCCAGAATCCATTTGATTTTGGGACCAGAAAAGTACGTCGCCAAAGGTAGTCCGACTTGAGACCGGAAGCGATCACGTCCACCCGATGAGGCGAGATCGTCACAGATGTTTTTGTTGCGCGCATCCTGCCAGACAATCGCGTTGCCGTATGGTTGCCCAGTTCGCCGATCCCAGACGATGGTAGTCTCGCGTTGAGTGGCCACACCCACCGCGCCACTATCGCCACGTTGAATGTTTGCCTGAGCCAACGCAGATCGAATCACGGCTTCCGTGTTCTTCCAAATCTCAAGCGGTCTGTGTTCTACGCGACCAGCGTGCAGGTAGATTTGACGATGTTCCTTCTCGGCGGAACTGATGACCCGCCCATTGTGATCAAAAATCACACATCGCGTGCTAGTTGTGCCTTGCTCAATTGCAACAACATATTTGGACATGAAGATTCCTTTTGTTCACCTCGCCAATGAAAGCCCGCCCCAGGGAACCATGAGGCGGGCTTGGTGAAATACTCTCAAACGCTAAGGCACAAACGCAAAATCGCCAAACGCCGCCAGTAGCCAAACCATGAACAAGGTGACCAGGAACACACCCGTGTACACGCGACCGGTCTTGCGGAAAAAGTACGTGTACAGACAAGCGACGAGGGGCCACAGCACGAGGAGCGGGATGTAGTAGATCGCGCCCAACCCCCCCGCTGCCCCTGGACCAAAGACCATCTCAGCACCGGAGAAAAGTGGCACATAGGCAATGAGCACCCAGACAAGTGCCCCCAGGGTTAGGACGATCGCATTCACGAACATTTCGCGCCCCACACTGGCTTTGCCCTGGTTGATACGCACAAAGGCAGCAAAGATGATCCCTTGTGGCACAAAGTAAATCGCAAATGGGATCAGATAACCCAAGAACGCCTGGAAGCGAATCGGCGACATCGGCATGAGCGCAACGACCCAAGCGCGAAAGTCAACCAGCCATACGCTGTTGATGAACAAAAGCAACAGATACAAGGGGAACAAGATGCAAATCGCCAAGAACAAGGACTTGACAATTTTACCCCAGTCCAATCCCTTGCCTTCCCATGCTAGCCCATAGTTGACAGCGGTCGCGCCCTGCTTCTTGGTGAAGACAAAGTGATTGACCAAAATCAGGATGATCGCGATAGTGCCAACGATGACCGACCAGACCATGTAGACATTTGTAAAATTCTGGGGCCACAGCCCATTGGGAGGAAGGGGACCGCCACCAGTTCCAATGTTCTGCCAAACCCACAGGTAGAGCAACGGACCCACAGCCGTCGTGATCAACGCGCCAATCCACCAGCCGATACCTGTGAAACCCTTGTACGCCGGAACCGCTTCGGCTAACGATGCAAAGAAAGATGTTTGGAGGAGCAGTGCGCCCATTGCGAACAAGAAAAGGAATGCACCGAACAAAGCCGCCGCAGTACCCAGGAACTTCCAACCCCAGATCTGATCGGATGGTGGAATGTTTTTGCTCCCCTTCAGCGTCCTCTGCATCCAATCGATGGCATTCCCAATCGCGATGGGCCAATCGGTCGATTGGGGATGAGTTTCATGGGGTTGATACAAAATGCGTGCCGTTCCATTATCAGTCGAACCGTACAACTTGCCGACTTGAACTGTCTCTGAGATGCCAAAGACAGCTTGGACGACCTGTGATTTGGGTGCATCCGAACCTTTATTGACGAGCACCATGATGCCCAACTCGGTCGCCGTCCCGATATTGTACGCGACATTCTTGAGACCCTTGCAGGGAGTTAGGTTGGGATTCCCCGGAGCATTGCATTCCGATTCCATGTAAAAGATGGAATTGTATCCATCCGGAATTGCCTGTGCTGCCGCCGTTGACGGACCAAATCCTCCCTGTGACATGCCGACGAGACCAAGGTTGTTTTTGTCCACCACAGCGAGTGAGCGCAAGTACTTCAATGCGTCCGGTCCGCCATGCGAATTCTCACCATTCGCCCCGTTGGAATAACCGTGACCCGTCATGTCCGCGCTGAGCACCACAAAACCTCGGCGTGCAAATTCCAGCGCCGTGTTAGCCATATAGTTCTTTTGGTTGTTCAAACCATGAAATGCCAAGATGGCTGGTGCAGGTTTCTGGGCGGTCACGCCGATGGGCGTGTACAAGTAAGCGCTGATCACATACCCGTTCGTACCGGGGATTTTGATCTCTTTGACAGTTGCTGTTCCGGCGCCCGAGTTGATGTACGAAGCGAGCAGGCTACCGCCGATCATCAGCACGAGTGCAACGATCAACAGAATCCAGTACTTTCTAGAATTGCCGTTCATTTCGTCCTCCTCTTTGGGTTGCATTTGTTTATCGATGATTGCTAATCTGATTGGCTAGACTTGGCACACCTCCTTCCTGAGATTTGGCATTATGGCACCATTTCACCACAATACTTTCTCCTCGAGTGTAATTCTTTGGTGAGACTCGGGCGAGCTGGAAACCCACATGCGCGAAAATCATAATGCCTGTCAGATACACAATGGCATTTGACAGGCATTCATCATCGCTCCCGATGTGTGTCCGTTAATCGGATCACGCAAGGAGGCACGGTGGAGCATACGCCATTGTGTGCTGAATCAACCCAGAGAAAAATCTTCTAGTGCGACTTGATGAAAATTATTGCATGGCTTTAAGAGAAAGGAAATCAGGGAATAGACCCAATTGAAAAACAAAATCCCCCATTGAGGGGGATTCCTGTAGAGCATGGTTATACTCCATTGGAGTATTGACCTGGTTTCAGCCAGACGCATACCGCTTCTCTGGCTTGCAATCAAGCATGGAGATGCAATGAGATTGGAGAGAGCTTGGCGACTCTTAGTGGGGGCTATTCCTTGAGCCAGCCGGTGGCGTGTCGAATTGCCTTCTGCCAGCCGTGATAAAGATAATCCCGGCGGTCGACCGATATGCTCGGATCGAAACGACGCTCGACTCGCCACTTGGATGCAATCTCTTCGAGAGATTGCCAATACCCAACAGCGAGCCCCGCGAGGTAGGCGGCACCCAGCACCGTCGTTTCTGTCATCGCAGGTCTTTCGACTGGGATTCCGAGCATATCGGCTTCGAACTGCAGCAGAAAATCGCTCTGTGCCCCACCGCCATCGGCGCGGACAACTGCGATTTCAAGATCCAATTTTTGTTTCATTAACTCGTAGGAATCGCGGATCTGGTAAATTATTGCCTCAAGAGCGGCTCGGGCGATGTGGTGTTTCTTCGTCTCAGATGTGATGCCTATTATCATTCCTCGCGCATAGGAATCAGAGTAAGGAGCGTCCAAACCCATGAAGGCGGGTACGAAATAAACGCCTTGTGTGTCCGGGACTTGGGCGGCAAGTCCGTCGGCTTCCCGATCTTTCCGGATAATCCCCAATCCGCCTTTCAGCCATTCAATCACCCCGCCGGATACGTTGTGCCATCCGGCCAGCCCGTACGTTACATTGCCGCCGATAGCCCAATGCACCGGGGCTATTAATCCACTTTCGGGTGCGATATATTTGTTGCCTATGTTCAGAGTCAAAGATGAGCCGGTGCCAAAAGTGGTCTTCGCCATACCAGCTTTGAAGCAAACTTGTCCAAAGAGCGCTGCACTCTGGTCGGTGGCAACGCCTCCGATCGGTATACGCACCCCCAAAAACATATCTGGGTCCGTATGAGCGTAGATTTCGCTGGAGCTGCATAGGTTGGGCAAAATGTCGCGCGGGATTGCCAATTCGTTGAGCATCCACTCATCATATGTGAGTGTGCGAGCATTGAGCAAGAGTGTGCAAGCCGCATTCGACAGGTCAGTAACGTGGATTGCACCGCCGGACAGTTTCCAAATCAACCAGCTATCGATGGTCCCGAAAAGTATTTCACTTCTTGCTATACCCTTCTGTACCGATTTATCATTCTCCATCAGCCAGCGGATCTTGGTTCCTGCCCAATTCGGTACAATAACCAACCCGGTTCGGGCTTGTACGCCAGCTTGATCTGTCTCTCCAAGTCGCTCGCAAATCGGCTGGGTTCGCCGGTCCTGCCACACAATTGCTCTGCCGATTGGCTCGCCGGTTTCCTTGTTCCAGAAAATCGTTGTCCCAATTTGATTAGAAATGCCGATCGCTTCGATTTCCTCTGGTGCCACTCTTCCGTTCTTCAGAGTTTCGCCGATAACCTTGAGAGTGGATTTCCAGATTTCCTCGGGATCATGTTCCACCCAGCCGGGTTGAGGGTAGTATTGGGTAATCTCACGATAGGCGCTGGAGACGATGCCAGCATCGTGATCGAAGATCACGGCTTTGGTTCCGCGCGTGCTTTGATCAATGCCGAGGATGTATCTAGCCATTTGAGGGGATACCTTTTTTTCCGGTCGTCAGCCCGAGCTCCAAGCTGACCCGCACAAGACTGGCGGTGTTGTCGACGTCTAACTTACGCATCGCATCGCGCCTCTGTTTCTCTACGGTTTTGACACTCGTGTGCATGCTGTTGGCGATCTCTTTCATCGAATATCCTTCAACAATACGTTCGACTACTTGCCGCTCACGCGGCGAAAGGCGGTCGAGCAAACCCTGCGATTTCTCGACATATACACCGCTCGTCAATACCTGAGAAACGCCAGCACTCAAGTATACACTTCCATTACTGACGGTGCGTACAGCCGCCAACAGTTCACCCGCGACCGATTGTTTCAAGATATAACCTAGCGCACCGCTACGCAGTGCTTGCTGCACAATCCCCAGGTCAGCATGCATCGAGAGAATTACCACGTGTTGATTGGGTAGGGTTGCTTTCAATTCTGCTAACGTATCCAAGCCATCCAATTGTGGCATAGAGACATCTAACACAAGCACATCGGGACGCAAGGATCGAGAAAGCGTGATCGCATCTCGACCATTGTCTGCCTCCCCCACCACCTGAATATCACCGCCATCCTCTAAAAGCTTACAGATGCCTTGACGGACAAGATGGTGGTCTTCTGCCACGACTACTCGAATCATAGCCATACTTTATCCAATGTGCGCGGCGAGTGGCAAGGAACCAAACAGCCGCGTTCCTTTGCCCGGCGCCGATTCAATGTCAAAACTGCCGTTCAACATCAAAAAGCGGTCACGGATTCCGCGCAAGCCCATGTTTCGATCGATGGTTTTAGGATTGAAACCCTGACCATTGTCTTCTACGGACAAACTCACTTCACCCTCTGCATAATCTAGGTTGACCCACACCGAAGTGGCACGCGCGTGTTTAACGGCATTATTCAATCCCTCCTGCACTAGGCGATACAACGCCGTTGCCTGAAGGTTGGAAACTGGTGGAAGGTCCACAGTGTTAAAGTCCACAACCAATCCGGTCTGTTGCCCAAAGGTACGGCAAAAAGATTCCAATGCCTGGGCGAGTGGCAACGCGTCCAACGACGGTGGATGGAGTTGGTAGAAAACCTGGCGCACTTGCTTCATGATCGCTTCAACACTGCGAATGGCATCTTTGATTTGTTGACCGATGTCTTTCTCACCTGCGGTCACAGCTCCGTCAATCGCTTTTAGACTAAGAACCAGCGCCGTCATACTCTGGCCAATATCATCGTGCAAGTCCTGGGAAATCCGGCGGCGCTCGTCTTCTTGCAGTGTCACAAGTTGCAATGTCACCCGTTTCAACTTCTCTTCGGCGTTGATTTGTTGGGTGATATCCGATGTGTAAAGTGCGATCATTTTGACCGATGTCTCATCATGAATGGGATAGAACAACATCTTGTTCCAGGTCTCGTTATCTCGGTCAACAAAAGCGATGGGCTTTCCGTCCTCGATGACTTGTTTTAGAATGATATTCCAATGAGCGACTTTATCAGATGGGATGCAGTCCCAGATACGTGTGCCGATCCAATCGTCCAACGATTTTCCGTAGCGACGGCAGGTTGTTTCGTTTGCAAAAACGATGGTGCCGTCCCAAGTGATTAACGTGATTCCATCGGGAGAGGAATGGAGCAATTCCCAGGCGTGGTTTTCCTTTGTGGTCGGTCCAATGTCCAATTGCTTCTGTGCAGTATGATCCTGCGGTGTGGGATTTTGAGAGAATGTGGAGCCTTGCGGGGAAGGAATCTTTGTGCTGGTCATCAGATCCTTATCTACGACTAGATCTATCTGGATGATTTCACGAGGATACAGCGAAAGCCAAATCTTTGACCATAGTATATCACCGAATCCCGGATATTCAAAGTTCTATTCAGTTCCCCAAAAGATTCCATAGCACTTTTTGCATGTTTGCTAATTCGGACAAGGGAGAAAGATACAGTCCGAGAGATATGATGAATCCCAACCGATCAAAACCGCTCCATACGCAGACGTGCGGTGATCCATTTAAAGAAGATTTTCGTAGCGCGCAGCGCGAGATGTTTATGAATTGGCAGTTGAAAACTGGGAAGCAAGATCAATCACTCTCGACCTCAGCATAATTCCTTCCTTTTGGATGAGGACAGCTTCCGCCTCTTCCGTCTGGATCTCGTTAGCATTGTGTTCCTCACTGCGATTTTGATTTTACCGCGAACGTCCCGCTTGAAGAGATGCTCAAGCCCGACGTGATGCTCGCCTACAAATACGAACCGGATCACGGTTATCCGTTGCGCTTGTTCGTGCCGCAACTTTATTTTTGGAAATCGGCAAAGTGGTTGCGCGGCATCGAGTTTATGGCGAATGATCGCGCCGGGTTCTGGGAGGGGTACGGGTATCACATGAGAGGCGCCCCCTATTTAGAAGAAAGGTTTCAATAGAACAAAGCGGACGAAGCCAGGTGTGCTTCGTCCGCTTTGTCTTATTCAGTATCACCTACGCAACTGCAGTGCAACTATCCGTTCAAACCCCAGTCGTAACGCAAATACGCGACACGAATTTTCTGGCAATTCGTTTTCAGCCATCCGCAAAGTGGTTCGTCATTGAAATGGCGTTCAATCCAATTGAGCGTTCCTTCACGTCCGCCAAAGTCATCTGCATACCATCGAAAGATTTGCGACACGCGTATTATTGCGTTCGTCGAGTCCACTTCAACCGCTCCATTCACAAACGCGCGCATCGCTAAATCGAGTTGCGCATTTATATGCTCAGCGTCGTATACCACAATCGGCGGACAAGAACGCGAGGCGCAGTTCAACGCGGCGTGGATGCGCGCCTCGATTGGCTGGATGGAAAATGCAAGGCGTGGATCATCGTGCGCAAATTGCGGAAACGGGAAAAGCGGATGATGCCGATTGCCGCGCAAGATGCCGTGCTCAATGTCATCGGCAGAAAAACGCATCCCGCCAATGCGGTATGCTGCGCGGCGGAAGAATCCCAGGTCTTTGGTCACGCTGTCGCGCACGTCAAATGAAATTACTGCATCCAATATCAGCGCGTTATACAGATTGATCCAGAACGCCAATTGACCTTCGCGCGTGATTAACGCGGTGAGATCGAAATCGTTCAAGCGCGCGGTGCATTCACGCAAGGCGCGATAGGTTTCGCTTGCGCGCACACGCGGATAGTCGAACGAGGCGGTGGCTTCGTCGTACGCCTCGGCTTTGAGCATTGTGAGGGCGCGTTTGATGTCTGCCGCTACTCCGCTATCACTCGGTTGTGCGACGATGCCCTCGTTGAGTACGTCATTCGAGTCAATTCGCAAAGCAACATCAAGCAATCGATTGGGTCTGTATATCATTTGACCTCGTAAATTTTGGTGTCAGGACGAAACGCCGCCCAGGCAAACCAGAAATAATTGCCGTGAACGATGGGCGCGAGTTGTTGTCCCGCGAGTGTTCCCGAAATCCCGCGACCCAAAATATCCCAGTCCGTCCCCGTCTCTTTGTCTTTGAACTGGTCGCCTGCGACAAGAAACGTGAGCCGTTCGCCGTTCACGTTCCGATCAAACACGCCTGTCGCGCCAATGTCACGTCCGCTTGCAATCGCGCGCGCGTCGAGCGCTGAATTCGTGCCGCCTTTCCAAAAGATGACGAAGTCTTGCCCAGCAAGCGTATCGTTGATGACACGCTTGTCGGCAAGCACGCGATAAGGATAGGCGATAGCAATGTTGCCGACAATCAAAGTCACGATGCGGTCGGTTGGGTGAAGTGTCCCAGGGGTAGGCGGCCCGCTGTAGAGAAATGGTGCGCCTGAATCGTACCCTACGTACGGATTTTGGCCGTACGGACGCGAATAACCCGTCTCTTTGGACAACACCTGACCATCGGGATAACGCGCTCTGAGTTCTCCGAATGCGACAACTTGGGATGGCAAGAATTTCAGTTGCGTGCCAACTCGGTCGCCCACAATCGCGACGCCCGTCAGTTGTTGCCACCACGATTCGGTCGCGCGGTCGTACATCACCAGATCGCTGTAATGCAATTTACCGGTCGTGCCAAATGTGGTTGCCGCGCCCGCGACCGTACGATCAAACACGATGCTCGAATTGCAGAGCGGGCAAAACGTCACGGCGATGGGCAAGCCGCCGACCGTATCGTTCACGATTTCGTGCCAGATGAGAATTTGCAGCGGATACGCCCGCACCTCGTGATTATTCTCAAACAAGATCGTTGGCTCGCTATCTTTGAGCCACGCGCTGGCGTCGCTGGTCGAAACAAATTTTGGCTGGTCAAGCGCGGGAATACCATCCTTGGGCACGCCACCTGATAAGATGTCGCTGAATGGGAGGGTGTGTTTTTTGAAATTCGTTTTCCATTCGGTTTGGCTGAACGGCACTGCTTCCTCTGGCAACAAGGTCGGCGCATCGGCTGGAGTCGCAGTCGGCAAACGATTTGCCGTCGGCGATTTCGCGGGCGTCCCAGGATTCGTTGACGCGCACGCCGTGAGAATAAATATCGCGACAAATGCAAAGAGAATTGTCTTCATCGGGTCCCTCTTTCTAACAGGGGCAACTGTTCGTATGTTTGGTTATGGCGAGGCATATACTTCGATCTCCGCCGTGCCCGTGTTGCCTCCGTTCGATTTCAATACCTCGAACCGAAGCGTACGCGCGGTTGTAGAAACTGGGAAGTAATGAACGGACTTGGCATCGGGTAAATCAAAGGGACCCAGTTTCTCGCCTTTGTCCGTTAGGACTTGAAAGCGTTCGATTTGCGCGCTGGTGCCCATCGTGCGTGTGCGGAAACCAAGCGCAGTGATCGGATATTCTTTACCCAGGTCGATTTCGATCCACGCCTTGTCGCCGTCGCCATTCGACGACCATTCGGTATTGAGATCGCCGTCAATCGCTTTGTTCGCGCCGTACGCCGAATTGACATCGCTACCGCCAAAGTTGCTACTCACACCTTTGACGCGCGCCCCTACGGAAATCAGCGCGACATTTTTCCCTTGTGGCTTGGCGGGTTGAACGACGGCTGACGCCGATGGTGTGCGAAAAGTCAGATTGTCACTGACGTAGAGCGTTCCGTCGGGACCGACACCTTGCAATCGTATGTGATAGAGCGTGTCAGACTTTAATCCCTTGAGCATGGGGTGGTGATCTTGATGCCCACCGCCCGCCATATCAGTGTCGGTTGCCAGTTGTCCATAGGCGGTGGTGGTGCCATACACGGCGGCGCAGACGACGGGGATGCGCGTTTCGATTTTGACGGTGACCGAGTCCGCTTGAAGGTCAGTGAACTCGGGACCGCGCGTCAGGATTTCCGCTAAAGGATGGATCACTCCTGGTGTTGTAGCGGTTGGCGTTGGGCTGCACGCGACGAACGCGAGAGCCATCAAGCCGAAAAATATTCTGCTAACGTTGGATATGAACAATTTCTGCCTCCGCAAAAAGATTGGGAATTTCGATTCCCATTGTAGCATAAACCAGGGGCGGCACACTAATGTCCGCCACATACAATTCACCGACAATGGCACGCGCTATTTCAGTCAGCAAGCCGACTTTGGGAAGCGCGAGCGTCATTGTCGCATCGGCGCGAATGCACGGATCGAAAGTCTCACCCGTCGTCGTGTCCAAGCCCGATGGCGTATCGAGCGCAATAATCGGCGCGCTACTTGCATTCGCTTGGCGAATCAAATCAGCAGCGCCCCCTCGCGGTGCGCCGCGCAACCCATAGCCGATCAAGCAATCGAGAATTAGATCGGCAAGTGGGAATATCATCGATTGCGAAATGACCACGCCCATCCCTTGCAAAATCGCAAGTTGATGCGCAGGGGCATTCTGGTATTCGTTTGGTGATGCCGCGAGCACAACGCAAACTTCCGCGCCCCAGTTGGCTAATCGCCGTGCGGCAACCAAACCACCACCACCGTTGTTGCCGCGTCCCGCCAGCACGACGATGTGCTTGCCCTCGACATTGCCTCCCAGCTTTTCGCGCGCAAGCGTGGCAAGATGGCGACCCGCGCTCTCCATCATTTGAATCAACGTGATGCCGAGGTCTTGAATCATTGTGCGATCTACTTCCCGCATTTGGTCGGTGGTAATTGCGGGCAAAGCGTCGCGATATTGTGAGATAGTTGACATCATAGTAGAACCTGGAGCGCAACTGGCTCAAGAAGGTTGGCGCGCTCAATCACAAAATCAACTAGTCGCGGAAACGGATCAAACCCAATGATATTCGGAGCGTCAGATACAAAATTGGAGAGCGCGTTCACATCATAGTAATAGACCTGACCGTCGCGATCATTCACCAAATACTCGACCCCGCCAACATCTATTTGCGCCGCACGCATAATCCGTCGCACACCGTTGATGACCTGGGGTGGTGGCGTTGTCGCTTCGACACGCAAACCCAGTTTAGGGGCAGCATCCACGGGACACGCTTCGGTTGAGAGTGGTTGTACCAAATTGGCGGGATGACAAATATCTGCAGGACAGAGGTTAAAGCCCTCTTCGGGTTTAGGATAAACCTTGATGGCGTATAGGAATTCGTCGTTGAGAATCTCGACGCGGACGATATGCCCATCCCGCGCAGGCAGATATTCCTGAACGAGTGCAGTATGATCAATTCCCAAATCGAGCGGCTCGCCTGCCGTGACCGCCTCCAGTTCGACCAGCGAATCAAAGCGGCGGATCTTAGCTCCGCTACCCCCGATGTTTGGCTTGACGACAATCGGAAAAGTCAAATCACGCGCAGACGAGACCGCTTGTGACGAATGGTTGATCACGCGCGCACGTGGATATCGCAAGCCAAGATGCTCGAATAAATCAAGTTGCATTGCCTTTGAAGTTTCCATTCGAAAAGCCGAGTACCCGTTGATAACATTCGCGCCAATCGAGTCCAAGTAAGCGAGATACTGCAGCGCGTAGAATATCGCGTGGGCGTGACCGCGGGTATACGCCGATGGGCTCATTCGGTTGAACAGCAAGTCATATTGGGGTACGCGTATGTGCGGATCAAATTGGTGCTCATCCGCTCTAAGTGGGTCGAACTCTATGCCACAGCGCTCGAGTTCAACGAACAGCGGCTTGAACCACTCTGGATGTTCATAGAAGATAGCGATACGGCGATGATGGTTATTCATATTTCTTCCTCCCACCAATAATTCTAAATCGATAGAATGTCAATGGCTCTACTCACACATTAGACGCGCTGACATTCACAAATCTTACATGTGGAGTTTGCTAAACACCGAACGGCACGCTTCGCGTCCCGACCAAAGCCAGGACGCGAAGCGTGCCGATGGATTGTTTCGGAACTCGGTCGTGGAAACAGATACAACCTACGCCGTCTCGAAAAAGAGCCGTTTGCCGAGTGAAAGCAAATTGAAGCTCGAGATGTTCCGCGATTCGCGCAATTGGCAGAGAGGTAATGCTTGCACCGATGAGGTTTTGACCTCATCGGTGTTTTAGCGTGAGCGTAAGAATGGAGGCGTTCGCCGCGTCAGTAGTGTGGAAGTATTTCAGCGGAGGAATTACGATGTCTGAATTAGCCAATTTTCGCAAACACAAGGATCATTTTTTCAAGACTGATGCCCAATCGCCTTTGACGCCTGAGCAACAGAAAACGTTCCGAGGTCTGGTTTACTTTCCCGAAAACCCTGCCTTACGCTTTGAGTTGCCGCTCGAAAAATACGCCCAGCCCGAACATATCCTTATGCAAACGAGCACGGGCGCGGCGCAGGACTATATCCGCGCGGGACAGATTCACTTTCGCGTGAACGGACAAGACGCAACACTGCAAGTGTATGCCTCTGAACACGCCAACGATTATTTTATTCCCTTTGTCGATGCGACCGCGCCCGCCGAATCTTATGGAGCGGGACGTTACTTGGAACCCGAAGACCTGGGCAATGGCAAATTGCGCGTTGACCTGAATCTTGCCTACAATCCTTATTGCGCCTACAATGAACGCTGGAGTTGTCCTATCCCGCCGAAAGAAAATCGCTTGAGTGTCCGCATCGAAGCGGGCGAGAAGAAATTTCACGACTAGCCGAATGATGAACCAGCGTCCTTACGTCATCCTTAATGTAGCCACAACCGCCGATGGCAAAACCGACTCGACGACGCGGCGCGGCGCAGCCATATCCTCGCCGCGCGATCTTGAACGTGTTGATGCTCTGCGTGCATCAGTCGATGCCATCCTGGTTGGCGGAAACACTCTCCTCGGTGATGACCCGCGTCTCGCGGTGAAATCAGCAACTCTACGTGCTGAACGCCAAGCGCGTGGACTGTCAGAAAATCCGATCAAGGTTGGCATCGTCACACAAGCCAACCTTCGCCGCGACAGTCGTTTTCTGACCGCGGGACCAGCCAGGGTCATGATTTTTACAACACAACAGACGAGCGCGGAACAAATCGGGTCGCTGCGCGAACAAGGCGTACAAGTTTTTGTGATGGGTGCACAACGCGTTGACCCGTCCGCGATGATGGACTGCCTCAAGCAGAATGGGATTGAACGATTGCTCGTCGAAGGCGGCGGCACGTTGAACCTGGAACTAATCAAGCAGGGACTGGTGGATGAAATCAATGTGTACATTGCTACGCTGGTTTTCGGCGGAGCATCCGCGCCGACTTTGGCGGATGGCATGGGCTTGCCACGCGAGCAAGCCATACCGCTACAACTTGTCGGTGTGGAGAACCTGGGAGACGGCGGCGTATTGTTGCGCTATCTCATATCCCCAAAGAATTGAAAGGAAAACTGAAATGGCTCTGACTCATTTGCAAATCAAGGAACTGTTGGACGAAAATCGCTATCACAAATGCGATGGTTTCGGCGAGGACAAAGTCTGCGTTAAGATCGCTTCGATTGCCGACTTGCCTTCGCGCTTTGGCAAATTCCAAGTCGTCGCCTTTTGGAACAATCGCGATGGCAAGGAACATGCGGCGTTCGTTCACGGCGACGCGTGTTTCGCCGAAAATGTGCCTGTGCGCCTGCACTCGGAATGTTTGACGGGTGATGCGATTGGTTCTTTGCGCTGCGATTGTCGCGATCAACTCGAAGCCGCGCTCGGTGCGTTGGGCAAAATGGAAAACGGAATTTTACTTTACTTGCGCCAAGAGGGACGCGGGATTGGGTTCATCAATAAGATTCGCGCGTATGGCTTGCAGGATCACGGCTACGACACGGTCGAGGCGAACATCGCGCTGGGTTTTCGCGACGACGAACGCGATTACGCCGTCGCCGCGCACATGCTTCAATCGTTGAAAGTGAAATCGATTCGACTGATGACCAATAACCCGCGCAAACTAGCGGGGCTGACCGCGCTTGGCATCAAAATCACCGATCGTATCTCGCTCATCATTCCGCCGAACCCGTACAACGAGTTCTATTTGCATACCAAGGCGACCAAGTCCGGTCATCTATTGGACACGGAGGGCAAGGAACATTTGCTCGAACAAACGGATCGCCCCGTTGTGGCGGGCATGTCGAACGAGCAAGCGGTAGAAATTCAAGAGGTCTAGTATGGGATTGGAAAATCGCGTCGCCGTCGTCACAGGCGCAACGGGCAACCTGGGTCGCGTGGTCGCTAAACATTTCGCCGAACAAGGTGCGCGACTCGCGCTCTTCGGGACGAATGCGGAAAAATTGGAAAACTTGGCGCATGAATTGAACTTGTCTGCTGATCGAGTACTGTCGCACGTCGTTGATCTGCGTAACACGGAGGCGACGAAAGCCGCGGCAATAACGGTGATGGCAAAATTCGGTCGCGTGGATATCTTGTTGAACCTAGTGGGTGGCTGGACAGGCGGCAAATCTATCGGTGAGTTCGTCGCCAGTGAAGTAGATAAAATGCTTCAGCAACATCTCTGGACGACATTTCATCTCGCGCAGGCATTTGTTCCGCATCTCGTCGCCAATCGGTGGGGACGCGTTATCGTCGTTTCATCGCCGACGGCGACGCATCCGCCCGCGCACGCCTCGCCCTATGCGATTGCCAAAGCCGCGCAAGAAGCGCTGATGCTCACGCTCGCGCAAGAGTTGAAAAATTCAGGCGTCACAGCCAATATCTTGCAAGTGAAAACAATCGACGCGCAACACGAACGCAATCGCGAGCGCACGCCGAAGAACGCATCGTGGACAACGCCCGAGGAAATCGCCGCGACGATTCTGTACCTGTGCTCCGACGAAGCGCAAGTGGTGAACGGCGCACGCATTCCGCTCTACGGCGCGCCGTGAACGCTATCGAACACAAAAGAAAAAACCAGTCAGGTCGTATCTCTCACGACCTGGCTGGTTTTGTTTTACGGCTGTCCGATCAACCGATCAAACGCGTGCGTCACTTGTTGCGCGCCAGGCCAGCCCGCCGTCGAGGCAGTGATATTGCCGTGTCGATCAAAGAACACAAAAGTCGGCGTGCCGCGCACCCGATATTTTTGAACGTATCGACTTGCTTCGGGCGCATCGACGTTGAGACGGACGATTTTCACTTTGCCGTCGTACTGCTTTTCGAGCGCGTTGACAGTTGGCTTGATCGTTTGGCAAATCACGCACCAATCCGCGTGGAACCACACCAGCGCGGGTTCGTTCAGCGTTCCACCTTCTGCCGCTTGAATTCCGACGATGTCAGTATCGGTCGGATGATTGCTCGTTTGCACGCCGATCGGATTCGTCGCATCGTTTTGCAGCGCGCTTGCGTTCGCGCTCAATCGCAAATGCCCGCTCCAAACCCAAATCGCCAGCAAGACGAGTGGAATGAGAACCATAGCGGTTAAAATATCACCGCGATGACGTTTCAATAAATTGGACTTGCGCGTTTGTTGCTGTTTCGCTCTAGCCATCTTGGACAATCTCCTATCTACTCTCGCGATTCTAGTGGTAGTTCACCGAAAATGATGTAAGGTGGCTTACATTACTTTCGCAAACCCAATGCGCGCTATTTTTCTTTGACGTGCCGCCCACATCCACGCAACCACATCCTACCGTCGCGCGCGATGAATTCGTCTGCATCAAGCGGTCCCCAACTTCCTGGCTCGTACGTTGCCAAAAGTGGCGCGTCGGGTGAATGCCACGCGGCGATGATTGGATCGAGTAAACTCCACGCAATTTCCGCGCGGTCGCCGCGCGTAAAGAGCGATGCATCGCCGTTCAGCGCATCGAGCAACAATCGCTCATATGCTTCAGGAATCGCGTCCGCCCCAAACGAATCGCGATAATGAAATTCCAAATCGACCGAGCGCAAGTCTGCCACCGTGTCGGGAACCTTGGCTTGTGTTCGCAGATGAATTCCTTCATCGGGTTGTAAACACAATGCGAGCCGATTGGGTTCGAGTTCACGCTCACGCGGATTCGGAAACATCAAATGCGGCGGCTGTTTGAACTGAATGATCACCTCGCTTGATTTTTCCGCCATTCGCTTGCCCGAGCGCAAATAGAACGGCACGTCTTGCCAACGCCAGTTGTCGATGAACAGCCGCAGTGCGGCGTAGGTTTCGGTTTGCGAATCGCGTGCGACACCTGCTTCTTCGCGATAGCCGCGGTACTGACCGCGCATCGTGTGATGCTCGACCTGATCCATCGCAATGGGTCGAATCGCTTTGAGCACTTGCACTTTTTGCTCGCGCGATGCGTCGGCGTCAAACGAAGCGGGCGGTTCCATCGCGACGAGGGAGAGCAATTGCAGCAAGTGATTTTGAAACATATCGCGCAGAACGCCGACGCCATCATAATATCCTGCGCGATGCCCGACCCCAACTTCTTCCGCCACCGTGATTTGGACGTGGTCGATATAGTTGCGATTCCACAGCGGTTCGTACACCATATTCGCAAAGCGCGAGACCAGAATGTTCTGAACGGTTTCCTTGCCCAAGTAGTGATCGATCCGATAGATTTGTTTTTCGTCCAGCGTCTGATGCAATTTCTGATTGAGTGCGCGCGCCGAAGCCAGGTCACTGCCAAACGGTTTTTCGATTACGACGCGTCGCCAACCCGCGCTTTCATTTGTCATCCCCGCGCGACCCAGCCCCGCGACAATATCGGCAAAGAATTGCGGTGGCGTCGCCAAGTAATACAATCGGTCTACCTCGCCGCGTTCCAATTCCGCAAGCGATTGCGCCAGCCGCGCATAGGTTTTGAAATCAGTAACGCTTCGCGCGCCCGCGCGATAAAACAACCGCGCCGAGAAATCGTTCCACTCGTTTTCGGTAAACGGCGCCACGGCAAACTGGTCCACGCCTGCGCGCAGGCGAGCGCGAAAATCGGCGTCGGTCAATGCTGTGGATGCGACACCAACAATTTGTAAATTAGTTGGGAGACGTTGTTTGCAACGCAGATTGAACAGCGCGGGAATGAGTTTTCGTTGCGTCAAATCACCCGACGCGCCAAAGATGACGATGGTGGTAGTATCAGCCATTTATTTCTCCTCGCGTTTTACGGCGTGTCCCCCGAATTGATTGCGCTGCGCCGCTAGCAATTTTTCGGCGAAGGGTTCGGAATCGCGCGAGCGCAAGCGACGTTGCAAAGAAAATGTAATTGCGGGGGCAGGCACATTGAGATCGATGGACTCGAAAACCGTCCAGCGTCCCTCGCCCGAATCGGGCACCCAGGGTTTGATGCCACTCAAGGTTTCGTTCTCCGCCAACGCCCGCGCGGTCAAGTCGAGCAGCCACGAGCGGACGACGCTGCCGTATCGCCAAATTTCGGCGATTTGATGCAGACGGAGATTGAATTCTTTTTTCGCTTGCAGAATGTCGAATCCTTCGGCATACGCTTCCATCAATCCGTACTCGATGCCGTTGTGAATCATCTTGACGAAATGCCCTGCGCCTGCGGGACCGACATGTCCCCAACCCTGGTCGCGCGCTGGCGCAAGCGTCTCAAAAATTGCGCGATGCCGCGCGACGATTTCTTTTTCGCCGCCGATCATTAGACTATAGCCCTCGGTGACGCCCCAAATGCCACCGCTCGTGCCAACGTCAATGAAGTGCAGTCCTTTCGCTTCGAGCAGTTTTGCGCGACGTTGCGAATCTTTGTAATTTGAGTTGCCACCGTCAATCACCGTGTCGCCTGGCGATAACAAATCGGAGAGTGCCTGAATCGTCTCCTCCGTAATCTTGCCTGACGGTACCATCACCCAAACGGTGCGCGGCGTTTTCACGTTGCCGATTAGTTCCGTCAGCGATGCTGTGCCTTCCGCACCGATGGCTTGCAGTTCTTGCACCGCTTCGACACGCGGATCGAACACGACGACGCGATGATTACCGTTGAGCAATCGGCGTGTCATATTCGCGCCCATCTTACCTAGTCCAATCATTCCCAGTTCCATACATTCTCCTTCATTTTTCTTCCATCTTGGTCTAAATACAGCAACTCACGCGACTAATGTCGGTCCGAAACGAAAGCGCGGCGAGTTTGATCGCCTCCGAGAGCGTCGGAAAAACAGTCAGCGAATCAATCACATCGTCAATCGTCATCCGCGCGCGCAGGATGTACATCGCCTCGTTGATGAGTTCCTCCGCGTGCGGCGCGACGATGTGCACGCCGACGATGCGATTCGTCTTGTCCTCGGCAACCATCTTGATCGCCCCGCGGGTGTCCTTGATGATGAGCGACTTGGGCAACTGGTCGAAATAAACGGTGCCGCAATAGCACTGGATGCCGCGCTCGCCCACTTGTTCATCCAAGATGCCGACATCGGCAACGGCTGGATACGTGAATACAACGGCGGGCACGAGATCGTAATCAATCTTCTTTTTGTTCACACCTGTGAGCAGATTGGTGGTCGCAAAACTGCCCTCCTTGCCTGCCGTCGTTTCGAGACGCTTGGGCAAATCCACCGCGTCGCCGACCGCGTAGATATGCGGCACGTTCGTCTGATACCAGGCGTTCACCCGGATCGCGTGCTGTTCGTTTATTGCAACACCTGCCGCGTCTAAGCCGAGTCCACTCGTGTTCGGTGTTTTGCCCGTGCCGATCAACAATTCGTCGAACGCGATCTCGGTTTCGCGTCCGTCGGAAAACAGCGTCGCGATCTTTTGACCGCGCTCGACGCGCAGGCGTTTGACCTGACTCTGTTTGTAGATCGTGATGCCTTCTTGTTTCAGATATTCTTCGAGCGCATCAGAGATCTCTGGCTCTGTTTTTTTGTAGAGCATACTGCCACGCACGACCAGCGTCACCTCACTGCCGAAATGACGGAACATCTGCGCGAATTCAAGCGCGACAGGTCCCGCGCCGATCACGAGCAGTCGGCGCGGCAGTTGCTTGTTCCGCAACGCTTCGATGTGCGTCAGATAGCCGACCTCTTCAATCCCAGGAATCGGCGGGGGCAGTGCGGTCGAGCCGACCGCGATGACGAATCGGTCGCCGTAGAATTTCTGTCCACGCGCTTCCACTTCGTGCGGCGAAACAAAGCGCGCGCGCGCTTCGAGTAAAGTGACGTGCTCCAGATTCGCGAGCACATCGTTATATTTTTTCTGACGCAGTTCCGCGACGGTTTGCAGTTCTTCGTCAATCGCGCGCGGAAAATCGAACTGCACGTCGGGGATGTTGATCGAGCCAAAGTTGTGATGCTGCGCGTGAAATTTGAACTCGCCGACCTTGAGCAGATTCTTGCTCGGCACGCAACCGACGTTGACACACGTCCCGCCGAGCGGCAAACCCGCGTTGATCATCAACGTCTTGGCTTGATACTCGTTCGCTTTGATCGCGGCGGCAAACGCGCCTGCGCCACCGCCCACGATAATTAGATCAAATTGATTTTCCATTTTGGATGTTCCTTCCGCCTAATGTGTTTTGCCATGGTGCGATTGAATCACCGAGGTGACCTTTGATCATCCGCTCGACCACCGCAGGCAAGGTGACAGGATCATCGACGATCCATTCCGAGGACAATAGTTTCTGCGCGTGCAGTTGCTCGCGCGTGAGCGGCGTGGCGACCGCGATGCAATTCATTCCTGCCGCGACCGCCGCTTGCACACCTACGGGCGAATCTTCGATCACCAGACATTCGTCGGGCTGGGTATCGAGCAACCGTGCCGCGAGCAAGTAGATTTCGGGATCGGGCTTTGGCTTTTCGACATCGTCGCGCGAAAGAATCACCTCGAATTGATCCGCGAGTCCAACCGCATCGAGAATACGGGTGACTTGCTCGCAGTATGACATACTGGCGAGCGCGGTGCGGCAACCGCTTTGCTTTGCCGCGCGCAACAATGCGACGTTGTGTTCCCACTGATTCGCGCGCAACACTTGCGGATCCGCCAACATCATGTCGTACACTTGCATTCGCAGACGCGCTAGGACTTGCCAGGGAAATTGCGCGTTCATTTCCGCAAGACGCGCCTGCGCTACAACGGCAAGATTGAAATGTTCGAGCAGGGTCGTCGCCACTTGTTCGCGCGAGCGACCGACCACTTGCATAAACACCTGTTGCACCTGCTCGATTGTAACAGACGTTGGACTGAGTTGCTGGACTGCGTCCGCGTACGATAACATTTTCAACCATTCGGTTTTGACGAGCGTGCCGTCGAGATCAAAGAGTGCGGCGCGAATCATCGGCGACCTCTGCGTGTACGTGCGCTTTTCAATTCGGCAATCAACTGGCGAATCTCGTGTACGCTGTTTCTTCCCAAGTGGATCCTCACCACGCGTCGCTCGTGATTGAGCAAGGATGCGTAATCGCCCACCACTTGAGAGGCGGCGAGTTGAGCGAAACTATATCCTTCGTCAGGCACAGGCAAGGTTTCACCCCCATCGGCTGTCAGTTGCACGAACAGTCCCTTGTTCGCGCCCCCCTTATGCAATTGTCCCGTCGAGTGTAAAAAGCGCGGTCCATAGCCCAGTGTGTTGGGCAAGCGATACTGCTTCAAAAGGACCGAGCGCAAATCATTCAACGCCGCGTCCACTTGTGGCGTGCCGTTCACGTACGCCATCAGTGCTACATAGTCGCCCGAATGGGCTTGCGCCAAAAGATCAGCCAGTGTGCCAGTATTGGGCGTTGGTGGAATCATGCTTTTGGCGCGCGCGCCATTCAAGACCGCCGCCGTGTAATCTTTGCTTTCTTGCACGTTCGGTTGATCGAAGGGATGGATGCCGATGAGCGCGCCCGCGATGGCCGTCGCAAATTCCCAACGGAAAAATTCCGCACCCAGATCGTAACGATCGCGCAGGGTCACGCGAATCACGGGTTGTCCCGCTTTTTCCAGCGCGACGACGTGCCGATCACTCGCGCGGTTGTCGTCGCCATCCAATCGCAAATAAGCGAAAACGCGATCGGCGTCATATTCCTTTGCCGAAGCGAATGGTTCCTGTGCGATGGGCAAGATACCCTTGCCTTCTTTGCCCGTGCTTTCCGCAATCAACTGCTCCGCCCACAACCCGAACGTTGCGATCCTGGGCGAGGTGATGAACGTGACTTTGTCGCGTCTTGCTTTCGCAAAGGCGCCGAGGACCGCCCCCAGCCACGCCCCAGGATTCTCGTGCGCGGGCACACATTCGGCGCAACTCTCAGCCATACACTCGCCCCGTTGAAGCAGTGTGTGAATATCGACACCCGCCAACGCGGCCGGCACAATTCCAAAGTAGGACAGCGCAGAATAGCGACCGCCAATATCGGGCGGATTGATAAAGACGCGGCGAAAGTGATACGACTCGGCGAGTTGTTGTAGACTCGTGTTAGGATCGGTGATCGCGATAAAATTTTCACCCGCGCGTTTGCGCTTGTTCTTCGCAACCAACGCGTAAAAATATTTGAAGAATGATCTCACCTCCAACGTGCCGCCTGATTTACTGGAGACAATGAACAACGTGTGCGCGGGATCAATCGCCTGGGTCACGCGCCGCACCCACGCGGGGATGGTCGAATCCAGTACGTGCAGTCGAGGATAGCCGCGCCGTTTGCCAAAGGTCACGCGAAACACTTCAGGCGCAAGACTGCTTCCACCCATACCGAGCAAGACGACATCCTTGAAACCGGCGCGGCGAATTTCATCGGTAAAGGCGATCAATTCGTCGGCGTGCTCGTGCAGAGTGTCTGCCACAGTCAGCCAGCCCAGCCGATTTGTGATCTCGCGCGGGTCGGATTTCCAAACGGTGTGATCTTTTGCCCAGATTCGCCGAACGACAGCGCGCCTTTGCAAGTCTACAAGCGTTGCATCCACATCGGCATGCGTTGTACCCAGGTTCGCCGTGTGGGTGTGTGCATTGGCAAGCAACCGCGCGCGTTTGTCGTCAAGATTCGCGAGTAGTTTGTCGAATGACTCGACAAATGCCTGAACGCCTTCGGCTTGCAGATCGCGCGTGATGGTGGCAAGATCAATCCCCACGTCAGCAAGTTGTGCCAGGGTCCGTTTCGCTTCAGCCAGTCCTGTTTCCAGCGTTGCCGCGACCTGACCGTGATCGTTGAACGCCGTCAGCGTCGCTGGCGGTACGGTGTTGACCGTGTCTGCGCCAATCAGTCCTTCGACGTACACGACATCACGGTACTGCGGATTCTTGGTGCCCGTGCTTGCCCACAAGGGACGTTGCACGCGCGCGCCCTGGGCTTGAAGCGTAGCGAAACGTTGGCTGTTAAAGATCTCCTTGAAGCGCGCATACGCTAGTTTGCTGTTCGCCATCGCGGCTTGACCGAGTAAAGATTGCAAATCCTTTTTTCCGCCGCGAATGAGCGCGTCAAGTTGCCGATCCACGGCCGTATCTACCCGGCTGACGAAGAAGGAAGCGACCGATGCCACGTGACGCAGATCACCGCCGTTTGCCGCGCGTTTTTCCAGTCCCCTCAGGTACGCGTCGGCGACTGCCCCATACGATTCAATTGAAAAGATGAGGGTGACGTTGACGTTGATGCCTTCGGCGATCAGCGCTTCAATTGCAGGAATTCCTTCGGGCGTCGCTGGCACTTTGATCATTACGTTCGGACGCGCCAAGGCGTGGAACAATCGCCGCGCTTCGGAGATCGTGCCGTCCGTATCGTGCGCTAGGGTCGGACGAACCTCAACGCTGACGTAGCCATCGCGCCCATCCGTGCGACCATAAACTGGGCGCAACAAATCGGCAGTCGTGGCAATGTCATCCAACACGAGCGTCTCATAGATCGCATCCAGTTCATTGCCTTCCTGCGCGAGCGTCCGCAACGCCGAATCATAGTCGGTACTGCCAACAATCGCCTTTTCAAAAATACTCGGGTTGGACGTGACGCCGACCACGCCATCCTCCACCAGCCGTTTCAACTCGCCCGAGGTGAGCAGGGCGCGCCGGATGTTGTCGTACCAAATGGATTGTCCCAATTGCTGGGCTTGTTGAATCGATTTCGTCATTTTTTCTTCTCACTGGTTCAAGAGTTGTTTGACTCATTCCGAGTCCCGATGGAAAATGTTGCGTATTCCGAGCTGTTGAAACCTTCCACCAGCAGCCGCTCCACAGTGTGGATTTGCTCAACACTGCATAGACGCTGTGGTAACAGGGAAACTTACCTTTCACTGCCCATTTCGATTATGGACAGATATTTCGGACAACGCGTGTAAGAATTTCGCACCTCACTACGTCTGTACGAGTGCGAACCAAGTTGCTCTGCGACTCAAAGGAGAACCAAACGAATGATTGACCTGGCAACAGCGACTTCCGTCACGTCCAAGAAAAAAGATGCCGATTATGTTTTCTACGAACTCACGCGCAGTATCTGTCCGCAGTGTCGGTGCGTGATCGATGCTCACATCCTGCTGCGCGATAACAAAGTGTTTATGCGTAAGCGTTGTCCAGAGCACGGTCATTTTGAATCGCTCATTTATGCCGATGCTCAGGCATACACCGCCAATTCCAGATTCAATAAACCTGGGACGATTCCACTCCAGTTTACCACAAGAATCGAGCGCGGTTGTCCGCACGATTGCGGGCTTTGTCCCGATCATCAACAGCACGCCTGCCTCGGCATCATCGAAGTCAACAGCGCGTGCAATATGGACTGTCCCTTGTGTTTTGCCAACGCGGGTGCGGGCTACAGTCTCACCTTACGCGAGGTCGAAACGATGCTCGATGCGTTCGTTGCTACGGAAGGGCATCCCGAAGTGGTGCAGTTTTCGGGTGGCGAACCGACCATCCACCCCGACATCATTCCCATGATCCAAGCCGCCCAGGCTCGAAATATTCGCGCCGTGATGCTCAACACGAATGGTCGGCGGATCGCCCACGACGACGCCTTTCTCGCTCAACTTGCCGAGGTTCGCCCGATGATCTATTTTCAATTTGACGGATTTGAGGCGGAGACGTATCGCGCGATTCGCGGCGAACCCAATCTCTTGCCCGAAAAAATCCGCGCGCTGGATCGCCTGGCTTCCATCGGTTGTTCGGTTGTCCTGGTGCCGGCGATTGAACGCGGCGTGAACGAACACGAGATCGGTCGCATCGTTCAATTTGGTTTGGCGCACCCTGCCGTGCGCGGCATCAATTTCCAACCCGCGTTTCATTCGGGTCGGCACGGCGAACATGATCCGCTTCAACGCATCACGATTCCCGATGTCCTCAACTTGATCGAAGCGCAGACCGAGGGCAAATTCTTCAAATCCGATTTTGTGCCCGTGCCGTGTTGCTTTCCCACGTGCAATTCAGTCACGTATGCGTACGTGGACGGCGATGCGGTTACGCCGATCACGCGTTTGATCAACGTGGACGACTATCTGGACTATATCACCAATCGCGTCGCACCCGATCTTGCGGGGGACATCAAGACGGCTTTGGAAGGATTGTGGTCATCGTCGGCAGTCCCAGGTTCGCCCAAAGCCGCGCAAGTATTTGCGCTGACCTGCGCCGCGTGCGGCTTGCCCGATGGCGGTTTCGATTTGAGCGCGCTGACCGACCACATCTTTATGATCATGCTTCAGGATTTTCTCGATCCCTGGACGTTCAATCAGAAAAACGTGATGAAGTGTTGCAAAGAAATCTTGTTGCCCGATGGCAAACAGATTCCGTTCTGCGCCTATAACAACGTCGGCTATCGCGAACAAGCGCGTGAGCAACTCGCGGCGCGGCAACACGCGCGCGTTCGCGCTGAGCGAGAGGGTGTCGCCTATGAACCCGCGCCCCTCATCTTTTCATTTAACCACGGAAATGGTCAGGGACATTGAAATGACCCAGCCCATTCAATTCGTTCAAGCGACGACCATCAAGACTTGCTGTGCCGCACTTTATGAAAGCGACTGGACCAAATTGCTCCTGGGTGATTCGTTTCATCCTGGTGGGTTGGCGCTCACCGAGCGACTAGGCGCATTGCTCAAATTGGATACGCACAGCCGCGTGCTCGATGTCGCGGCGGGCAAAGGCACCAGCGCCATCTTTCTCGCGCAGAAATTTGGATGCCAGGTCGTCGGCGTAGACTATAGCGCCAAGTTGGTTGCTCAAGCCAACGCTGCCGCGCAACAGGCGGGAATGGCTGAGCGCGTCGAATTCAGACAGGGGGATGCGGAAGTGCTGGCTTTCGATGACGGCGAATTCGATGCGGTGATTTGCGAATGCGCCTTTTGCGCGTTTCCAAATAAGGTAACAACTGCCGCTGAGTTCGCGCGTGTGCTTCGTCCTGGGGGACAGATTGGTTTGAGCGATCTCACGCGCACGGGACCACTCCCGCCAGAACTGGAGACACTCTTGGCGTGGATCGCTTGTATCGCCGACGCGCAACGGATTGAAGAGTACGTGGCGTACCTTGAAGGCACAGGGTTCACTCGAATCGAAACCGAACGGCACGACGATGCGCTGGTCGAAATGGTCAGCACGATTCGAGCCAAACTCCTGGGTGCAGAACTGCTCGTGAAACTCAAAAAACTCGATCTACCGACCGTCGATTTCGAGCAAGCCAAATTGCTCGCGCGCGTTGCGGCGGAAACAATTCACACGGGCAAATTGGGCTATGCGATCCTCGTTGGAGTCAGACCGTCCGCATGCCACGCGAACTGACGACGCTGTGACTAATTCGCTGTCACCGCACTTCGGTTTTCAACTGGGTCTACCTCAAGCGGTGGGGCAATTTCGGCTTTACGATTTACTTCAGTTGGCTTGCGGCTGGCACATCGATCATCCAAGTGATGGTCCCATCCCATGGATGAATGCGCTGAGCTGGCCAGCGGGCTGTATCGCGTTTCCCGCGTAGCACGGCTTGGATCGCCTCTGCTTTGCTCGCGCCGCTGACCAGGAAAATGATTTGCCGCGCCGAATTGAGAACTAGCGGTGTGAGGGTCACGCGGTCCGCGGGGCGGCCCTGGTAGTCGGCAGTTACTGCGAGGACCGTGGATTGAGAAGCCTCCGGCGATATTGGACCGGAGAAGAGCGAAGCCGTATGTCCGTCGTTGCCGAGTCCTAACACAACCAAGTCAAAGCGGGGCCAGGTGTACCCGTCTTCAGCAAACTGGCGCAGTTGGTCCGCATAGTCTTTGGCGGCGACACGGGGTTCCAACTCGCCCTTCACCCGATGAATATTTTCCGCTGGAACCGCCGTGTGATTCAGCAGAGTCACAAACGCTTGATGATAATTGCTCTCGGGATGATCGGGCGGCACATCGCGTTCATCGCCCCAAAAGAAATGCGTTTGCGACCAAGGCAATTCATTGCGATAGGGGGATTGCGCCAGTCGACGATACATCCCCTGCGGGGTATTGCCACCCGAGAGCGCAACCTTGAATCGCCCGCGTGCCGCAATTGCCTCCTGTGCCAGCCCCGCAAATCGCTCTACCGCAGCGCAGGTCAAGCGTTCCAAATTCTCGAAGATCAGGAGTTGCGGTTCAGTCATGGTCATGTGCTCCTTCCAAGCCGTGACACGCTGCACCCACAAGCGCAATCCCAGGGTTGACAATGACGTAGACGGGCACTTGGGCAAGCCAATTCTCGAAGCGTCCTTTGCGCGTGAATGAATCGATGAAATTCGTTTCTTTGAGTTGCGGCAGAATGCGCGGCGGGATGCCGCCAGCGAGATAGACCCCTCCTGTCGCCAGGATTTTCAACGCAAGATTCCCGGCCTCGCTCCCCAGAATCGAGACGAAAAATTTTAGGGTCTCGACACAAATATCTGCCTTGCCCTCGACGGCGGACTGGAGGATGATGCGCGTTACATCCTGGGCTGAAGCGATCTCGGCGCGTAGCCATTCAGGTTCAGCGAAACGCCCGGTGTCTTTCAAAAAAGCGTACAAGTTTGGGATCCCTTTGCCCGAACAAACTCGTTCGTAACTGACGTGTTCCAAGCGTGCTTGAAGATAGGTCAGCAATTCTAGTTCGGTTGGATTCGTCGGCGCAAAATCGACGTGTCCGCCTTCTGATGGCAACGGAAGATAGCGGTTGCCATCCCAGATCAAGTAGGCTTCGCCCAGCCCAGTACCTGGGGCAATGACCGCCATAGGGCTGTGTTTTCCTGCCGCACCCTCTTCCAGCGTTTCCAAGTCAGAAGATTCCAGAAAAGGAATCGCGTGCGCAATCGCCACGAGATCATTTAGCAAACGAACGGGAACGCCGCCGAGGGTCTGACTGAGAATGCGTGCGTCAACAACCCAGGGAAGATTGGTAATTTGGGCGCGCTCTTTTTGAACAGGTCCTGCCACACCCAGACTCGCGCGAGTCACCCGAAGATGCTTGTCCGCGAGAAATTCTTTGACCATCTCTTCGAGCGACGCATAACGGTTGCTCGGAAATGTTGTTGCTGCAATGGGCTGGCGTACGCCTTGCTCGGTGGAGAAAATTGCTAACGCGGTTTTGGTTCCGCCAATGTCGCCCGCTAGAAACAGTTGGTTTGCGAGGTTCATATCGTGGGATTCAGTGTCTTAATTTCTTTTAACAGTTGCGCCACCGACGGACGATCCGTCGGATCGTGACTGCGATGCGCGAATCGAAGGATGCCATCTGCATCTGCGATAAAATCGCCCCCGAGTTGCGTGCTGTCACCTTGAATGCCGCGCCATTTTTTGCCGCTCATCATCAAGCGCGCGTACTCCAACCACACTTTCGGTTGCCACGCCCGCGCCAGCGAGCGCTCCAAATCGTACGCGCGATACGCCGCACGATCTGGGTCAAGCAAGAGCGTAAAGCACGCGCCCATTTCGGCCTGCCACGCACGCGCTTGGTACGCCGCTCCAAACGACACCAGGACGATGCGCGTATTCGCTGCTTGAAACGCAGCCGTGTGTTGGCACAACTGTGCCACATGCTCACGGCAAGGCAGTCAACCCAGGTGCCGCAAGAAAACGAGTAGCGTATTTTGTCCCTTGCCCATTGTCTCGGCGAGCGAGAGTGTTTGTCCGTCAATCGTAGCCAGTCTTGCGTCAGGTGCAAGGTTGCCTATCGGCGATTTTGTCACAGTTGCGCCACCGAATCCTCGCTGCCGAACTCGTTAGGCACGTAGGCGTCCGCCTCCCAGTCGTTCTCCCAGCGTTCGCCGTCAAGGAGATAGCGAAAGCGATAGGACTGGCCCGTTGTCAGCGAGATCGTCAAACTGAAACTGCCATCCTTGCCCCGTTTCATCGGATGAGATTTTTCGTCCCAGTCGTTGAATTCGCCGCACAAACACGCGGTCTGCGCGTTCACTTGAGCGGGCAATTCAAAAGTCACCTTGCACGTTTTGCCGTTCTTGGAAACATCTCTTTTCAGCATAGGTTATGCTCCTTTCAATTCTTTCTGCGTCTGCAAATAAGTTTGCACCGTAGACACGAATGCCGCGTGACTCCAGGTCAGCGGGCTGACCGATAATGGCGCACCCGAGAAGGGATGCACCTGTTCCGCCAGTACGCCGCTGGCAAGCGCGTGTTCCGTGACCCACTCGATAAGGGATAGCGAACGTTTCAGGTCTGATGTTGAGCGAGCAGTGACCGCGTACCAACGCGCCAGCCACAAAGTCGAGATAAACCAGGGGTTCCCCGGCACGTTCGCGAGGTCTTGACTGACTTGGTGATAGCGATCATCCTGGTAACGCGCGACTCCGCCGATGTCCGTCTTGACCCACAATCGCTCGCGGATGGCATTCATCGTCGCGACGATTTTCAGGTCATTAGGTGCATACATCCCAAAGAGCCACAACCCGGTGAGTGAAGCATCGAGTGCGTCGTCCACTTCCCAGTTGCCATCGGGCGCGCGGTTGATCATGCGCGCGAAACAATTGCGTTCGGGTCGCCACAGAAATTTTTCGACGCCGGCTTTGATTTCATCGGCAGCCGCGCGGCAGTGGAACGCGCGCGTCGTGTCGCCGAAACTTTCCGCGAAATTTGCCGCTGCATTCAACCCCGCCCAAGTTGCCGCAACCGTCCAAGCCAAGACGCCGCGCCGCTCTTCCCACAAATCGTAACTGGGCAATGGCAATTTCGTTTCTGGATCGCGGTATGCAATCAGGAACTCGGCGGATGTAGCAATCAACGTTTTGTAGAGCGGCTTGATAAACTCGACATCGCCGAAGCGTTCAAAGTGATTCCAGAGCGCCCACAAAACGAGCGCGGTTTCGTCTTCCTGAATTGGCAGGTCTTTGTGACCCTCGCGATACCAGGGATGCCAACTCGAGGCGAGCGTGCCGTCGGGATTGTACTTGTGCAGGAGGTAACCTTCGCGCGTGATCACGTTGGCGCAAAATTGGAAAAACGCGCGCGGCAAATCAATGTAACCGGCGAGAGTCAATGCTTGCGCCACCAACGCACCGTCGCGGGGCCACATGTAACTATAGGTGTCACGCACCGCCGAAGAAATATCGGTATCGTTCGCGGCAATGATCGCACCATCGTTATCAATTTGCGTGCGAATCACGAGTAGACTGGTGAGGTATTGATCTTGAATTTTGTGAGGCAGGTCTTGAAAATCGGGACGATGCCGATTCAACCACAAGCGCCAGTACGCCGCCGTCCGATCGAGAAAAGATTGCGGACCCCGTTGTCGCGCCATCCGATTCAGCGCCACGACATTTTCAAAGTCCGAACCAACCACGAGCCAAGAGTACACGATGCGCGTTTGTCCTGCGGGAATCGTCAGCGTGAATCCGATGCACGAGTCCACCGATCCGTGCGCGACCGCGCTTCCAGAGAGTTGACCATCTTCGGCGTCGCGCCACGTGCCTTGCAGGTTGTGAACTTCTTTGAGTCCGCACGCCCATTGGTGCGCGCCGACCACCAAACCTTTCGCCGTGTCAGGTGATGCGACCCATCCTGGGGCTGGGTCACCTTCGGATTGAACCAGCGCGCCATTCGCGAGAAACCAATTCGCACCTTTGTAATGAATCACCGCGCGACGGTCAGGTTCATAGTACGCGGTGTCGCCGACTTCGTTGCCCGCGATGTGCAAGTCGTGATGAAAAAAGAGTCGCACCTCGCGCGCGCGATGGGTGTGATTGGTCACATCGAAGCGGCGGACGAGCACGTTCTCGTGAAAGTCCACTGCGTCTGCGGCGACGATGGACAATTTCAAATCAGCGTGCGCGAGGTTTACTTTCGACACGAGCGTTTCGTGCTCATAGCCCAGGTCGCGTTGCCATCCCGCATCGTCGAACCAGCGGAACTGACCCTCCACCCAGACGCCAGTGCGAAAGGGATGTCCCATCGCGTGATTGTCTTGTCCCACGTGGGGCCAATAGAAATCACGAATCTGATAATGGTTGTCAAAAGCAACAAGCAGGTTTCCGTTGCCCAGCGGCAGGTCACGCGGCATAGATGTTGTCCCTCACACTTATAAGACGATACGTGCCGCCGGTATCTTACCTGGCGGCACGCTTCGACTTTTCACTTGGATTTGTTTCCGGGAGTATGTTTCGATTCACGCTTTGGCGAAACACGATATGGCTCTGCCAATTCAACCAGCGTTCCGCCCTCCGTTGCGGTTTCGAGTAGCTTGAGCGCGGCGATAATCACCTCACGTTGTCGCTCACGATCACCAGGCGCACCCAGCGGTCTTCCCATTGGATGATGGGTTATCACCAAACGTGGAATTTTCATTGGCTCAAGGCGCGGCAGAAATGCTTTGACCGCAATGACCACCGTTGGAATTCCATCTGCTTCCAGCAAGCGCGCGACGTGTCCCACGGACACATGACACACAGGTCAGACCGGCACCAGCAGAGCGGCATCCACATGCTTTTGCTTGAATAGTTTTACCCATTCGGGTCCCGCATGTTTGAGCAAGCGCGTTTGCGCGGTTGCGCCTACAAACGAATACGCTTCTTCGGCGAGTGCGCCAATCATGCCTTCCTGCTGGATTTCGCGCAGGCGTTCGAGTGCGAAGACCACATTCGGATCAGTTTGCGCGCCGTGAATATCATAACCGCCATGACGCACTCGCAGATGATCCCTCGGCGTGTCTATCGGAATCGAACTGAGCGTTGGTTCGCTCTTGAGAAAATCGTCAATCAACTGCTCGCACTGTTGTTGAGTCATCTTCTTGATGCCGAACGGTTCGGGATCGTGTCCTTCGACGAAATGCCCGCTCGAAGTCAAGAGCGTTACCCGCGATTGCGCGATCGGTTTTTGCAACGGAGTGAACGACGTATCATCGTAGGCATAGTTGCCGCGGGCCGCATAGCCGCGTGCTTGCCATTCCACTATGAACTGATGGAGGCGACGCAAATCGCCATTGTCAAAACTCTCTCCCAGTTTCTGCAAGAGTTGTTTGAAGAATTCGCCTGCGTCTTCATTCGAAAGATTCTTGAGAAACTTGAAATTCATGTTCGAGCGCGCACCATAGGAGAACGATCTTTTGAATTCTTCAAATGTTTCCGATTGGGATTCTGCTTGTGCCATGTCAGCCTATCCTTTCTGAATCAAATTGCGTTTGCGAAATGCGTGTGCCTTCTGATGGTGAGCTATTTATGATCAGGACTTTCGCTTGAGTCTGCCGCATGATAGAATGCGGCCATGATTACCAAACTTCAATATGTCGAATTTCTGGTCAGTACGGTCGCGAACTACACTGGCTCGTATCTGGCCGAGCACTTGGATCAAGTCAGCCATGAT
>JACQYF010000080.1 GCA_016208315.1 Chloroflexota bacterium | reverse complement strand
AAGAGCATTTACGATTTTTTCAAGGACATTCAAACCGGCGCGATCGCATCCGACGAAATCATCCTTTTCCCGATCGGCTTTGTCGCCGCGGCGGTTAGCGGTTATCTATGCATCAAATTTCTCTTGCGCTTTTTGCAGCACCACTCCACCGACATTTTCGTCTATTACCGCTGGGCGCTCGCCGCGCTGATCATCTTGGTCGCGCTGGTGCGTGCCTGATGTCGCGCGTTGCCCTCACTTCCGTTATTGCCCTCATTTCCCTGTTTCTCGTCTCTTGCGCGGTGACTCCCACGCCGCGTCCTTCCGTGCGCCTTACTTTGGCCGGGGCCGATTCGATGCAATGGCTGGCGCGCGCCCTCGCCAATGATTACACCCAGCAGCATCCGAATGTCACGATTAACATTCAGGCCGCGAATTCCGAAATGGGCCTGCGCGCCGCAAGCCAGGGGCCCGAAACGATCGGAATGATTTCGCGCACGATCATGCCGCGTGAGTTGAGCCAGGCGCGCGCCGTCGTGGTCGCGCGCGACGGCATTGCCGTCATCGTCAACGTGCAAAACCCGATCAACGCGATCCAGGCGACTCAGATCGCTCAAGTCTTTTCCGGCGATATTTTGACGTGGCCGACCGGCCCGAGCGCGGGGAAAGCGATCGTCGTCGTCAGCCGGGAGGAAGGGTCGGGCACGCGGAATGCTTTCGAGACGATGGTGATGAACCAGCAGCGCGTCACGCGCACCGCGGTCGTCATGCCAACGGAAGCCGCCGTGCTGGACTATGTCGCGCAGAATCCCGAAGCGATTGGCTATACCTCGATGGGCGCGCTGACGCCGCAAGTGCGCGCGCTCGCCGTGGACGACGTCTACCTTTCGCCCGAAACGGTCGAGAGCCAGACCTATCCCCTCATGCGAACCCTCACGTTCGTCGTACCCCTCGATCCCGCGCCCGAATTGCAGGCGTTCGTTGATTTCGCGCTCGGCGCCGACGGCCAGGCCATTATCGGCCAACGGTACGGCCGCGCGCCGTAGGGGCAACCCTTGTGGTTGCCCGGTCTTGGGCAACCACAAGGGTTGCCCCTACAATTTACATTCCTTTTACACCCCCGTAACGCGGCTGTCACCGTTCTGTTGTAGACTCTGAACACATCCATGATTCAGGGCGATGGCCCGCAGTCATAGAAACGGAGTGAATTCGTATGCCGCTCACCCGCCGCGCTTTTCTCAAGGACATGGCTTTTGCCGCCGCCCTCGTCGGCTTGCCGCAATGGGTCGCCGGACTCGACGAGGAGCCCCCGATGGACATGCTGTCGCTTGGCTCCACGACCTTCCCCTGGCCCTGGCGCGCGCCGCAGGCCCTCGGGCCCGTCAGCCCGGCGATCACCGCGCTCAATCGCATCGCCTTCGGGCCGCGTCCCGGCGATTTCGAACGCGTGCAGGCGATGGGCGTGGACGCCTTCGTCGAAGAGCAGTTGCGACCCGAAACCATTGACGACCGCGCGCTCGACGCGCGCTTGGCGAGCCAATACCCAACGCTGGGGATGAGTATCGGCGAGCTAGTTCAAAAATATCCGCAGCAAAACAAGCCAAGCGGATCGAACGCCCAGACGCAAGGCCCGCGCCAAGTGATTGCCGAATTGGAACAAGCGACGGTGCTGCGCGCGATTTTCAGCCAGCGCCAGTTGCAGGAAACGCTGGTGGATTTTTGGTCCAACCATTTCAGCATCTTTATCGGCAAGGGCGCGGTCAAGTGGCTGAAAACGGTAGACGACCGCGAAGTAATTCGAAAGTACGCCTTCGGCAAGTTCGGCGACCTTTTGCACGCGAGCGCGGCCAGCCCGGCGATGCTCGAGTACCTCGACAATCGCTCGAACGTCAAGGGCATCCCGAACGAGAATTACGCGCGCGAAGTCATGGAACTGCACACGCTCGGCGTGGACGGCGGCTATATGCACGAGGATGTGTACGAGTTGGCGCGTGCGTTCACGGGTTGGACGATTCGCCCGCCGCAAGTTCAACGCCCGCCAGCACGACGACGGCCCCAAGCGCGTTCTGGGCGTCAATCTCCCGGCAGGCGGCGGCATCGGCGATGGCATGAAGATGCTTGACGTGCTTGCCGATCGTCCCTCGACCGCGCGGTACGTCTCCAAGAAACTGGTCACGCGCTACGTCGCCGATAGGCCACCCGACGCGTTGGTCGAGCGCGCCGCGCAGACGTTCACGCAAACGGGCGGCGACATCCGCGCGGTGCTCGGCACGATTCTCCACTCAGACGAGTTCGAGAATTCGAGCGCGCAGAAAATCAAGCGGCCCTTTGAGCTGGTCGCGTCCAGCGCGCGGGCGCTGGACATGCAGTTGGACGATACGCGTGCGCTCGCGACCGCGCTGCGCCTGATGGGGCAGGGGCTGTTCCAACATCCCACGCCCGATGGGTATCCTGACGCGGCCAGCGCGTGGATCAATACGAACGGTTTGCTGACGCGTTGGAATTTCGCGCTCCTGGTCGCAGCCAACCGCGTGCCCGCCGGTCGCGTGGATTTCAAGTCGCTTCTCGGCGGCGCGTCTTTGAAGACGACCGGCGACGTGGTGGACTTTTGGGCCAACCGGCTCGTGCATCGTACGCTTCCCGAAGCCGACCGGCAAAAATTGATCGGCGCGGTGGGCGGCAACGCGGGCGCGCGATTCGATCCCGTCAAGACGCCCGAAATCGTCGCGCTGATTCTCGCATCGCCGCATTTTCAATATCGGTAGAGCGTATTGCGTATTTCGTACGACGTAATACGCAATACGCAATACGCGCGATAGGAGCTTTCAAATGGACAACACAACCTCTCGCCGCGACCTGCTCAAACGCACGGGCGTGCTGGCAATGGGCGTGATGACGTGGCCGGTGTGGATGCCGCGCATCGCGTTGGCTGCGCCCGAGACGGCGACGCAGGGCGATGTGCTCGTGTGTATTTTCATGCGCGGCGGGGCCGATGGGTTGAACCTCGTCGCGCCGCACGGCGACAAGGATTACTATGCGCGCCGCGACACGCTTGCGCTGGCGCAGCCCAAATCCACGAATGCCAACGCGGCGCTCGACCTGGATGGCTTGTTCGGCCTGCATCCGAACCTGCGGCCGCTGAAGGATATTTACGACGCGGGCGCGCTCGCCATCGTCCACGCGGCCGGCTCACCCGATCCGACGCACTCGCACTTTGACGCGATGGATTTCATGGAACGCGGCACGCCGGGCGAGAAAGCGATCCCGACCGGTTGGATCGGGCGGCACTTGCAGCAAGTCGCGTCCGCGAATAAATCGCCGTTCCGCGCCGTGGGCATGGGGTCGCTCCTCCAGCAATCGCTGCGCGGTCCGGCGCCGGCGACCGCGCTGCAATCCATCGCCGATTTCCATTTGCAGGGCGACGCGAAAAGAGCGCAGCAAATCCAGGACGCGCTGGCCGCGCTCTACGCGGGCGATGGGTTTGTCGAGTCCGAAGGGCAGCAAACGTTGCAAGCGCTGCGCGATTTAGCCAAGATCGCCCAAAACAAGTACACACCGGCGAACGGCGCAACGTATCCCGAGACCGCCTTCGGCAAATCGCTGGCGACGGTCGCGCAGTTGATCAAAGCGGAGATGGGGTTAGAAGTCGCGTGCGTGGATATTGGGGGCTGGGACACGCACGTTCAGCAGGGTGTGGTGTCCAATGGGCAGATGCCGCGGTTGATCGAGGAATTCGCTAACGGTTTGGCGGCGTTGTATCGCGATCTGCAGGATCAGATGCGGCGTATCACCGTCGTCACTATGTCCGAGTTCGGGCGGCGCGTTCAGGAGAACACGAGCCAGGGCACCGATCACGGGCACGGCGGCGTGATGTTTGTGATGGGCGGCGGAATCATCGGCGCCAAGGTTTACGGCGAGTGGCCGGGATTGAGCCAAGATAGATTGTACGGTCCGGGAGATTTAGCGATCACGACCGATTTCCGGGACGTCCTCGGCGAGATCGTAAGCAAGCGGCTGAACGACCCGAATCTCGCGGCCGTGTTTCCGGGCTATGCTACGTTCAAATTCCGCGGCCTCGCCCGCGAGAGCGGGACCGCCGCGCAACCCTCGGCCATCCAACTGCCGTTCAACATCAAGATTCCGCTGCCGGGCGCGGTGAGATAATGCAAAGACCTCACAGGTCTCGGAGACCTGTGAGGTCTTTGCATTGGTTATGAACCCGGTATGGAGATTTGAAAAATGTGCGGCTCGCCGCCAGTGTACGCCGTCGCGCTGCCGCTGCCTTGTATCTGGAGGGCGTTCTCCTGAGCGCCGACGTTGACGTAGACGCCGTACGTGCCCGGTCTTAACGCGACGTCATTCCCATAGTGCAGGTCGCTCTTGCCGATTGCCGCGTCATACAGAGTGGCCGCGGGAACGTACAACAGGTTTTTGGTCTGCTCGTCCACTATGCGGATGACGACCTCTCGGTTGGTGACGAGCGCCCCCGTCGTGAGGTCGTAGACGTACAAGTCCAAATGCAAATTGGGCGGCAGGCCCGCCATGCTGATCACCGGTTCGCCTTGCAGCATGATGTGGCCCGAGTGCGCGGTTGCCGCATCAGCTAGCGACGATGTTATCGGTATCGGCCCGACCAACACCTCGAACCGGTAGCTGGTCGTAGTCGCCTTCTGTTCGATCAGCGCGTTCGATGGTTTGCGAACGGGCGCGGGCGGCGGCGCTTGCGCCGGAACAGGATTCGTCAAGGGTGACGCAGCATCCTGGAAAACCGTCGCCTCTTTGCTTACCGTGGAGGGAGCCGCACTGTGCCCGTGAGAATCACTGTCGGCTGGCACTACTGTATCGGAGCCAGGGTCAACCGAGGATTTTGGCGCGCTGACGGTAATGTTGATCGTATGGACGAGCAAAGGACTCACGACGACGTGATTGGAATTGGCAAAGACGGCCGTGAGTTTATGGTTGCCGGGTGTTAGCTCTTTGAGAGTTAATTCGTCCTTGCCGTCGCCCAAGTGAAAGTGCGAATCGTCTTTCGGAATCGCCTGCCCAACCGGCGGCGTATCCACGTCAACGAGGACATGCAGATGGCCCTGGCCCGGACCCGAAGGGGTGGCCGCGGGAATGATCTGCAGGCCGGCGACGGCCATCTTGACGATCAGGGGATTGCCGATGGTCGAGCCGTCTGCCGGCGAAACAACTTTAACGCTGCTGGTGACCGTTGGCGCTTGCTGAATGCTGGGGGTATTGGTGGGCGATGCGAGTGGAACCGGGGCGGTCGCGCAGGCGGTTATCGAGGTGAGCAACAGGACTGCCCACATCGAGACGTGCCGTTTCAAGATAGACCTCCTACTGGGGCAAGTGTTATTGCGCACTTACCCTAGTTAGTATAGGACAAGCGGCGTTACAAAAGCGTTCCCAGGCCTTGCGAGCGACTGCGTTTTTGTGATACAATCACACCAGAATTTTCAAAGGAGGCACACTATGGCACAGCTCGATCGCAACCTCGCTATGGAATTGGTCCGCGTGACGGAATCGGCGGCGCTGGCCGCGGCACGTTGGATGGGCCGCGGCGACAAGGTGCGCGCCGACCAGGCCGCCGTGGATGCCATGCGCTTGCTGCTCGATTCGATCGCGCTGGATGGAGTCGTCGTGATTGGGGAAGGCGAAAAGGACAAAGCGCCGATGCTCTTTAACGGCGAACGCATTGGCATGTTCGCCGCGCAGGGGCCGAGCGAACGATTTGGCCGTGAGGTGACGTTCGACGTCACCAAGCTGCCGAGCGTGGACATTGCCGTAGACCCGATTGATGGCACACGCCTTTTATCGCTGGGACTGCCGAACGCGCTGTCGGTCGTGGCAATGGCGGAACGCGGCACGATGTTCTCGCCCGGCCATCTCGTTTACATGGACAAGCTCGCGGTCGGCCCCGCCGCGCGCGGCCTGATTGACATGCGCCGCTCGGTGCGCGAAAACCTGGAAGCCATCGCCAAGGCGAAAAACAAGAACGTCAGCGACCTCACGGCCGTCGTGCTCGACCGCCCGCGCAATTCGAATTACGTCACCGATATTCGCGCCTGCGGCGCGCGCCTGAAACTGATCACCGACGGCGATGTAGCCGGCGCAATCTCGACCGCGCTGGAAGGCACGGGCGTGGATGTGCTCTTCGGGTCGGGCGGCTCGCCGGAAGCGGTCATCGCCGCGTGCGCGCTCAAGTGTCTCGGCGGCGATATGCAGTGCCGCCTCTACCCGCGCGACGAAGCCGAAAAAGAGTACGCACGCCAGATGGGCTATTCGCTCGAAGCGGTCCTGGCGATCAACGACCTGGTCAAGGGCGAGGAAATCTATTTTGCCGCCACCGGCATCACCGACGGCGAATTGCTGCGCGGGGTTCACTATACCAGCGGCGGCGCGACCACCGAATCGCTCGTGATGCGCTCGCGCTCCGGCACCGTGCGCCGCATTTCGGCGACCCACCGCTTGTCCAAACTCCGGCAGGTTTCCCAGATCGAATATGGTGGGTAGCGCGCTCCCCCCATTGACCTAACGGCCCAAAGTGTACTAAAATCACCTCCGTGACGATGCAAACACGCTTCAAGGATGGCGCTAGCCCGACGACCGCGCGCGTGACAGACCGGCTTGCAAAGGTACGCCGCAGTTGGTTTGTGGGCCGCGCGGGCGAGATCGAGCTTTTCCAGTCCGCGCTCGCGTCGGCTGAATTGCCCTTCCAAGTTCTGTACCTTTTTGGACCGGGCGGGGTTGGCAAAACCACTTTGCTTGGCGAGTTTGCCGCCGTTTCCGACAAGAACCAAGCGCCGGCGATCTCGGTGGATGCGCGCAACGTCGAGCCATCGCCGGCCGCTTTTATCCGCGTCCTCGAAGCGGCCCTCGGACTAACCCCGCCGCAAACATTCTTTAAAGCCCTCGCTTCGCGCCGGCATCGCCGCGTGATCCTCGTGGACACTTACGAAGCGCTCGAACCGCTGGACGCCTGGCTGCGCGACGTGTTTCTCCCCGAATTGCCCCAACACGTCCTGGTCGTTCTGGCGGGGCGCAATCCGCCCGCGCCGGCGTGGCGCGCGGACCCGGGCTGGCAGCGGCTCTTGCGCGTTCTGCCGCTCCGCAATCTCATGCCGGAGGAAAGCCGGACCTATCTCGAAAAACGCCGTGTGCCGGCCGACCAACACCAGACCGTTTTGGATTTTACCCACGGCCATCCGCTCGCGCTTTCGCTCGTCGCCGACGTGTATGCGCAGCGTCCTGCGATTCATTTTCAACCGGAAGCCGCGCCGGATGTCGTCAAAACCTTGTTGGAGCAATTCGTCCAAAAAGTTCCGGGCCCGGCGCACCGCGCCGCGCTGGAAGCGTGCGCGCTCGTGCGCGTGACGACCGAGCCGTTGCTGGCGCAGATGCTGCGCCAAACCGACGCGGCGGCCGTTTCCGCCGATCCGGTCTCCACGCAAGGCGCGCACGAATTGTTCGAGTGGCTGCGCGATTTGTCGTTCGTCGAATCGAGCGCCGAAGGTCTCTTCCCGCACGATCTGGCGCGCGAGGCCCTCATCGCCGACGTGCGCTGGCGCAATCCCGATTGGTATCGCGAACTGCACAATCGCGCGCGCCTGTATTACACGGCGCGGCTGGCGCAAACGCATGGCATGGAACAGCAGCGCGTCCTCTTCGATTACGTTTTCCTGCACCGCGACAATCCAGTCGTCCGTTCGATGTTGGAATGGCAAACCGGGAGCGGCGTGGCCGACGCCATGCGCGCCGCGGACCTCGTGCCGCTGGTCGCGATGGTCGCGCAACATGAAGGCGCCGCATCCGCCAAATTGGCGCGACAGTGGCTCGAGCGGCAGCCGGACGGGGTGACCGTCTATCGCGATGACAAGGGTGAGCCGATCGGATTCATCGCGATGCTCGCGCTGGAGCGCGCGACACCCGTAGAACTTGAGGCCGACCCGGCCACGCGGGTCGCCTGGGAATATCTCCGGCGGCACGCGCCGTTGCGGTCCGGCGAACTGGCAACGCACTATCGCTTCTGGATGGCGCGTGATACGTATCAGAATGTTTCCGCCGTGCAGACGATGATCTTTTTGCACAGCGTGCGTTATCAACTGACCACGCCGGGCCTGGCTTTTCACTTTCTGCCCTGCGCGAACCCGGAGATGTGGGCGGGCGCGTTTGCGTATGCCAATCTCGCGCGCCTGGCCGAGACCGATTTCGAGATTGGGGGCAGACGGTACGGAGTTTACGGCCACGACTGGCGCGTCGAGCCGCCGCTTGCGTGGCTGGCGCTGCTCGCCGAACGCGAAGTGGCTGCCGAGCCGCAAGTGATCGCGGTGCCGGCGCGCGCGGCGCCCATCATCGTCCTCAGCCAACCCGATTTTGGCGCAGCCGCGCGTGTGGCGCTGCACGATTATAGTCGCCCGGAGCACTTGAGAGCCAATCCGCTGCTCCAGTCCCGCATCGTGACTGAAAAGACGGGGCCGGGCGCGGCGACGGCGGAACGCGTGCCCGCGCTGCAAATGCTGCTCAAGCAGGCCGCGGAATCGCTGCAAGCTTCGCCGCGCGATGCCAAGCTTTATCGCGCGCTCTTTCACACGTATTTGCAGCCGGCCGCCACGCAGGAACAGGCCGCCGAAATTCTCGATTTGCCCTTTAGCACTTTTCGCCGGCACCTGAAATCCGGCATTGACAGCGTGACTGAAATCCTCTGGCATCAGGAGATTGGCAGGTAGGACAACTTGGCAAGTTGTCCCACAAAAATGAGCACAAAGTGAGCAGTTTTCGGTCTGGAATGTGAGCATACCCTCGCGCTATACTGTGGCTGTCATCGAGAGGGTGACAGTCACAGTTTGTTTTTTTGCGCCAGGATATGCAACAAAATGATGCCAGAATCAGCGAACGAAATCGTCAGCAATCTGATCCAAGCGTACAACGCTCACGACCTTGACCGCGCGGCGCGGCACTATACCGCCGACTATGAGGGCATTGACGTGGCGAGCGCCGCGCCGCATCGCGGGCCGGAAGGCATTCGCCAATCGCTCGCGCAGTATTTCCAGGCCTTTCCCGATCTGGAATTCACAGAGGAACAGACGATTGTGGACACCAGCCACATCGTGCAAGTCTGGACCGCCTCGGGCACGCATCGCGGCACGTTAATGAACATCCCGCCGACCGGCCGCAAAATCAAGGTTCATGGAGTCTCGGTCTTGACGCTCGAAGGCGACAAAATTCGTCACGGATACTACGTCTGGGATGTGGCTGGACTGTTACGATCCATCGGGCTGTTGCCCGAATTGTAAAATCCAAAGAAAGGAGGTGAGAAAAATGGACAAGTACCTTAGACCCAAGGGTTTCTTGCAGCTCGGAGGCATCATCCTGCTGGTGCTGGGAATCGCGGGATTTCTGCTCGAATTGATTTTCCCGGCGGGCAAATTCCTCACGGCGTTCGGCGCAGGTGATGTGCTCTACTTCGACGCGTTCGAAAACATCGCGCACACGATCCTCGGAATCGTCGCCTTGATTGCCGCGCGTGTTCTGGCTCCGAACCTGCAAAAGTGGTTGGTCGCGCTGTTGGGCGTTTTCGGCATCGTCGTGACGTTGCTCGGCTTTGCCTACGCCGGCTTGCCCGCGCCGAACCTCGGCGTCACCAACGTCGAACTCCTGGACGACGTGGTTCACTTTGTGGTCGGCGTCTGGGCGCTCGTCGCGGCCTTCCGTCCCGCAGCCGTCATGGAAGCCGTGACAGGCCGCGTGACCCGCTAAATACTCTGACATTGTTCCATCCATTCACCGCGGAGGTGGTATGCTCATTGGCCAATGAGCATACCACCCAACCACCCAATAAGGAGCAAGCGATATGCAGACCAAGTCCTATGAACGCTTTGCCGGTTTTTGCGCGACCGTCGCCGGTATTTGCGCTTTTCTATACGCCGTTTCGTTCATCGTCCTTCGAAGCGCGCTACTCTCTTCGCTCTTTCTGACTCTAGTCGGCCTCTTTGCCACGCCGGTATTTGTCGCGCTCTACCATCGCCTGCGCCAAACCGAAATGGCGTTTGCGTTGTGGGCGCTGATCGTGGGAATGACCGGCGCGGTAGGCACGGCTATCCACGGCGGCTATGATCTAGCGTACAACGTCAATATTCCCGCCACGCCACCACCCTTCGAAGTTTTGGCCCTTCCCAACCAAGTTGATCCGCGTGGGCTACTCACCTTTGGCTTTACGGCCATCGCCCTCTTTGTCTTTTCCGGGCTGATCACGCGCAGCCGCGTCTTCTCGCACGCGCTCGGCTACGTTGGTTACGTGTCCGCGATCCTCCTCGCGATCTTGTATCTCGGGCGTTTGATCATCCTTGACCCGGCCAATCCCGTCATCCTGGGACCCGCGCTGCTCAACGGTTTCATCGTCGGTCCGATCTGGTATCTTTGGCTCGGCGCCGCCTTGTGGCAGCACGCGCCGATGGTCGCGGTGGAATTTCGCGGCGTCGAGCGGCGAGTGCGAGAGAGACGAGAGCCGGCGATGGCGGACGCGTACAGCGGCGTCGAGCGACGGATGGGCGAGCGACGGCAAGCCCAAATGGGCTAGTCGCAGACTTCCGAAGTCTCGGAGACTTCGGAAGTCTCAAACAACCGGGTGCGAAAACCGTCGTCGCACCTATTGCACGAAAGGAGTCAACGCAATGTCACCTGAACAAGCGAAAGCTCAGGTCAATCGGATGCTCGACGAAGTGATCAATCAGAACCATCCAGAGCGGATAAAAGATTACTTCGCTCCTGATTACGTCGAGCGCGCTACGGCCCCAGGAGTTCCCCCCACGCGCGAAGGCGTTATCCAAACGGTCACAATGCTTCGCGCCGCGTTTCCGGATTTCCGCTACACGGTTGACGATACCTTGTGTGACGGCGATCTCGTCGCGTCGCGCGTGACCGGGCATGGGACGATGATGGGAACCTTGCAGGGCATGCCCGCCACCGGCAAGCACGCTTCGTGGCCGGAACTGCACGTGGTGCGCCTGAACCAGGACGGCAAGATCGTCGAACATTGGGGCAACGTAGACCAATTGGGTATGATGGCTCAGTTGGGTCTCGCGCCGGCGCCCGGCGCGGCTCAATAATACAAGAGGAGGAATGAGATGTCCCATCACGATAACAACTTGGTCGTAGAAAAATTCTACGCGGAATGGAAGAAAGGCAATTGGCAGGGCCTGGGCGCCCTACTGGCCGACAATGTGGTTGATCACAACCCGGTGCCGAACCAGAAGCCGGGCAAACAGGGAATGATAGACGGGCTGAAAGAGTTCTTGCAAGCGTTCCCTGACATGCAGATCAGCGGCGCGCTGATGGTTTGCGAAGGCGACAAGGTGTTCGATCACGGGGTCGCGCGCGCCACGCATAAAGGAACCTTGACCGGGATTCCGGCCAGCAACAGACCGGTCGAGTTCACTTACACCGATATGTACCGCATCGAGAACGGCAAGATCGCCGAAGTCTGGCACGTTGAGGATTTTGTCACGGTGCTGCAACAGATCGGCGCAATGCCCGCGGCGAGCGGCGCGCAGCCGCCCGCGAGCCAGCCCTCCACGCCGACGGGGCGTGCCGACAAGGGGCGATCACAACCCGGCGCGCCGTCGTGAGGACAAGTCAGAAAACCAATAATGGACCAGCGTGGTTCGAGCCGAACCGCGCCCAATAGAAATCCAGCGAGAGGAGAATCGTCAAATGTCAACCGAACAGAACAAAGAATTCGCGAATCGCTTCGTCCAAGACGTGCTCAACGCCGGCAAATTGGACCGCTTCACCGAGTTCTTCGCCGCGGACTATGTCGAACACGTCCCACCGCCCGCGCCCAACTTTCCAACCGGCGTGGAGGGCTTCAAGACGTTCTTCGGCGGCTTGCGCGCCGCGTTCCCGGATTTTCATTACACGATTGATACCACCATTGCCGAAGGAGACAAGGTCGTGCATCATTTGACCGGGCACGGTACGATGAAAGGCGCGTTCTTGGGGATGGCCCCGACCGGAAAACACGCGATATGGTCGGAAATCCACACGGCCCGCATGGGCCCCGGCGGCAAGTTCGTGGAACACTGGGGCAATACGGATCAGCTCGGCATGCTCCAACAATTAGGTCTGGCGCCAACGCCGGGCCAATAATCTTGCAGGGAGGGAGAATATACCGTGTCAGAACAAAACAAACGGATCAGCCGTCGCCTCATCGAGGAAGGATTCGACAAAGGCAACCTGTCGGTCGTGGACGAGGTCTGCGCCGACAACTATGTGAATCACGATGCGCCGCCCGGTTTGCCGCCGGCGCGTGAAGGGATCAAGGCGTTCATCAACATGTACCGGACCGCGTTTCCCGACCTGCGGTCCACGATAGACGAGCAGATCGCCGAAGGGGACCGCGTCGTCACGCGTTGGTCCGCGCAAGGCACGAACAAGGGCAATTTGTTCGGCATGCCGCCAACCGGCAAGCGGATGAACATCTCGGGTCACGTGATTGATCGCATCGTAGGCGGCAAGATCGTCGAGACATGGAACACCTTCGACCAGCTGGGATTGATGCAGCAACTGGGCGTGATTCCGGCCGCGGCGAGTCCGGGCGCGCAAGCGACCAAGCCAGCGGGGCGGCCTGAGACGGGCCGATCGAAACCCGGCGCCGGCGCGCCGGTTTGATCGCGCGAAAAGAATGGAAATTTGGTCCGCGTAGATTCGCGGATTATTTCCGAAGGAGACTTTAATGACGACCGAACAAAACAAAGCCAACGTCAAGCGCTTTGTCGAGCAAATCCTCAACACGGGCCAGTTGGATCGCATGGGCGAATTCTTCACGCCAGACTTTGTTGACCACGCCCGGACGCCCGGCTATCCGCCCGGCATCGAGGGCACAAAGCAGTTCTTTGGCGAGCTGCGGGCCGCCTTTCCCGATTTTCATTACACCGTTGACGATAGCATTGCCGACGGCGACAAGGTGGTGCAGCGCGCGACGGGGCATGGCACGATGAAAGGGCCATTCCAGGGCATGCCCGCGACCGGCAAACATGCCATGTGGTCGGAAATCCACACGGTCCGCTACGGTCCGAGCGGCAAGATCCTGGAGCATTGGGCTTCGATTGACCAGCTCGGCATGCTTCAACAACTCGGACTGGCGCCAACGCCGGGCCAATAATCCAACCCGATTCCAAGCGAGAGGAGAATATCTGAAATGTCAACAGAACAAAACAAAGCGACCCTGCGCCGCTTTTACGAAGAAGTGTTCAACCAAGGCAAATACAGCGTCCTCGACGAGATTTGCGTGCCCAACTATGTCAGCCACAGTCCTGGCAATCCACCCGGCATTCCGAACAACCGCGACGGGCTGCGCCAAATCATCATGATGTACCGCAACGCGGTACCCGACATCCATTTCACCATCGAAGACATCATGGCGGAGGGCGACAAGGTGGTTTGCCGATGGAGCAGCACCGGTACGCACAAGGGCGAGCTGCTCGGCATTCCCGCCACCAACAAGCGCGCGACCGTCACCGGGACGGACATCACGCGCTGCGAAAACGGCAAACTGGCCGAGGGCTGGGGCGTCTTCGACCAACTCGGCTTGTTGCAGCAATTGGGCGTGATTCCGATGGGTGAGCAAGCTGCCAAGCAGGCGGCCGAAATGAAAGCCCAAGCGACCAAGCGCGGACCGATGGAACAACGCCCGCCGATGTAGATTGAGTATGGGGGTATGGGAGTATGGGAGTGACGTACGCCCATACCCCCACACTCCCACACCCGAATGAACACCATGGATTTCGCACAACTGCTCGAACAATTCCTCGATACCTACGGACTGCTCGCCGTCTTTGGAATCATGATGCTCAAAGAACTCGGCGTGCCGGTCCCGATTCCGGCCGACTTGATCATGCTTGGCGCGGCGGCGCGCGCGGCGACCGGCCGGTTCCCGTTCGCCGCGGTGTTTCTCGCGATTCTCATTCCGATGCTGATTGGCGGGCTAGTGCAGTACAGCATGGCGAAAGGCCCGGGACGACGATTGATCTACCGCCTGGGCAATTACATCGGGCTGACGAGAGAGCGGCTTGATCGCGCGATGGGGACGGTACGCAAGGGCGGCGCGGTCGCGGTCATGCTCGGGTTGACGACGCCGGGCGTCCGCATCGCGATTGTTCCCGCATCAGGTCTCGCCGCGTTGCCGCTGGCCGCGTTCGTGCCCGGGTTGATCGCAGGCAGCATCTTTTTCCTAAGCTGGCATTTCGCGATTGGGTATGTTGGCGGCGCGGTGCTCGCCTTGCTCAATTTGCCGTTGCCAGTCATCCTGCTCCTCGCTCTCGCCGTGCTTCTGCTTGGCGTAGCGGGTTGGATGATGATACGGAATAACGCGCGGCGGCGCGGCGCGGCGACGACGAACAATTACGGCTCATTCACGGCCGCGGCATGCCCCGTCTGTCTTGGGATCACCCTCCTGCAAGAGCGCCAGGGCGCCGAATCGGCCCTGCCCGTCGCCGAATGAGCAAGGGGAGACTCGATGCATACACAAGTAGAATTTCGCATCGCGCCGGAAAAGGCGGCAATTCAGGATCAGATTTACGCGGCGCAATCGTTCGCGAAACGCAATCGCCGCGAAGCGTTTGACGCGCTGAACCTAATATTCCGCGCCGGCGTGCCGCCCGCTCCGCCGCTCGACGGGCGATACCGCGGCGAACTGATCGCGCTGGATGTCGCGCCCGGGCTGACGCAATTCGCCGAGACGATGGCGGGCCGGTGGATGCCGTGGCAGGGCAAGACGTTCGACGCCGCGCGCGGCACGGGCGACAATCTCTTTACGCGCGATTCACTCGCCCTCGCGCACGTCTACTGGCCCCTCTATCGTGCCTATGTGGACGATACGCCCCAAACGTATCGCGCCTTTGCCTTCCGCACCTACCTCGGGCCAGGCAAAAGCGATCCTGACCGCACCGTGCTAAAAATTGACTATGACCTCGCCGCTAATCCCAAAGCGACGATCCGCCGCGTACTCGACGAGTTGGTGCAGATCGCGGGCGACCTTTATCTTGGCAAAGCGCACCTGCACTGGTGGTGGGGCCGGTGGCAAACCGTCGCATACTTTACACTGAACAAAAAGTGAGCACTTTTCGGTCTGGAAATTGCCTGGGAAATGCGGCATACTCGGTTTACGATTTTGAAAGAGGAGGATGCCGATGACAAAACTCAGGCCCTTTCACAGACTACGATGGATTGTGTCAGCCATCGTGTCATTCGTGTTGCTCCTGGCGCTCACCGCGTTTGTCCCGCCGAATACCCAACAGCTATCGTCGCGAGCGCGCCCGGTTGATTCCTACGCTCAAGCAATCGAGCGCATTGAAACGCTGCAAGCCAAAGAGAGTTCGACCCATAATCCGACGTGTCGCACGAAACTGATGACACACGGCAGCAAAGTCGAACGCGCGGTCGTCTTTGTGCACGGCTATACTTTTTGCCCAGACATGTTCCAGTCGCTCGGAACGATGTTCTATGAGCTGGGCTACAATGTGCTGGTTCCGCCGCTTCCCCATCATGGTCTGGCCGATCGCTTGACGGATGACCAGGCAAACCTCACCGCCGAGGAACTGGCGGCATACTCTGATCAGGTGGTTGATATAGCGCGCGGACTGGGCGAGCAGGTCACCATGGTTGGAATCTCGGCCGGCGGCGCCGTCACCGCCTGGGCCTCGCAAAATCGCGCCGACCTGGATTTGGCGGTGGCTATTTCGCCGGGATTGGGTTACAAGCAAATACCCGCGCTATTGACGGCGCCAGTCGCGAACCTCTATTTGACTCTGCCCAATTCATTCGAATGGTGGGAACCGGAGTTGAAAGCCGCCGGCGGTTTGCCCAACACTTATCCGCGCTACGCGACTCATGCGCTGGCGCAGATTCTGCGCTTTGGCTTTGCGGTCAAAGCGAGCGCGCAGCGCCGCGCGCCCGCCGCGCGTTCAATCCTCGTGATCACGAATGCAAATGACGATGCCGTTGATAATGCCGCCACCGCTGCCGTCGTCAACGATTGGCGGAAGCACGGCGCGCGCGACATTAGCGCTTTTGAGTTTGACGCCAGTCTCAAGCTGGGTCACGACCTGATTGACCCCGCGCGACCGAAGCAACGCACCGACATCGTCTATCCCAAACTGATCGAGCTGATCGCGAAGCGCTGAGAAGACCTTCGAGGTTTCCGACAACCTCGAAGGTCTGTCGCTTATTCAGGCAGTATTGGAGCGACAACATGAATTCAAACCCAATCCGAAATTTCGATCCGCAAAAGATCGCATTTTACGAAAAAGAAAACTATGTCGCGTACTATCAAAAAGACTGGCCGAAACTGCTGCGCGTGTCCGTCGGGTTGGTGCGCGAGACTTTTGGACTGTCGCTCTGGCAAGCGATTTACGGCGCGTACCTGATGGCGCGCGCCGAGATGGCATTTGCGCCCTACCCGGATAACGACATCCCGCGCTCACAAGCATACGTCCGGCGTTTTTACGCGTTCATCAAAAAGATTCACAATCTGAATTTCGACCTAGACCAGGCGGCTCGCCTGGAAGTGCATTGGTGGGGCGTTCACCGCAAGCTCTTTGCGAATCCCAAGAACGACGAATTGGTGGATGCGTTGACCGACATCTACGCGCTGGCGTATGGCACGACCCGCGAGCGCGTGCGCCAAGCCGCATTCCACCGTGCCCAGGGGATGCTCTATTCCGATTATTGGGTAAACGACGGCAAACAGTCCTCAAGCCCCCTCTTGGCGCAAGAAGAAGAAGAGCTTTGCAAATCCTACGCCGCCCTGCGCGACGCGGTCGCCGCATAACGGAGGCAGCCATGAATGCCATTCGATTCGTCTTGTTGCTCGGCCTGCTCGCTGCTTGCGCGCCGGCTCCGGCGCAATCGCCGCCGACGAGCGTACCCGCTCAAGCGCCCACGGCTGCGGCGCAAGATGCGGCCGCCGTACTCACCGGCTTTGTCAACGCGTACAATGCCAAAGACTTGGACACCGCCATGGGCCTGCTCGCCGACGATGCCGTCTACACGGTCTTTACCGGGGTTCAATACAAGGGCAAGGATGAGATCCGCCCGGTGTTCCAAAATGACGTGAGTCGCGGCACACAGTGGGAGATCAGCAACATTAAAGCCGCAGGGGACAAAGTGACCTACCACATGAAAATCCTGCGCTTCGGCGGCCTGGTCGCCGAGTTCGATTCGGAAACTCGCGTTCAAGACGGCAAGATCAAGTCGCTGCCTTGACGAGCGTTTGACGATGGAATCGAAAACGCAGCATGGGTACCTCATCTTGGCCGACATTTCGGGCTTTACGTCTTTCATGGCCGCCACCGAGTTGGAGCACGCGCACGATATTCTGAGCGAGTTGCTGGAATTGATCGTGCAGCGCCTGACTCCGCTGTTCACGCTCGTCGAATTGGAAGGCGACGCCGTCTACGTCTGCGCGCCCGAAAACGCGATCCCGCGCGGCGAGACCGTCCTCGAACTGTTCCAGGCCACCTATGTCGCGTTCAAAGATCGTGTCGAGGCGATCCGGCGCAAGACAACCTGCACTTGCAATGCCTGCCGCCTCATCCCGACCCTCGACTTGAAATTCATCACCTCGTGCGGCAACTATATTCTGCAGACCGTCGCGGGAACATCGAAACCCATTGGTTCGGACGTGAACCTCGTCCATCGCCTCGCCAATAACCACGTGGCCGAAACCACCGGTTGGCACGCGTACGCGCTCTTCACCGAAATGACGCTCAAGCACATGGGCCTCGAATCGCAAGGCATGCACGAGCAAATCGAGAGCTATGAGCACCTCGGCGAGATCAAAACGTACAGTTTGAATCTGCTCGCGTATTACCAGGATTTTGTCGCGGCGCGCCGCGTATTCGTCAAGCCGGAAGAAGCCGACTTTCGCGTCACAATTGATATTGCTGCCCCGCCGCCCGTGGTCTGGGACTATTTGAACGATCCCCGCAAAAAGATGTTGTGGGACCTTCACCACAAATTTACGGTGGACAAGGTTGACGGACGCCGCGGCGCGGGAATGCAGAATCACTGCATCCACGGCGACAACAGCGAGCGCATCCAAACCGTTCTCGATTGGCGGCCCTTTGAATACTATACTCAAGACGACCGCAATCCGAAATCGGCCAAACCCGACTTGATGCAAACCAATTATCTTACGCCGACGGCAAATGGAACGCGCCTCGACGTGCGCTTCAAGCTGACGATGGCGATCCCAGGCCCGCTCAAACGCCCGATGTGCTCGGCGATTGTGAAAATGATGAAATCCGAACAGGGCTACAAGAACCTGGCGCAACTCCTGGCCGATGGCGAACCGAAATGAGTACGACGAAACTGACGGAACAAAAATGTGTCGCGTGTCGCGCCGATTCGCCGCGCGTGACCGACGCCGAGATGGCGGAATACAAGCCGCAAATTCCCGATTGGCAAATCGTCACGCGCGAGGGCATCCCGCGGCTCGAGCGCACGTACACCTTCAAGAACTTTCGGGAGGCGCTCACGTTCACCAACCAAATCGGCGAGCTGGCCGAGTCCGAGGGCCATCACCCGTTGCTCACCACCGAATGGGGCAAGGTCGGGGT